>CP070276.1:1222540-1833810 GCA_016916535.1 Dysgonomonadaceae bacterium zrk40
CGTCTGTTTTGAATATCACCCCCTCCGTTGGCATCCTGTTTATCAGCCCTTCGGCAACAGCCCTCCGAAGCACCTTTTTAAACCTTTGGTAATACCCGTGTGCGCCCTCTCCCACGCTCCTACCTTTCAAATACTGTACGAAATCAGTCATCATCAGGCTTGTTATCTGGTCAGTTCTTAATGTCTTTTGGTTTAGCTTCGGTTGTTCTTCGGTCAGAAAATTCTTAAACCTTTTTATTGCACCCTGCACCATCCGAATATCTTTCTTTTGGTAATTAGAAATGTAGTTATCAGCAAAAGTAAAAAAGGCAACCTTCCTCTTTGTCGGTGAAACCATGCCGTGTTGTGTGTGATTGAGTTCTCTCTCCCGCTCCGTCCTTATCTGTTCAGCCAGTTCCCTTGTTTCCTTGTTTGCCTGCCGTTCCAACGGTGTGCGGGCTTTTACAAGGTACAATTTCAAAAACTCATAGGTGTGCGCCCCACCTCTATAAGTGTCCAGAAACAGGCTTATATTGCCGTTAGCAAGCTCCCGCTCCCTTAATACCACGTTGTTCTTTTTTAAACCTCTTCTTGTTTTCATAACCATCAGGAATTAATGTTCTTTGGCAAAGATAATGAATGTTGGGTACATAACCAACGAAAAGTATCAAAATAGTATCGTTAAATAAATTATCATTATCCAATAAAGAGAAAATAAACCTTAATGTTAAATCGCTATATCGCTGTTTTTCTGTTGTGTTAGTTTCCTTTGTTAACCTTTTTTTAGAGGGGTTATGTATTGGCTCTGGGTACGAGGAGATAAATCTGAATCCCTGTAATCATTTGGTTACAGGGATTTGCTTTGTCAGCCTTCACAAAAGAATAAAAAATGGCCATCTCATGTAATATGATGAGACGGTCTTTTTCTGTTTATACGTACCAGTTTGAGTAGCCCTGTTTAAGGAAGAAACAGCCTACCATCTTCGCTACAGGTTCTAATCTCGTTCTAATATGGTTCTAATATGGTTCTAATATGGTTCTAATATGGTTCTAATAGATTCGAACCATATTAGAGTCAGTTACGACTGAATTGATACGCAGTAAAAAGCCATATAAGGCGAATCTTCGTGGATGGAATGAAAAAAAGCCATCTCATTTGAATATTGAGACAGGCTCATAAGCTTAGAATATAAGAAGAGCTTCCAAAAACAGGCGAAATACCTGTACAAAAAAAAAGACTGCCTCAAAATTGAGGCAGTCTTTTTGAATAGGGTTGAAAATTTCTATTTATTTAATTTTCTTGTAACCATAAACGGCACGGTCACCCAGTTCCTCTTCGATGCGAAGCAGCTGGTTGTACTTGGCCATACGGTCGGAGCGGCTCAAAGAACCGGTCTTGATCTGTCCGGCGTTGGTGGCAACAGAGATGTCGGCGATGGTGGCATCTTCGGTTTCACCCGAACGGTGCGAGGTAACGCTTGTATAACCGTTGCGGTGTGCCATCTCGATGGCGTTGAGCGTTTCGGTAAGCGTGCCGATCTGGTTCACCTTGATCAGGATTGAGTTGGCGCAACCCATCTTGATTCCCTTTTCGAGGAATTCAACGTTGGTTACGAACAGGTCGTCACCAACCAGCTGACACCTGTCACCAATCTTTTCGGTGAGCAGCTTCCAGCCATCCCAGTCGCCTTCATCCATACCATCTTCAATCGAGTCAATCGGGTACTTGGTGATCAGTTCTTCCATGTAAGCCACTTGCTCTTCACGGGTTCTTTTCTTGCCGTTGGCTCCTTCAAACTTGGAGTAGTCGTAGATACCATCCTTGTAGAACTCAGAAGCAGCGCAGTCGAGACCGATCATCACATCCTTACCAGGAGCATAGCCGGCATTTTTGATTGCATTAAGAATCGACTCAAGAGCCTCTTCGGTACCACCGGCCAGGTTGGGAGCAAAACCGCCTTCGTCACCTACAGCAGTACTCAACCCCTTGTCGTGAAGCACCTTCTTCAGTGAATGAAACACTTCGGCACCCATGCGGAGGCCTTCTCTGAAAGAGTTGGCGCCTACGGGGCGAATCATGAATTCCTGGAAAGCGATGGGGGCATCTGAGTGTGAACCACCGTTGATGATGTTCATCATGGGAACGGGCAACACGTAGGTGTTGGTACCACCAATGTAACGATAGAGGGGCAGACCCAGGTAATCGGCAGCTGCTTTTGCCACCGCCAGAGAAACACCCAGCAATGCGTTGGCACCCAGGTTCGATTTTGTCTTGGTGCCATCCAATTCCAGCATCTTGGCGTCGATGTTGGTCTGTTCCAGCACGTTCATCCCCAGCAACGCGGGGGCAATCACCTCGTTGATGTTGGTCACGGCTTTCAGCACACCCTTGCCAAGGTAACGGCCTTTGTCGCCGTCGCGCAACTCCAGCGCTTCGTTCTCACCGGTTGAAGCACCGGATGGAACAGCAGCACGACCAAAAGCACCTGACTCGGTCAATACATCCACTTCCACGGTCGGATTCCCTCTGGAGTCCAACACTTCTCTTCCTGAAATACTTACGATTCTCATGTTGTTGAATTTTATAGTAATTATCTTTGTTGTTTGCTAAATGATTGCCAGATAGGCTGATACCCAAACAGAGACTTTTGTCAAAATCTATATGCAAAGATACAGATTTTTTCACGAATCTGAAGGTTTGTGACAGGAAAGTTGGTTAAAGGATAATAAAGAGAAACTTGAGGATTTCCGGTCATGGATAGGCGTAAGACAAGCATCTTGTCTACTCCTGCTCAAGATAATTTGGTTGAGTTAATTGAATCGTGTGATATGGGGAATCAACAATAGAAAGGCACACCTTCAGGCAATACCACCATTGACAGAGGCAATCAGCACACTCAGGTTGGAGGTGAGCAGCTTCACAGCGATAGCCATGAGGATCACGCCAAAAAACTTGCGCAGGATGTAGGCACCACTCTCACCGAGTAGCTTCTTCACCAGATCGAGGTAACGCAACACCAGATAAACGATTACCAGGTTGAGCACTACCGCCAGGATGATGTTGATGATGTGATACTCCGCCCGCATGGAGAGCAGGGTGGTGAAGCTCCCGGGACCGGCAATAAGCGGGAATACAACAGGGAAAAGAGTAGAAGAGTTGTCGGTGCTGCTACTATCGTTCTTGAAGATCTCCACCCCGAAGATCATCTCAATGGAGAGGATCAGCAACACCACTGCACCCGCCACCGCGAAAGCGGAGATATCAAGTTGAAAAAGTTTCAGGATCCACTCGCCGATGAAGAGGAAACCAATCAGAATGACAAGCGAATAGGTAGCCGCCTTTTCCGGGTGAATTGATTTGTCCTGGCTTCTCAGATTCAGGAAGATGGGCACCGAACCGGTCACATCTATGATTGCGAACAAAACCAAAAAGGCACTGATAATCTCAACAACGTCAAAAACCATCATACGGCGAAAAATTAGAATAATGTCAGGATATGCTTACACTTTGGCACAAAAGTAGTCAATCAACCCCGAATCTCCAAATCTCAGAAGAAATTCATCATCCATCACGTTGATTTTTCAGTTGCATCGAGGTGCCATCTCCCGCTATCCTTAGTAGGGCCGGATAAAGAATTACATGCAACAACCTGTTTCTGTGTCTCTTCACAATCTGCACATGAGCACAAAAAAATAAGGTTCTTGCAGTAAGAACCTTATAGATGATCATCGCTTCAGATGAATCATTTATTTCACTCTTCCGGTTTGGCTGCGGCAGTGGCGGGTCCGTACCGGTTGTTCAGAAAGGTGATCACCTCATTGGTGATGTCATACTTTTTATCAGAATAAAGTACAGTGCTGGTGGTGCGGTTGCTGAAGATAATCTCAAAATGCTTATCCTTGCTAAACTCAATCATCCTGGCTTTGATGGTATCTTCCATCTGAATGTTCAGCTTCTCCTGTTCCAGCATGAACTCCTGTGTGAGCCGTTCAGCAAGCTGCTGATACTCCTGGTTCATCTGTACGATCCGCTCCTGCTCCTGTTGTGCTCTCTCCTGACTCAGGAAAGCATTGTTGCGCAACTTGCGTTCAAACTCCTGAGCAGCCGAGTTGATCTGGTTCTGACGCTGGTTGAGTGTGGCACGGGTGCTCTCTTCTTTCCGCAACAGCGATTCATTCAAATCTTTCGCGAAGTTATAGTTCATCAAGAGGGAATCCACATTCACATAGGCAATAGGCAAGGTAATGGAAGAATCATTCAACAACAGGGAAAGATCTGTGCCGGAGGGGTTGTTTCCCTGTCTGCCTGTGGTGAAGTGCAAAATGTAGAGAATGATTAGGGCAACCGCCAGCACACCGCTGACGATGTAAGGAGTAGAATTCTTCATTGTAACGGATTTATAAATTTTGTGATTTCAACAATTTCTCTATTGGACTCTCTCTTCTGTTCATCTCGGCGTCCTGTGATGTGGCACAGTGAATACCTTTCTCCTGCATTGCCTGGCACTCACCAATGTGAAGGCTTGGAAAAGAGCCCTTGCGGGAGAAGAAAACCCTCACCCCCATCAACAGTATAGCGATGAAGAGGATAAAAATTCCAATTAATGCGATTTTAATCATATTATCCGGTTTTTAACGGCGCAAAGATAGTCCAATTAGCCAATTAAACAGCACTTTTTTGGCTTAAAGATGCTAAATATTTTGTCCACACCCGTTTTTTATCGTATTTTTATCGTCTGCATAACCATCAAAAAATATAAAAATGATGACCATAAAAGAACTACAACCCACTGCCATCTGGCATTACTTCCATGACATCACCCAGATACCCAGACCATCGAAAAAAGAGGAACGCATTCTGGCCTATCTGCTCAACTTCGCGAAAGAGCATCAACTGGAAGTCAAACAGGATCAGGCAGGAAACATACTGATCACCAAACCCGCAACCCCGGGTAGAGAAGAAGCCCCCACAGTGATCCTCCAATCGCATGTGGATATGGTTTGCGAGAAAAACAGTGGTGTGGAGCACGATTTCGACAACGATCCCATCGAAACCATCATCGACGGTGACTGGATCAAGGCCAACGGTACCACGCTGGGAGCCGACAACGGCATTGGTGTTGCCGCACAACTGGCTCTTTTGGCTGCCGACGACATCGCTCACGGCAAGATCGAAGCGCTTTTCACGGTAGATGAGGAAACCGGACTGACGGGAGCCTACTCTCTTGGGAAGGAGTTCCTCACCGGTAACATCCTGATCAACCTCGACACCGAAGAGGAGGGGGAAATCTACATCGGTTGTGCCGGGGGCAAGGGTACCCGCGCATATTTCAAATACAAGGAAAAAGAGGCGCCAAAGGGTTATTTCTGGTTCCGCACTGAGGTGAAGGGTCTCCGCGGCGGGCATTCGGGAAGTGACATTGACAAGGGGCTGGGAAATGCCAACAAGATCCTTTCCCGCTTCCTGAAGTCCCTCACCGGCAAGAAATATGGCATGCTGCTCTCAGAGATCGGTGGCGGAAACCTGCACAATGCCATTCCACGTGAAGCCTATGCGTTGGTGGGTGTGAAGGCGAAGTACAAGGAAGAGATCAGGGTTAAGGTCAACACCTTCCTTGCAGATCTGCAAAATGAGTACAAGCATACAGAGCCAAACCTGGATCTGCATCTCGAATCGGCGCCTATCCCTTCAAAGGTGATCAACCGGAAAACGACCGAGAAGCTGTTGCTTTCGCTCTGCGCCTGTCCGCACGGGGTGATTGGCATGAGCAGCGATATCGAGGGACTGGTAGAGACCTCCACCAACCTGGCATCGGTGAAGATGCTTCCGGACCTGCGGATTGAGATAGGCACCAGCCAGCGCAGCTCGGTGGAATCACAAAAACGTTACGTGGTGGAGATGGTCTCCTCGGTCTTCACCCTTGCAGGGGCGAAGGTAACCCACAGTGAAGGATATCCGGGATGGAAGCCCAACCCTGATTCGGCTATTCTGGAACTGGCAAAAGAGGAATACCAGAAACTCTACGACAAGGAGGCAAAGGTGAAAGCCATACATGCCGGACTGGAATGCGGACTCTTCCTGGAGAAATACCCCACACTCGACATGATCTCCATTGGTCCGGACATGACCGATGTGCACTCTCCCGATGAGAAAATGAAGATTTCCTCTGTTGGAAAATTCTGGGATTACCTGGTGAAGATACTGGAAGCGGTGTAAGCAAACCTTCCCCACAGCTGTGATGAAACGATTGCTCCTTTCATGCATTCTCTGCTGGCTGGCATTCGCCCCTCTCTCCTTCTCGAAGGAACCCTTTCGTGTGATGTTTTACAATGTGGAGAACCTTTTCGACACACGAAACGACACACTGAAAGAGGATGATCAGTTCCTGCCGGAGGGTTTCATGCACTGGACACCCTACAAATACTGGACAAAGCTGCGCAACCTCACACGGGTGATCACCGCTGTGGGTGAGATGTACTCTCCGGCACTGATCGGTTTGTGCGAGGTTGAGAACGACAGCGTCATTTACGACCTCACAAATCGCTCTCCGCTGCGTGCCCAGGGGTATCAATACATCATCACCAACTCACCCGACGAACGGGGCATCGATGTGGCACTTCTTTATCAACGACATCAGTTCCGCCTGCTGGAGAGAGATGAATATGTGATTACCTTCCGACAACAGGGTCGGAGACCCACCCGCAACATCCTGCATGCAGTGGGTCAGGTGATTAACGGCGATACCCTTGATCTGTTTGTCTGCCACTTCCCCTCACGCAGTGAGGGGCGCCGGCAGACCGAACAGGCACGCTTCGAGGTCGCCGGCCTGTTGCGACAGAAGTGTGACAGCATCTTCAACTTACGCGAGAATGCCCACATTCTGATCATGGGGGACTTCAACGACCATCCTGAAGACAAAAGTCTCTCCGGAGTGCTTGGGGCTAAAAGATGTGAGGGGAACAAGGAAAATAAAGAGCTCTACAACCTCTTTTACAAGACCGCCTCAAACAATGAAAAAGGGACCTATAAGTATCAGGGGAGGTGGGAAGTGCTGGATCAGTTCATCGTCAGCGGAAACCTTCTGATGCCGGATGGCAGTGTCACCGTCTCGGGGGGGAATGCGGAGATCTTTGAGGCTCCATTTTTACTGGAAGAGGACAATCGCTATTACGGCATGAAACCCTTTCGCACAAACCAGGGGCCACGTTTTCTGGGGGGCTTCAGCGATCACCTGCCCATCCGGATGGATTTGATCATCCGTGACCCTGAAGAGTGATGCTGACACCTGTCGGTTATCAAACTTTATCTTAAAAACCGACATACTCACGCAAATAAGTTATACATTTGCATCACAAATCGATCAAATCATTCAACCAACAAACAATCGAGATCTATGAATCCACTGCTGATTAACTTAAACGGATGGGAGATACCCATCATTGTACTGGTCATTCTCATTCTTTTCGGGGGGAGAAAAATTCCTGAATTCATGAAAGGATTGGGGAAAGGCATCAACAGCTTCAAAAAGGGATTGAACGATATTGAAGAGGATATCAAGACAGACCCCACCGACAGCAACTCAACCACCGATAAGAAGTAGCATCGGGGGTGCTTGAACCGATATCGCGCAGGCATACATGACAGAGAAAGAAATGTCCTTTTGGGATCATCTGGAAGAGTTCAGGTGGACACTAATTCGAATCATTATCGCAGTGGTCACTTTCTCCATTGCCGGGTTTATCCTGATACCCAGGATTTTCGACAACGTCATCCTGGCTGCACGCTCATCCGACTTCGTCACCTACCGTTTCCTAGAAAAAGCAGGTGAGTTTATCCCTTTTCTGCCCGATTTTTCGGCAGAGTCATTTGAAGTGGAGATTCTCAACATCAGCATGACCACTCAGTTCATGACCTATATTTCCACCTCGCTCGCTTTTGGTGTGCTTTGCACCATCCCCTACATATTGTATGAACTTTGGAAGTTTATCAGCCCCGCACTCTATGAGAATGAGGCCAAAGGGGTGAAGACTGCTTTTGGGTTCGGTGGATTTATGTTTGTCATTGGATCTATGGTGGGTTACTTCGTGGTGTTCCCCCTGATCTTCCGCTTTCTGATTACCTTTGAACTCAGTGACTCCATCGAGAACATGATCTCCCTCGACTCCTACATGAGCAACTTCTACACCCTGATCCTGATCATGGGACTGGTCTTTGAGCTGCCACTGGTTTTCTGGTTATTGTCTAACCTGGGGCTGGTATACAGGCCTTTCTTCCGCAAATATCGTCGTCATGCGGTGGTGGGAGCGCTCCTGGCAGCGGCACTGATCACACCGTCGGGAGACCCCTTCTCACTCATTGTGGTCACCATTCCCATCTACATGCTCTGGGAGATCAGCGCTTTCATGGTCAAGAAGGAACCACCGGTAGAGGAAGATGAACAGGATCTACCGACGATCATTGAATGATGCTGCTGCGTCTTGTGCTCAATACTACACGATCTCTTTGCCGAAAGGAGTAAACGCCAGCTTCATCAGCTTGAAGTGCTGGTTCCCGAAGGGAATGCCAATGATGGTGATGTAAAAGAGGATTCCGAACAGGAGATGCGTCAATATGATGGGTATTCCTCCCACGAAAAACCAAATCACATTCATCAGCAGGGAGAGACAGCCGGATGCCGATTCTCTCTGTTTCACCTTCTTGCCAAAAGGCCATAGAGCCATCTCGGCCAGCTTCAGCGATTGCAATCCGAAGGGGATGCCGATAATGGTGATCATCAGTGCCACACTGCCCAATATGTACTCGATGGCGATGAAGATGCCACCGAAGAGCACCCAGATAATGTTTCCAAGCGTCTTCATCGCATTGCAATCACCTCAATTTCCACCAGTGCATTCTTAGGCAATCCTTTCACCGCAAAAGCCGAACGAGCTGGGTAGTTGCCGTTGAACTGTGCGGCATACACCTCGTTCATCTCGCCGAAGAGTGACATGTCATGCAGGAAGACGGTGGTCTTCACGATTTGCTCCGGACTGATTCCGGCAGCAGCCAGCACCTGCCGGATGTTGGCGAATATCTGTGTGGTCTGTTCCCGAACACCGCCGGAGACAAGATCCCCTGTTGCCGGATCGATGGGCAACATACCTGACAGGAACAACACCCCGTTCATCTCTACTCCCTGGCTATAAGGCCCAACGGCAGCCGGAGCATTTTCAGTGAAAATAATTTTCTTGTTCATGGTTTTTCTATTGAATTATTTCTTTCATGAAATCCCTCGCTGTCTCACCACTTCGTAGATCAGCACGCCTGCGGCTACAGAGACATTGAGCGATTGGATGGAGCCGAATTGCGGTATCTTCACCAGTTCATCGCTCACCCGCAGATGATCTGTGGCTACCCCGGTATCTTCAGCCCCCATCACGATGGCAACCGGTACGGTGAGATCGCTCTCGGTATAGAAGGCAGCCGCCTTCTCGGTAGCAGCGACCACCTTCACCCCGCTGTTCTTCAGGAAGATGATCGCTTCTTTCAGGCTCTGCTCACGGCATACAGGAATGGTATGCAACGCCCCGGCAGAAGTTTTTACCGCATCGGCGTTTACCGACACACTGCCTCTCGCCGGGATCACGATGGCATCGACACCTGCAACCTCGCATGTGCGGGCAATCGCTCCGAAGTTACGCACATCGGTGACTCCGTCAAGCAGCAAGAACAAGGGGCTTTTCCCCTGTTCATACAGCAGCGGGATGATGTGCTCCAGCTTCTGGTAGGCAACCGCCGATGTGAAAGCAATCACCCCTTGATGGTTCTTGCGTGTGACACGATCGATACGCTCCACTGGCACCCGTTGCATCGGAATCTCATGATCGTGCAACAGTTGTTGTAGTTCCATGAAAAGCTCTCCTGAGAGTTCACGCTTTACCAGAACCTTGTCTATCTCTTTCCCGGCTTCAACCGCCTCAATCACGGCACGAATGCCAAAGATCATCTCTTTCTCTTTCATCATTTCAATTTGTTTTCAGCATCACCCTGGCATTCGCCACGGCCTGCTCCGTTACTTCGGCACCACTCAGCATGCGGGCAATTTCGCCCACCCGCTCCTCACCACTCAGCCTGTCTATTTCGGTTGCGACACTGTTGCCACGCTCTTTCTTGCAGACCGCGAAGTGAGCTTCCCCCTTTGAGGCTATCTGTGGCAGATGCGTGATACCAATCACCTGCATCTCCCGGCTCATATTCTTCATCACTGCCCCCACGCGGTCGGCAACTTCTCCGGAAGTTCCGGTATCGATCTCATCAAAAATGATGGTCGGCAGGGCGGTGGCACCTCCAATCATCGCCTTCAGTGACAACATTAGACGGGAGATCTCACCCCCTGAAGCTATCTGTGAAACCGGTTGAGGAGCCCTGTTCTTATTGGCTGAGAAGAGAAACTCCACATCGTCGCTGCCTGTGGCATCAGGCTCTCTGCCGGAGACAATCTGACAATGAAATCGGGCGTGAGGCATCTTCAGATACTCCAGCCTTTCGATAAGTTGCTGTTCAATGGCGGGGGTGGCAGCGCGCCGCTTCTCACTCAGCTGAGTTGCTTTCTCAAGCATGATTCTCTTCCTGTCAGAAGCCTCTTTCTCCTGCATCTCAAGCTGTTCATCCAGTGATTCAATCTGTTGTAGCTTTTTGTCGATCTCATCACGCAAGGCCAACAGTCCCCCCAGATCGGCAACGCCATGCTTCTTCTCCAGGTCATAGAGCATACTGAGCCGCTCTTCCACGACCTGTTGTCGTCCGGGATCGAACTCCACCTTTTCAAACAGGCGTGAAGCCTCCTCTCCCACATCTTTCAGGTCGAGATAGGCTGACTCTACCCTTTCCGATAAAGCACCCACCCTGGCGAATACAACTTTCAACGATTGCAATCTGTCTCTCACCGTACGAAGTATCGCCTCCACGTTCTGTTGTTCTCCCGAAAGCAGGTTGGTGACTTCAAAGAGCCCCGACTTGATTTCCTCTGAGTGGGTCAAAGCTTCCAGCTCCTCTTCCAACCGTTCCTGTTCGCCCTCTTCCAACGAAGCCTCCGTCAGTGTGTGGTGTTGAAAGCGGAGGTAATCCTCTTCCTCCCTGTTCCGGCGATTCCGTTCACGCAGTTCCAGCAAGGCTTTCTCAGCGGCACGATAAGCAGCATAGGCTTCTCTGTAGCTCGTCAGTTCCATCCCGGTACCTGCGAGCAGGTCCACCACGTTGAGCTGAAACTGGTTGTCGTTCAGTGAGAGGTTCTGATGCTGCGAATGTATGTCGATCAGACGTTCTCCAAGCAATTTCAGGTCGTTCAAATATACCGGGGAGTCATTGATGAAAGCCCTTGACCTGCCGGTAGCCCATATCTCACGCCGCAGGATGCATTCATCACCTTCATAAATCCATTCATGCTCGTCGAATAGGGGTTTCAACCGGTATGCAGAAATATCGAACAGACCTTCAATCACACATTTGGGCTCCTCCGGTTTGACCTGTCGCGGATCGGCCCTTTGACCGAGTATCAGCGAGAGGGCACCCAGGATGATCGACTTACCGGCACCCGTCTCACCTGTGATCACCGTAAATCCCCTGTCGAAGTTGATTTGCAATGAATCAATCAGTGCATAATTTTCTATGGATAGTCTCTTTAGCATAAATAACTATTGTCTCAGCTTTTCGAGTGCATCGTTCCTCGTGGGATAAATTTCACGCAACTGTCGCAGCCATTGCTCTCTCTCATCATGATCACCTCGAGCCAGGATAGACACCAACTCTGGCAATCGGCCATCAGCAAAGAGGGTGAGCATCGGATTGCCGGGTCGTTCCCGGTAAAGCGTGTAGAGCACCTCCACCGCCTCGGCAGCTGTGGTGAGCTGAGGGTCGGCATGAAGCCGATACCACATCAGCCTAAAAGATTCGAGTGAACCGTCGTTGAAGGCAGCCGCGATGGATGATCGGTTGCCCTGCCGGCGGCTCATCTCCCACCCTTTCCATCTTTGCGACGCTGCTCCTGAAGCAATCTGTTCCATCATCCGAAAGTAGGAGGTCCCACCGAGTGATTCATTGGCATCCTGTTCAAGCGCGAGGATCAAACAGGAGTAATAGGCTGTTACAGCGGTAAGGTTGTCACGGATGGCATGAAGATCGAAAATCAATGGCTGATAAGCATTATAGCTAAATTCAATCTCCCTGTCACGCAAAACCAGCATGGTCGTTCCCGGACTGACTGCTTCGCCATGCTTTCTGGACTGGACATAGAGCTCACCCCGAAATGATCCATCAGGAACCTGTTGGGTCAGCAGTAGTGTAAAGGAGCAGTCCACCTTCCGGTCTGATCGGGTATAATTGTCACCCCATTGATGACCGTTGAGAAAAGCATGCAACGACTCTTCCAGTGAGTGGATCAGTTCTTTACTACTCCCGTGAAGAGCCGCCCCGTTCACGGTCACCGTTGCCCGGAGCTCCTGAGCAGTAAGGGTGAACAAACCCGTGGTGCAACTCCAGATCAAGAGTAAAACTGTAACAACTCCTCTCATCTCATTCTTATTGATTTTCCCAAGATCATTAAAATCAACCGGTAATCAACCACAAAAATACATATAATTCGGGAGAATCACTCTTTTTTCCGGGGGTTGATCAATGGGAAGGCAGTACCCTGAACTCTGTACGCCGGTTCAACTGATCGGCAGTTGCTTGCTCTGCAGGAAGAAGTGTTTTTATATACTCATCTGTAAGATACTCCCCTTCACGAAGAAATGGATGTTGCCGGACAAGAGCGCTATCCACTCTTTTTGGTTTCATCTTCCCCTCACCAACTGACGTCAGTCGCTCCGGGGCAATGCCCGACGAGATAAGATAATCGACCACCGAGCGGGCACGACGCAGCGACAACTCTTCATTGTAGGAATCTGCCCCCCTGCGATCGGTATGAGCTGAGAGCTCAACCCCGATCTCAGGATGTTCAAGCATAAGCTGCAGGAGCTTGTCAAGCTCCTCTTTCGATTCACTTCGCAACACGGCACGGTCAAAATCATAAAAGATGTTTTCCATGACAACCGGCCGGTCGTAGGGTGTCATCTCAAAATCCAAATAACAGGTTGTATCCTTGTTTGCAATGACGGGGCCAAGCGACGCATTCCGGTTTAGAAAACCCTCCGCCTGTGCAAGAAAGAGATAAGACACCCCCTCTTTGGCAGTGAAGTGATAGAGACCTTCCCGGTTTGTCACCAATTGCAGGCGAGAGCCGTCACTGCCAACCAGATCAATAATCGCACCCTGAATCGGGATATCATTTCTCTCCACGACAAATCCCTCCACATGTATCAATGGTTTCTTAAACGCAAAGGCGTAGATGTGGTCATATCCCCTGTTGTCATTCCTGTTAGAGCTGAAGAAGCCCCTCTCCTCACCCTCTTCAAAGGTGATTCCAAAATCGTCGGCTGATGAATTCAATGGCGGTGGCAGATGTGTGAGGTGCCAGTCTCCACCGGCCTGAGTCTTCACCGCCCGGAAGAGATCAAGACCACCGAGGCCGGGGTGTCCGTCGGATGAAAAATAAAGGGTAGTGTCGTTGCGTAAGAGAGGGAACATCTCATTCCCCGGGGTGTTGATTGCAGCACCTGCATTCTCGAGCCTTATCACCTCCTGCCGACTGTTAAGATGAGCCTGCCAGATATCCTTTCCTCCCATTCCTCCCGGCATGTCAGAGACAAAATAGAGGGTGCTTCCCGAAGCAGAAACCGTTGGATGGGCAAACAGAGAAAGGGAATCACCCCCGTTCAGAATGAGTCTTGTTCCCGGCGACCAGCTTCCATTGAATCGCCGGGAGAGATAGATTGCAGGCAGTGAAGGCTGATTGGTTGTGACATATGCAGCAGTGAAAAACATCATCATGCCATCGGAGGTGAGTGAGGCAACTCCCTCATCAAAATCGGTGTCACCCGCAAATTCAACTCTTTTCGGTTTCTGCCATTCACCCCGACTGTTCTTAACAGAGAAAAAAAGATCGTGATATTTAGTCCCGGTCACGGGGCTCCTCAATTCGTTGGGTGTAGATTCCCTGGAAGAGGTGAAAAAGAGCCTTTCGTCGTCATGTGCAAGGTGCGGAGAGAAGTCGCTGCGGGATGAATTGAAAAGATCGAAGCGCCGGACGTGATAAAGACCCGACATTTGATCCGGTTGCCAGGTTGTATCCATTGCGGCTTCAGCACCCTGCAGTCCCGCGATTGCAATCGCATCACCCGGCACGTTGGCAAGATAAAGGCGGTAAGCATCAGCAGCTTTTGGGTAGTCACCCTCCCGATGCAACATCTGTGCCAGGTGTCTTTGTGCGAGCGTATCGGGATATCCATACCGGATGGCATTTCTGTATGCGGTGACAGCATGTGCAGACCGGTTCAACAGACGATAGTTTTCAGCCATCTCAAATGCAATCACTCCTCGCAGGACGACCTCCTCACGGGATGCGTGCCGGTAAAGTTTGCGGTAGGCAGTGACAGCTTCATGGTATTCCCCCCGCACATAGTGTTCCCTGGCATCACTCAGTCGAACCCTGCTACAGGAAAGAGAAAGCAACACCGTTAACAGCAAAGGAAGATATGGAAGGTTTCGTTTCAAAAAAAACAACAAACCGGTTTGTAGTGTCAACGGATTATGTGGACCAATATTGTATGTCGAGTCAGTTTAACAAGCACACAACCACTTGCCCCCCATTTTTCACTTCTGTTGGTGTTCCGGGCGCAGCAGATCATTCACAGTCTTCACCGGATTGAAAGTGGAAACAGGCACCTCCACAAAAAGGGTATTCCAATCGCTCATTGCTCCGTTCCACAGCCCGGGCAGTTCAAGGGCTTTCAACTCCTTACCGTTTTTAGATTTGTGTGAGATGAATCCGGTGTTGGGATCCACAAATTTCGTCAGATCGAACTTGTTGCCCTGGTAGCATTTCACGCCACAGACCAGATCCACCGGATTAAAGTGAGAACCATTGCGGAAGGCATCCATGGCAAGAGGATCGTTGCGGTTGATTTGTGAGCTTTCCAGAATCTGCAGCGAGGCAGTACCATCAGGATTGACCACAATGAAAGGGCCTCCACCCGGTTCGCCCTGGTTTTTCACCATCCCACACACACGGAATGGACGATCGAGCTTCCGTTTGAGATAGGTTTTAAGCTGATCATCGGTTTCAAATATCTCATTGTGGGTGATGCACAATTCATTTTCGGTAAAAGCGAGCATCTCCTCGAGTTCATCGGAGGTCACCTTCTCTGACTCCAACCTTCCAAGATAGGTAAATGCACGTTTTTGCATGGCTACCAGGATTCCGGCCAACAGTTTCTTGTAATGCGCTTCCTCCTCTTTTAGCCTGTCAGGCACCACATTGTCGATGTTCTTGATGAATATGATGTCAGAGTCGATGTCATTCAGGTTCTCAATCAATGCCCCATGGCCTCCGGGACGGAACAGAAGGGTTCCATCCTCTTCGCGGAAAGGGTGGTTCTCCATATCCACTGCCAGTGTGTCGGTTGCCGGTTTCTGAAGACTGTATGAAACAGAAAAACGGGCCCCCAGCTTGATCTCATAACTGAGTTTACGGGCAGCTACCAACAACTCAAACAACTCTTTGTGCTCTTCCGAAACGGTGAAATGGACTTTCACCAAACCATCCGCACGTCGGGCATATAGAGCACCCTCATGCAAGTGCTCACCTACGGCTGTTCTGTTCCCCTCTGAATAGGAATGAAATAGAAGCAATCCCTTGGGCATATTACCGTAATCGAGTCCGTCAGTATACAAAAGTGCTGCCACCACCTCCTTGTATCCACCTTCGCTGCAGAGCATCGCACTATCCTTCCCGTACAGTTCGCGACAAGCCTCATCCAATGAGACTGCAAAAGCGAACTTGGGGAGATGGGAGAAGAATGTCTTCTCAAATTCAGTGGTTGGTACATCATAATCCGCATCGAGAAAAGCAAACAGATCCTTGAACATGCGACTGGCGGCACCGGAAGCCGGAACAAACTTTGTGATGCTCTTATCACCTTCCAGGTAGACCTGCCAACTCTTCAGAAAATCCTTCTCCTGCTGCTTCTCCACCTTCATGATCCCCTTATAATAAGAGGCAGGTGCAACAATCTGTAAAAAAGGAAAACCGGAGCTAAAAAACTTCAATTGCCTGTTTAGCTGATCAAGTGAGATTCCTTTTTCTCTTAGCTGTTCTTGGTCCTGTTGTGTAAACATATCTGTCCGCATTAATAGTTTGAGAATTGAAAGCGTATCAGACCTGTCGTTCCTGTTGTTCAGTCACTGCAGTGTCCGTTCCACCAAAGATAGAAAAATCTTCTGACAACAATGCACCATCGGCCTAAAAAACAAAATATGGAAAGACAAATAACCCGACAGAATGTCAGTTAGCATCTCAGCCAAATCTTTGGCACAGGATTTGAAAATAGAAGAGTGTGATCATATGAGAATAACCTCATGAAGATGAGCAACGGAAAAAACTGAATACTAACATTAAACCAATAGAATAACAATTATGGGAAAAATTATCGGAATAGACCTGGGAACAACCAATTCGTGTGTCTCTGTAATGGAAGGGAGCGAACCTGTTGTGATTCCCAACAACGAGGGAAAACGCACCACTCCTTCGGTTGTGGCCTTTATGGACAACGGTGAACGCAAAGTAGGTGACCCTGCGAAACGCCAGGCGATCACCAACCCCAATAACACCATCTCCTCAATCAAGACCTTCATGGGTGAAACCTACGACCGGGTACAGAAAGAGATTGGTCGCGTACCCTATAAGGTGGCACGTGGCGACAACAACACGCCCCGTGTTGACATCAACGGTCACCTCTACTCACCACAGGAGATCTCAGCCATCGTGCTGCAGAAGATGAAAAAAACTGCCGAAGATCACCTTGGACAAGAGGTCAAAGAGGCAGTAATCACAGTGCCGGCCTACTTTAGTGACGCACAGCGTCAGGCCACCAAGGAGGCTGGCGAGATTGCCGGACTTACCGTACGCCGCATCGTGAACGAACCGACTGCAGCTGCACTGGCTTACGGATTGGACAAACAGAACAAAGACTCCAAGATCGCCGTGTTTGACCTGGGTGGTGGCACGTTCGACATCTCCATCCTGGAACTGGGTGATGGCGTCTTCGAGGTAAAATCAACCAACGGTGATACCCACCTGGGAGGTGATGACCTAGACCACCGCATCATCGACTGGCTTGCACAGGAGTTCATGAATGAAGAAGGCATCGACCTGCGTAAGGATCCGATGGCACTTCAACGCCTCAAGGAGGCAGCTGAGAAAGCGAAGATTGAGCTCTCCAGTGCCACCTCTACCGAGATCAACCTACCCTACATCATGCCGGTGAACGGGATCCCCAAACACTTGGTCAAGACACTCTCTCGTGCCAAGTTTGAGCAGTTGATCGACGATCTGTTGCAGAAATGCGTGAATCCATGCCAGACCGCCATGAAAGATGCGGGGCTTTCCAACTCCGACATCGACGAGGTGATTCTGGTAGGTGGCTCCACGCGTATCCCCGCGGTGCAAGAGCTGGTAGAAAAGCTCTTTGGAAAGAAGCCACACAAGGGTGTGAACCCCGACGAAGTGGTTGCTATCGGAGCCGCCATACAAGGGGCCGTTCTCACCGGCGAGGTGAAAGATGTATTGCTACTCGATGTGACCCCCCTTTCACTCGGCATCGAGACATTGGGTGGGGTGATGACCAAGCTGATTGATGCCAACACGACCATTCCCACAAAGAAGAGCGAGACCTTCTCCACAGCCAGCGACAACCAGCCCTCTGTACAGATCAACGTTTTGCAGGGTGAACGATCCATGGCACGTGACAACAAGCAAATTGGCGTCTTCAATCTTGACGGTATACCACCTGCTCCCAGGGGAATCCCACAGATCGAAGTAACCTTCGACATCGATGCCAACGGCATCCTGAACGTCTCAGCCAAGGATAAGGCATCGGGCAAGGAGCAAAAGATTCGCATTGAGGCTTCTTCCGGACTCAGTGAAGATGAAATCAAGCGGATGAAAGAGGAGGCTGCTGCCAATGCCGAGGCCGACAAGAAAGAAAAGGAACGGATCGACAAACTGAACCAGGCTGATTCCACCATCTTCCAGACAGAAAAACAGCTGAAGGATCTGGGGGACAAGATTCCGGCAGACAAGAAGGCTCCGATTGAAGCAGCTCTCAGCAAGCTGAAAGATGCCCACAAAGCACAGGATCTCTCTGCCATCGATGCTGCATCCGATGAGTTGAACAATGCTTTCCAGGCAGCATCGCAGGAGATGTACAATGCCACGAACAATCAGCCGGGAGGACAACCGGGCAGCGATGCCGGTCAGCAGACAGCATCAGACAACAACCAGTCGGGCGATGATGTAACCGATGTTGATTTTGAAGAGGTGAAATAAAAAAAAGTCATCATTTCCAATATGCCTGTTAATTGGTGTAGCAACCCCGCCACAAATGTGTGTGCGGGGTTGTTCATCTAAAAAAATGAATCTCACCGCATTGGTATAAAAATAAATATTATTATCTTTGCAGCCCAAACAGAAGGGAGGTTATTGATTATCCGGAAAAAGAAACAGGAAGAGATTCTATAAATAAATCCAATTTTCCGCCACAAGGAAGTTTTTTCCCTGTGCAAAGAGTCAATACTCAAACATTTACAAGCTGAAAGGCTCATTTATAAGCAAAAACTAAAAAAACAAGAATAATGATCGTAGTACAACTGAAAGAGGGCGAAAATATTGAAAGAGCCCTGAAGAAATTCAAACGCAAATATGAGAAGACTGGCGTGGTAAAAGAACTCCGAAGTCGCCAGGCATTCGTGAAACCCTCAGTGGAAAAACGCAAGAAAAAACAACACGCAGTTTACGTACAGCAACTGCAACAAAACGAAGAGTAATTTCGTTGTTGTAAAATTTTTTCTTATCTTCGTAGCACCATCATTTGAACGGCCACGGTGCTATGTGGAAAGAAAAATTCATAGACTATCTCCGTTATGAGAAGAACTACTCCTCTCTAACGGAGATTTCTTATTTCAAGGATATCTCTCAATTCGAGGCGTTCATGCAGGAGGAATGCGGAGGATTCGATCCGGCAACTGTAGAGAGCGACCATATCCGTAACTGGATGATCCACCTCATGGAAGAGGGTGTGAAAGCACGTTCCGTAAACAGGAAATTGAGCGCCGTGAGATCCTTCTTTCGTTTCCTGAAACGCAAAGGCTTTATCACCAACAACCCCGCCACTGGCATCAATGGCCCAAAAACACCAAAGAAGCTGCCGGGATTTGTCAAGGATCGTGAGATGTCATTGGTTATTGACAATGCCAACGAATACCCTGACAATTTCTGCGGCCACCGCGATCGCTTCATTATTGAATTGCTTTACCTCACCGGTATGCGCCGTGCTGAACTGATTGCCCTCCGTGACAACGATATCGATTTCGAAGGCTGCAAATTACGGGTAACCGGCAAACGGAATAAACAGCGGATCATCCCCTTTTCACCTGGAACAAGAGAAAAAATCAGCAATTATATTGAGAAAAGAGATGCTGAAGTGGAAAACAAATCGCCGTTTCTCTTTGTTAAGAAAGATGGAAACCCATTATACCCAAAGCTTGTGTACAATATCATCCACACGCACCTGAGCAGCATCCCCACCCTCTCCCACAAAAGCCCCCATGTGCTGCGCCATTCATTTGCCACCGAGATGTTGAACAACGGTGCCGACATCAACGCCGTAAAGGAATTACTGGGTCACACAAGCCTCGCATCAACGCAGATCTACACCCACGTAACACTGGAGGAGATGAAAAAAACATACGATCACGCCCATCCCAGGGCACATAATAAAATGAAGGAGGAATAGTATGGAAATGACAATTCAATCTGTAAACTTCGACGCCACTGAACAGCTGAAAGCATTTGTGGATAAGAAAGTGAAAAAACTGGAACGTTTTTCTGACGACATCATTCTGGCAGAGGTAATCCTGAAGGTGGTGAAACCGGAAACAGCCAACAACAAAGAGGCCTCAGTAAAGCTAAACATCAGGCACAAAGAGGCATTCGCGAGTAAGATCGCCGATACTTTTGAAGAGGCTGTTGACCTATGCATAATAGCACTGGAAAAACAGATCCAAAAGACAAAAGAAAAAAAGGATCGGTAATCTAAAAAACAGACCAAATATTTTGGCATCATAAAAAATATCACTACCTTTGCGACCGTTTCTCTCTCAATCTGGGGGAGGAACGGTTAAAAGTAAGTAAATAAGCCTCTTTAGCTCAGTTGGCCAGAGCACGTGATTTGTAATCTCGGGGTCGTTGGTTCGAATCCGACAAGAGGCTCAGAAACAGACAAGGGCAGTTACCAGAGTGGCCAAATGGGGCTGACTGTAACTCAGCTGGCTTACGCCTTCGGTGGTTCGAATCCATCACTGCCCACTTTGTTGGTTCGATGATCTTGAATTTGCTGGTTCGACGACAAAAACAGTAAAGCAACCAATCATCCAATCAGTTTCGCGGAAGTAGCTCAGTTGATAGAGCATTAGCCTTCCAAGCTGAGGGTCGCGGGTTTGAGTCCCGTCTTCCGCTCCAGATTTTGCCTATGTAGCTCAGTGGTAGAGCACTTCCTTGGTAAGGAAGAGGTCGCGGGTTCAACTCCCGCCATCGGCTCAACGACAGATCGTGCAACGCTTCATCAAGACAAAAGGCCGGGGGCCGGGTGTCTTGAGTTTCACTGTTTACAAACGAAAGAATCGGAAATACAATTTTTTATTTTACACTAATTAATAGGACATTTTATGGCAAAAGAACATTTTAACCGGACGAAACCGCATGTCAACATCGGTACAATCGGTCACGTTGACCACGGTAAGACTACTTTAACGGCTGCTATTACAACTGTTTTGGCAAAGAAAGGATTCTCGGAACTCCGTTCGTTCGATTCCATCGACAACGCTCCCGAAGAAAAGGAAAGAGGTATCACCATCAACACCTCACACGTGGAATACCAGACGGAAGCTCGTCACTATGCGCACGTAGACTGTCCGGGGCACGCTGACTATGTAAAGAACATGGTTACAGGTGCTGCCCAGATGGACGGTGCCATCATCGTGGTAGCTGCCACCGACGGCCCCATGCCTCAGACCCGCGAGCACATCCTGCTTGCCCGTCAGGTGAACGTACCCAAGTTGGTTGTTTTCATGAACAAGGTGGACCTGGTAGACGACGAAGAGATGCTGGAACTGGTTGAAATGGAAATGCGTGAACTGCTCTCATTCTACAACTTCGACGGCGACAACACCCCGGTGATCCGCGGATCTGCCCTTGGCGGTCTGAACGGTGACGCGAAATGGGAAGAAAAGATCCTCGAACTGATGGAAGCTGTTGACACATGGATTCCGCTGCCTCCGCGCGATGTAGACAAACCATTCCTGATGCCGGTGGAAGACGTATTCTCCATCACCGGTCGTGGTACCGTTGCCACAGGTCGTATCGAAACCGGTATCATCAAGACCGGTGAAGAAGTACAGATCATTGGTCTTGGTGCTGAAGGAAGGAAGTCTGTAGTTACCGGTGTGGAAATGTTCCGCAAGATCCTCGACGAAGGACAGGCTGGTGACAACGTAGGTCTGCTGTTGCGTGGTATCGACAAGGACGAAATCAAGCGTGGTATGGTGATCTCTCACCCGGGTAAGGTGAAACCTCACTCCAAGTTCAAAGCTGAGGTCTATATCCTAAAGAAGGAAGAAGGCGGTCGCCACACTCCTTTCCACAACAAATACCGTCCCCAGTTCTACATCCGTACACTTGACGTAACCGGTGAAATCCAGCTTCCCGAAGGCGTGGAAATGATTATGCCCGGTGACAACGTGACCATCGAGGTGGAACTGATCTACCCGGTAGCTTGTAACGTAGGTCTCCGTTTCGCTATCCGCGAAGGTGGACGTACTGTGGGTGCAGGCCAGATCACTGAACTGATCGACTAATTCCCTCCATCGCCCCTGTAAAGGGGTAATGCAGGATGATTTCAAATATTACTGCTCCAAACAACCTACCCTGCGGGTAGGTTTGGAGGAGCAGTGAATACGGGTCTAGCTCAGTTGGTAGAGCACTGGTCTCCAAAACCAGGTGTCGGGAGTTCGAGTCTCTCGACCCGTGCACAATCGATCTGAATTAAATGAAAAAAATAGTTGCATATCTCAGGGATGCTTATAACGAACTCGTTTATAAGGTGTCCTGGCCATCCAAAGAAGAACTCTCCGGCAGTACGGTAATTGTATTGATTGCTTCCCTTATCATTGCCTTGATCGTGTTCGGAATGGATTCTTTGTTTGAGTGGGTGTTAAAACTCCTCTACGGTATTTTGTAATTTCTGAACAAAAGAGACTATGACTGAAGAGAGAAAAAAATGGTACGTACTGCGTTCCGTTAGTGGAAAAGAAAACAAAGTCAAAGAGTATCTTGAGTCAGAGATCAAAAAAACCGATTTAGGAAAGTACATTTCTCAAGTTCTCATCCCCACGGAAAAGACTTACATCGTACGCAACGGTAAGAAAGTGATGAAAGAACGCGCTTATCTTCCCGGTTACGTGCTCATTGAGGCTGAACTGACGGGTGAGGTGATTCACGAACTGAAGAATATCAATTACGTGGCCGGCTTTCTGCCAAACACAACCGATCCGCAACCCTTGCGGGAATCGGAGGTGAAACGCATCCTCGGAACGATGGATGAACTGGAAGAGGCAGGTGACGAGATGGATATGAAATACTACGTGGGAGAAAATGTGAAGGTGATCGGAGGTCCCTTCAGCAGCTTCTCCGGTGTGGTGGAAGAGGTGAACGACGAGAGAAAAAAACTCAAAGTGATGGTGAAGATCTTCGGGAGGAAACAGCTCCTGGAGCTGAGCTATATGCAAGTAGAGAAGGAATAGTCAGCAATTTGGTTACGCAGATTCTGTAAGTTCTTCAATGTGTTTCGAAAACCGTAATTTATTAAAATCAAGAAAATGGCTAAAGAAGTTGCCGGACAACTAAAATTACAAATCAAAGGAGGAGCTGCAAATCCATCTCCCCCGGTAGGACCCGCACTGGGTTCCAAAGGGATCAACATCATGGAGTTTTGCAAGCAATTCAATGCCAGAACTCAGGACAAAGCCGGTAAAGTGTTGCCAGTGGTAATCACCTATTATACCGACAAGTCGTTTGATTTTATTGTTAAGACACCACCGGTTGCGATTCAGTTATTAGAAGCTACGAAGCTCAAGGGCGGTTCGGCAGAACCCAACCGTAAAAAGGTTGCAGAGGTTACCTGGGAACAGGTGAAGACCATTGCCGAAGAGAAAATGACGGACTTGAACTGCTTCACGGTTGAATCAGCAATGCGCATGGTAGCGGGAACGGCTCGAAGCATGGGTATCACAGTGAAAGGGGATTTCCCGGAAATGAATAACAATTAAACTTCAATTGAGACATGAGTAAACTGACAAAAAATCAAAAGTTGGCTTTGAGCAAGATTGAAGTGGGCAAGACCTATACACTGAAAGAAGCATCTGCATTGGTGAAGGAATTAACCACCACCAAATTTGATGCCTCGGTAGATATCGATGTACGCCTCGGCGTAGATCCGCGCAAAGCTAACCAGATGGTAAGGGGCGTTGTCTCTTTGCCACACGGAACAGGTAAACAAGTAAGAGTTCTTGTATTGTGTTCTCCAGAGGCTGAGGCCGATGCGAAAGCAGCGGGCGCAGACCATGTGGGACTCGATGAATATATCGACAAGATTAAAGGAGGTTGGACCGATGTGGATGTGATCATCACACAGCCGCAAATAATGGGTAAGATCGGAGCGCTGGGCCGTGTTTTAGGTCCCCGCGGACTGATGCCAAACCCAAAGAGCGGTACTGTTACCCCCGATGTGGCCAAGGCCGTACAGGAGGTAAAACAGGGGAAAATCGACTTTAAAGTAGACAAAGCCGGTATCATTCACACCTCGATTGGAAAAGTATCTTTTACGCCGGAACAGATTCGAGACAACGCGAAAGAATTTATTCAAACGTTGATCAAACTGAAACCGACTGCGGCAAAAGGAACCTATGTGAAGAGTATTTATCTTTCCAGTACGATGAGTCCAGGTATCAAAGTGGACCCCAAATCGGCAGAAGAAATCTAATGAACTAAGCAGAAATCTATGAAAAAGGAAGATAAACAACTAATAATCGCACAAATCGCAGCCAATCTCCAGGAGTATGAAAACTTCTACCTTACTGATATTGCCACACTCAATGCGGCAAAAACCAGTAAGTTGAGAAGAGAATGTTCCAAAGAGGATATCAAGCTGATGGTGGTGAAGAATACCTTGCTGCAGAAAGCTTTTGAATCGCTCGAAGGGAACTATGAAGAGCTCTATCCCATTTTGAAGGGGAATACAGCCATCATGTTCTCCAACGCAGCGAATGCACCTGCCAAGCTGATTGACAAGTACAAGGCCGACAAAGTGCCCGCATTCAAGGGAGCTTACGTACAGGAAAGCTTCTTTGTGGGTGCCGGAGCCCTGAAGGACCTGGTCAACATCAAGAGCAAGACAGAGCTTATCGGCGATGTAATTGCACTGTTGCAGTCACCTGCAAAGAATGTAATCTCCGCACTCCAGTCGGGTGGCACGCTGCTCCACGGAGTACTCAAAACATTGTCGGAAAAGGAAGAAGCCTGATAACAAAGGTGCTTTTTCTTAATGAGTTATGCTGCAGGCAGCATGAAGGAGATTACCTTCTTAAAAAAAATCAACATCAACAAACAGAATTAGTAATCAATTTAAACCAATACAACAATGGCAGACTTAAAAAAATTTGCTGAAGAATTAGTAAACTTGACCGTTAAAGAGGTAAACGAACTGGCTGAAATCCTGAAAACGGAATATGGCATTGAACCGGCTGCTGCCGCTGTAGCTGTTGCTGCAGGTCCCGCCGCCGCTGAAGCCGCCGCTGAAGAAAAAACCTCTTTCGACGTGATCCTGAAGAGTGCAGGTTCCGCCAAGCTCGCCGTAGTAAAGGCAGTGAAAGAACTTACCGGTCTCGGCCTGAAAGAAGCCAAGGACCTCGTGGACGGAGCTCCCAGCGAATTGAAACAAGGTGTAACAAAAGACGAAGCAGATGCTTTGAAAAAACAACTTGAAGAGGCTGGAGCAGAAGTTGAGCTTAAATAACATTATCCTAAATTAGGTTAATATGGTTAGGAATCTTCTTCCGGAAGATTCTTAACCTTTTGTGTCAATATATATTAGGTTCAAAAACTCATTTCCATGTCTTCAAATAACGCCAACCCAAGAATCAATTTTGCGTCGATTAAGAATCCGCTCGACTTCCCCGATTTCCTGGAAGTACAGCTGAAATCATTTCAAGATTTCCTCCAACTCGATGCACCCCCCGAAAGCAGAAAAAACGAAGGATTGTATAAGGTTTTCACTGAGAACTTTCCAATTGCGGATACCCGTAACAACTTCGTCCTTGAGTTTTTAGATTACTACGTAGATCCTCCGCGTTACACCATCGACGAATGCACAGACAGGGGACTTACCTACAGCGTTCCGCTGAAGGCAAAGCTTTACCTCTACTGCACCGACCCCGACCATGAAGACTTCACCCCGGTAATCCAGGATGTGTACTTGGGTACCATCCCTTACATGACCGACAAGGGCACCTTCGTCATCAACGGCGCAGAACGGGTCATCGTATCACAGCTGCACCGTTCACCCGGCGTTTTCTTCGGACAGAGCATGCATGCCAACGGCACCGTTCTCTACTCCGCTCGTATTATCCCGTTCAAGGGGTCATGGATTGAGTTTGCAACCGACATCAACAGCGTGATGTATGCTTACATCGACCGCAAAAAGAAATTACCTGTCACCACACTGCTGCGTGCCATTGGTTTCGAGAGTGACAAGGATATCCTTGAGATCTTCGACCTGGCAGAAGAGGTGAAGGTGAACAAGACAAACCTGAAAAAAGTATCAGGACGCAAGCTTGCCGCTCGTGTTCTGAAATCATGGATGGAGGACTTCGTAGACGAAGATACCGGAGAGGTGACCTCCATCGAACGCAATGAAGTGGTGATTGAACGTGAAACGGTTCTCGAACCGGAGCACATGGATGAGATCCTCGCATCGGGTGTTTCCTCCATTCTCCTACACAAGGAATCAGCCAACACTTCGGACTATTCTATCATCTACAACACCCTGCAGAAGGACCCCAGCAACTCGGAGATCGATGCCATCCGGCACATCTACCGTCAGCTGCGCAGTGCCGAGCCGGCCGACGACTCAAGCGCTCGCGAGGTGATCAACAACCTCTTCTTCTCAGAGAAACGTTACGACCTGGGTGATGTGGGTCGCTACCGTATCAACAAGAAACTGAATCTCGACATCGATGTCGACACCCGTGTACTCACCAAGGAAGACATCATCGAGATCATCAAATACCTGATCGAACTGATCAACTCCAAGGCGGTAGTCGACGACATCGACCACCTCAGCAACCGTCGTGTGCGCACCGTTGGAGAACAACTATACACCCAGTTTGGTGTGGGCCTGAACCGCATGGCACGCATCATCCGCGAAAGGATGAACGTTCGTGACAACGAGGTGTTCACACCAATCGACCTGATTAACGCGAAGACCATCTCCTCGGTGATCAACACCTTCTTCGGCACCAATGCGCTCTCGCAGTTCATGGACCAGACAAACCCCCTGGCGGAGATCACCCACAAGCGACGTCTCTCGGCACTTGGCCCGGGCGGCCTCTCCCGTGAACGTGCCGGCTTCGAGGTGCGTGACGTACACTTCACTCACTACGGGCGACTCTGTCCCATCGAGACTCCGGAAGGTCCAAACATCGGACTGATCTCCTCACTCTGTGTATATGCCAAGATCAACGACCTTGGTTTCATCGAGACACCCTACCGTAAGGTAGAGAACGGCAAGGTGAATACCAAGAATGAGGAGGTGATCTACCTGGCTGCCGAAGAGGAAGAAGACAGGTTAATCGCACAGGGCAACGCCCCTCTCGACGACAAGGGTAAGTTCATCAATCCCCGTGTGAAAGCACGGCAGGATGCCGACTATCCGGTGATTGCTCCTGAGGATGTGGAGCTGATGGACGTATCGCCCATGCAAATTGCCTCTATTGCTGCCTCGCTCATTCCCTTCCTGGAACATGACGATGCCAACCGTGCATTGATGGGATCGAACATGATGCGCCAGGCTGTGCCGTTGTTGCGTACCGAAGCTCCCATCGTAGGAACGGGCATTGAAAATCAGGTGATTCACGACTCACGCACCCAAATAATGGCGGATGGCAACGGTGAAATTACCTATGTAGATGCCACCACCATCAAGATCAAATATGATCGTAGTGAGGAGGAAGAGTTCACCAGCTTCGATGATGCAGTAAAGGTTTACACCATCCCGAAGTTCCGCAAAACGAACCAGAATACCACCATCGACCTGCGACCCATCTGTCGTGTAGGCCAGAAGGTAAAGAAGGGAGATATCCTAACCGAAGGATATGCTACCGAGAAAGGTGAGCTGGCCATCGGTAAAAACCTGAAAGTGGCATTCATGCCCTGGAAGGGCTATAACTTTGAAGATGCAATTGTGCTCAACGAACGGATGGTGAGCGACGACGTCTTCACCTCTGTACATGTGGAGGAGTTCTCACTCGAGGTACGCGAAACCAAGCGCGGACTGGAAGAACTCACTTCCGACATCCCCAACGTGAGCGAAGAGGCCACCAAGGACCTCGATGAAAGAGGAATCGTACGTGTGGGTGCACGCATCAAGCCGGGCGACATCATGATCGGTAAGATCACTCCCAAGGGAGAATCGGACCCCTCACCAGAGGAGAAATTGCTACGTGCCATCTTCGGAGACAAGGCCGGCGATGTGAAGGATGCATCACTGAAGGCATCCCCCTCACTGAAGGGTGTGGTGATCAGTACCAACCTCTTCTCAAAGGCTTCCAAGAAAGGAAAGACCCGTCTCTCCAGCAAAGCACTGCTGCCCAAGCTCGACGAGGAGTATGAGCAGAAGATGGATGATCTCAAAAAGGTTTTAATTGAAAAGCTGCTGACACTCACCGAAGGGAAGAGCTCCGCTGGAGTGAAGGACTACACCAATATGGATGTAGTTCCCAAGGGTGCCAAGTTTACCCACAAAGTTTTCAACGAAATCGATTTCCAATCGGTACAGCTCAACAAGTGGACCGCTGACGCTCATAAGAATGAACTGATCCGCGCCACGGTGATCAACTACCTGCGTCGCTTCAAAGAGCTTGATGCAGAACTGAAACGGAAGCGGTTCGACTTCACCATCGGCGATGAGCTGCCTTCCGGCATCATGCAGATCGCCAAGGTCTACGTAGCCAAGAAACGGAAGATCCAGGTGGGTGACAAGATGGCCGGACGTCACGGTAACAAAGGTATCGTCTCGCGCATCGTGCGCCAGGAAGACATGCCCTTCCTTGCCGACGGGACCCCCGTTGACATCGTGCTCAACCCGCTGGGGGTACCCTCCCGTATGAACCTGGGACAGATCTTCGAAACCGTGCTCGGATGGGCCGGCAAGAATATGGGCGTTAAGTTCGCCACTCCCATCTTCGACGGGGCTTCACTCGACGACCTGAACCAATGGACTGAGAAAGCAAACGTACCCGCTTATGGTAAATCCTACCTTTACGACGGAGGTACCGGCGAACGTTTTGATCAGCCCGCTACGGTTGGAATCATCTACATGCTGAAGCTCGGCCACATGGTGGAAGACAAGATGCATGCCCGTTCCATTGGTCCCTACTCGCTTATCACACAGCAGCCGCTGGGAGGTAAAGCTCAGTTCGGTGGTCAGCGTTTCGGAGAGATGGAAGTATGGGCCCTGGAAGCATTCGGTGCCTCACACATCCTCCAGGAGATCCTGACGGTGAAATCGGACGACGTGGTAGGACGCTCCAAGGCTTACGAAGCAATCGTGAAGGGGGAGGCAATGCCTTCGGCAGGTATCCCCGAGTCACTCAACGTGTTACTGCACGAGCTGAAGGGTCTGGGTCTGAACATCAGCCTGGATTAAATCACTCCCGTTCATCCCCGGGGGAGCTGCTTCAGGCTGTTCCTGCAACGGGATGATCAGGAGATACAAATAACATTCCGATAACTCTTTATATATACAAAACATATGGCATTTAGAAAAGACAACAAGATAAAGAGTAGCTTTTCAAAAATCACGATTGGGCTGGCTTCGCCGGAACAAATTCTGGAAAACTCTTTCGGGGAGGTACTCAAACCCGAGACCATCAACTACCGAACCTACAAGCCTGAGCGCGACGGTCTGTTCTGTGAACGAATCTTCGGACCGGTGAAGGACTACGAATGTCATTGCGGCAAGTACAAACGTATTCGCTACAAGGGCATCGTCTGCGACCGTTGCGGTGTGGAGGTGACTGAGAAGAAGGTGCGCCGCGAACGTACCGGCCACATCCACCTGGTGGTGCCGGTGGCACACATCTGGTACTTCCGCTCACTGCCCAACAAAATCGGTTATCTGCTGGGCATCCCCACCAAGAAACTCGACTCCATCATCTATTATGAGCGCTACGTGGTGATCCAGGCGGGTGCACTTGAGGATAAAGTGAGTGAGAGGGATCTCCTCACAGAAGAGGAGTACCTCGACCTGCTGGAGACCCTCCCCCGTGAGAACCAGATGCTGGAGGATAGCGACCCCAACAAGTTCATCGCCAAGATGGGTGCCGAGGCAATCCTCGACCTGC
This sequence comes from Dysgonomonadaceae bacterium zrk40, assembly GCA_016916535.1. Taxonomy (NCBI): domain Bacteria; kingdom Pseudomonadati; phylum Bacteroidota; class Bacteroidia; order Bacteroidales; family Dysgonomonadaceae; species Dysgonomonadaceae bacterium zrk40. Next base: position 1,252,386 of record CP070276.1, read on the forward strand.
TGGAGCGGCTCAACCTCGACAAGCTGGCCAACCAGCTGCGTCACCGCGCCAACACCGACACCTCTCAACAGCGCAAGAACGAAGCGCTGAAACAACTGCAGGTGGTGGAAGCCTTCCGCGGTTCAAAGAACATCAACAAGCCGGAATGGATGATCATGAAGGTGATCCCCGTGATCCCACCCGATCTGCGTCCGCTGGTACCTCTCGACGGAGGCCGCTTTGCCACCTCCGACCTGAACGACCTCTACCGCAGGGTGATCATCCGCAACAACCGACTCAAACGACTGATCGACATCAAGGCTCCCGACGTGATCCTGCGCAACGAGAAGCGTATGCTCCAGGAGTCCGTCGACTCACTGTTCGACAACTCCCGCAAGTCGAGTGCCATCAAAACCGAGTCGAACCGTCCGCTCAAGTCACTCTCCGACAGTCTTAAGGGAAAACAGGGCCGTTTCCGTCAGAACCTGCTCGGTAAGCGTGTCGACTACTCCGCCCGCTCGGTAATCGTGGTGGGTCCGGAACTCAAAATGCACGAATGTGGTCTGCCCAAGGATATGGCAGCCGAACTCTATAAACCATTTATCATCCGCAAGCTGATTGAACGAGGCATCGTCAAGACGGTGAAATCGGCCAAGAAGATCGTCGATCGCAAGGAACCTGTGGTCTATGACATCCTCGAACATGTGATGAAGGGACATCCGGTGATGCTCAACCGTGCCCCTACCCTTCACCGCCTCGGAATCCAATCGTTCCAGCCCAAGCTGATTGAAGGAAAGGCCATCCAACTGCACCCTCTTGCCTGTACGGCTTTCAATGCTGACTTCGATGGAGACCAGATGGCTGTCCACCTTCCACTGGGCAATGAAGCAATTCTGGAAGCACAGCTGTTGATGCTCGCATCGCACAACATCCTCAACCCCGCCAACGGCGCCCCAATTACCGTGCCTTCACAGGACATGGTACTCGGACTCTATTACATCACCAAGATTCGCCCGGGAGCGAAAGGGGAAGGGATGACCTTCTACGGTGAAGAGGAGGCACTCATCGCCTATAACGAGAAGAAGGTGGCACTGCACGCACTGATCAAGGTGATCGTCGATGACATTGACGAAAATGGTGATCCCATCAGCAAGATGCATGAGACCACAGTGGGCCGTGTCATGGCCAATGAAGCCATTCCTAAAGAGGTGGGTTACATCAATGAGCTGCTCTCCAAGAAGTCGCTGCGCGACATCATCGGCAAGGTGATCAAGACCTGCGGTGTGGCACGTACGGCACAATACCTCGACGACATCAAGGACCTGGGTTACACCATGGCCTTCAAGGGAGGTCTCTCCTTCAACCTGGAAGATGTGATCATCCCCGAGGAGAAAGAGAAACTGATCCAGGACGGATATGCCGAGGTGGAACAGATCATGGAGAATTACAACATGGGTTTCATCACCTACAACGAACGTTACAACCAGATCATTGACACCTGGACACACATCAACTCCAAGCTCTCCAACATCCTGATGAAGCAGCTTGCAGAAGATGACCAGGGATTCAACTCGGTATACATGATGCTCGACTCGGGCGCCCGCGGATCGCGCGAGCAGATTCGTCAGCTCTCCGGTATGCGTGGTCTGATGGCCAAACCGCAGAAGAGCGGTGCCGAAGGGGCTCAGATCATCGAGAACCCGATTCTTGCCAACTTCAAGGAGGGACTCTCGGTACTCGAGTACTTCATCTCCACCCACGGTGCCCGTAAGGGTCTCGCCGACACCGCCCTCAAGACTGCCGATGCCGGGTATCTCACCCGTCGTCTGGTCGATGTATCGCAGGATGTGATCATCAACGAGGAGGACTGTGGCACGCTCCGCGGCCTGGCAGCCACCGCCATCAAGAACAACGATGAAGTGATCGCCTCACTCTACGAGCGCATCCTGGGTCGCGTTTCGGTGCACGACGTACAACACCCCAACAGCGGTGAGGTGTTGGTCAACGCCGGTGATGAGATCACCGAAGATATTGCGAAGAAGATAGACGAGTCACCCATCGAACGGGTAGAGATCCGTTCAGTACTCACCTGTGAGTCGCACCAGGGCGTTTGTGCCAAGTGCTACGGTCGCAACCTGGCCACTGGCAGGATGGTGCAGCGTGGTGAAGCAGTAGGTGTGATCGCGGCTCAATCAATTGGAGAGCCGGGTACACAGCTTACACTTCGTACCTTCCACATGGGTGGTACAGCTTCCAACATCGCTGCTGAAAACAGCATCAAAACAAAGTACGACGGTATCCTGGAATTCGATGAACTTCGCTTCGTGGAGAGCACCGACTCAGAAGGCAAGAGCTACAAGGTAGTGGTAAGCCGACTGGTGGAGATGCGCATCATTGATCCCAACACCAAAATCGTGTTGCTCTCACACAACATCCCCTACGGTTCGAAGCTTTACTTCGGTGACGGCTCAAAAGTTGCGAAAGGCGATCTGATCTGTGAGTGGGACCCCTTCAACGCAGTGATCGTCTCAGAGGCAACCGGTAAGATCCGCTTCGAAAACTTCACCGAGAACATGACCTACAAGGTTGAATCGGATGAACAGACCGGTCTGAAGGAGAAGGTGATCATCGAATCACGCGACAAGACACGTGCTCCTTCCGCGCATATCGTGAACGAGAACGACGATATTCTACGCACCTATACCCTACCCCTCGGTTCGCACATCGTGAAGAACGAGAACGACGAGATCAAGGCAGGTGATGTGCTGGTGAAGATCCCCCGTGCCGTAGGCAAGGCGGGTGACATCACCGGTGGTCTGCCCCGTGTCACAGAGCTCTTCGAAGCACGTAACCCTTCAAACCCGGCAGTGGTTTCAGAGATCGATGGTGAGGTTTCGTTTGGCAAGATCAAACGAGGCAACCAGGAGATCAGCGTTACCTCCAAAACGGGAGAAACGAAGAAGTACATGGTACCGCTCTCGAAACAGATCCTGGTACAGGAGAACGACTATATCCGTGCCGGCATGCCTCTTTCCGACGGCGCCACTACACCGGCCGACATTCTTGCGATCATGGGGCCGACTGCCGTGCAGGAGTACATCGTGAACGAAGTGCAGGATGTATATCGTCTGCAGGGTGTAAAGATCAACGACAAGCACTTTGAGGTGATCGTCCGTCAGATGATGCGCAAGGTGGAAGTGGTGGATCCGGGAGATACCCGCTTCCTCGAGCAGCAGCTGGTCGACAAACATGAGATGATGGAAGAGAACGACCGCATCTGGGGCAAGAAGGTGATCGTCGATGCCGGCGATTCACAGATCTTCGAGCCGGGCCAGATTGTCACCGTGCGTAAGCTGCGTGACGAGAACAGCTCGCTGAAACGACGCGACCTGAAACCGGTGGAGGCACGCGATGCCATACCTGCCACCGCCAACCAGGTGCTGCAGGGTATCACCCGTGCCGCGCTGCAGACCACCAGCTTCATGTCGGCCGCCTCATTCCAGGAGACCACCAAGGTGCTGAACGACGCTGCCATCAACGGCAAGACCGACACACTGGAAGGGCTCAAGGAGAATGTGATCGTAGGTCACCTTATCCCTGCCGGAACGGGTCAGCGCGAGTTCGAGAAGTTGATCGTCGGTTCACGCGAGGATTTCGAGAAGCTCAACGCCAGCAAGCGCACCAACCTGTTCCAGGAAGCCGCTGTGGAAGAATAATAGCTTTGAAATAACTTTTTCTTAAAAACCCGTGTTGGATTGCCGGCACGGGTTTTTTGTTGTGCTATGCTCGTTTCATGCATCCATAAACCTGCACGTTCGTTTTGCATGTTCAATCAAAGTTACACTTTAGATATTCATGAGAAAACAAAGTGCAACTTTAGATATTCATGAGAAATGTGTATATTTGTAAGGTTAAGTGCTAATATTCACGAAAAATGAATCTTTATGTTATCACGAAAAATAACTCTTCAGGATGCTGAAAGAGACAGCATTTTCCTTTGGGGTGCACGGCAAACCGGTAAAAGCACGTTGCTGAAAATGCAATTTCCCGACAAGCACTATATAGACTTGTTGAAATCGGATGAATTCGAGCGATACAACCGTCGTCCGGCGCTTTTACGCGAAGAACTCAGTTTACTTCCCATAAACGAGTTGATTATTATTGACGAAATTCAGAAAATTCCTGCATTACTCGACGAAGTGCATTGGCTCATGAGCAATCGCAACCTTCGTTTCATCCTGAGCGGCTCCAGTGCACGCAAGCTGCGGAGAAGCGACGTCAACCTGCTTGGTGGCAGGGCCATCCGAAAGCATCTCTATCCATTAGTGAGCACTGAGATTCCTGATTTTGACCTATTAAAAGCTTGCAACAACGGTATGCTGCCACGACATTATCTTGTGGAAGATGCAGGCAAACGACTTCAGGCTTACGTGGGCGATTACCTCCAACAAGAAATCAAAGCCGAAGCGCTTACCCGCAACCTCAACACTTTTTCACGGTTTATGGAAGTGGCTGCTCTTAGTAACGGTGAGATTGTAAATTACAACAACATTGCCACGGAATGTGGCATCAGTGCTCCGACTGTGAAGGAATATTTCTCCATTCTTGAAGAGACACTCATCGGATACATGATTCCGGCATTTACCCAAAAAGTAAAACGCAGGGTGATCCAGTCACCCAGGTTTTATTATTTTGATGTGGGTATCGCCAATTTCCTGCTCCAAAGAACTACGCTAAATCCGGGGTCACCGGAATTTGGGCACGCTTTCGAACACTTTATCTTACAGGAAATCATTGCCTACATCGGGTATTTCAAGCCGTTATTGAATTTATCGTATTGGCGTACCACATCGGGTTACGAAGTAGATGCCATCATTGGCAATGCCGATTTTGCCATTGAAGTTAAATCTTCCACCGAAGTACAATCACATCATACGAAAGGATTAAAAGCATTCTCAGAAGAATTTCCCGACGCCCGGCTCATCATCGTTTCATTGGATAAATATCCACGACGGACAAACAATGTGGATATCTATCCTGCCACACAATTCCTTTCAAAGATGTGGAACGGCGATTTCTTTTGATATTCCACCAGATGATGCTTCGGCATATTTTTTGACAAATCCGCATTTTCAACTAATTTAGCGCCATATATCAATCGAATGAAAGCTGCGCGCAATTCTCACCTCCCGGTGTGGATCATCATCATTTGGCTGGCACTGGCCTCTTGCTCCAACCCGCAACCTGAAGCTGTCACGTTATTGAAAGCGGCCGAACAGCTGGCAGATAGCTGTCCCGACAGTGCTCTGCAATTGATCGACTCGATTTTTTATCCGGAGAAGAGTTTTAACAAAAGGGATTACATGCGCTATTGGGTGACACGTGTGCAGGTCCGGTATAAAAACTACCTGGCGGTAGATGAAGATACCCTCATATTCAAGGCCGGGGATTATTTTACAAAACACTCCAATGATCCGGTGAAAAGCACTTTGGCCTGTTTTTACAGCGGCTGTGTCTATCGTGAACAAGGGAATAAGGAGCAGGCAATGGAGCTTTATAAAGATGCTGAAACATATGCAGTGAAGACATCCGACGTAGATCTGCAGGGACTGGTGCAGTACAATATGGGCGACTTGCTGGCAGAACAAGGGTTGTACGATCAGGCACTGATCAACTATCAAAAGGCAGAGAGCTTCTATGCTCTATCTCCGGTGAATGCAATAGAGAAGCAGACCCGATGTTTGAGTGCAACGGGCAGGATGTTTCTACTTTCGGGGCAACAGGAGAGTGCCTTTGCTGACATGCACAAAGGTTTTGAGCTGGCTCTTACCACGGAAAACGATGCGTTGAAAAGTTTACTCGCACAGAATCTAAGTGTTTTTTATGCTGAAACAGCGCAACCAAATGAAGCGATCAAATACTTACGCCAATCCTATATGCTCAACAAAGACAGCACAAAAGCTCTCCGCTATTATCTGAATTTTGCTGAAGCATATGCTGGAATTGGGCAAACCGACTCTTGTAGTTATTATTCAGATATATTGGCACAAAAAATTGAGACAAACGATAAGCTCCCTTTAAAAGCCGCTGCCTACTTTTTTCTATCCACACAAGCCAAGAAGAATCACAATTATAATCTGGCATTCAATTACCAACAAAAATATGTACAGCTCGTGGAAAAAATAACCCAGGAAAGACTTCAACAGTCGGTCTATGAGGTACAACAGAAATACGACTACAATAAACAACAGAACAGATACAATCTTCAGTTGATGCACCGGCAACGTCTTATCATCATCTTTATCTCATTCTTTTTGCTGGTCAGCCTCATTGCACTCTTCCTTCTCCGACGTATTGTCATTCAAAAAAACAGGCTAATAAGTATACAAAATACGGTGCAAACACTGAGTAAGACAGCAAAAGACCTGCTGAAACGGCAGAATGCAACCAATGAAAAAGAGGTACAGCAAAGAGAAAGTTTACTTTGGAAATTTAATGTGTTGTATAAATCATCCTTGTTAAAAGCTGAACTGCAACAATTTGATCAGATGGATACAAAAAATGCCATTGCGCGCTTTGACGAAATTGTATATGGTAAGAATCATCCCTCACAATGGAATAAGTTAGTGGATACAATCGATGAAATGCACCCCGGACTTTCATCATTTACACGGTCTACCTATCCTCAATTCACAGAGACCGAATTCAAAGTTTGCCTGTTGTCCTATACCGGATTACCAAGTAAGGAAATAGCCCTTCTAATTGACCAAAGTGTACATACGGTGAACATGACACGTAGCCGTATCCGTCAAAAAATGGGTCTAAAAGAAGCGGGAGCCGATTTCAACACACATTTAAAGAAGAGATTCTCCGAAAACAGTATCTCCTAAAACAGCCCAATTCTTAAATATTCCCCATCGCACTTATATCCTCATTTTTTAACACGCACAATGTGTGCCGTTTACCTGAATCAAAATGTTAAACCACTTATACCTGACTTTTCACCTATTGACCGGTTAATTTTTCTTTTGTACGTTTGTCACAATAATTCTATTCAACAAATCAATCTTCACCAATGAAACAACACTTTTTTTTATTTATGATTGCAGGAATCCTATTTATTCCTATTCCCATGTATGGATATGCAAATACTCAATCAATGTTTTGTAGTACCCAAACAATGGAAAGCACAGATCTTCCTTTCAACTTGCTTTTAATTTGGACATAAAAACAGCCCTAGTGAAACATATTGTAAAACATATCCCCTCTTTCTACCTGTTAACTCTTTTTGCAGGAGCGCTTTTCTTTATTCCTGCTATTTTCGTAAACAGGTTTACAACCGCCCCGGCATTGTGGATGCAGGTCGGAATAGGTATAGGTATAGCAGTATATGTTTTCTCGGCAAAAAGACGGATCCCTCTTCCCCCTAAAGGATATATCCTTTTAATGACAGCATGGGCAATTTATCATTTATGGCAAAATCAGGGCAATATTGAAAACACAATAACTATTATTACGCTTATCTCTGGTTTCTTTCTGTTCTATGCAATCTGTTCGCATTTGAAGGATAAAGGGGTGATATTTGTCCTTTTCACATTTTTAGCACTGGTACTTTCCTTATGGGGATTGGCCCAATTTTCTGGACTGATGCCATCATACCATGGTTCGTTCGCAGTGACCGGACCATTCGATAATCCCGCCGGCATATCGGCTTCGCTCGCACTTCTGTTACCTTTTGCATTATACGGGTGCCTGCAAAGAAAACAGCGCGTAATCGCAATTATTGTCGTATGCCTGATTGTTACCGTCATCATATTATCACGGGCACGGGCAGCTGTCTTGGCAGCTGTTATCATTCTCATCTTCTTTTTTATCCGGTTATTGAGGGAGCGAAATATAAAACTGCTTTCTCTGCATTATACTGCTATAACCGTAAGTTGTCTTTTATTGCTTGTCGGACTGTTTGTTGCTAAAAAAGATTCAGCCAGCGGAAGATTGTTCATCTGGCAATGTTCGACAAAACTTATATCCCGCAAGCCGATATCCGGATATGGAGGGAATGGTTTCACAGCTAATTACATGAACGAACAAGCAACATATTTTACAAGATATCCCGACAGCAAGTACGTGAATCTTGCCGACAATGTACGCCATCCGTTCAACGAATTTTTAAAATGGACGATAAATTACGGTATGGCAGGATTATGCCTGATGTTATTATTGGTCGCTATCCCGTTATGGATTTCCCGAAAAACGGATTCTCCGGAGTTGTTTTATATCCGTTTAAGTCTTTTCTCTATAGGTATCTGTGCGTTTTTTTCCTATCCGCTCAACTATCCGTTTATCCGGATCATGGTAATGTTTCTCCTTGCATCCACATTAGCTTCCAATCCTCAAAAAAGTATCACCTCAAGAATTGGTTATTTTACTAAAGGGATAGTCCTGATGTTTTCATTAGGATTACTTAGCGCGACCACTTACCAGGCTATTTATGAACGCGAATGGTATAAGATAGCCCATAAATCGTTAAGGGGTGAAACAGCGCAGATGTTACCCCGGTATAAATCGCTTTATGCACATTTGTACCGCAAAGACCTTTTCCTTTATAATTATGCTGCGGAGTTGAATGTAGTGGGGCATTACAAAGAAAGCCAGCAAATCGCGTGTGAATGCGATAGTCTTTGGGCTGATTATGACCTGCAAATGCTGATGGCGGATAATTGCCTGCAATTAAAGCAATACAGCGACACAGAAAACTATCTGGAAAAAGCGGCGGCTATGTGTCCTGTTAAATTTATGCCGTTATACCGGTTAACCGAACTTTACCTGGAAACCGGGCGAAAAGAGGACGCACGAGTATTGGCCGAAAAGATACTGGACAAGCAAGTAAAGATCCCTTCTCTGGTCATAAGCAGTATTAAAAGTAAAATGCGAAACTTATTGAATGAACTGGACAGTTTGAATGATTCACCACAATTAATTGAATCCGATATGAAACCGACAACTATTTCCTCATGGCAGGATTGCCTTTTGGATCCCCGGATTCCAAGGGCACTCCTGCCTACCTGAAGCAAGGCGGTATAATATATGTTTCTATTCCAGCAAGCCGCCTGCCTTTGAGAAAAATTGATTTGATAATTGATTTTGGAATAGGAGTAAAGAATAAAAAAAAGTTATACAAATTAAAATGATTTAACATGAAACAGTTTTTGAAAAACGGGACTTTTAGTTTAGGAGTTATATTGCTAAGTATTATTACCTTCGGCCTTATGGTGCAAAGTTGTCAAATGGAAGATGATACGTTGTTATTAAATGAAAATTTAGAATATTCGGGATATTTGGATATCAATGTTTATAATAACACCAAAGCTTTTACTGAACATGAACTCAAGATAATAACTGAAGCGTTCATGCGAATTGATAAATATTTATCAGAAAAAAATGATATTGCTTTTATTTTGGGTAATAAGCGAGATGTGAGAATGAGTTTAAATATTTCTGAAAATCTATTCGAGTATTTGCTTCTTGGGATTAATATGGATAATCCAGTTCGAAACACTCAAATTAGGTTAAGGTCTGGGGCTGAGGTAGAGAGCCAGAGTGGTCCCGGCTATTATATGAGGTCTGTTAAATTATCTCATTCTGAAACAATAGCATTAATGAATGGGATGCAATCAGCTGCTTCAGATGCAAGTTTCTGGGGTGGAACTGGTGCTGGTATCGCAGGTGGTCTTTCAGGAATAGTTGGTGGCACTGCGGCAAGTGTACTCATTGGGGGTAGATTTTATCTTGAAGGATTGCATTGGGCTAATATGGAAAATAACTATTTGCAAGGAAGCCAAAACGGTGCTGAATATATTGAAACGACGATATACTCCCCAACCGGAATGTCATACACATCGCATCAATTCATATACCATTGATATGGAAAAGTTGAAGAGGACAAGAGTTGTCTTGTGGGTACTAGCAATTGTATTATCTACGATATATGTATATGTGTATGTTGGTAATCCACTTAAAAAAGAGTTTGATATTGGCATTTTTGGGCTCATATTCCCGCTATTATTAATTTCAGCACAATTATTGTTAAGAAAAAACGAATTAAACAAAGAAATGTCGCTAATAATCTCTTCGGGACTATTAATCGTTTTCTATCTTGTTTTCTTATAAACGTGAGTTCGGGATAAAAACAGTATAAAAAAGTTGTGATACAGGGAGATTATTTGTATATTTATAACTGTTAATCAAATATATAACAAAAATAAGCCCTATGATCACAACAGACAAAGTTATAGAAATATTTTGTGTTGCCGATGATTTTTGTGAAGAATATGTGAATGAAATTCAGAATCATTAACTTCAAGCTGGTAGTACTAAAAGGAGAAAAAGGAAAAAGGAAATATCTCATAACGTGATCATTGCTGTGATGATCTGTTTCCACTGCGGAACCTTTCATAATTTAAAGAATTATTACCTGTTATATATTTGTCAGCACATGAAGAGTTATTTTCCAACTGCTGTTTCCTACAACCGTTTTGTTGAGTTGCACCCCCGGGTGATTGTACATTTCACCAAACTGTTTGGATTTGGTGAATGCACAGGCATTACATATGTGGATAGCACTCCGATTAAAATATGTCATAACAAGCTTATACACTCCAATAAAGTATTCAGGGACCTGGTCCAAAGAGGGAAAAGTACGATGGGCTGGTTTTTTGGCTTCAAGCTTCATATAGTCTGTAACGAAAAGGGTGAATTGCTGAATTTTTCTCTCACAAAAGGTAATGTAGACGATAGGATCCCTGATGTAATCAATGTCCTTACCAAAGATCTTTTCGGCAAACTTTGTGCTGACAAGGGTTACATCAGGACTAAACTCTTCGAGACGCTTTTTGACCAGGGAGTTCATTTAGTGACCGGTATACGCTAAAATATGAAAAATTCCCTGATGTCATTCCGCGACAAGATTCTCTTACGCAAAAGATCCGTAATTGAGTCCATCAATGATGAGCTGAAGAATATCTGTCAGGTAGAACATTCAAGGCATCGTTCCACACATAATTTCATCATGAACATAAATGCTGCATTGATGGCATATTGTTTCTTTCCCAAAATGCCTTAAATCAAACTTGAAGTAGAAAAGTCAAGTCAATTAACCATTTGGGGATAAAATTTTATCCCGGACTCACGTTAAGGAGTCATTTCCTACAGAAGAAATTCGCCGGCAATTAGGGCATAAACGTTATCAACCTATTTGGGAGATGGTCTATAAGTTACGAGACGTAATGGGCAAGCGTGATGATGAATACTCACTTTCAGGACAGATAGAACTTGATGATGCTTTTTTTACAACTGAGATTCCCGATGATCAAAAGAAGAAACCTTTGAAGCGCGGGTGTGGCAGTCAAAATAAAACAAAAGTACTGGTAATGTGAGAAAGTAGTTTTCAGGATAACCCGGGGAAGGGACAAAAACCCAAACGGGTAGGTTATCTGAAAATGAAAGTCATAAGCGATTTAAAAGCCGACACAATTACACCGATTGTCAAAGAGCGAATTGATGAGAGGTCGGATTTACTAACCGATGATTACACATCTTATGGAGACTTGAAGCATCACGTGGAATCCCACACATCAAAGGTGATAAAACCGGAAGAGCTTGAAACGGTCTTGCCTTGGGTGCATGTGGCAATTGGTAATGCAAAACGTTTATTGTTGGACGTACATCATAAATTAAAACCGGAATATTTACAATATTATCTAAATGAGTTCTGCTATCAATTCAACCGAAGATTCTTCGGTGAGAAGCAATTCGATAGGCTGGTTTTAGCAGCCGTAACGTATCAATGGATTTCAGAACGAAAACATATAATAGGACTCATTGCGGATAATCATTCAATCTAATTTCAAAGTCATGATAGCGACATTGCTGACGACAAATAACATCATAATATTTGTAAAATGAGTGCGAAAAATAGACAGCATCAATTTTTATTCACGAATATCATATCATATAAAAAGTGTTTTGATAAACTTTTGTTGTTGATATTCATTATATGCATTTTAACTTCCTGTGTGAAGGATACTTATAGCAGCAGACTAGCTGCTGCCTTAGAGCTGGCAGGGCCAAACAGATCGGAGCTTGAAAAGGTTCTGGAATATTATTCTCAAGAAAAAAGCGACTCGCTAAAACTCAAAGCCGCAAAGTTCCTTATCTGCAACATGGATGTTCATTTTTCATACAAAAGTAGGACTTGGGATATCTTTCAGATGGAATTGGACTCTCTTTTCAGGACGGAAAACCAGCCCAAGAACCTCGAACAGGGTTTGGAGGTTTTATATGATAAATATGCTAACAGATTAACTGCTGACTTGGAGTTCGTTTCTGATCTGCGAACCATGCGTGCTGATTTTCTCATCCGGAGTATCGATGCGGCTTTTTCCAGATGGCAAAATCCTTACTCACGTCATTTGACCTTTGAGGATTTCTGTGAGTATATCCTTCCATATCGTGCCGGAAAAGAATCATTGAATGATTGGAGGCAGGAATTTGGGACTAATTTCATTCCTTCGCTCTATGAACGGTTGACAAAAGAAAAGGATTCAATCAGTGCCATTGACTTGAGTAACGCGATCAAATCATATCCCTATAGCAATCTCTCCACCACTGTAAGCAAACTACCCGATTATAACGCCCATACCCTCTCCATAATGAGAATAGGTAACTGTAGACAATATACCCTACAAGGATTGTTGGCTGCCAGATATTTAGGTGTTCCGGTTGCAATCGACTTCACACCACAGTGGGCAACCCGCAGCATGGGTCACGAATGGAATGCTTTCATCACCCGTGAGGGAAAACCTCTAAGTTTTGGCATAGGCGATTACTGTGAGCTTGGCGAACATATAGAGTTTATTCCGGATAGAATCCCACCCAAGATATACCGTCAGACCTTTGCCAAACAAAAGAAAAGTCTTGCAATGATTAGAGGCCGTGAAGCAATTCCTCAAACTCTGGCATCTCCATGCATGAAAGATGTGACAATGGATTATTATTCATGCGTTGATGTGCCCATTAAGTTTGACTTCAAGGCTCCGGGAAGAAATAAGTTTTCCTATCTGGCCGTTTTTGACAATAGTAACTGGATTCCCGTATCCTGGGCACCCAGTAAAAAGGGAATGTCACTGTTTGAGAATCTCAACAGGAATATTGTATGCCTGCCGGGTTACTATGATCACGAAGAATTTATACCCGCGGCCCCACCGGTCATGATTGACAGTATCGGAAACATCAAGCACTTAAAAGTTGACTTACAGAATAAACAGGATATGGTGCTGAGCAGGAAATATCAAACCGGTTTGGTTGAGGGGCATTGCAAGGAAATGGTTGGAGGCAGGTTTCAGGGAGCAAACAGGAGTGATTTTTCTGATGCGGTGGACCTGTATGTGATTGAAGATGTACCGGAATCGAGCTATCAAATTGTAGAGATACATTGCGAGGATTCTTTTAACTATTTCAGGTACCTTGCTCCGGAGAATTCCATTGGCACCATTTCAGAGTTGGAAGTGTTTGAGGCGGGTGCCAGCGAAAAGCTATCGGGGAATATGATTGGGACGGAACAAGATTTAGTTGATATCTCTAAAGAGATGGCCTTTGATGGCAATCCGCTTACCTCTTTCAGGAAGTACGGATTTCCTGAGGTGTGGGTGGGATTGGAGTTTGACAGCCCTAAAAAAATAGAGAAAATTGTATTTCTGCCGGGAAATGATGACAATTGCATTCGAGATGGCGAACTGTATGAGTTGTTCTATTGGAATAATAAATGGGTATCGTTGGGTAAACAATTGGGATCGAGTGAAACATATAAATTGAAATATGAAAACGTTCCTACGAATACGCTTTATCTTTTACGAAATCTGACGAAAGGTAAGGAGGAACGTGTTTTTACATACGAGAAAGGAAAACAAGTATGGTGGTAAAATAATCTCACAGAACTCGGTACCCTTACAAAAAATGAATCAACAAGACAAAACAAATAGATCCATAATCAGGGATACTGTAATGCTGTTGCTTGCGGCAGTAGTGCTTATATCTTACTATCACTGAATTGAAAGTCCGAATTTGTTTACGCTTATGATGAATATGTTCGGTTTTTACACGGTCTACCTATTCTCAATTCACAGAGACCGAATACAAAGTTTGCCTGTTGTCTTATGCCGGATTATCAAGCAAGGAAATAGCCCTTCTCATTGACTAAAGTGTACATACAGTAAACATGGCACGTACCGGTATCCGCCAAAAGATGGGTCTAAAAGAAGCGGGAGCCGATTTCAACGCGTATATAAAGCAAAAATTTCGAGACTGTAAATTAAACTGTGTCAAAGAATAGAACATTTTTTTTACTTTTACACAACAGTTTACATTATGGAAGATTTTGATTACAAGTCCTTTCAAGCCAAGGCGCTGGAGCAGTTAAAAGCCAGCAAGCCTCTTTTAGGAAAAGACGGTGCATTTGCCCCGTTACTGTAGAACCTTCTAAATACTGCACTGGAGGGTGAGATGGATGTCCAGATGGATGGAGGAGAACCTGGGTAACCGGGTTTCAGCCGATACCATCAGTGCCATTACCGACAGGGTGCTGCCTGAACTTCAATCCTGGCGGGACAACTGGCATAAATTATCGGCCTATTTCCAGTATACTGACGCCAACCGGCGACTGATCTACACTACCAACACGGTGGAGGGATATCATCGTCAGATTCGCAAGGTGACAAAGAACAAAGGGGTTCGATTAGGGGGTCGACACCTAACTGTTTTTGACCAACAAAAACTCAGGTCTTAGCATTACCCATTAGAAAAAAGGTGCCAAATTAACTATAAAATTAAAACCTGACAAAGTTCTATTTACACAACCTAAATTCCTTATGAATCCAACAATTACCCCCTCATGGCAGGACTGCATTTGGGATCTTCGGACTCCGGGGGAACTCCTGCCTACCTAAGGCAAGACGGCATAATATGTTTTCTATTCTGGCATGGCCGCCTGCCTTTGTGAAAAAATTGATTTGATATTTGATTTTGGAATAGGTGTAAAGAATAATATAATTCAAAAGAACTTAAACAAAAACAACTAACATAATATGAATTTAAAAGAACAACTCAGAATAAGCTGGACGTTTGTTGTCGCTGCTGGAATATTTATTTTATTTACCGTGCTTTCGACGACCGGGATATACGATGTAAGTAATATTATTTTCGGGGTGGCTAAAATACTCTTGGCTGTAACAATTACGTATACGTGCGTCAAAGTATCAAAAAGTTTACATAAGAAAGGCAAATACTCCGCCTCCACATGGTTCACATACGGAGCAGGGCTCCTTTCCGGATTATGGCTTTATGATGCCATTCAATATTTATTTTAAAACATCCCTTGAGATTTATCGAATGAGTTTACTTGTCTGATAAATCGAAGGTGATAGATAGTGTTCAACTGGGTCGTATATGGCTCTAATATGGCACTAATATCGTTCGTATCTCGTTCTAATCTCGTTCTAATATGGTTCTAATATGGTTCTAATAGATTAGAACGAGATTAGAGCCAGTTACGAGTGATATAAAAAGAATATAAAGTTCAGATTAAGAGCTGGCTTATTGGAAACATTGTATCTACTATCCGGTAGATCTCTTCAGATACTCATAAATCGCATGCTGCGCGCGTACAGGAGGGGCATCGGGTGAAGCCAACTCACTTTTAAAGACATTGTTCAGTTGTTCATCTACCCAAACGGCGCTCTGGTTGTCCTCCAGCTGGATCTTCAAAATATCGATGATCTGGCGCTTTAGCGGCTCGGCATAGACCGGGAAGGCCACCTCTATTCGGCGGTGCAGGTTGCGAGTCATCCAATCGGCTGAAGTGAGGTAGATTGTCTCCTTGCCTCCGTTCAGGAAGTACCAGACACGCGCATGCTCCAGGTAGGCATCAACGATGCGTGTCACCCTGATATTTTTGCTGTAGGGCTGGTTGGGTACCAGGCAGCAGATGCCACGGATGATCAGATCAATCTTCACGCCCGCCTCGCTTGCACGATAGAGCGCATTGATCATCCCCTTGTCCTCCAGGCTGTTCATCTTCAGGATGATATATCCTTCGCCACCCTGTTTCACCTGCGTGATCTCCTGCTCAATCATCCCGTGAATGGCGGGCAGCATGTTGAACTGAGTCACCAGCAGATGTTTGAAGTCGTGCATGTATGGTTTCCCCTCCAACACGCGGAACACCTCGTCGATGTCG
Organism: Dysgonomonadaceae bacterium zrk40; assembly: GCA_016916535.1. Taxonomy (NCBI): domain Bacteria; kingdom Pseudomonadati; phylum Bacteroidota; class Bacteroidia; order Bacteroidales; family Dysgonomonadaceae; species Dysgonomonadaceae bacterium zrk40. Next base: position 1,268,656 of record CP070276.1, read on the forward strand.
CGGATGATCTCCTTGTTGGAGGTGAGCAACCCCTTGTCGGAATAGATGCGGGCGGTTTTTTCGTTGAAGTTGCCGGTACCCAGGTAGGCATACCCCTTTATCGGATCATCCGGGTCGTTGCTTCTCTTGCGCACGTAGGCCAGCTTGGCATGCACCTTCAGTCCCGGCAGGCTGTAGATGATCTTCACCCCCGCCTGTTGCATCAGTTCGGAGGAGAAGTAGTTGTTCTCCTCATCGAAGCGGGCTTTCAGCTCCACGAAGACGGTCACCTTCTTGCCATTCTTGGCAGCACTGATCAGGCTGTTGATCACGGCAGAGTTCTCCGCCACACGATATTGGGTCACCTTGATCTCGAGCACCTTCGGATCGAACGCAGCCTGCATGAGGAAGCGCAACAGATAGTCGAACGACTGGTAGGGGAAGTGGAGCAGCAGATCCTGGCGACGCAGCACCCGCAGGATTGAGTTGTTGGCCTCCAACTCCGGAACCCGCAGGGGATGCGGCAAAGGTTGACGGAGGCTATCACCAACCGGGTTGGGCAGCTTCATGAGGTCTGCCAGGTTGAGGTATCGTCCCGAGGGGAGCAACTCCTCCTCCTCAATCTCGTAGGCCTCGCAGAGGTGCTTCAGGAAGTAGTCCGGCATATCCTTGTCGTACTGAAAACGGGTCACGGCACCTATCTTCCGTTTGCGCACCTTGCGCAGGATCCGCTCGGCAATATCTTTCTGATCTTCGTTTTCGAGAGAGAAATCGGCATCGCGAGAAATCTTGATGCTATAGCAATCTACGATCTGATAGCCGGGGAAGACGCTCGACATGTTCGCCTTGATCAGGTCGTCAATAAAGATGATGTAGTGGTTCCCGCCAAATGAGGGGAGCTCCACGAACCGCGGCACCTTGGTGAAGGGAATCTTCATGATGGCGTAGGTGTAGGAAGGGCGGTTGGAACCCTTCTTCTTTTTTTTGAGCAGACTCACCACCTGATAAATGCGACCATCCTGAATGAAAGAGTGGATGTCATCCTTCAGGATAATCATCGGCTGCAGGTAGGGGAACACTTCCTCGTTGAAGTACTTCTCCACGAAAGCCCGGTGGAAAGGCTCCACAGCATCGGTCTGGTAGAGGATGATGCCGTTGCGCCGGAGCTCAGGGAGAATCATCTCGTTGAAGATGGCGTAATACTCCTTCTCATGAGCCGTCACCTCGCGGTTGATCTCTATGATGGTCTGAAGCGCTTCCTCCACCGACTCATCACGCTTGATGCTCTCAAGAAGGGAGCTGTGATAGCCCGACACGCGGATTTTGTAGAACTCCTCCAGGTTTGACGAGTAGATGGAGAGGAACTTGATCCTCTCGTAGATGGGCAGCCGCTCATCCTTCGCCTCCAGGAGTACCCGGTAATTGAAAGAGAGCCAGCTGATATCGCGTTTGAAATAGGCGTAATTGTTATATTCCATTGTGTCTGTCTGTGCTGGTAAGATTAAACCTCAAAAATAGGAAGTTTGTTCGAATAAAACATCTTTTGCCTGAAAATTACCAATTCATCGCCATTTTTGCCGAAATGGTTCAAACAAAAGAACAAAAGTTGTAAGTTTGTGCATTCTTAGAAAAAAAACAGTCGGTAGAATGAAAAAAAACATACGTGATTACCTGCTCCTGACACTGAAAGGGATGGCAATGGGAGCAGCCGATGTGGTTCCGGGTGTCTCGGGCGGGACGATTGCCCTGATCACCGGGATCTATGAGGAACTCATCTTTTCCATCAAGTCGATCAACCTGACAGCCTTGAAACTTCTCTTCTCAGGGAAACCTGCCGCCTTCTGGAAAGCCATCAACGGTAATTTCCTGCTGAGCGTTTTGCTGGGTATCGCCATCAGCATCTTTTCACTGGCCAAAGGGCTGACCTTTTTGCTGCATCACTATCCCATCCTGGTATGGTCCTTCTTTTTTGGTCTCATCGTTGCATCTGCCATTTATGTGGCACGAACCATCAAAACCTGGAATGCCGGTGCAGTGATTGCGGGCATTGCAGGGATTGTGATCGCCTATTTTATCACGGTGATCTCACCCACTGAGGCCAACACCAGCTGGATCTACATCTTCTTTTCGGGTGTGATAGCGATCTGTGCCATGATCCTGCCCGGTATATCCGGCAGTTTCATCCTGGTGTTGCTCGGCATGTACCAGTTCATCCTGGGTGCCGTAGGAGATCTGAATATTCCGGTGTTACTCGTTTTTGTTGCCGGTGCGGCTATCGGGATCATCGGCTTTTCCAACATCCTCTCCTGGCTGCTGAAGAAATTTCACACCCTCACCATCGCACTGCTGTCCGGATTCATGGTCGGCTCCCTCAACAAGATCTGGCCCTGGAAGGAGGTCACCGAATCGTTTATCGACCGACATGGAGAAGTGAGACCGCTGGCTGAGAGGAATATTTTGCCCGGCACATATGAAAACCTCACGGGAAATGAATCCTTGCTATGGGGAGCCATCTTTTTCCTGGTCGTTGGTTTTGTGTTGATTTTTGTAATTGAAGGCGCAACGAAACGGAAGGGATGAAGAAAATCGGGTTGCTCTCCGACACCCACGGCTACTGGGACGACAAGTTCGAGACCTATTTCGAAACGTGCGACGAGATCTGGCACGCGGGTGACATCGGTTCGCTGGAGCTGGCCAGCCGCTTTGAAGAGATGAAGCCTTTCCGTGCCGTCTACGGCAACATCGATGACTACAAGACCCGCATCGCCTACCCACAGACGTTGCGCTTCACCCTGGAGAAGGTGGAGGTGCTGATGACCCATATCGGCGGCTACCCGGGACGCTACGATCCCTCCATCCGTGCCCAGCTCCAGACCCATCCCCCCAAGCTCTTTATCGCCGGCCATTCACACATCCTGAAGGTACTCTACGACAAGAACCTGGATTGCCTCCACATGAACCCTGGTGCAGCTGGCAAGTATGGCTTCCACCGGGTGCGAACGCTGCTCCGCTTCCTGTTGGATGAGGGGGATATCCGCGACCTGGAGGTGATTGAAATAGGCAAACAGGGTTAAAAAAGCCCCGGAAAGAGGGTCATCAGGATGCCCCCCACACCGATCACCATGAAGAGGCTGCCCACCGTGCGGTTGAGCAGGACCAGCCCTCTCCGGTTGAATCGCTTACGCAGACGGGCTATAAAGAGCGTAAGAAAGAACCACCAGCTGAAAGCGGCCAGTACAAATGCACTGATCCCGGCAACGAGTGACATGGTCCCCCCGGCGACAGGATTGAAGGAAAAGCGGGTGTAGAGCCCCATAAAGACCAGGATAATGGCTGCGTTGGAGAAAGTAAGCAGGAAGGAGGAGATGAAATCCCGGAGCAGGCGATTCTCACCGGAGGCAATTGCCGGGTTCCATCCTTTCAGGGGATTGCTGCGAAAGACAAACCAGCCGAAGAAAATCAGCACCAGTCCACCAAAAGGCTGAAGCCAGGGCTCGTAACGCTCCAGAAAGCGGGAGACAAATCCCATGGCTGTCATTGTGAGCAGTGCATAGGTGATGTCCGACAGCATGGCCCCCATACCGGTTAGGAATCCGTGACGACGTCCCCTGGCGAGTGTCCGCTGGATGGTCAACATGTTGATCGGTCCCATGGGTGATGAGACCATGAACCCAATGAGAAAACCCTTGGCAATGGTTTCAAGCATCTTGCATTACAATTCTGTAGGAGTAGGAATGTTCAGCTGTAAAGATACGGTGGTTAATGTTCAGTACAAAACCGGAGCGCCACTTTTCACCCTCCAATTACTCCTCTTTTCACCAAAGTTGTTTAACTTTGTCTTTCCGTTCAGCCCTGTGGAATCCTCCCGCTGAACCCAACAAAAACAAGAGACATGATTTCATTTTTCAGAACCCCCTCCCAGAGTGTGATTGCCGTGGAATCGGCTGAGGTCTTAACCCCTGAAACAGTAGAAAAGCTCTGCTGGCTCTTCGGCGAGGCTGAGATGCTCACAGCTGCATCGCTCGACACCCCCTTTATCGGTCCACGCCGTGAGATGATCACCCCCTGGAGCACCTGCGCCGTGGAAATCACGCAGAACATGGGCATTGGAGGAATCAGTCGCATGGAGGAGTATACCCCCCTGGCAGCAAGCAGCGCGTTCGACTTCGACCCGATGCTGCAACGCAAGTATGAGCAGCTGGACCAGACACTCTTCACCATCGGCCGCCAGCCTGAGGCGATCATCTACATCGATGACATCGCCGCCTACAACAGTGCCGAAGGGCTTGCACTGAGCGACGATGAGATCGCCTACCTGAACGAGGTGAGCTCGAAAATGGGACGGAAGCTGACCGACAGCGAGGTGTTCGGCTTCTCACAGGTCAACTCGGAGCACTGCCGCCACAAGATCTTCAACGGCCGTTTTATCATCGACGGCGAGGAAAAAGAGCTCTCGCTCTTCCAGCTGATCAAGAAGACATCGAACATCAACCCCAACAGCCTGATATCAGCCTACAAAGACAACGTAGCCTTCATTCGGGGACCCCAGATCGAACAGTTTGCCCCCGCCAGCGGCGACAAGCCCGACTTCTTCGAGACACGGGAAGTAGAGAGCGTGCTCTCGCTAAAAGCTGAAACACATAACTTCCCCACCACCGTGGAACCCTTCAACGGCGCCTCCACCGGCACCGGTGGGGAGATACGCGACCGCCTCGCCGGCGGCAAGGGTTCACTGCCCGTCGCGGGAACCGCTGTCTACATGACCTCCTACCCCCGTCTGGAGGAGGGTCGTCCCTGGGAGCAGGTGATGCCTCCCCGTCCCTGGCTCTACCAGACACCGGAGCAGATCCTGATCAAGGCCTCGAACGGAGCCTCCGACTTTGGAAACAAGTTCGGTCAACCACTCATCTGCGGCTCCCTGCTCACCTTCGAGCATGCCGAGAGCCAAAAGAAGTTCGGCTATGACAAGGTGATCATGCTCGCCGGAGGTGTGGGCTACGCCAACAGCCGCGACGCCCAAAAGGGCGATCCGAAGAGTGGTGAGAAGGTGGTGGTACTGGGAGGCGACAACTACCGCATCGGCATGGGTGGTGGTGCGGTCTCCTCGGTTAACACAGGCGAGTACTCCTCCGGCATCGAGCTCAACGCGGTACAGCGTGCCAACCCTGAGATGCAAAAACGGGTGGCCAACGTGATCCGCACACTCTCTGAATCGGAGGAGAACCCCATCGTCTCCATCCATGACCATGGCGCGGGGGGACACCTCAACTGCCTCTCCGAGTTGGTGGAACAGACCGGCGGTGTGATTGAGATCGACAAGCTTCCCGTGGGCGACAAAACCCTCTCTGCCAAGGAGATCATCGGCAATGAGAGCCAGGAACGGATGGGTCTCCTGGTGGAACAGCAGGAAATTGATCGGATCGAACGGATCGCTGCCCGTGAGCGTGCTCCGATGTATGTGGTGGGCGAGACCACCAATGACATGCGCTTCACCTTCCGCAAGCAGGGGGAAGCCAATCCCATCGACATGGAGCTGGCCGATTTCTTCGGCAAGCCACCGGTCACCGTGATGGAGGACAGCACCCTGGAGGAGACCTACGAGGCTCCCGAATACAACAAAGCGGAGCTTGGCACCTACATCGAGAACGTGCTGAAACTGGAGACCGTGGCCTGTAAGGACTGGCTCACCAACAAGGTGGACCGCTCCGTGACCGGCAAGATAGCCCGTCAGCAGTGCCAGGGAGAGATACAACTGCCACTGAGCGACTGTGGCGCCATCGCCCTCGACTACCGTGGATACGCCGGCATGGCCACCTCCATCGGACATGCGCCCCAGGCAGCGATGATTGATCCGGCTGCCGGCTCGGTACTGGCCATCTCCGAAGCACTCACCAACATGGTGTTCGCGCCCCTCAGCGAAGGCCTCCAGAGCATCTCACTGAGCGCCAACTGGATGTGGCCCTGCCGCAACCCAGGTGAAGATGCACGCCTCTACAAGGCGGTGGAAGCCTGCTCCGACTTCGCCTCAGAGCTGGGCATCAACATCCCCACCGGTAAGGACTCCCTCTCTATGACACAAAAGTATGGCGACGAAAAGGTCTACTCCCCCGGCACGGTAATCATCTCCGCAGCCGCCGAGGTGAAGAACATCCGTCGCATCGCCAGCCCGGTGCTGGCCTACATCAAAGGCACCTACCTCTACTACATCGACTTCTCGTTCGACACCTTCAAACTTGGCGGTTCCGCCTTCGCCCAAACCATGGGCAGGGTAGGCGACGAGGTGCCGACAGTGAACGACAGCGAATATTTCAAAAATGCCTTCGCCGCCGTGCAGGAACTCATCAGCCGTGGTCTCATCCTGGCGGGACATGACATCTCCGCCGGTGGACTGGTCGCCACGTTACTGGAGATGTGCTTTGCCAATCCGCAGGGGGGCGTTGAGGCACACCTCGACAAGATCCGCCATGCCGACCTGATCAAGATCCTCTTCTCCGAGAACCCGGGGGTGGTGATTCAGGTGAAGCATCACCGCCTGGTGGAGAAGATCCTGGAAGATTACGGCGTGGGATTTGCCATTGTGGCACGCCCCACCGAAGAACGCAAGCTGGTGATCGCAAAGGATGATTACCGGCAAGAGTTCGACATAGACCATCTGCGCGATGTCTGGTACAGGAGCTCCTACCTCCTCGACCGCAAGCAAAGCGGCGAGAAATGTGCCGCCGACCGCTTCGCCAACTACAAGCAACAACCGCTGCAATTCAGCTTCAACCCCTCCTTCACCGGGAAGATGGCCGACCTGGGTCTTGCTCCCAACCGGAAGGAGCGCAGCGGCCTCACCGCAGCGATCATCCGCGACAAGGGAACCAACGGCGAACGGGAGATGGCCTACGCCCTATACCTGGCAGGCTTCGACGTGAAGGATGTGCACATGACCGACCTCACCTCGGGACGGGAGACACTCGAAGAAGTTCAATTCGCCGTTTTCTGCGGCGGCTTCTCCAACTCCGACGTACTGGGCTCTGCCAAGGGGTGGGCTGGCGGCTTCCGTTACAACGAGCAGGCCAAAGCAGCGCTCACCCAATTCTACGCACGTGAGGATACACTCAGCCTGGGCATCTGCAACGGCTGCCAGCTGATGATGGAACTGGGGCTGCTCTACCCCGAGATGGGCGAAAACCATCCAAAGATGGCGCACAACCTGTCGCACAAGTTTGAGTCCGCTTTCGTGAGCGTGGAGATCCCACAGAACGAATCAGTTCTGTTCCGCTCGCTTGCAGGCACCAAGATGGGCATCTGGGTGGCTCACGGCGAAGGGCGCTTCGTGCTGCCCGGCGAAGAGTCGGCCTACAACATTGCCGCAAAGTACCTCTACAACGAGTATCCCGGCAACCCCAACGGATCCGATCATGCCACTGCCGCCGTCTGTTCAAGCGACGGCCGTCACCTGGCGATGATGCCCCACCTGGAACGCACCATCTTCCCCTGGCAGAATGCCTTCTACCCCTTCGCCTACCGCAAGCATGAAGTAACCCCTTGGATGGAAGCATTCGTCAACGCAAGAGAGTGGCTGAAAAATAGGAAGTAAGATCTTAAATGAGTGAATGTGGCACAACCGATATTTGAGCAGACGCTAAAGGTGCGTGATTATGAGTGCGATACGCAGGGACATGTGAACAATGCCAACTATCAGCACTATTTTGAGGTAACGAGACATGAGTTTCTGGAAAAGGTGGGGCTCAACTTTCATGAGCTGCACCTGCAGGGGATCGATGCAGTAGTCTCCCGTGTGGAGATACGCTACAAGGTACCCCTCATCGGGATGGATCTCTTCCGCTGCACCGTCACCCGGCTGGAGCGGATTGGTGTGAAGTACATCTTCCACCAGGAGATCATCCGCGCAAAGGATGGAGTGATCTGCGCCAAGGCGAAGATTGAGGTGGTCAACCTGGTGAACGGCAAGCTGTCGCAGCCGGAGGTGTTCGACCAGGCTTTCAGGGATTACATCAGATAAGGTTTTTCAACGTATCATGGACAACAAAACCCTCTATCAGATCGCGCTCACGCTGATGAAAGGTGTGGGGGTGATGCATGCCCGCAACCTGATGGAGATCGTGGGCGATGAGGAGGCGATCTTCCGGGAGAGCAGGCAGCGTCTCAAGGCCATCCCCCGACTCCCGGAGAAGGTGATCGATGAAATCCGCAACCCGGAAGTACTCCGGCGGGCAGAAAAGGAGCTTACCTTTGTCACGAAAAACAACCTGCAAACCCTCTTTTTTACGGATCCCTCCTACCCGCAGCGGCTTACCCAATGCATCGATGCGCCGGTACTGCTCTACAGCAGGGGAGAGTGTGACCTGAACCGCAGCAAGGTGGTCAGCGTGGTGGGTACCCGCAATGCCACCCGCCAGGGAATCGAGTTCTGTGAAACATTCATCCGAGAGCTGTCGGAAAGCAATCCCGACATTCTGGTAGTAAGCGGACTGGCCTACGGCATTGATATCTGTGCCCACCGTTCGGCATTGAAACAAGGCCTCTCAACCGTGGCGGTACTGGCTCACGGCCTCGACCGCATCTACCCCTCGCTGCATCGTCAGACTGCAGTAGAGATGCTGAAAGCAGGAGCACTGCTCACCGAGTTCCCCAGCGAGACCAACCCCGACAAGCACAACTTCGTGAAGCGCAACCGCATCGTTGCCGGCATGGCAGACGCGGTAGTGGTAATTGAATCAGGAGTGAAGGGAGGATCGCTCACCACTGCCGACATTGCTAACTCCTACTTCCGTGAGGTGTTTGCCCTGCCGGGGCGCGTGAAAGACCCTATGTCGGCAGGCTGCAACCGCCTCATCGCGGACAACCAGGCGGTGTTGTTGCACAGCAGCCAACAGTTCCTCGCCCACATGGGATGGGAGAAACAGCCGGAGGTGAAAAAAGCGACACAGAAAGAGTTGTTCGCGGAGCTGACCGCGGAGGAAGAGCAGATATGCCAACTTTTGAGCCGACAAGAGTCGATGCAAGTCAACAACCTCTCCGTCGAGATGAACATTCCCGTCACAGAACTGTTCCTTACCCTGCTGGAACTGGAAGTAAAAAAAGTGGTAAAAGCGCTGCCGGGCGGGGTTTATCGTTTGGCGTAAAAAAGCACCGTTCATCCTTTCGTTTCATCTGAACTTTTTTTTATATCTTTGAGAACGAAACTCATTTAATAAAAATCAATGGCATTACACATTGGACACAGGATACCGGAAGAACTTGGAACCGACCAGCATGGAGATCCGGTGAAAGCAAGTCATCATGCCGGCAGGAAGCTGGCCATCTACTTCTACCCGAAAGACAACACCCCCGGGTGTACTGCCCAGGCTTGTAGTCTGCGCGACGGGTACAGTGACCTGCAACAGGCGGGTTACGAGGTTTTGGGGGTCAGCGTAGACAGCGAAGCATCCCATCAGAAGTTTATCAACAAGCATACATTGCCCTTCCCGCTGATTGCCGATACCGAAAAAGAGTTGGTGCAACTGTTCGGCGTGTGGCAAGAGAAGACCATGATGGGCAAAAGATATATGGGAACGGTGCGAACCACTTTCCTGACAGATGAGCAGGGTGTGATCACCCATGTGCTGGCAGGACGTGAAGTGGATACGAAGAACCATGCTGTACAGATCCTGGGCAGCTGATAGCAATTCAAATCGGGTTTTTACTCCCCACGACATCCTCTTTGCCAAGCTGGTTTCAAAAGTGATTGCCGCCGGGGTATCATGCTAAAAAGAAACAAACCAACAACATTATGGAACAGGAAAAAGAGAACAAGAACAGTGAGAAGCTGAAAGCACTGCGGGCAGCGATGGACAAGATAGAGAAGACATACGGCAAGGGATCCATCATGATGATGGGCGATGAGAAGGTTGAGGAGGTGCCGGTCATCTCCTCCGGTTCCATCGGGCTGAACGTCGCTTTGGGCGTGGGGGGATACCCACGTGGCAGGGTGATAGAGATCTACGGACCGGAATCTTCGGGTAAGACCACCCTGGCCATTCATGCCATCGCCGAGGCGCAGAAGGCGGGAGGGGTAGCAGCCTTCATCGATGCGGAGCATGCCTTCGACCGTTTTTATGCCGAGAAGCTGGGAGTAGACACCGACGAGTTGCTCATCTCCCAGCCTAGCAGTGGCGAGGAGGCACTCGAGATCGCAGAGCAACTGATACGCTCTTCTGCGGTCGATATCATCGTGATCGACTCGGTAGCGGCGCTCACACCGAAAAAGGAGATCGAGGGAGACATGGGCGACTCCAATGTAGGCCTACAGGCACGCCTGATGTCGCAGGCACTGCGCAAGCTCACCTCAGCCATCAGCAAGACCAATACCACCTGCATCTTCATTAACCAGCTGCGCGAGAAGATCGGCGTGATGTTCGGCAATCCCGAGACCACCACCGGTGGTAACGCATTGAAGTTCTATGCCTCGGTGCGACTCGACATCCGGGGAAACGGATCCCCCATCAAGGATGGTGAGGAACAGATCGGTCGCCCCACCCGTGTCAGGGTGGTGAAGAACAAGGTGGCACCTCCCTTCCGTAAAGCTGAGTTTGACATCATGTACGGTGAGGGCATCTCCCGTACCGGTGAGATCATCGACCTGGGATCGGAGCTCAACATCATCAAGAAGAGTGGCTCCTGGTATAGCTACAACGACACCAAGCTGGGACAGGGACGCGATGCCGCCAAGCTGGCCGTCAGAGACAATCCCGAGTTGGCCGAGGAACTGGAACGTTTGGTCTTTGAAGCATTGAAAAGTAAGTAAGCATACGAACCGAAGCGAGATCCCCAAAGGGGAGTCTCGCTTTTTTCTGGAGCCAATCGGCCAACAGACAAATCATTCATCCAATCTATTCATTATCTCAATACAGAATCAAACCATGCAACCATATCGATCATTGACCGAAGCAGAGATCCGGGCACTGCGGCAGAACGGGTGTAGCAGCACCGACTGGGATTCCGTCAGGGTGAAGGAAGGATTTCTTCCCGACCATATCAGACACACTCAGTTCTCCGGGAATATTGAGCTTGGACTTTTTGACAAGGAGTTTCCGCTAGCCGGGGGATTGAAGAAACATGCCGGCATCAGCCATGCGGTGCTTCACAATTGCACTGTGGGAGACAATGTAGTGATCGAAAACGTACAGAACTACATTGCCAACTACACCATCAGCGACGATTGCTTCATTCAGAATGTAGATGTGATCATGGTAGATGGCTTCACCAATTTCGGTAACGGAGTGGAAGTCTGCGTGTTGAATGAAACTGGCGGTCGGGAGGTGCACATCAACGACAAGCTGTCTGCACATTTTGCTTATATCTACTCACTCTACCGTCACCGACCGGTGCTGATTGAGCGAATGAAAGCAATCATTGACCACTACTGCGACAAACATGCTTCCGACAGGGGCTCCATCGGTATCGGTTGCAAGATTGTCAATGTGGGCTATATCAAGAACGTGCGTATTGGTGCACACACCATGATCACAGGTGCAATGAAGTTGAAGAACGGCAGCATCAACAGCAACGAACATGATCCGGTATACATTGGGCGTAATGTGATCGCTGAAGACTTTATCATCTCCTCCGGCACCACTGTCGACGGGGGGTCTTTCATTACCCGATGCTTCATTGGCCAGGCCTGTCATATCGATCATGGTTATTCCGCTTCAGACTCTCTTTTCTTCAGCAATTGCCAGGGAGAAAACGGAGAGGCTTGTGCACTTTTTGCCGGTCCCTACACGGTGACACACCACAAGTCAACACTACTGATCGCCGGGATGTTCTCATTCATGAATGCCGGCTCAGGATCGAACCAGAGCAACCACATGTACAAGCTGGGGCCCATCCACCAGGGGATCGTGGAGAGAGGAGCCAAGACCACCAGCAACTCCTACGTGTTGTGGCCAGCCAAGGTAGGAGCATTCTCACTCATCCTGGGACGTCATTATCAACATGCTGACACCTCCAACCTGCCCTTCTCCTATCTTGTGGAAAAGGATAACAGCACCTACATCGCTCCGGCTGTCAATCTGCGGAGCGTGGGCACTATCCGCGATGCCAAGAAATGGCCCGAAAGGGACAAACGGAAGGACCCCGACAAGCTGGACTGCATCAACTTCAACCTGCTCAGTCCTTATACCATTCAAAAGGTTTTTGCCGGAATGGAAATCCTCCGCAACCTACAGGCCACCGCCGGAGAAACCTCCGAGATCTACACTTATCAGAGTTGTATCATCACCAACAGGGCACTTAAACGAGGATTGGAGCTTTACGAGATCATCATCCACAAGTTCCTCGGCAACTCCATCATCAAACGTTTGGAAGGAACGAAATTCAACAGCAATGAAGAGATACGGGAACGACTCACTCCCGGCAACACACCGGGTCTGGGAGAATGGGTGGATCTCTCCGGGCTGATCGCCCCCAAGACAGAGATTGACACACTGTTGAACCGTATTGAGTCGGGTGAGATCACAAGACTACAGGAGATTAACGAGGTGTTTGCAACGTTGCACGCTACTTACTATGTGAACGAATGGACCTGGGCATGGGACAAGATTCTATCATTCTACCACCTCACCCACGAAACCATCACCGCAGCAGATGTAATCCGCATCGTCAAGAAATGGGAGGAGAGCGTTGTCAGTCTCGATGAGATGATCTACAGCGATGCACGCAAGGAATTCTCACTCTCCTTCAAGACCGGCTTCGGTGCCGACGGCAACATACAGGAGAAAGCACTCGACTTTGAGTATGTACGTGGTGTTTTCGATAAAAATCCTTTTGTCATTGCCACACTCAAGCACATTGAAGTGAAAAAGGCACTGGGTGCAGAACTGATTGAACGGATCAGCCATATAGGATAGGGAAATTTTAAACAAGAAGTGACAAATGACCGACAAAACACTTGAACTGATCACAAAATTCAGTCCAAAGCTCATCAACATACCTGTCAACAAGTGCGAACTGGAAGAGGTGATCGACACACTGATCAACCTGATGTTCCCCATCTGTAACTGCCCCGAAGATTTGCATGTGCAGGAGGGGCTTAAAACAGCGGCAGATAAATTGCATGCCAACATCACCACGCTCCACAACCGACAGTCAGCCGATGAAAAGACAGAAGCCTTTTTCGCGCTCTACCCCGCTTTACAGGAACGGCTCTACAAAGATGCCGCCTGTTATTTGCAATATGACCCTGCGGCGAAGAGCCTGGAGGAGGTGGTGATCACCTACCCCGGCTTCTATGCGCTCTGTGCGCACCGCATCGCACATGCACTCTATCAATTGGGACTTCCACTCATCTCCCGCCTCTTCTCCGAACATGCCCATGCCAAGGTGGGCATTGACATCCACCCTGCTGCCCGTATCGGGAAGAATTTCTTCATGGATCACGGCACCGGCATCGTGATTGGTGAGACTGCGGAGATCGGCGACAACGTGAAGATTTACCAGGGAGTGACGCTGGGAGCCCTCTACGTGGAGAAGAAGCTCTCCGACGTTAAACGGCACCCCACCGTGGAGGATAACGTGGTTATCTACGCCAACGCCACCATACTCGGGGGAGAAACGGTGATCGGTCACGACTCGGTGATCGGAGGCGGAGCCTGGCTCACCCAGAGCGTAATCCCCTACTCTTTGGTCTACAACTCGGTAGATGTAAAAATCCGCACTGTGAAAGATTTCGATGAACCCCACAACTTCGTCATTTGACCCTTCAACAGATCAACATATCATTTAATCAACGAATCATCACACCAACATGAAGTACAGCAATATTCTGAAGGCCGTGGGCAATACGCCACATGTTCAACTGAAACACCTTTTCCCCAATCAGGAGGTATGGATCAAGCTTGAGAAGCAGAACCCTGCCGGCAGCATCAAGGACCGCATCGCCTTGGCGATGGTGGAGGATGCAGAGCGCAGAGGCATCATCCACCCGGGTGACACCATCATCGAACCTACCTCCGGCAATACCGGTGTCGGTCTCGCCTTTGTAGGAGCCACAAAAGGTTACCGGGTAATCATCGTGATGCCTGAGTCGATGTCGGTAGAGCGGCGCCGCCTGGTAGCGCTCTATGGTGCGGAGCTGGTGCTCACACCCCGCGAGAAGGGGATGAAGGGAGCCATCGCCAGGGCTGAAGAGCTGCAGCAAGAGATACCCGGCTCCTGGATTCCCCAACAGTTTACCAACGAAGCCAATCCGCGTATTCATGCAGAGACTACCGCACAGGAGATCCTGGCAGACTTTCCGGAGGGTTTGGATTACCTGATCACCGGCATGGGTACCGGTGGACATATCACCGGTGTGGGCAGGGAGCTGAAGAGAGCATTTCCTTCGCTGCAGGTGATTGGCGTGGAGCCTGCTGATTCACCCATCATCACCGAGGGGCGGTCGGGACCGCATGCCCTGCAAGGTATTGGAGCTGGGTTCATTCCCGACACTCTCGACATCACAATACTCGACAGCGTGATCAAGATAGAGAAAGAGGAAGCATACAGATTTGCGCAGCTGTTGGCACGTGAAGAAGGCATTCTTGGGGGTATCTCCACCGGCGCCTCACTGGCAGCAGTGGCACGTAAAATAACCGAACTGAAAGAGCTAAAACGAATTCTCACCTTTAACTATGACACGGGTGAGCGTTATCTCTCCATAGAAAAACTATTCTGAGAATCGATCCTTGGCAGTAAATCCAAGGGTTCAAGCAGTGCGGGTGAGCATCTCCTCCAGAATTGAGACAGCTGTCTCTACACTGTTCACGTTGCGGATCACCACGGAACGCTTTTTCCCTTTCTCCCGCAACTGGCATTGACGGGCGTACTGTTGCACGTAGAGCAGCAGCTTGTCGAAAGCGGCCGAACGGTAATAAGGTGAGTCGGGATCATTGATCAGGTTGAGGGTCATCTGGTTGTTCTTGAGGACCACCTTCTCCATGCCGAGCGACTTGGCCAGACGACGCAGCCGTACGATGCGAATCAGCTCTCTGCCCTGTGAAGGTATCTTACCGAAGCGGTCCTCCAGTCGCGAGGTGAAATCGAGGATCTCAGTTTCTGTTTCGATATTGTCCAGCTCGCGATAGATTGCGACCCGTTCCGCATCGTTGGGAATGTACATCACCGGGAACATCAGCTCCAGGTCACTCTCCACCAATACATCCTCCACGAACTCCTGCTCTTCTGCCTTAGCCTCCTGTTCGTCGCGGTAAAGGTCTGCAAACTCCTCTTTGCGCAGCTCCTGTACAGCCTCGGTGAGAATCTTACGGTAGGTCTCATACCCCAGGTCGGCGATGAAGCCACTCTGCTCGGCACCCAGCAGGTTACCCGCACCCCGGATATCGAGGTCCTGCATGGCGATGTGGATACCGCTGCCCAGTTCGGAGAAGTTCTCGATGGCCTGCAGGCGGCGACGCGAGTCGGCGCTCAGTGTGTAGAGCGGTGGAGCCAGCAGGTAGCAGAAAGCCTTGCGGTTGCTGCGTCCCACCCTGCCGCGCAGCTGATGGAGGTCGCTCAACCCGAAGTTCTGCGCATCGATTACGATGATGGTGTTGACGTTGGGCATGTCGATGCCCGACTCGATGATTGTGGTGGCGATCAGCAGATCCTGTTCGTGGTCCATGAAATCGGCGATCACCCCCTCCAGCTTCTTGGGGTCCATCTGACCGTGTCCCACGGCAATCCGCACATCCGGGATCTCCCGCTTGATGAGTGCCTCCAGCTCATAGATATTCTGGATGCGGTTGTTCACGATAAAAACCTGTCCGTTGCGACTCATCTCAAAGTTGATGGCATCGCGGATGATCTCAATGTCAAAGGTGTGCACCTCCGTCTGTACCGGATAGCGGTTGGGAGGAGGGGTACCGATGGTAGAGAGGTCGCGTGATCCCATCAGTGAGAACTGGAGGGTACGGGGGATGGGGGTGGCAGTCATGGTGAGCGTGTCGACATTCACCTTGAGCTGTTTCAGCTTCTCCTTCACCGAGACGCCGAACTTCTGCTCTTCGTCGATGATGAGCAGTCCCAGGTCCTTGAACTGCACATCCTTGCCCACGAGCCGGTGTGTCCCGATCAGGATGTCTATCTTACCCTCCTTCAGGTTGGCCAGGATCTCCTTCTGTTCCTTGCTGCTGCGTGCACGGCTCAGGTAATCCACCTTCACCGGGAAGCTGGCGAGGCGGTCGTGAAAGGTGTGGTAGTGCTGGGTGGCCAACACGGTGGTGGGCACCAGCACGGCTGTCTGCTTGCCGTCTGTTGCCGCCTTGAAGGCAGCGCGCACGGCGATCTCGGTCTTGCCGAAGCCCACGTCGCCGCAGATCAGCCGATCCATGGGTTGCTCGCTCTGCATATCCGCCTTCACGTCGCGTGTTGCTTTTATCTGGTCGGGGGTATCCTCATACATGAAAGAGGCCTCCAGCTCGGTCTGCAGGTAGGAGTCGCGTGAGTAGGCGTAACCCTTCTCCTCCTGACGACGGGCATAGAGCTTGATCAGGTCGCGGGCGATATCCTTGATCTTCTTCTTGGTCCGTTCCTTCACCTTCTCCCAGGCGCCTGAACCCAGCTTGTTGAGCTGTGGCGACTCCCCCTCCTTACCCTTATACTTGGAGACCTTGTGCAGCGCGTGAATGGAGACGAACACAGCATCGTTGTTGAGATAGGTGAGCTTGATCACCTCCTGCACCTTTTCTCCTATGCGCAAGCGCACCAGACCCGCGAAGCGGCCGATGCCGTGATCCATGTGCACCACGTAATCGCCCTGTTGCAACTGGTTGATCTCCTTCAGTGTGAGGGCGATCTTGCCGGTTCGTGCCTTATCCGATTTGAGGCTGTACTTGTGGAAACGGTCGAAAATCTGGTGGTCGGTGAAACAGCATATCTTCAGGTTCTCACAGGAGAAACCCTCATGCAGGGTCCTGTTGACCGGCACAAAGGGAATGGCAACATTGCGGTCCTCGAAGATATGATAGAGCCTTTTCTGCTGTTTCTCGCTGTCGCTCAGGATATAGAGTGTATACCCCTCATCGGTAAACTGATGGAGCGACTCGCTCAGCAAGTCGAAATTCTTGTGATAAAGGGGCTGCAGAGAGGTCTGAAAACGCAGCGTAGCGTCGGGTGTCTCCTGCATTCTCATATCAAAGCGTAGTTGACAGAAGGGTGCAATATGTCCAATGAACTCCTCGCGGGTAAGCATGTCAGCCTTTACAAAGGCCACATCCTTCGGGTCTATGTAAAGCTCATCCTGGTTGAGCGACTCCACACGGCTGGCTATCCAGCGCATATCCTCCACGCCAATTACTGTCTGTGCCGGCAGCGAATCAAAAAGGGAGGCATGTAAACCACCGTTACGGCTGAACTCTGGCACGATGCGCACCTCACTGAGCTTCTCTTTGGAGAGCTGAGTTTCCAAGTCGAAGCTGCGGATGGTTTCCACCTCATCTCCGAAGAAATCGATTCGGTAGGGAAGCTCGCCGGAAAAGGAGAATACATCGAGGATGCTTCCCCTCACGGCATACTGTCCCGGCTCATATACGTAATCGACGTACTGAAAGCCATAGTAGCTGTCGAGCACCTCGCTGACGAAGGAGGCGTCAACCCGCTCTCCCGCCGATAGTTTCAGTGTCTTCTCCGCCAGCTGATCACGTGAAACAGTCTTCTCTGCAAGTGCATCGGGATAGCTCACGATGATCAGCGATCCGGGGTCACCCTGCAAACGGCTAAGTGTTTCAGTGCGCAGTACCTCGTTGGCGGCATCGAGCTGCCCGTAGCGGGCCGCCCGCTTGTATGCGGAAGGGAAAAAGAGCACTTCGCTGGAACCGATCAGTTGTGTCAGGTCGTGATAGAAGTAACCGGCGGTCTCGGCATCGTTGAGAATGTAAAGATAGGTCCGGGGAGCTTTGCGGAAGAGCGAAACGGCAAAAAGCGCACGCGACGACCCCTGCAAACCTGTTACCGACAACAAGTGCACCTTGTCGAGCAATGAGCCTGCCGCAGCCATGTTGGGATGGAGATCCATCCGCTGCTGAAGTTGCGTAATGTCTATTGTTTCAACCATTCAGACGAAAGTGCAAAGGTAATTCTTTTTTTTATTACCTTTGTCCTCATTCCAACAAGAAATAGATTTTATGCAGATAGATGCCCGTCATACACCCGACTACATCTTCGAAACCAGCTGGGAGGTATGCAACAAGGTAGGTGGTATTTACACCGTACTCTCTACCCGAGCCAACTCCCTACAGAAACTTTACAAAGACCGCATATTCTTCATCGGGCCCGATCTATGGGAAGATAAGGAAAATCCATGGTTCCGTGAAGATCGGAGTCTCTATGCAGAGTGGTGCGACTTTGCAAAGAGCAACCATAACCTGGAGATTCGTGCCGGGAGATGGGATGTGCCGGGAGAGCCAATAGTCTTCCTGGTGAAGTTCGACGCATTCTTCGCGAAGCAGAACGATATCTACACCTCCATGTGGAAAGACTATGGAGTGGATTCACTGCATGCATACGGCGATTACCACGAGTCGGTGATGTTTGCCGTTGCCACCGGACTGTTGATCGAGAGCTTTTACCGGTATCACAAGCTGGAAGCGGACAACGTGGTTGCCCACTTCAACGAGTGGATGCTGGGGGCAGGTGCCCTTTACATCCGCAAGCATGTCCCCAAGATAGCCACCCTCTTCACCACCCACGCCACCTCCATCGGTCGCTCCATTGCCGGCAACAACCTGCCGCTCTACGATCACCTCAAGGAGTACAACGGCGACCAGATGGCCCGTCAGCTTAACATGACAGCCAAGCACTCCATCGAAAAGAAAGCAGCCCAGCATGTAGACTGCTTCACCACCGTAAGCGACATCACCGCCCGGGAGTGTGCACAGTTGCTGCAGCGACAGCCTGATGTGGTCACCCCCAACGGGTTCGAAAAGGATTTCATCCCGAAGGGTAAAGAGTACCGGGAGGCACGAGAACGTGCTCGCGGCATACTGCTGCAAGTAGCAGAGAAGATGCTGGGCCACACTGTCGATCCCGATGCACTGCTGATAGGAACCAGTGGCCGTTATGAGTACAGGAACAAGGGTTTGGATATCTACGTGGAAGCGATGAACCGTCTCCGCAAAATGCCCGGTGTGACGAAGGATGTGATTGCCTTCATCATGGTGCCCGGATGGATCAAAGGGCCGCGTGCCGACTTGCAGGCAGCACTGCGGGGTGAGAAGCATGCGAAGGGCTCATCAGGCAAGAGAGAGTGTCCCTTCGTGACACATGAACTGATGGAACCGGAGCATGACAACATCCTGAACCAGGTGCACCATGCCGGATTCTGCAACTCGGCAGATGAACGGGTGAAGATCATCTTCGTGCCCTCCTACCTCAACGGTGACGACGGCATCTTCAACCTGCCCTATTATGACCTGTTGATTGGACTTGATCTTTCAATCTTCCCATCCTACTACGAGCCATGGGGCTACACACCCCACGAAAGCGTGGCTTTCTCAATCCCCACCATCACCACCTCGCTGGCCGGATTTGGGGTATGGGCACAGAAACAAGGCGACAAAAAAGGAATGGACGACGGCATCGAGGTGATCCACCGCGATGACAGCAACCATGGTGAGGTAGCCGAGGAGATCGCGCTGCTGGTGCTCGACTTCTCACAGAAAAGCACCGAACAGGTGAAGCTTTTGAAGAAATGCGCTGCGTCACTGTCAGACAAAGCCGATTGGGCACACTTCGTCTCCTATTATCAGGAAGCTTACCGCAAAGCATTGCATAACTCCTTTGTCAGATTATCCCAGCCCTGCAAACTTAAAGCAGAATAAAGTGTTATATTTGTTGCATGTAAGTCTGATGCCGCTATTCCGTTAGGCGGCATTATATATTATTGTACACAGCTATAGCTTATTCATATATTACGCATAAAAAAAAATTAAATAGAACCAATATGATCATTCAATCGAGTTATTCCAATGCTCCTGTCTGGAGAGATATACATGTGCATGCAGAGCTTCCTGCCGAACTGCGTCCACTCGAAGAGATCGCACACAACCTTTGGTGGGTCTGGAACGAAGAGGCCAAGGCTATTTTTGAAACCATGGATCCTCAGGAGTGGGAAAAGAGTGGCAAAAATCCTGTGGTGCTACTACAGAACCTGCAGTCAGACACCTCTGAGCGCATCATCCAAGACAGTGTCATGATGTCACGCATCGAAGCGTTGTACAGCAAGTATCGCGATTACATGGCGGTTCCCCACAACAGCGATCGCCCCAGTGTGGCATATTTCAGCATGGAGTATGGCCTGTCTCACGTGCTGAAGATTTACTCCGGTGGTCTTGGCATCCTCGCCGGCGACTACCTGAAGGAGGCGAGCGACAGCAACGTGGACATGACTGCCGTAGGTTTTCTCTACCGCTACGGATATTTCACGCAGACCCTTTCGATGGAAGGGCAGCAGATTGCGAACTACGAGGCACAGCACTTTGGCAACCTTCCCGTCACCCAGGTGATGAATGAAGATGGTACGCCGACGATTCTGGAGGTGCCTTTTCACGACCGGATCATCTACTCGCACATATGGAAAG
The DNA here is from genome assembly GCA_016916535.1 of Dysgonomonadaceae bacterium zrk40. Lineage (NCBI taxonomy): Bacteria > Pseudomonadati > Bacteroidota > Bacteroidia > Bacteroidales > Dysgonomonadaceae > Dysgonomonadaceae bacterium zrk40. The sequence continues at coordinate 1,289,238 of CP070276.1, forward strand.
TGGCAGTGGGCCGCATCAATCTCTACCTGATGGATACCGACCTGGAGCTCAACAGCGAGTACGACCGTTCCATTACACACCAGCTCTATGGCGGCGACTGGGAGAACCGCATGAAGCAGGAATTCCTGCTGGGCATCGGAGGCATCCATCTGCTCAACAAGCTTGGCATCAAAAAAGAGGTTTACCACATGAATGAGGGGCACGCCGCCCTGATCAATGTGCAGCGATTACTCGATTATATCAGGCAAGAAGGACTCACTTTCCATGAAGCACTGGAGGTGGTACGTGCCTCTTCGCTCTACACCGTGCACACACCGGTACCTGCCGGACACGACTATTTCGATGAACCCCTTATTGGCAAGTACATGACACCCATCGTACAGCAGCTGGGGATCTCCTGGCAACATTTCATGGACATGGGACGTGCCAACCCGGGCTCACATGAGAAGTTCTCGATGAGTGTCTTCGCCCTCAACACGGCGCAGGAAACAAACGGCGTGAGTCAACTGCATGGCACCGTCTCGCAGAAGATGTTTCAGCCCGTATGGAAAGGTTACTTCCCCGAGGAGCTGCATGTAGGATACGTTACCAATGGTGTGCACCTGCCCAGCTGGGCCACCTCGACGGTGAAGGCCCTCTACGAGAAGCATTTTGGCGAATCGTTCTTCGCAGACCAGTCGAATCCCGAAATCTGGAGAAAGATCTGGGATGTGAACGATGAAGAGCTCTGGGACCTGCGCATGCACCTGAAAAAGAAGCTGGTCGACTATATCCAGGTGGAGTTTAAGGAGGGATGGTTGAAGAACCAGGCCGACCCGTCGCGCATCATGAACATGCTGGAGGAGGTGAATCCCAACGCACTGTTGATTGGCTTCTCCCGTCGTTTTGCCACTTACAAGCGCGCACACCTGCTCTTCACCGACCTTGAACGGTTGGCACGCATCGTGAACAACCCGAAGCATCCGGTACAATTCATCTTTGCCGGCAAGGCACACCCTGCCGACGGCGGCGGACAAGGACTGATCAAGCAGATCGTAGAGATCTCCCGCCGTCCCGAGTTCCTAGGCAAGATCATCTTCCTGGAGAACTATGACATGCGTTTGGCCAAGCGTTTGGTATCGGGTGTGGACATCTGGCTCAACACCCCCACCCGTGCACAGGAAGCCTCCGGCACCTCAGGTGAGAAGGCTGAGATGAACGGGGTACTGAACTTATCGGTGCTCGACGGATGGTGGTACGAAGGTTACCGCGAAGGTGCGGGCTGGGCAATCACCGACAAGCGCACCTACGACAATCAGTCGTTCCAGGATGAACTGGATGCCTCTACCCTCTACTCAATGCTGGAGAATGAGATTATACCACTCTACTATGCACACAACAGCCAAGGCTATTCGCCCGAGTGGATACAGTTCATCAAGAAGTCGATGGCAGAGATCGCGCCCCATTACACCACCAAGCGAATGATGGACGATTACTTCGAACGATTCTACAGCAAGCTTGCCCAACGGTCGCAGCTGCTTCATGCCGACAACTATGCCAAGGCGAAAGAGATCGTCCGCTGGAAAGAAGAGACTGCAGCCAAGTGGGATACCCTTCAGGTGGTGAAGCTGGATTTTAACCCCAACCAACAGATGGCAAAATCCAAAAACAAAAACGAAATATTCGGGAAACTGGTGATCGACCGCAAAGAGCTCACCTGTGACCTCGGCGTTGAGTGCGTAGTGGTTGATCATGATCCCACGAGCAACGAACAGCTGTTTGTTGAATCGTGTGCATTTGAACTGGTAAAGCAGGAAGGCAGCCTGCTTTACTTTGAGACACACTGCGGACTGAAAGATCCGGGGGCACACCAGTACGGACTCAGGGTCTATCCCAAGCACCCAGACCTGCCGCACCGCATGGATTTCGCCTACATGCGCTGGATCTGATGATCCTAGATAAGTTATACGCAAAAAAAAAGCGTCTCCATAACGGAAGCGCTTTTTTTATTCACCGGCATGTCAGGCAAGATTGTCCGGATATAAAATAAAGATTGTGTCCAAAATCAATGAATCAGGTTGAGAGTTAAATCGCGTTGGACAATCTGCATTTTTGCGGTGAAATTCCGTATCGTTTGCTGAAAATCGTCACAAGGTGAGAGACACTTTTGAACTCATACATCCGTGCAATCTCGGTGATGGTGAAATCGGAGGTAAGCACCATTGAGTGAATCTCCTCCATCTTCCTCTCCAGCAACCACTGGTAAGGTGTCTGTTTAAAAGATTTCTTGAAGTGGCGGGTAAAGGTACGGAGGCATTGATATCCACACAATGATGCCAGCTCATTTATCGTCCTCACTGAATTGTAGTTGGCGAGTACCTTGTCTTCAAAGCTCTTTATCTTCGATGTACGTGGGATCAGCTTTATCAGCACGATCTCATTTTCGGGAGAGGCGGTGAAGCTGCTTTTGAGACCATCGGAGAAGGTGAAGGTACAGGCCTGTACATCGGTCAGCAGATATTTCCGCTCATCAACAGGGTTATCAGTTTTCCTTTTCATCTTACTTTACTTTCATAAATTTACCTGAATAGATGGTCGCATCATCCTGTATCACACGGATGGTATATTTGCCATTTTTAAGGCCTGAGAGGTTAAGTACCTCAAAACCCATGTCAAACACCTGGAAGAAGCTCTGTCTTGAGCCGCCTTCACCTATCACCTCTATCCAAGCTCCGCCGCGGAAGTTCTGTACAGCTACTGACACCACGTCATCCATCACATAGGCATCTACGGTGGAAGGAGCAGACATCAATGTGGAACTGGTCATCATTGTAGCCGAATTGGTCGGCACGGCGCGGGTGGTGCCTCCTTGTCGGCTCAACTCAATCTTATCCTCTACCGGATCCTGAGCCTGAGCCTGGATGAAAATTCCCTGGCAGAGTAAAAAAACAAACGACGCAAAGATTAATTTTTTCATACCTCAACTATTTTTTTAATGTGTGTAAATACGAATTTTAAATGTTGTGCATTCAGAGCAATGTGATCAAAAATAACATTACAAATAGATGACACAAAAATAACTCCTGAAAGAGCAAAATACAATAGCCATTGTGAAATTTAACGGCAAAAAGGATGCTATTATGCTTATTTACTGCTTCTTAACAAACAGCAATTTAACGGTGGTTATTCATCAAAAAGAGCAGTTTCGAGTCCTTTTTCCGATATTTTTTTCTTCAGTTGCGATTTTCTGACACGAATGCTGTCAATGGAAGTATTGAGGAAAGTGGCCAACTGCCGGTTGTCGGCATCACAGGCAAGCAGCATCAACATCAGTTTCTCGTTCACGCTGAATGATTGTTCCTCATTGATCAATCCTGTGTAGGCTGTAAAAGTAGGATCGTCGGGGACCAGTGTTTTGGTGATGTCACGAAGGTCGGCATCGGTGTTTTTCAAAATCAGGTGCATCTCATTGTGCACCTTTTTGTTGACCGACACATACCGTTCTGCCAGTTTTTCAAATTCATTCTGCAGGAAAGTGAGTCGATCGGAGATGTTTCCATAGAGCTGTATCAGCCAGCGACGCTTACCGGCCTCCTCTTTCAGGATATCGGCCTGCAACTGTTGTTGTTTCACCCGGTGTTCGGTCTCCAGTAGCCTTAGTTGGGTGTTGCGTCTCATCCAGATAGCATATACGGCAATAAAAAGTAGCAACAGAATGGCAATCAGCGAGAAGATTATGATCTTTGAGATTTGCTCACGGGTTCGCAACACTTCGTTTTCAGCTTCTGCAAGGTCATAGCGCTTCTCCATCTCGGCTACCTGAACATCCAGTCGTTCACTAAGTGACAAATTGTGAAGCTCTATCGATTTTTTGAGGTATTGGTTGGAGAGATTAAAGTCACCCATTTTTTCGGCTATCTGCGCCACATTCTGGTAATAGAGGTAGTTTTGGCGATAGGTACTGTCTCCAATCATTTCGATGGCTATCTGACCATAATAGAGTGCACTATCCAACTGTTCAAGCCCAACAAAACGGTCTGAAATGACAAAGTAGAGTCTTGATAAATCAATTACTTCTTTTTGTTTCTTAACAAGTTCTAATTGCATTTTTTCCCTCTCCAGCGCCATCTCCGGTTGGCCGGTAATATCGTAATAAATAGATTGAGCATTGAGCACAAAGTAGTCTTTTCCTGGCAACAAACCATAAAATGCAGAAAGTGAATCAAGATATGCTGCACCTTTGCTGAATTGTCGTTGTTGCATCTCATTCCAATAGAGTGCCAGGTAGGCATCAAAAAGGTGAGTTGAATCACCTTCAGCCCTTGCGCACTGTAGGGTTGTCTGAAAATAATTAGTTGCTGAGGGATAATTGCGACTGTTGTAATGAATATTCCCCAGGAAATAGTGGATCATATAGCCAAGAGAGGGATCGGGAACAAGTTGCATCTCAAGGAGTTTATCCGCCTCACGGAGTGGCTCGTACACCGTGCTGTCCTTCACTCCCATGCGGGTACGCACAATGCCTTGGTAGGCCAATGCCCGGATGAAGTTAGTGTTTTCAGGCTCAGACTTGCGGTAATAGTCTGTCACCGAATTGATCAGGGAATCACTGGTAAAGTTGACATAGGTCTTGTCGTCGGAGATCACCTTCAGCAGGTCATAATAAGCCTTTCCGCTGCGAGACAAATCTTCTCTATCAAGTGATTTCAGGCTGTCAGATACACGCTGCGGATAGTGGTCGATCATGCTATCCCAGCCATTCAACCTGGTCAACATCTCCTCATCGCCCCCTTTGTTGCAGGAATTTGCGAAAAGAAGGAGGAGAAAAAAGAGAAATGTCGATATGATACGCATTGTGCGAAATTCAAAAAATAAGGACAAAGATAGTCTATTTTATATATAAAAATATGTTTAGCCTATCTTAAAAAGTTCGCAAAAGCAACGCATCAATTAGCAGAAAACAACTTCATACTAAATTCGCACCAAAGATATTAATACGTAATAAATAAATGACGGGATAGTAAAGATGGTAAAAAGATAGAAAAAGTTTAGAATAAACAAAAAAACAGGAGTAGACACACCCCGTGAGCGCTATGGCAACTTTCATACCGGGATATTGGCATTTCTTCATGACCAGTAGATTGAGAAGAAAGTAGTGTCTTGATGGTGAGCGATGAACTCACTATCCTGGATAAAAACCTTTTAGTTATTTATCCTGTGGTTCAGCTCTGGCTGTTTTTAATCAACTTAAAACGGTGCATGCTTATAAAAGTAGGTATCAAAGATAAAATGGAGTTGCAGAAGACTTACGCGAGGTCCTTCACTCCAGGTAAAAGCATTACACACGGGAGGATGCCGAGGAAAACACAATCCTGTAAATGATCTATACCACAAACTAGGTTGAACGGCTAAACAAGATAACCGCCGGGTGCTGAAGACGCGTGTTGCCACGCCCTACTAAGACTCTGTTTCGCTGCTCATAGGAAATGTGACGATGGTCAAACATGAATATAACAAGGTGTTACCCGATATAGACAAGGATGAATCGTTATTCCAGAGGGAGCTTTATATGTTTTCTCTATTTCTTGACAAAGGCCTTTAATTCCTCTAAGTTGGAGAGGGAAAAGAAAGTTACAGGCTACGCCGGTAATCATTGTTCAAGTATTGGAATTAAAAAATTGAGTATAAGGAGTAGGTGAAAAAGAAAAAAATAGCTTTGAATCAAGGCTGACAAAGAACCTAGACTTGAGAAACACTAAATGTAACAAAACCTCTATTAAACATACAAATGATGCGATGATCCACCGCTACGCTAGCTAAACGTAAAAAATAGAATCAATTAACTGTCGATAAAAAAACGGGATGACTTGAGAGCCATCCCGTTTATGATTTAGTGAATAAATCAAACTAACTTTTTTACGGAAGGTATATGATTTCTGTTCCCCCACCAAAGGATCCTGCCGCAACAGTGTAAGCACCCACATTCAGTACAACAGCATTATACTCGGGCAGATATTCACCCGTAACTGTCCCCATAGTCACAGGGCCGTATCCACCTGAACCAAAGTCATATATGATCTGGTTGGGCATAAGAATTGTATTATCCGCTTTAATCATAAATGCGAAATTGTTAAACCCAAATGGGGAAATCAATTTGTAGACATTTACACCACTTGCTTTATGAATCACCGGAGTAAGAAAATCGTCTTCCGTTTCACCACCCCACCAGCCAGACCTCGAATCAAGCACGGCTGTACCAATAGACGTAAACTCGAGCGCATTGGCAGCCAAAACATTGATTGAGTTCTTCCCAGCCTGAGATACAGCATCATCTGCAACAGTTAGTTTAAATGGATAAGCTAGGCCTACATTCACATCCATACCATCGGCTGAAATTGAAAGTGTACTCGGGTCAATAGATGCAAGATTTGAATAGGTTATCTCTACATATGTTTTACCAGAGCCATTAGAAAATTGCGCTTGTGCAGCGTTGAAAACATTTGTATAACCTGCACCGGTTGCAGTCAAATCAACTGATACAGAATAATCACCCTCTATGGAAGTTCTGCCAATAGGCACCTTGATTGGCCCCTCACCCATCACCTGGTTGGTTGAACTACCAAGAAAACCAACCTTATTAGGTTCTCCCGAATACAATGCTCCTTCGGGCTTCTCACAAGCAGCGAAAAGTAAAACACCAAGGAGTATGAATAAAAGATTTCTATATTTTTTCATATTTTCTTAATTGTTGAATTTTACATCGGATTTTGATCTGTTGTTGCATCCAAAGCAGGATTACTATCAAATTCTTTCTGCGGTATTGTCAGAATAAACTCTTTGTTATCGGGTTGAAGAGTATTGATGTTAGGAAGCTTCTGGCTATGATTACTGCCTGTAGCATTCCTATCAAATCCGGTCTTCATTCTCAAAATATCAAAAATTCGCTCAGTTTCCCCCCATAACTCAATACGACGCTGTAATACAATCATATCGAGGAGTGTTGTAACATTACCAATGGAGCCCATTGTCAATTCGTTTGACATCACCAGTCCGTCAAGAGACATCTCATAACCTGCTGGATCTCTTAGCTCCATCAATTCAACCAATGCATCTTTGGCCTGCGTGTATTGTTCGGCACGACAAAGTGCTTCAGCCTTCACCAATTGCATCTCTTCGGCACGCATAAAGATATAATCACCTAGATCAGTACTTAATTCAGAATACCTGAATTTAACCTGATTGTAGGGTTTTGTAACATTCGTACCACCATCTGTAGGCCCATTCCACCATTTCTTTCGTGTATCTGTTGTAGGAATCTTATCGTACAACCAGTTATAAATACATTTTCTGGATGAACGGGCATAACGATCGGCAGAGGCATCCATATGGGCAAAGAAAGAGGCATAAATACCAGATTGATCTGCAATAATCTCACCACCCCACATCACACCTTCCATTCCTACATTGTTAAATCCTGAATGAAGAGCCGATCCGCTAGCCAATGAAAGATTGGGTTTTGAAAGAGCTTCATCAGCATAACCTGCAGCCTCTGTCCACTTGTTTTGAACCATCATCACATTAGCCATGATCGCATTGGCAACATAATAGTCAACATGAGATTTGTGCTCCTGCCTGCTTTTATCACCTGAGAAAAGAGTAATCGCATTTTCAAGGTCAGCATTGATTTGCTGATAAACCTCTTCCACAGTTCCCCTACCTTTCCCTTCTGTTACAGCTGTAGTGGGCTCGGTGTACAATGGTACTCCCGGAGCCTGTTCATGTCCTTTATAAGTCTGCTGAAAGGACTGAATAAGGATAAAGTAAGCATAAGCCCTCATCGTATAAGCCTGTGCGATGATGTTGTCAATAACAACTTGTTCACCTGTGAGCAACTCTTGCGAACCTAGTACATAGTTCGCATTACTGATAATCTGATAATAAAAGTTCCAGGTTGCATAAGGTCTCCAGGTACTGGATGTATAACGACTTCGTACATCATAACGATAATCGAAGTAAAACCATCCGTTACCCATTGCATCCTGCAACAAATCCTCTCCCATAAGTGAAGTGTATAGCTTGGTAGATAGAATACCAAAATTCTGATGGGTGTTACCGGTGGTCCAGTCACCAGAAGTATACAGCATTCGGTAAATCCCGTTCATAGCTACCTGCGCTCCTTCGGTAGTCTTAAACAGCTCCGCACCTGATGTTCTGTCTGTGGGAGATGTTTCCAATTTATCATCACTGCACGAAAAGAAGATTATCGTGGATGAGATGAATAAAAGTGATAAAAATATTTTTTTCATATTCTGTCTGTATTAAAATTTGATATTGAGACCACCTGAAATAACTCTGTTCGGAGTATACGCGAAGTCAGTTGATCCGCTGAAGTTGTACTGAGGATTCAGGCCCTGGCGTGCAGAGAAGATTGCAAGATTATCACCCTGTCCGAAGATCCTGATAGACTCAATACCAGTATTTTTCAACTTGAAAGTATAGCCTACTGCGATATTCTTAAATGCGAAATAAGAAGCGTCTACCAAAGCACGGTCGTTAAGTGTATGGGTCATGCCTTTCTGAGTACGCGGGATATCTGTAATATCTCCCGGTTGTTTCCATGCCCTCAGCACTTCTTTTGTCCAGTTATTACCAATATAGAGCGGATTCGTGTAATTATATCCAACATAATCGTAGATTTTTCCACCTAATGAATAGGTCGCCATCATTGAAAAGTCAAATCCTTTGTAAATAAGAGACGTAGAGAGTGAACCATAAAGATCCGGAATACGGCTACCAAGAAGTACACGGCTGGAAGCCGCTTTTGATTTATCACTCGATACATAATGCTTGCTACGGTCTTGCTCATCTTCTTTGTTATCAAAGACCCAATAGAGCTGGTCTCCGGTAGCAGGATCAACACCGGCACTACGTGCCATAAAGAATGTGTTAAGCTGTTCACCAACACGGATGATGGTGCTTCCACCAATTATTTCATCCTGTTCATCAGTCAGGTGAATCACTTCGTTGTTCACCTTTGATCCCATTGCTGTAACATTCCACACGAGATCTTTTGTCTTGATAAAATCATATCCTACTGAAAGATCAAAACCCCAGTTCTTCATATCACCCACATTGTCGTTATAGCCAGTGAAACCGGAAGAGAATGGCAATGGCCTGTTAAGCAACATGTCGGCTGTTTTTCTGGTATACCAGTCAAAGCCAAGCGATAACCTGGAGTCAAACATGAGCGCATCGAAACCAGTATTAAAACTGGCATTCTTCTCCCATGACACCATCATATTTTCAACAGAAGAGGCCTTTGCTCCGTTTGAGTTGGCATTATTCCATGTCAAATCATAAAATGCCTGCCATGCGTAAAGTCCTACACGGTTGTTACCTTGTGTTCCATAACTTGCTTTTACTGTCAGGTTATCAATCCAGTCAACATCATCCATAAAAGGCTCTTCGGAAACACGCCATGATGCACCCAATGACCAGAAATCACCCCATCGGTAATCCTTATGAAATCGTGAAGATCCATCACGACGATAACTGGCCGAAAGATAATATTTATCCATATAGTTGTAGTTCAACCTGGAGAAATAAGAGTCGAGCGTTTCGTTATTCTCATAAGATGTTGCATCTGCGATTGATGAACCAGGAGCCAGTTCATATATTTCAGGGAATGGGAATCCTGTCTTACTGGCGCTCAGATGATTGAACTTGTAACTGTAAAACTCGTGTCCGAACATCAGGTCAAAGCTGTGCAGATCAAATGTACGGTCCCAGTTCAATACCTGATTGAATGTATAAGAGAAAGTTTTATTGGCTTCTTTACCAAGACGACCCGATCCGGCTGCGTTACCAAAAAGCGGATTGTAGTAAAAGGTATAACTACCGTTTACATAATCAGCCCCTAAATTCATCGTGAAGGTTAGCCCTTGGAAAGCGCCGTACTTTTCATCGTTTGTATTGAATTCAACCAATCCCCTAGCACTCACATTCTCGCTACTATTGTAATATCTGTCATCATAAAGAGTAGCAATTGAGTTAAAATTCTGCTGAGCTCCTGAAGCTCTGTTCAAACCATAATCAAAAAGAGGGTTTCCAAGATCGTTTTTCAGAATTTCACCATTGACGTCTCTCTCCCATATCGGGTAAATTGGTGCCATCTGTTCGGCAGAGTACCACACGTTGGAAGTAGCAGATCCATCAATATCGAGCATATTGGAGGTTGTTTTTGCAACATTGGCTGATAGTGAAGTTCTAAACCAGTCTGTTGCCTGAAGGTCGGTAGATACACGACCGGCAAAACGATCGAAAGAAGTGGTTTTCAGCAAACCCTCCTCATTCAGGTAGTTAAATGAAGCCAAAGTCTTCATCTTTGCATTACCACCTGAAACATCAAACTGATACTCCTGGCGCATAGGAGAAGGTGCAATTACCTCATCCATCCAGTTGTCGGACCACCTTAGCTGAGCAGAAGGATTAATCTTACCGGTAGTTAGATCAAATAACTCAGAAACAGGTACATTATAAGGGTTATACTGTTCATTAACACCGAAAATCGGGTCAACTGTACCTTTCATTCTATTAACTGCATTGATTGCAGCTTGTTGTTCATTTGCACCCAAGCCAAAAATTTCATCATTTTTGTATGATTGAAAAGCAGTTTCCAGATATTCCTGTGTGTTCATCACATCGTACCTTTTAATTGCTCTCGATGCAACACCAATCGTGGTTTTGAAGTTTACATTCACCTTTCCGTCAGTATTCTGTCCAGATTTGGTGGTAATCATTACCACACCGTTCGCAGCACGAGAACCGTAAAGTGATGAAGCTGAAGCATCTTTTAAAACGGTAAGACTCTCAATATCGTTTGGATTGATTGAATTAAGAGAACCATCATAAGGGATTCCGTCAACAACGTAGAGGGGTGACTGGGACGCGTTGATGGATCCGAAACCGCGAATCACGATTCCTGAACTTGAGCCCGGTTGGCCACTGCCTAATGTTGTCTGCACACCCGGTACGGTTCCATCCAGTGCTTTGGATACGTTGGCGATTGAGCGGTTGGTTATCTGGTCTGTATCCACGGTGGCTGCTGAGCCGGTGAATGTAGATTTTCTGGCTGTACCATATGCAACCACCATCACCTCATCCAACAATTTTGTATCAGCCTCAAGCACAACTCTCATGTTTGGACTCGCTGTTACTACTTGTGTGAGCATCCCTACATAAGAGATCTCCAGTCTGGCATTGGCAGGTACTGATAGGGTGAAATTTCCGTCAAAATCGGTAACTGTACCCTGCGTTGTACCCTGAATCTGAATCGTAGCACCGATCACAGCCTCACCTGCTTCATCCACCACGGTACCACGTACCTGAGTCTGAGCAGATATAATCCCTATTCCCAAAAAGAACAGGGATAAAAACATCATTAGTTTTCTTTTCATAAACTCTACTTTTAAATTAATCACATTATTCATTTTTTCATTAACTAATCAAAGCCTCTAGTATGACTATAAGGGAATTGTGGTTTAAATCAATTGAAAAATGACTGTTAAGGTTGTTTCAGTAATTTTTCTTTTAATAGCTTTATTCCAATATTAACATACTTATAGAATACCATCTATTACGCAAATATATGGCAATTATTTTAATTGCATAATTTTTTACACATTTTTTTTAATAAAATGTCATTATACACTGTATCTACATCATTTTTTCATATTTCTTGCTAAAGGAAAATAATATCCCAAGCTAAAAGCACCCTTCATTTTTAACAAATAATAAACCCTAGAACAATCTACCTTCTAAAAAAAACAAAGATAAATTATAAATACACATGATGCAACTTAAAGTGCCTCAAACTGCGATTTTTTAACATGACAAAAGCGGTTTTCTTTGAAAAATGATAAAATTAAGGCATGTTATGCAACTAAAAGTAACCCAGTTAATCATGGGGTCAATAGCCCATAACTTTCTCCTATGAGAAATAAAAGGGATTGGGAAAGGTTAAAAAAAAAGAGGTTGCCTCATATTATTACATGAGACGTGCTTTTATCTGTTTATACGTTGCAGTTTGAGTAGCCCTGTTTCAGGAAGAAACAGCCTACCTTCTTCGCTACAGGTTCTAATCTCGTTCTAATCTCGTTCTAATCTCGTTCTAATATGGTTCTAATATGGTTCTAATATGGTTCTAATCTATTAGAACCATATTAGAGTCAGTTACGACTGAATTGAAACGCAGTAAAAAGCCAACTAAGGCGAATCTTAGTGTGTGGGATGACAAATAGCCACCTCATTTGTGTATTGAGACAGCATCATAAGCTTAGAATACAAGGAGAGCTTCCAAAAATAGACGATAAACAATATCAGGATGAGGCACTTTGCACAAAAAAAAGACTGCCTCTAAGTTGAGACAGTCTCTTTCATATAATTTGATTCAATTCTCTTTATTTCTCGATACCGAGCAACTCCACGTCGAAGATCAGGTTGGAGAAGGGCTTGATGGTGCCACGGTCGGCAGAACCATAAGCGAGGTCATAAGGAATATAGAGTCTCCATTTCGATCCTACCGGCATCAGCTTGAGGGCTTCCGTCCAGCCTGGAATCACCTGGTTCACACCGAAGGTGGCAGGTTCGCCGCGATCAACACTGCTGTCGAACACCGTTCCATTAATAAGGGTACCGTGATAATGCACTTTCACACGGTCGGTTTCTGTAGGCATCGGTCCATTGCCGGCACGGATTATCTCATATTGCAAACCGCTGGGAAGTGTTGTCACACCTTCTTTAGCGCCATTCTCATCCATAAAGGCATCACCGGCAGCAATACTATCAGCATATTGTGTCTTGAGATCCTCTTCCTGACGCTTCTGCTGTTCAGCCTGTGCCTTCTCGGCAGCTGTCTGCACCATGCCGTTGGCATCCATCTTGCTGATGGCCAGCTCCTGGTTCTTCAGCGCGGAGATGATACCAGCTAACACCTGATCCTTATTGACGCTCTTGGTGGAGTCACTGCCAAAAAGCATGTCGTTGAACTGCGGCAACATCTGCTGCGAGAACTGTACACCGATACTCAAACCATTACCGTATGCAGAATTTTCTTCCAGACCCATCGCTTCGGTAAGCCCCTTGATAAACTGATTCAAACGTGGAGCGTTGATCTTGTTGATTGAATCAACCTTCGCGTTCATTTCCTTCTGCAACACCTCTTTCTGGGTGGAATCGGCCGATGCGATCCGCATCTGATAATCGTACTCAATACCTGAGGCGCTTTGCAGAACACCTGACTGCTCAAGGAACTGCACCAATCCCTGATCGGTCATGCTTACTCCGTATGCGTAAGATACGCTGTCAACTGAGTTCTTCAGTGAAGTCTTAGGGGTAGAGGCACCGCCACAGGAGACCATCATCAAAGCCATTACGGCTACGGCACTAAAAGTGCCAAAAATTGTTTTCTTCATTTCTGTTTACTTATTTATTCGTTAAAATTCTTTTGATTCTAATTCTTTACTGCGTTTGAGCCTATTCAATCCCGAGCAACTCAACGTCGAAGATCAGCGTTGAATTGGGTTCGATGGAGTTGCCTGCACCCTGCTCGCCATATGCCAGGTAAGAGGGGATGAAAAGACGCCACTTGGAACCGACGGACATCAGCTGCAAGGCTTCTACCCATCCTTTGATCACCTGGTTCACACCAAACAGGGCCGGTTCTCCGCGCTGTACTGAGCTGTCGAAGACGGTACCGTCGAGCAGCGTACCGTGATAGTGGCATTTCACCTTGTCGGTGGCGGCAGGCTTGGCACCGTTGCCTTCTGTCAGTACTTCATACTGCAGACCGCTGGGCAGCGTCACCACCTTTTCATTTTTTCCGTTTTCAGCCAGAAAGGCCTTTCCCTCTTCCAGGTTATGGGTCAGCATCTCATCCTGACGTTTGCTGAAAAACGCCTGAATCACCTGGTTGGCTTCCTGTGGCGACAGCGATGGGGCTGTGTTGTTGAATACACTGTTGAAAGCATCGGTAAAAGAGGCTACATCGATATTGCGCAACCCGGAATTCATCAGATTTGAGGCCATACTCATCCCGAGGGCATAACTTAATTTATCCATTCACTTTTTTCTTTTATGACATTTGGGCACAAAAGTACGATTTTATGTTGAATTATATCCCCAATCCCGCAATAAAAAACTATTTTTGCTGAATAAGAAGTGAGGAGAACCAATTGATGAAAAAGAAATTAGTGGTGCTGACAGGCGCCGGTATGAGTGCCGAAAGCGGCATCGCCACTTTCCGCGATTCAGGTGGATTGTGGGATCGCTACCCGGTGGAGCAGGTAGCCACACCCGAAGGTTTTGCCGCCGACTCGGAGCTGGTACTCGGTTTTTACAACATGCGCCGCCGTGAGCTGCTGCGTGTAAGCCCCAACGAAGGACACAAGGTGCTGGCTTCGATGGAGAAAGATTTCGAAGTGCACATCATCACCCAGAACATAGACAACCTGCACGAACAGGCCGGCAGCAGCAGGGTGCTCCACCTGCATGGCGAGCTGATGAAAGCCCGCTCTACGGGTGAAGAGACGCTTGTTTACGACCTCGACCCGAAGGATAGCGACATCCTCCCGGGCGACCTTTGTGAAAAAGGATTCCAGCTGCGGCCCCACATCGTCTGGTTCGGTGAGGCGGTTCCCATGATGGCGGAAGCGGAGCGAATCACCCGCCAGGCCGACATCTTCGTCATCATCGGTACCTCCATGAACGTTTATCCCGCTGCGGGACTGCTCGACGATGTGCGCAGGAGTGTGCCGGTTTACCTGATCGACCCCAAAGATGTAGCCACCCGCCGCTACGACATCCACCACATCCGCATGGGGGCTTCTGAAGGGGTGAAGGAGCTGCAGCGTCTGTTGACATATTGATGAATTCGCTTTGAAACTCGGCGTTTTTTTGTAATTTCGCTTCTTTAAAACAACAAAGGTAAAGCCCGTGGCAAAGAAGATAGCAGAGACACCGATGATGAAGCAGTATGTCGAGATCAAGAAGAAACATCCCGATGCCATCCTGCTGTTCCGCGTGGGCGACTTTTACGAGACCTTCTCCGACGACGCCATCATCGCCGCCGAGATCCTGGGTATCACCCTCACACGCCGTGCCAACGGCGCCGCTCAGTTCGTGGAGCTGGCCGGATTCCCCCACCACGCGCTCGACACCTACCTCCCCAAGCTGGTGCGTGCCGGGAAGAGGGTGGCGATTTGCGACCAGCTGGAAGATCCCAAACTGACCAAGAAGCTGGTGAAGAGGGGTATCACCGAACTGGTGACTCCGGGCGTCTCCATCAACGACACCATTCTGAACCACCGGGAGAACAACTTCCTCGGTTCCCTGCACATGGGTAAAAACAACCGCTACGGCATCGCCTTCCTCGATATCTCCACCGGCGAGTTCCTCACAACAGAGGGGGAAAGAGCCGAGATTGACAAGCTGCTTGCCGGCTTCTCACCAAAAGAGCTTTTGGTGGAGCGGGGCAACAGGAGAAAGGTGGAGGAGACCTTCGGCAACGCTTGGCTTCTCTCGGAGCAGGAGGACTGGATATTCACCGAGGAGGCTGCACGCGACCGCCTGCTCAACCACTTCGGAACCAAGAGTCTGAAGGGATTCGGCGTGGAACACCTTCCCCTTGGCATCATTGCATCAGGGGCGATTCTCCACTACATGGACCTCACGCAACACACCCAGATAGGACATATCAACGCACTGGGGCGGATTGAGGAGGAGCGCTACATGCGGCTCGACCGCTTCACAGTGCGCAGCCTCGAACTGGTAACCCCGATGAACGAGGGGGGTAAGACGCTGCTGAGCGTGTTGGACAAAACCCTCTCCCCCATGGGATCGCGCCTGCTGCGGCGATGGCTGCTGTTCCCACTGAAAGAGGAGAAGGAGATCAACGAGCGGCTCAACGTGGTGGAGAACTTCTTCCGGCAGCCGGAGCTGAAAGCGCTGCTCACAGAACAGATTGCGCTGATAGGCGACCTGGAGCGAATCATCTCCAAGGCGGCAGTGGGTCGCATCACTCCCCGTGAGGTGGTGCAACTCAAGGTGGCGCTCACTGCCCTGGAGCCGATCCGCGAGGCGTTCCTCACCTCTGGCAACAAGAGCCTGGAGGAGATGGGGAGGAAAATGGATCCCTGCACGACCTTGAGCGAGCGCATTGAAAAAGAGATCACCGCCGATCCCCCGGCACTGATGCACAAGGGTGGGTTCATCGGCAAAGGGGTTGACACTGAACTGGATGAACTGCGACAGATTGCCTACAGCGGCAAGGACTACCTGATGCAACTGCAGCAACGTGAAAGCGAGCGCACCGGGATTCCCTCGCTGAAAGTGGCCTTCAACAATGTCTTTGGCTACTACATCGAGGTACGCAACACCCACAGGGAGAAGGTGCCGGAGGGTTGGATCAGGAAACAGACGCTGGTGAGCGCCGAACGTTACATCACCGAAGAGTTGAAAGTGTATGAGGAAAAAATCCTGGGTGCGGAGGAAAAGATCATCGCCCTGGAGAACCGTATCTATGCCGCCCTGGTAGAAGATATCCTCAACTATATCCCGGCCATACAGGTCGACGCCGCCCTCATCGCACGGATCGACTGCCTCCTGGCATTCGCTACTGCTGCCGGTCAGTACCGTTACATCCGCCCGATGATCAACCGCTCCGATACCATCGAGATCCACAACGGTCGCCACCCGGTGATCGAGCGGGAGCTGCCCCCCGATGAACCCTATATCGCCAACGACCTCTTCCTCGACAACGACACGCAGCAGATCATCATCATCACCGGCCCCAACATGTCGGGTAAGTCGGCACTGCTGCGTCAGACTGCCCTCATCACCCTGATGGCGCAGATCGGATCCTTCGTGCCCGCGGAATCGGCCACTATCGGGCTGGTGGACAAGATCTTCACCCGTGTGGGAGCCTCCGACAACATCGCCCTGGGCGAGTCCACCTTCATGGTGGAGATGAACGAGGCGGCCAGCATCCTCAACAACCTCTCCGAGAGGAGCCTCATCCTCTTTGACGAACTGGGACGCGGCACCAGCACCTACGACGGCATCTCCATTGCCTGGGCCATCGTGGAATATATCCACGAGCACCCGCGGGCACGGGCCAAGACACTCTTCGCTACCCACTACCACGAGCTCAACGAGATGGAGAAGTCGTTCAAGCGGATCAAGAACTACAACGTGGCGGTGAAGGAGATCGACAACAGGGTGATCTTCCTCCGCAAGCTGATGCCCGGTGGCAGCGAGCATAGCTTCGGGATCCACGTGGCCCGCATGGCCGGGATGCCGCAGAGCATCACCCGCCGCGCCGACGCCATCCTGGGTGAGATGGAGTCGAACGGCAGGAAAGAGGGAATCAGCAAACCGATCAACGACTTCATCGGCAAGCGCGAAGGGTACCAGCTCAGCTTCTTCCAGCTCGACGACCCCATCCTGTGTCAGGTGCGCGATGAGATCCTCAACCTCGACGTCAACAACCTGACACCCATCGAAGCACTCAACAAACTAAACGAGATCAAGAAAATTGTAAAAGGTAAATAAAAGAGCTCCCGCATGCTGCTGAACGACGAAAGAGATGCAGCATAACAGGGAGCATCCTACCCCACAGGCATGTACAACGAAACAAACCACAACGAGACAATGCGCGCCGGCCGCATAGAGGTGATCTGCGGATCCATGTTTTCCGGCAAGACCGAGGAACTACTGCGCCGCTTGCGTCGCGCACGCATCGCCCGCCAGAAGGTGGAGATCTTCAAACCTGCACTCGACACCCGCTACTCGCAGGAAGAGGTTGTGTCGCACGACCGCAATGCCATCCTCTCCACCCCCGTGGAGCACTCCAGCAACATCCTGCTCCTCTCCTCCGGCGTGGAGGTGGTGGGCATCGACGAGGCACAGTTCTTCGACGAGGGACTGATCGACGTCTGCCAGCAACTGGCCGACCAGGGGGTGCGGGTGATCATCGCCGGCCTCGACATGGATTTCCGGCGAGTCCCCTTCGGCCCGATCCCGGGGCTCTGTGCCATTGCCGACGACGTGATCAAGGTACACGCCATCTGCGTGCGCTGCGGCAGCCTGGCGAGCTACTCCCACCGGCTGGTGAAGAACGACCGTCAGATCATGCTGGGCGAGACCGAAGAGTACCAGCCCCTATGCAGGGAATGCTACCGAAAGGCAACCACATGAGCGAAGCACAAACATACAGTTTTTTAATTCGATGTTAAACAAATAGTTTGGAGGATTGTTATTCCTTGAAGAGATTCATTTCAGGAACTGAAAGAGAATTGACAATTATTCATTAAAAACTACGACTTATGAAACTGAAAAAAATCTTTTTTGCAGTGCTTCTTATCACTGCTTTTACCACTACACTCCATGCACAAGGCTACAACTCCGCATTTGGTGTGCGCCTGGGTTATGACAATGGTCTTACCCTGAAGAAATTCTTCGCGCCGGCCAGTGCTGCCGAATTCATCCTTTCCGCCTCTCCCCGCCACTTCCAGCTCACAGGCCTTTACGAATACCAGCAGCCAGTGGCAGGTGCACCCAACCTGGACTGGTATCTCGGTATCGGTGCCCACCTGGGTGGTATCCACAAGGACAGGGACAATTATGATGGAGCCCTCCTGCTGGGTGCAGATGTGATTGCCGGTCTGGAATATATCTTTCCCAGCGCCCCCTTCACGGCCTCACTCGACTGGAAACCGTCGGTAAACTTCACCAACGACTACAACGATTACTGGTATAGCGGCTTCGCACTCAGCTTCCGTTACACCTTCAGATAATTGCTGCACAGTACATAATTACAGGACCGCTCTCAATCGAGAGCGGTTTTTTTTGCCATAGTCATCATAAAAAGTGGTATTTTTGTACCCATGCAATTGAAGAGAGAAGAAAACAAAAAAGCGTCATTCCTCGACAACCTGAACGAGGCACAGCGAGCCGCCGTAGAGTTTTGCGACGGACCCTCGCTGGTAATCGCCGGTGCAGGCTCGGGAAAAACACGCGTACTCACCTATAAGATCGCCTGGCTATTGGAGCAGGGTCTCCCACCCTATTACCTCCTGGCACTTACCTTCACCAACAAAGCAGCCAGAGAGATGAAGAGCCGTATTGCCGAGCTGGTGGGAGAGAAACAGGCGCGCCGACTCTGGATGGGAACCTTCCATTCAATTTTCTCCCGCATTCTGCGCAACGATGCAGAAGCGATCGGTTTTCAGTCCAATTTCACCATCTTCGATGCCTCCGACTCCAAGAACCTGGTCAAGCTGATTATCCGGGAGATGGAGCTTGATGACAAACAATACAAGCCTGGAGGCGTACACAACCAGATCTCCAGGGCGAAGAACAGCCTGATCACCCCCGCTATGTATGCCGCCAACAGTGAATTACTCGACTACGACCGACAGGCACGCCGTCCGGCCATCAGTGAGATTTACAGCCGCTACCAGCAACGACTACGGTCAGGCAATAGCATGGATTTCGACGACCTCCTGCTCTACACAAACATCCTCTTCCGCGACCATGCCGAAATACTGGAGCGCTACCGCAACCAATTTCAGTTCATCCTGGTGGATGAGTACCAAGATACCAATTTCGCACAGCATCTCATCGTGAAACAACTGGCAGACAAACACCACCGCGTCTGCGTGGTGGGTGACGATGCCCAGAGCATCTACTCCTTTCGTGGTGCGAACATCGACAATATCCTGAAATTCAAATCCGGATATCCAGAGACCAAGGTGTTCAAGCTGGAACAGAACTACCGCTCCACGCAGAACATCGTGAATGCCGCCAACAGCCTCATCAAGAAGAACAGCGAGCAAATCTTCAAGGAGGTTTTCTCTACCAACGATGTGGGAGAGAAGATTGAGGTGAAGAGTGCGTTCTCCGATTTCGAAGAGGGACTCATCGTCGCCAACAAGATCAGCCGGATGAGGCTCGAGAAGCATGTCGCCTGGAGCGACTTCGCCATCCTCTACCGCACCAATGCACAATCGCGCATCTTTGAGGAGTCGCTGCGCAAGAACAACATCCCCTACCGCATTTATGGTGGACTCTCTTTCTACCAGCGAAAAGAGATCAAGGATGTAATAAGCTACTTCCGGCTGATTGTGAATCCGAACGACGAGGAGGCATTCCGCCGCATCATCAACTACCCCTCCCGCGGGATTGGCGACGTGACGGTCAGCAAGATCTCCTACGCGGCAAGGCAACAACAGGTCAGTCTCTGGCAGGTAGTGGCCTCACCCTCTGTGTACTCACTGGATGTACATAGCGGTACGGCAAAAAAGATTGAAAAATTCCATGCGCTTATCAGTGGATTCATCGAACAGAACGAGAGCCTCAACGCATTTGAACTGGCACAAGAGGTGATCCGCAAGAGCGGCATCGCTGCCGAAGCCTACGAGGACATGACCCCCGAGGGGATGAGCCGCACACAGAACATACAGGAGCTGCTCAACGCCATGAGCGAGTTTGTGTCGACACGACAGGAGCAGGGAGAAGAGCAGAACAGGCTGGTGGACTTCCTCTCGGAGGTCTCGCTGCTCACCGACCAGGATACCGACCGGGAGGCGGAAAACGAGAAGGTGACCCTCATGACGGTTCACTCTGCGAAGGGACTCGAGTTCAGCCATGTCTTCGTGGTGGGGATGGAGGAGGAGCTCTTTCCCTCTGCGATGGCACGCTCAGAGATGCGGGGGCTGGAGGAGGAACGACGTCTCTTCTACGTGGCACTTACAAGAGCGAGGGAGTCCTGCACCATCACCTATGCCAAAAGCCGCTTTCGGAACGGACAGACCAACCCGGCACGGGAGAGTCGTTTCCTGAAGGATATCGACCCTTCCTATCTTGACATGGACAAGCAGACCACCTCCGGCATGGCCCGCACGGCGGAAGCAGACGATTTCTGGGGATCGATGCGGGAACAACGGATGGAAAAAGAACGGGGCTTCACCCCACCGAAAAGAGCTATTCCCCTGCAGCAGACAAACTCATCCATCCCTCTCTCGAAAGAGGCAAAAGAGCTGCAGGAAGGGGATCTCATAGAGCATGAGAGATTTGGACGAGGAGTGGTCACGACCATCGAAATGGGAGGCAGTGACCGGCGTGCTTTCGTCGATTTTGAATCGGCCGGCAAGAAACAGCTGCTGCTCAAGTTCGCTCGCTTCACCATCGTAGGCCGGTCAGAGTAAGTGTTTAACTTTCGTATAAAAAAGAGAACAGCTAAATACAAGAGCTGAGAAGTCTCGCACTGCGAATCAAAGATCCAGAAGGGCTTTCTCCCCGCTGCTGCCGGTGAACAGCAACTCCAGCGGATTCTCCAGCAACTGCTTTACCCGCACTAGGAAACCGACTGAATCTTTGCCGTCAATCACCCTGTGGTCGTACGACAACGCCACATACATCATCGGCCGGATCACCACCTCACCCTCAACGGCTACCGGTCGTTCAAGGATGTTGTGCATTCCCAGGATGGCCGACTGTGGCGGATTGATGATTGGTGTAGACATCATTGAGCCGAAGACACCACCATTGGTCACGGTGAAGGTACCACCGGTCATCTCAGGGATGGAAAGCTTGCCGTTGCGAGCCTTCTCAGCTACCTCAGCGATGGCTTTCTCTATCTCTGCCAGGGTGAGGCTCTCCACGTTACGGATCACCGGCACCATCAGTCCCTTGGGTGCACTCACCGCCACCGAGATATCAGCATAATCGTAGGTCACCAGGTTTTCACCATCCATCATGGCATTCACATTGGGATACTCACGCAAGGCAACCGCACAGGCTTTCAGGAAAAAGGACATCATCCCCAGCTTGATACCATGCTTCTCTACAAACTGGTTTTGATAACGCTTGCGCAGATCCATGATTGGTTTCATATCCACCTCGTTAAAGGTGGTGAGCATGGCAGTCTCATTCTTCACTGATACCAGCCGCTCACTCAGCTTGCGGCGCAATGAGCTCATCCGTTCGCTGCGGCTCTCCCTGTTCACAGGTTGACGCAATCCGACGGGACTGTGAAGATTACCGGCCGACATCGCAGCCTCCACATCTTCACCTCTGAGACGACGGAGTCCCTGAATCACATCCTCCACAGAGAGACCGTTCTCCTCCATCATCTTTGCAGCCAAGGGCGTCACCTTTACCTCCTCGTAAGCGGTACTCTCTGACGTGGTTGTCGGCCCCTTCTCTGCGGGTACAACCTCTTTCTCCGGCTCGGGTGTTGCAACTTTCTCTGCCTTTTCTCCCGATGGTGCGTCAACAGATGCCTCTGTCTCCGGGGCCTCTGCTGTTGCTGTCTCCTCCGGAGCTACAGATGTATCGATCACGCAGGCAACTACACCCACCTCCAGCATCTCTCCCTCAGGAGCTTTGAAAGTGATTTTTCCACTTTCGTCAGCAACCAGCATCAGGGTTGCCTTTTCTGATTCCAGTTCGGCAATCTCGCTGTTCTTCCTAACAACAGACCCGTCGGTCACCAACCAGCGCGTCAGTTCTACATGAGTGATTGATTCTCCGGGACTTGGTATTTTAATCTCTACTTGTGCCATTATTCTTTAATTGAGATAGATTGAATGAAGTTGATTCTGAGATGGGGCTGCCTCAGTGAGTTGTGGTATCAATTGCCTGTTGGATGATCGCAGCCTGATTAATCTTGTGCAGCGCCGTCAGACCTTCGGCAGTAACACCGCTGGCGGGCCTTCCTATAAGCCTTAGACGACAGTCGCCCAGCTGCTGCTTCACGAAGGTGGCAGCACCCATGTTAAGCGGCTCCTCTTGTACCCATACCCATTCAACATCTGAGGGATAGCCGGCTGTGATTTCAAGCAGCTGTTTCTCAGGGAAAGGATAGAGTTGTTCGATCCGGATGATTGCCACATCATCCTTTTCCGCTTCACGCCGTGCAGACTCCAGTTCGTAATAAATTTTCCCGCTGCAGAGAAGGATTCTCCTCACTTTCGAGCGATCATCGGTAAGATGATCCCCGATTGCCTCACGGAAGCTTCCCTCGGTGAATTCATCCAGCGAAGAGACACACTCCGGATGACGCAGCAGACTCTTTGGCGTGAAGAGGATCAGCGGTACCCTGATATCGCGATGGAGCTGCCGCCTCAACACATGGAAGAGGTTGGCAGGTGTGGTGCAGTTCACCACCTGCAGGTTGAGGTTGGCACAAAGAGTCAGAAACCGCTCCATGCGACCGCTCGAGTGCTCGGCGCCCTGCCCCTCGTAACCATGAGGCAGCAGCATCACCAGTCCCGACTTGATGCCCCACTTCTCCTGGGCGGCAGCGATGTACTGGTCCACGATCACTTGTCCCACGTTGTAAAAGTCACCAAACTGAGCTTCCCAGATGGTAAGCCCATCAGGATGAGCCAGCGCGTAGCCATATTCAAATCCCAGGATCCCGTACTCGTTCAGGGGCGAATTGTAAACACGTACGGCAGCCTGCTCCCCCCCCAGGTTTTTGAGAGGGAAATATTTTTCTTTGCCGTCTTCGGTGATGATCTCGGCATGACGGTGCGAGAAGGTGCCCCTTTCAGAGTCCTGGCCGCTCAGCCTCACCGTATGCTTCTCCCATGCCAAAGAGGCATAAGCCATCAGTTCACCCATGGCCCAGTCGTACCTATCTTCGCTGATCATGGCAGCACGCTGGGCAAACAGACGCACGGTCTTGTTGAAAAATTTCTTATCTGCCGGCAGGGTGGTAATCCGCTCTGCCAGTTGCAGGAAGAGTTCCTTCGGGATCTTCGTGTCAGTGGAACGCTCGAAATCAGTTGCCTCCGGTAAACGAATTCCCTCGTATTTGCCAGCGAAGAATGGTTGCAGGTTAAGTCGGCTGGTAGAAAGTGATGCTTCATAATCATCCTCAAGCCTCTGGTGAAAAGCTGCCACACGCTCATCGAACGCCTGCCGGGTAATCACCCCTTCTTCGATCAGTTTCTCAGCATAGATATCGCGCGGGTTCTTATGCTTCGCAATGATGTCATACAACTCTGGTTGTGTGAAACGGGGTTCATCACCCTCATTGTGACCATACTTGCGGTAAGAGAGCAGGTCGATGAAGACATCGATGTTGAACATCTGACGGAACTCCAGCGCCAGCTTCGCCACGTAGACCATCGCCTCAATGTCATCGCCGTTCACATGGAACACCGGCGACTGTGTCACCTTGGCCACGTCGGTACAGTAGGTGCTAGAGCGCCCCAGCAGGTAACTGGTGGTGAACCCCACCTGGTTGTTGATCACGATGTGAATTGTGCCGCCTGTCTTGTAACCCTGCAGCTTCGAGAACTGAATGGTTTCATAGACCACTCCCTGACCGGCTATGGCGGCATCACCATGCACCAGGATGGGCAGTACTGAATCATCGGTGAAGTCATGTTCATTCTCAAGCTTGGCACGTGCGATACCCTGTACCACAGGCCCAACCGTCTCCAGGTGAGACGGATTGGGGGCTAGGCTGATGGAGATGGTACGCCCCTCGTAGTCAATGGTATTGTTGTACCCAAGGTGGTACTTCACATCACCATACTTGATCTCCTCCTCGTAGTTCTGGGCATTGAACTCGCGAAACACCTGCGAGTAAGGTTTCTTCATGATGTTGGTCAGCACGTTGAGGCGTCCCCGGTGTGCCATCCCCAACACCATCTCGTTCACGTCGTAAGGACCCGCATGGGCAATCATCGCTGCCAGAGCGGGGATGATTGACTCGGAACCCTCAAGCGAGAAACGCTTCTGACCGACAAATTTCTTGTGCAGGTAATCCTCGAAACCAGAGGCTTCGATCAGTCGGTCGAGGATCTGCAGCTTCGCCTCCTTTGTAAAGGTCTCTCTGTTCCGGCTGCTCTCCATCCTTACCTGCAACCACTGCACGATTTCCGGCTTGGTCATGTAACGATATTCTACACCTATCGATTTGCAGTAAGTGGCTTCCAGATGTTCAATGATGCTGCGCAGGGTTGTCCTCCCCAGACCGACCTCTTTTCCCGCCTCAAATAAGGTGTCAAGATCGCTCTCCGAGAGATCAAAATTTTCAATGTCGAGCGTGGGGGAGTAACTGCGGCGGGTGCGCACGGGATTTGTTTTGGTGAAGAGATGACCACGCCGCCTGTAACCGTTAATCAACCGCATCACAGCGATCTCCTTGGGTGAGTGTCCGTTCAACTCTTTCGACGCAACAGGTTTTGTGGGGAAATTGGCAACAGCCAAATCAAATCCCTGAAAGAAAAAGCGAAAACTTTCATCTACCGCCTCGGGTGATTCCTTATATTTCTGATACAAAGCCTCAAGGGCTTCAATGTCCATGTTACCTAGTTCGTTTTTGGCATTCATCGGTCAATACTGCTGTGAGAATAATGATATAAATGGTAAAGATGGCGAAATTGTTCGTTTAAACCAACAAAAATTGCTATTTTTGATGCTTCAAATTATTCTCCACAAAAAAGATAGGATATCAACATCATAAAATTCATTCCAATGACAAAAAGCGCTTTACAAATTGCGAGGGCCGCTTATGAGCCCAAGATGCCCGAAGGATTGAAGGGTAACGTGAATATTCAGGAGGGAGCAGCCACACAATCGGTGCGGGACCAGGAGGAGATAGCCAAGCTGTTTCCAAACACTTATGGGAAGCCGATTGTCACCTTCTCGGGGAGTGCCGGCAAACAAGGCACCGTCACACCATACAACGTGGGAGTAATACTCTCCGGCGGACAGGCGCCCGGCGGACACAACGTGATTGCCGGCATCTTCGACGGTATCAAAAGATTGCATCAGGAGAGTAAACTCTACGGGTTCATCCTGGGACCGGGCGGACTGGTAGACCACAAATACAAAGAGTTGAGCGCAGAAATCATCGACGAGTACCGTAACACCGGAGGTTTCGACATCATTGGCTCCGGACGCACCAAGCTGGAAACCAAGGAACAGTTCGACAAGGGGCTGGAGATCCTGAAGGAGCTGGACATCAAAGCACTGGTGATCATCGGTGGTGATGACTCCAATACCAACGCCTGCGTGCTGGCCGAATACTACGCATCCATAAACTCCGGTGTACAGGTCATCGGATGCCCCAAGACAATAGACGGTGACCTCAAGAATGAGCAGATAGAGACCTCCTTCGGTTTTGACACCGCCTGTAAAGTCTACTCGGAGCTGATTGGCAACATCCAGCGCGACTGCAACTCGGCACGCAAGTACTGGCATTTTATCAAGGTGATGGGACGCTCAGCCTCCCACATCGCACTCGAATGTGCGCTGCAAACACATCCCAACATCTGCATCGTCTCAGAGGAGGTAGAAGCAAAGGGATGGTCGCTCGACCAGATTATTGACGACATCGCAACGGTGATCGCCAAACGTGCAGAAAGTGGACTGAACTTCGGAACGGTGATCATCCCCGAGGGACTGATCGAGTTCATCCCCGCCATGAAGAAGCTGATCAGTGAATTGAACGACTTCCTGGCGCACAACCAGGAGGAGTTCGACCTGGTACGTCGCTCCGGTAAACGCGATTACATCATCAGCAAATTGTCACACGAAAACGCTGAAATCTATGCCAGTCTGCCCGAAACGGTGGCTCGCCAGCTCACCCTCGACCGTGACCCACACGGCAACGTGCAGGTGTCGCTTATCGAGACGGAGAAGCTCCTGGCAGAGATGGTAAAGAACAGGCTGAGTGAGTGGAAGAAAGAGGGCAAATACAAAGGTAAGTTTGCCACCATCACCCACTTCTTCGGCTACGAAGGTCGCTGTGCCGCCCCCTCCAACTATGATGCGGACTATTGTTACTCTCTTGGATACACCGCTTCGATGCTGGTTGCTGCCGGTAAGACAGGTTACATGTCATCGGTACGCAACACAACCGCCGCCGCTGCTGAGTGGATTGCCGGCGGGATACCCATCACCATGATGATGAATATGGAAAGACGTCACGGCGAAATGAAACCGGTCATACAGAAAGCTCTGGTAGAGCTCGAGGGTGAACCGTTCAACTACTTCGTAAGCCAGCGCGACAAGTGGGCCATTGAGACTGACTACGTATATCCCGGTCCGATACAATACTTTGGACCCACCGAGGTATGTGACCAACCCAGCAAAACCCTGCAGCTGGAACAAAAGGGATGTATCGTGGTGCAGTAACATCACTACACCTGCGATACAGACGAAAAAAGGGCTGGCCAGATGGCCAGCCCTTTTACTGTTTGATTGTCTGAAAGAAGAGATCAAAAGAAACGGAACCGGTTGTCTTCAACACCCAATTTCTCTTTCAGTATCTCCACCGACTGCATTTGCAGACGATAAGCCTTCTCGTTCATCATGCTGTTCTTTTCTGCATCGGCATCGTAGCTCTCAGTACCCTGAGTGCGATTGGTTACTTGTGTCACATAGACACCCATGTTCCCCTTGATAGGACCCTGCACGCTGTTGAGCGGTGCAAAGGCAGAGAGGGCATTCATCACAGGTTCATATCCCAGCCCTGTGATGTTCTGTGTATTGAAGTTGACAAACCGAACTGTGTCGGTACGACTGTTCATCGCTTCGGCATAAGCATCAATTGTGGTGAGATTTTGAGCTTTCAAGTCAGCAATCATCTTCTCTGCCTTCTTCTCATTCAGCAATTGCGATCTGATGCCTGATGCAACCTCTGAGAGAGGTGCTGTCCCTGCAGGGATCACCTGATCCACGCGAGCTATCACGCGCTGATTGGTCAAGTCGAACTTCTTCACGCTACCGGGCTTCTTCTCTCTGGCAGCCCAGGTGATCACCTGTCGTGAACCGGGTATCTGCGCCAATGTGAATTCATTCGCCGAAACTGTGATATTGGGCATCACCATGTATCCCTTTTCGGAGGCCAGTTCGTTGAATTTGCTTCCCACCTCGGGTGTGGAAACAAACTGATTCAGTTCATTGTCAATGTTATTGGAAGTCTTCTCACTGGCAATCACCGGCATGTCGATGATAGCTACCTTGTACTTGTTCACCGGACGGGTTCTCTCCTCTATCTGAATAATAACCTGTTGACCCGGCAGCGACAACTTCACCAACTCACCTACTGGGCTGTTGAATACTGTTTCCACCATCTCGGAACCAAACGATGCCAGATCGATCTCCCTGGCCCATCCCACATCACCACCGTTAGAACTGGGATTGAGACTGTTGGCTACATCGGCAAACGACTGCCCTTCACGTATCACATTGTAAAGACTATCCGTAAAACGGGTTACAATTGAGTCCTGACCAACCATGGAACCGCTGGGAATTGACATCATCCTGAAATGTACCGAATCAGGGGCGATCTTTTTGTCAATCAGCTTCACAATCTGGTATGAGTCGCCTTCACGCTCGGGACCATACAGCTCGTTGATGGCTGCCGAACGTACGAACTCAATCTGATCGGGTGTCAACATTTGCTCACTCATGAATACATCACGATAAGGTACCTGAGAATAGTCGGCAACCACGGTAGCCGGATTCTGGCTGTTCTGTAACTCGGTGAATGCCACACGCGACTCAGCCTCTACCTCTGCATAATCCTCATCACTGGGTAAAATCTGCTTCGAGAAGTAAGAAAGTTTCACAAGAGGAGCTTCCAGACGATAATCATCTTTGTGCTTGTCATAATAGGCCTTTATCTCCTTTTCTGTTACCGTCACAACCGTATCGGGAATGGTGAAATAGTTCTGGACCACATATGCCATATCGGCATTCTGTTGTGTCAGCTCAAAATTGCTTTTCGCTTCTGCATCGTTGGTGATCACGGCGCTGGAAAGCAGTGAGGTATATTTCTCTTCCAGACGCTGTGTCCTGACCATCTCTTCAATAAAGAGCCAGAGAGATTTGTATTGATTCACGATCGACTGCTCTTCCGGATTGGGACTCGGCATGTTGATGGTGTTGAGGAAATCGACCAGTGCGGTACGGCTAAACATCCCTGTTTGCGGATCGACGAAAAAGGGAAGTTGCTGCAGAACGGGTGAAATAAACTCACCATGTACCAAGTCGTTGATCTCCTCCTTGCTTACACTCAATCCCAGTTTGTCTGTCTGATTCTCCAGCAGCCGCTGACGCACCATTTGTTGGTAAACCGCTTCACGAATCTGTGCGGAGGTGTTCTCGTCAAGTGAACTCTGACCGCTCACCATCTTCTGGAACTCCTCAAACTCAGTAATCTTGTCGGCATAGTCCTTGGTGGATATCACTTCGCCGTTTACCACAAACGCTTTATCCTGTGCCTTCCCGAAAAGAGTGGTACCGGAAGTGAGCAAGTCTCCTAAAACAAAAGCAAGCAATGCCACCCCAATAACGATGACCAACAACGTGCCTTTATCCCTAATCTTTTGTAAAGTAGCCATTTAACTAATCTTTAGTGCTGTTTAAAAGGTAAAATGTAATTTGATTCAAATAAGGGTGCGAAGTTAGTAAAAATAAAGTAGATATACCGGTTTTTTCATGGAAAAGTATGCAATGGTGAGGTGAAATAAACGCATTCAGTCACACTATTAACGTGAGTTCGGGATAACATATTATCCCCAAATGGTTAATTGACTTGACTTTTCCACTTCAAATTTGATTGAAGGCTTTTTGGGAAAGAAACAATATGCCACCAATGCAGCAATTATGTTCATGATGAAATTATGTGTGGAACGATGCCTTGAATGTTCTATCTGGCAGATATTCTTCAGTTCATCATTGATGGACTCAATTACAGATCTTTTGCGTAAGAGAATCTTGTCGCGGAATGACATCAGGGAATTTTTCATATTTGAGCGTATACCGGTCACTAAATGAACACCCTGGTCAAACAGCATCTCGAAGAGCTTTGTGCTGATGTAACCCTTGTCTGCATATAGTTTACCGAAAAGATCTTTGGTAAGAACATTGATTACGTCAGGGTTTCTATCGTCGACATTGCCTTTTGTGAGAGAGAAATTCAGCAATTCACCCTTTTCGTTACAGACCAGATGAAGCTTGAATCCAAAAAACCAGCCCATCGTACTTTTCCCTCTTTGTGCCAGATCCCTGAATACTTTATTCGAGTGTATACGCTTGTTATGACATACTTTAATGGGAGTGCTATCCACATATGTAATGCCTGTGCATTCACCAAATCCAAAGAGTTTGAGCAAGAGCATGAAAGGTACAATCACCCTGGGTTGCAACTCGACAAAACGGTTGTAGGAAACGGCATTTGGAAAATAGCTCTTCATGTGTTTGCAAATATAAAACAGGTAATAATTCTTGAAATTATGGAAGGTTCCGCAGTGGAAACAGACCATCACGGCAATAATCTCGCTCTGGGACATTTGCGTTTTCCTGTTTCTCCTTTTAGTTGTACCCCCGGCTTGAAGTTGATGATTCTGAATTTCATTCTCATATTCTGCACAAAAATCGTCGGCAATACAAAATATTTCAATAACTTTGTCTGTTGTGATCATAGGGCTGATGTTTGTTATTTGTTTGATTATCAGCTATAAATATACAAATAATCTCCCTATATCACAACTTTTTTTATGCTTTTCTTATCCCGAACTCACGTTATTAACTCATCTGCAAACGCACCACTTCAATTTTGCGAGCTGTAACTTTCAGTATCTTAAAGGTATATTTACCAATGATCACCGTCTCATAGGTCTTGGGAAATCGTTGTGTGTGGTGGAGCAGGTAACCGGCAACGGTTGAATAGTCGTCCGACTCTGGAAGTCCGAGGTGGTACAATTCGTTCAGCTGGTCTATTTCCATGCGTCCGGAGAGCACATAAGCATCCTCTCCCTCCTTCTTGATGAAGTTCGACTTCACATCATACTCATCTTCAATATCACCAAAAATTTCTTCAACCAGGTCCTCCATGGTCACGATACCGGAGGTGCCTCCAAATTCATCGACCACCACGGCAATGCTCTTGCGTTGCTGCATCAGATCACTCATCAACTGTCTGGCCGACATGCTCTCCGGCACAAACGAGATAGATGCCACACAACCTGTCCAATCGGCTGGTTGGCTGAAGATCTCCCAGATATGAATGTACCCCAGTATGTTGTCAATGTCCTCTTTGTAGACCAGTATCCGTGAGAGACCTGTTTCAATAAATTTCTCTTTTAGTGTTTCCACTTCTGTGTCAACACTCACTGCTACAATTTCAGCTCGTGGGACCATGCAATCCTTGATTTTCAGGCCGGAGAAGTCGAGGGCATTCCGGAAGATCTTCACCTCTGAATCCAAATCCTCTTCGTTTGTCAGCTCGTTGATGCTCTTCTTCACGAAAGCGTTCAACTCTTGTTGTTCATATTCTTCTGTCTTTGGATCAACAATAGGAACACCAAACAGCTTCAGTATGAATTTAGAAAAAAAAATGAAAAAGCGGGTCAGCGGATAGAAAAGTACATAAAAGAGGAAAGCGGGCAAAACAAGCAACCTCATCCAGAAGTTCGCACTGTGTTGAAACAACAGCCGCGGCAGCAACTGATAAATGATTGGTATGATCAGCAGTAGTGAAAGGATAAAGATCAGCAGCTGAGAAAGGGGGATAGCAGCTCCGGCTGTCTGTAGCTGCAGCAATATCAGCGAAAAGGCAACCAGAAACACAAGTGCCATGGTTTTACCCACGGCCAGAGTGGCTAAAAATTGTCTCGGATGACCGAATAAAGTGTTATACAGATAATTCATATAACCCGCCTTCTTGCTTCGGATGGCGAATTTAAACTTATCGCAGGAAAGGAATGCAGCCTCAGTACCCGAGAAAAAAAGGGCGAATATCAAACTGACGATCAACCAGCTGATGGATTGAGATAGTGTCATGGTTGCTGTTCTTTGATGACCTGCTCCGGCTGCTGTTTCTTTTGAAGAGCCAATGTTGTATCGGCATTCTGTTGCAATGAGTCTTCTACCGGATTCTCGGTAAAGGGGAGCTTCCCATCATGTGGGCGAAATATGCGGTAGTCTGTCATAGACTGATTTGACTCAAAGCCATATCCCTTAATCTCAGTCACACCTCGTTTAATCACAATATAACTTTCGGAGTAAACCTTTTCGTTCTTCTGATCCCAGAACAGCTCCTCACTGTCGAAGACCTCACCCCTCATGTTTTCCACATGCACATTTTTCTTCAACTGCCAGAGATCCTTCTTGCTGAAATACCAGGCAGTGTCAGCCATAACTGTTGCCTCGATACTAAAGTCTGGTGTAAACCGCTCAAGATATATCCCTTGTGGGAAAAACCAGTAAGGTTCGGTGGCCTTGTCAAACACACGCCACTCATCAGCAACCAACTTATAACGTGTTATTCCCGAATCGGAAATCAACGTGGTAACTGAATCGGTGACCATGGTAGGCACCTGTTCAGGATCGTAGCTGAAGGGCACTAGATTCTCGTCTTTCTCTTTGCAGGAAACAAAAAAAAGCGACATAACAACCATTGCTACAATGGTTGTTATGCGCCATATAAATATATTGTGTTGTTTCTTCAACACCTATTCAATTTGAATTCTGTTTCTTAACGTAAACGCACCGTGGTGGATTCTCCAATCCAGCCGGGAATGTGTACTGTTTCACCCGCTTTAATGCCCATCATAAAGGCGGTCTCAGTATCCATATAAGCTGCTGAGTAGCGATTGATCAAGCTGTTGGCTTTACCGGCCACACTAGGATCTACTGAACGTGCTTTTTGCAGTTTATCAACCGCAGCACAATAGACCAGCCCTGCCTTCTCAGGCTCAGAGAAGATGCTGTTGGCCGAGCTGGCGTAGAGCTGGGCTATCAGGACATAGGCCTCTCCGTTATTGGCATTGTACTCCAATGCATCGTAAGCAGCCGAACGGGCACGGGCAAAGTTACGCTGGTTGGAAAAGATGCCGGCAAGTTGCATCATGTAGTTCGATGACTTGCTCTTGTCAGTTTCCAGCTGAGCGGCCTCGCTGTAATACTTCACCGCTGTGTCATAATCCTTGTCACGCAAGCTCTTGTTGGCCAGACCCAGTGCAGCACTGGCAGAAGGCTCCAGAATGTGCAGATACTCCGATGCAGTGAAGTAAAGATCTGAATCGGTACATCCTACCGATGCAAGGGCATCGAGCACCTCGTTCAGGAACTCCTTGTTCTGCTTGTTGGGCTCCACCTTGTCGGCATAATATTCGTTGAGCGTCTTGCAGTCGCCGGCACCGCTGGCAACAAATCCTTTCACGATTCCCTCTTTCACCATTCCCAGGTAATCGGCGTTGGCCTGGTCACTACTCGACTTGTAATTGGCGATGGCCTGATCCACATATCCTACTACATTAAAATAGTCGCTGATATATTGATCCTTGTTTGAGTTGTCAACGAGGTACTGGGTCAGTGAGGCAACCATGAAGTAGGAGTAGGCATCCAGCGGATACATCTCACCCTTCATTTCATTTACCGCTTCACCCAACCAGTCGTAAACCACCTTTTGATCGGTCTTGTCACCCTTCAACTCCATATAGTCATAGGTCTTGTATGCAAGGATGGTACCCTTGGCATCATCTGAGCCAAAATACTTCAACCGTGTGTCATAGATCTCCATCACCTTGTCAAGGTATTCCTGTTTCTTCGCTTCGTCGGTTGCGGAAGCATGAAGTGCCTTGAAAATGCGAGGTCCATAAATATAGATGTTTTTGCTCGAAGCGGGACAATTAACATAAGCCTCTGTCCAAGGTCCCAGTGCACTTTCGTAAGCTTCAGCCTTTGCTGCGGTTTGCATAAGACTTAGGTTCTCCCGGCAGCTGATACTA
Source organism: Dysgonomonadaceae bacterium zrk40 (assembly GCA_016916535.1). Classification (NCBI taxonomy): domain Bacteria; kingdom Pseudomonadati; phylum Bacteroidota; class Bacteroidia; order Bacteroidales; family Dysgonomonadaceae; species Dysgonomonadaceae bacterium zrk40. The sequence continues at coordinate 1,323,038 of CP070276.1, forward strand.
TCCTCCCCATGTCCGTAAGGAGAGTTGACCGGATCATAGTCTGCTTTCTGGGCGCTGGCTCCTGCCACCAGCAGGAATGCCATGAAACCTGATACTAAAATTTTTTTCATATTCTCTGTTTGTTTAAAGTTGTTTCTACTTCCAATGGTTGAGATTTGGACGAAATGTTAAAAGGAAAGTTTAATCTGTCCCCTCACATCTACACAAATTGAGATAACGATTCATCAGTTAAATTGCCGTTTAAAGAACCAAAACTCGTTAATGTTCATGTTCAGTGAAATCTTAAACATATCCTGACTGATCATGTAGTTCGCATCCGGCTGCTGCCTTGAATAGCCGAAGCCGATGTTGAGCATGGAGACATGACCGCTCATGTAATCACGAAAAGGCAAACCGAGACCCAGACTCACCCCATATTCACGGTAACTGCCCATACCCACGCTCAATCCACTCTCCGGATTTACAACAGAGAAGTTGCTGTATGCATTTGAATATGAAAGCCCTCCCCTGAAACGAATGCGCTGAAAAAAGTTCTGGCTCACCGGATCAATCACATATTCCATACCGGTGTTGATGCGAATCACGTTGTTATACCGATTGTCTGCAGTGAGGCCATCCAGCAAGTCAGGATACTCAACTCCCTTCCACTTCTGGTAAGTGCCATCCAGACCAAGCAGCAGACGGCCGGTGGTGTAGGTAAATCCCAGCCCGAAGGTCTCCGGCAGTTGAAACGATGCTCCCTGTATGGTATCGTTGAGTTTCTCCTGTGCAGGAGTTAGCCACGGATTCTCATAAGGATCGTCGCTGAAGAGTAAAACAGAGTGATTCACATCTGCTTTTGGCCGGATAGAAGGGGTGTAAACAGCTCCTACTGTTATGGATCGGTTCTTTTCAAGTTCATAACGATATTGCCACCCGAAATCATACTTCAAATCACGAAGGGTATAAGAGTGCTTATCCTCAGTGACCAGGGCGGCGGTAGAGATCGGCATCACCACACTGCTGCGGGAGAAACTGCCAAAGAGGTAAGAGATGTTGACTCCGGCAGAGAAGTTCTTCACCGGCTCCCACGCAACCCCGGCATAGACCTGGGTCAAACCGCCCGTACCACGATAAGTTTCTAAATATTGCAGGTCGGAGAGTGATCGTACTCCTCCAAAGTTGTAACCTGTTTTGGAATAGGGCAACAGACCAATACTTCCTCCCACATTGCGGAGGAGCGGGAACTGCATGGCCACGTAATCGAGGTTCCCATTGTAAAAGTCTCGCTTGTTGATGCCGTCGTTCATGTGAGCCAGGTGACCTGAAACACCCATGTCGAAGATGAAGGTGAGTGAGTCCAGCTCCGAGTAGGAAGCCGGGTTGCCGGGGTTGACCTGCTGGCTGCGGCGCAACCCGTAACTGATCCCTCCCATCGCTTCTGAGGCGCCAAGTGAAGGGTTGGAAAGCAACCCGTACCCATACCTGCTGTAGGGTGAATTGGAGCCCACTTGTTGTGCAAATATTACAACGGATATTGATAGAAAAGCGATCAGCGAAAAGATCCTTTTTTTCCTGCTATTCATTTGTTTTCGGTAGTTGAACCAGCTCGAGGCAGCTTGTTTAAAAAACTGTTTTAGAGTGCAAAGATGACATATTTTTGCGATGCCACCAACAAAACCTCTGGCTCTTGTTGTTAAAAAGATTAAAGTTTAATGTTTATAAACGATTCATTCCGCCTCATTTGGAGTGGTTGTCTCCTCGTTAATGATCCTGTAACCGTTGAATGTAACCACCTCTTTGAGTCGCTTTCGTTTCTTGGGACGCAACGGTTGCAGGCTGTAGCCGATAACGATATCGAGCCATACCCTTTTGTTGCGGGGGATGGAAAGCAACTCGCGCATCTTCGGTTCATTGAACCATCCCAGGATACAGGATCCCAATCCTTCTGCGTGCGCTGCCAGGGTGATGTGGGCCGCCAGGATTCCCAGATCCATCTGGGCGTAATCCTTCTGCTTCACCCATCCGCCGATGCCTGAAGTGAGGTTCACCCGCTCCTCCACCAGCAGGATATGCACCGGCGCCTGTTTGGTGAAGTGGTTCATTCCCAGCGCACGGGCAGAGGTGGCATCAGCCACTTTATTCTTCAGTTCAGGGTCTTCCACCACAATCATGTGCCAGGGCTGTGCATTGCAGGCAGAGGGTGCCAGTCGTGCGGCCTCGAGGATACGTTCAATTTTCTCTTTTTCCACCGGCCGTTCCTGATCAAAAGAGCGGTCACTCTGCCGGGTGGAGACAAATTCCTGAAAATCCATTATTATCCGTTCAATGCCACGATGCGACTGATATACTTACCGATGATGTCGAACTCCAGGTTGACCACCGATCCATCTTTGACCTGGTGAAAGTTGGTATACTCGTAGGTATAGGGGATGATGGCCACCTTGAAGCTGTTCTCAGTAGGCTCCACCACCGTAAGGCTCACCCCGTTCACGGTGACGGAACCCTTGTCAACGGTCAGGTAACCTTTTTTCGCCATCTCCCTGTCGAATAAATATTCAAAGGTGAAGTACCAGCTGCCATCAGCCTCCGTTACCGAGCGACAGACAGCGGTCTGATCCACATGCCCCTGCACGATGTGCCCATCGAGACGACCGTTCATCAGCATGCTGCGCTCCAGGTTTACCTTGCTGCCCACCTCGAGCAATCCGAGGTTGGAACGCTCCAGCGTCTCACGGATGGCGGTCACGGTGTATGTGTCCCCCTCAATAGAGACCACCGTAAGGCATACTCCGTTGTGAGAGATGCTCTGGTCTACTTTCAGCTCATTGGTGAAGGAGCATTGCAGTGTGAGGTGCAGGTTCCCTTTCTCCCGGTTCAATGCGACCACCGTGGCCGCTTCTTCTACAATTCCTGAAAACATATCTGTTGATGTGATGATTCGTTGTTGTGATGATGTCGTGATATTTTACCAGATGGATGCACGCTTCTCTTCCGGCAGCCATAGCGGGTCGGACGAGGTGACGTTGAATGCGTCGTACCATGCATCCACATGCGGCACTGCTCCGTCTACACGCCACCTGCCCAGTGAATGGGGATCGATCTTCGTCAGGCGCAGAATCTCGGCATCACGCACGTTGCCCGCCCAGAGAGCTGCATAGCTCAGGAAGAAACGCTGAGCCGGTGTGTAACCGTCGATGGCCTCGCCTGCGGCAGCCTGAGCTGTCTTCATGAATGCATGATAGGAAACTTGCAATCCACCCTGGTCGGCAATGTTTTCGCCCAGCGTGAAGGTGCCGTTGGCACGTACGGTGTCCAACACCGTGATCGCATCGAAGTGATCTACCAACACTCTGGCACGCTCATCAAAACGGGCGGCATCATCGGCTGACCACCACTCTGCAAGGTTGCCTTCCTTGTCGAACTTGCGTCCCTGGTCATCAAAGCCGTGGGTCATCTCGTGACCGATCACCACGCCGATACCGCCGTAGTTAATTGCATCATCGCCATCCATGTAGAAGAAGGGAGGTTGCAGGATGCCTGCGGGGAAGCAGATCTCGTTGGAGGAGGGGTTGTAGTAGGCGTTCACCGTCTGGGGCGACATGAACCACTTGCTCTTGTCTACCGGCTGCCCCAGCTCACTGATCATCTCAGCGTATTCAAATTCGGAGGCACGGACCATGTTCTGCCAGTAGGAGCCGTCGCCTACTTCCAATGTAGTATAGTCTTTCCACTTGTCGGGATAACCAATCTTCACCGTGAAGGTAGCCAGCTTCTCATGGGCCTTGGCTTTTGTCTCGTCGCTCATCCACTCCAGCTGGCTGATGCGTTCACCCAAAGCAATTGAGAGATTGTCCACCAGGGTGAGCATCCTCTCTTTTGCCTGCGGCGGGAAGTATTGCTCCACGTAAAGTTGTCCCACCGCTTCACCGAGGGCTCCGTTCACCGCATCGATGGTCCTGCGCCAGCGGGGACGCAGCTCCTTGCTGCCGCTGAGCGTCTTGCCATAGAACTCAAAGTTGGCCTCCACGAAGGCATCGCTGAGATAACCGGCAGCTGAGTTGATCACCTTCCAGCTGAGGTAGTCCTGCAGTGACTCCAGCGGCTCCTGTTCAATAATCGTGATGGCTGCCTTCACCGGTTCGGGATGTGATACGTTGAGACTATCCAAACCGGGAGCACCCACCTCGGTGAAGTAGAGATCCCATTGAAAGGGAGCGACCGCAGCCGGCAACTCTTCAACCTTCATCTTGTGGTAGTTAAGCTCAGGGATACGGCGCATCTCACGGGTGATGTGTGCCTTTGCAAGTGCTGTCTCTATCCGCATCACGTTTGCGGCGGCCTGTACGGCTTTGGCCTCATCATAACCGGCATTGCGAAACTGTGTTTCCATCAGGCTGACGTATGCTTCCCGCAGCGATTTTGAATGATCATCCTCCAGCAGGTAGTAGTCGCGATCACCCATACCAATGCCCGACTGATAGAGGTGGACGATGTTCATCGAGCTGTTCTTGTCGTCCGGTCCCACGGCAAAACCAAAGAAAGGGTTACCGGCAAAGCGGGCCACCTGGGCGGTAAGGCGTATCACATCCTCTTTATCCTTTGCGGCAGCAATAGCCGCCAGTTGTGGGAGGATGGGTTCAGCACCCTGCTCATTAAGCCGGATACTGTCTGTTCCCATTCGATAAAGATCCCCCACTTTTTGAGCGTTCGACCCTGCGGGATGTTCCTCGCTGCCAAGGGCTTCTATCAGCGACTGGATCTGTTGCTGGTTCTCCTCACGCAGCTTGTCGAACGAGCCATAGCGGGCATACTCATCGGGAATGGGGTTGGCTTGCTGCCATCCGCCCGTGGCATATTGATAGAAACTTTCTCCGGGAGATGCTGTGGTATCCATAAATGATAGATCCAGCCCCTCCGGTTGTTGCGCGCTTTTTTGCTGTGTACAGCTGATCATTGTCATTGCAGAAACGATTGTGAGTAGGTAAAATATCGGTTTCATAATAGTCCGGTATAAAGTTTGGTTACAAAGTTACGAAAAAAAAGGCAACGGGAAATCACACTTTCAACCGCTTCAGCTCCTCGCCGATCAGTCGTTCTGTATGCTCGCTCACCGGCACCAGCGGCAATCGCACCACGTTCTGGACCATTCCCCGCTGATGAAGCAAGCTCTTCACGCCGCTGGGGTTCCCATCTACGAACATAAGGTGAAACAAGTTGTTGAAATCATCCTCCATCTGTTTGCGGGCGTTCAGGGCGTCACCGTTGAGGGCATGTTTTACCAGCCATGCCATCTTATCGGGAAAGGCATTGCCAAAGACAGAGATGACACCCACACCACCCATTGAGATCACGTCGGTTGTGACCGCATCATCACCCGAGATCACCTGAAACCCTTCCGGTGCCTCGTCGATGATTGCTTTTATCTGATTCAGATCCCCCGAGGCCTCTTTGGTGGCAACAATATTCTTGCAATCACGCGCCAGGCGCAGTGTTGTATCGGCGCACATGTTAACGCCCGTACGTCCCGGCACATTGTAGAGTATGATCGGCAGGGGGGATGCCTGCGACAAAGTGTAAAAATGACGGTAGAGACCCTCCTGAGTCGGTTTATTGTAATAGGGTGTTACGGAAAGGAATGCACTGATGCCGGAGATGTCACAGCTCCGCATCTCTTCTGCCACCTCCGCGGTGTTGTTGCCCCCGACCCCTTTCACCACCGGGATACGGCCGTTCACCTTCTCCACGATGAAACGGGCTACCTCTCTCTTCTCCTGTTTAGAGAGAGTGGGAGTCTCGGCAGTGGTCCCCAGCGCCACGATATAATTGGTGCCGTTTGAGACCTGGTATTCAATTATGTTGGAGAGTGCCCCCCAATCAATGGATCCATCATCGTTGAAAGGAGTGATCAGGGCCACTCCCAAACCCCTGAAATTGACTTTTGTCATGAAATAATTCTTTTTTCCGGCAAAATAACCCCTCAAAGAGGCTTTTTTTGAATAAAATGATTTTTCAATGCAAAGGTACACAATTTTCAAAAAGCACCACAGTGAACGGCTTAAAAAATAGATTGATTGCCATCCCAGGAGAGAGAAAATTATTCCCTACCTTTGTTACAGAATCACGAAAAAAAAGCATTGTGAAATTCAGACCTGAATCATACCGCATACCGGATGAACCGATGAAACCTTTCATCGACCCGGAAGAGATATGGGAGCTGCTCAACCGTCCGGCTTCCAGCGACAGGGAAGTGGAGCAGGTGATAGCCCGCTCACTCGACAAACATCGCCTCACCCTTGCAGAAGTGGCTACCCTTCTGAATGCTGAAACACAACAGCAGACAGAGCTCATCAAAGAGGGTGCCCGTGAGCTGAAACGCAAAATCTACGGCAACCGCGTGGTGCTCTTTGCACCTCTCTACGTAGGCAACAAATGCTCAAACGATTGTACCTATTGCGGCTTTCGCGCTTCCAACAAGGCGCAGGTGCGAAAGACACTGACCGGCAAGGAACTGGTGAAAGAGATCGAGGCCCTCGAAGATAACGGTCAGAAGAGACTGATCCTGGTTTACGGTGAGCACGCCGAGTATGATCCGGACTATATCGCGGAGACTGTTCGTACCGCCTACCGGGTGAAGAAGGGAAACGGCGAGATACGGCGGGTGAACATCAATGCCGCACCCCTCACCATCGAAGGGTTCCGCACCGTGAAGGAGGCGGGCATCGGCACCTACCAGATCTTCCAGGAGACCTACCACCCGGAGGCTTACAAACTATACCACCTGCGGGGAAAGAAAGCGGACTACGAGAACCGCCTCACCTCACTCGATAGGGCCCAGGAGGCGGGATTGGATGATGTGGGTATTGGGGCACTCTTCGGTCTCTACGACTGGCGTTTTGAGGTGATGGCGCTGGTGCGTCACACCAATCATCTGGAGGCCTGCTACAACGTGGGACCCCATACCATCTCCTTCCCGCGCATCAAGGATGCCTCCATGCTGCACCTGGGCGACCGCTACTTCGTGTCGGATGCAGATTTCTCGCGACTGGTGGCCATCCTCCGACTGGCAGTACCCTATACCGGCATGATCCTCACCGCACGTGAACCCGCAGCACTGCGCGACGAGCTCCTGCAGTTTGGCGTTTCACAGATTGACGGTGGCACCCGCATCGAGCTGGGGAGTTATACCGAGAAGGAACAGCCCCACGACCTCAACAAGGGGCAGTTCATGATTCACGACGACCGCTCCCTGAATGAAATCATCGAGGAACTGCTGGCGCAGGATATGCTGCCCTCCTTCTGTACCGCCTGTTACCGCCTGGGACGCACCGGTGAACATTTCATGGAGTTCTCGGTACCGGGCTTCATCAAACGGTTCTGTACCCCCAACGCGATGCTCACGCTGGCCGAGTACCTGGTAGATTATGCCACCGAAAAAACTGCCCGGAAGGGATGGGAGGTGATTGAACAAAACATGCATCAACTGAATGAAAAGGTGGCAGGTGAAGTACGCGAAAGAATTGAAAAGATCAAACAGGGGGAGAGGGATTTGTATTTTTAGCATCATGTTGCAAGCAGTAAGCAATAGAAGTCGCTATACATAACACCAATTTTCATCCTATTTGACTCGTAACTGACTCTTTTCTGGTTCGAATCTATTAGAACCATATTAGAACGAGATTAGAACCATATTAGAACGAGATTAGAACGAGATTAGAACGAGATTAGAACGTGAACCGAAGAAGACCCTGTCGAGATGAACCTCGAACATCATATTTCTCAAGCTGTTCAATTCAAACACGTAAAGATATAACCGCAAGAATGATTGTAAACACGCTCCATATAGGTATCTTCGGCCGGAGGAACACCGGCAAAAGCACCCTGATCAACTGGCTCACCGGACAGGAAGTATCACTCGTTTCACCGATGCCCGGCACCACCACCGATCCGGTGAAGAAATCGCTTGAGATACCGGGCATCGGCGCGGTGGTGCTGATTGACACCGCCGGTATTGATGATCTTGGGGAGCTCGGGGCACAACGCATCCGCCGGTCACGGGAAGTGATCAGCAGGGTGGACTGTGCCCTCCTGCTGATTGCGGGGAACCAGTTCGGTGAGTATGAGGTGCAGCTGATCGGTCAGTTCAATGAGTTGAATCTCCCCTATCTGATCCTGCACAACAAGAATGACATCAACAAGATCGCCACCATCACGGAAACAGTGATCCGGCATCACTCATCGGCGGAGATCATCGACCTGCATACCGGCGATGAGTCTCACAGGAGGGAGGTTGTGGAAGCGATGAAGCGCATCATCCCTGAAACGACACCAGGGAATAACTCGTTGATGGGCGACCTGGTGAAGCCCGGGGAGGTGGTGCTGATGATCACCCCCATTGACAGCGAGGCACCGGAAGGACGTCTCATCCTGCCTCAAAACCAGGCGATTCGTGATGCCCTGGACCATGACTGCATCACCGTGGTGTTGAAGGAAACCGAGCTGCCAGCCTTCATGGACAAAGGCATCAAGCCTGCCCTTGCAATCACCGACAGCCAGGTCTTCGGTGAGGTTGCACAGCGGTTACCGGAGGAGGTCCCGCTCACCAGCTTCAGTATCCTTTTTGCCCGACAGAAAGGTGATTTCGAGTCCTTTCTGAGGGGGACACCGCACATCTCCAAGCTACAGGAGGGAGATCATGTACTTTTACTGGAAAGTTGCACCCACCAAAGTAGCTGCGACGACATCGGCAGGGTGAAAATCCCGCGACTGATGCAGGCATTCACCGGGCTCTCGCTGCACTTCACCGTGGTCTCAGGCCTCTCACCTCTACCCTCCGACATAAGGAGATATGCGCTGGTGATTCAGTGCGGGGGATGCATGGTGACCCGCAGGCAGCTGATCAACCGACTACGTCCGTTCATCGATGCCGGGATCCCGGTGACCAACTATGGCATGACACTGGCTTATATGAATGGGATCTTCGAACGGGCAACAGCGATGTTGAGAAACAGAAAGGAAAAGAGCAAAATAAAGCCACAGAAGGAGCAACAGAGATCGATCTTCAATGACTGCAACGACATCAATGAATGGAGGGATGAGTGAAGTGAGGGGGCATGGTGAGCTGTCGTTCGAACAGATTGTATCTTTCCTCAAAGCAGAGGGTGAGCAAGAAAAGGAGCTGTTCCTTCACGCAGCAGCAGTGAAACAGATAAACGTGGGCATCAATGTCTACCTGCGGGGATTGATCGAACTCTCCAACATCTGTGAAAAAGATTGCTACTACTGCGGCATCCGCTGCTCCAATAGGGAGGTACACCGCTATACCCTTACCCATGAAGAGGCAATCAATTCCATCCGCTTCGCACATGAAAAGGGATTCGGCTCAGTAGCCATCCAGTCGGGTGAGATTGCCTCACCCGCTTTCACGGAAAAGATCGACCGGATTGTTCGCGACGCACAAAAAGTTACCGGTGGCGAGATCGGCATCACCCTCTCCTGTGGTGAACAAACTGAAGAGACCTACCGCCGATGGTTTGAGAGCGGTGCCGAGCGCTACCTGCTCCGCATCGAGACATCGAGCGAAAAACTATACCGGCAGCTGCACCCGGATGATGGGAAACACAGCTACACCGATCGCATCCGGGCACTGGAGGCGCTCAAAAAAACAGGCTACCAGACCGGGACAGGCGTCATGATCGGGCTCCCCTTCCAGACAGTGGAGGATCTTGCGGACGACCTGCTCTTTATGCAACAGATGGATATCGACATGTGCGGCATGGGGCCCTACATAGAGCATGCAGCGACCCCTCTCTGGGAGGAACGCCACCGGTTACCACCTCTCGGCAAACGCCTACGACTCTCGCTGCGGATGATCGCCCTGCTGCGCATCCTGATGCCCGACATCAACATCGCCGCCACCACGGCCCTGCAGGCCATTGACAAGGGAGGACGGGAAGAGGCGATAAGTGTCGGTGCCAACGTGCTGATGCCCAACATCACACCGGCACGCTACCGGGATGATTACTTCCTCTATGAAAACAAGCCCCTCTCCGCCAGGAACGACGAAGAGGAGCTTGATTATCTGGATGAAAGGCTACAGGCCATCGGCCACCGGATTGGTTACCACCACAAAGGCAACTCCCCCCGTTACGGAAAGAGAGCGAACGCTTTGCAATAGCACGCCGAAGGCGATTAAATTGTCTGCTTCTACCCTTTACTTGTTGTACTCAGCCAGGATTGCCTTCACCCCGTCGGGTGAGACACGGCCATATACCTTCTCCCCTACCAACACCACCGGAGCCAGTCCGCAGGCCCCCACGCAGCGCAGGCAGTTGATTGAAAAGCGCCCGTCGGGCGTGGTCTCACCCACCTTAATGTTGAGTTCCTTCTTGAACTCCTCCAGCACTTTCTCCGCACCCCGCACGTAACAGGCGGTGCCGGTGCAGACCGAGATGGGGTGCTCCCCCCTGGGGATCATCGTGAAGTAGGAGTAGAAGGTGACCACACCATAGATGTGTGCCACCGAAACATGGAGGTTGTGGGCAATCACATCCTGTACCTCCGCAGGCAGGTAACCGAACAGGTGCTGCGTCTCGTGCAGCACGTTGATCAGCTCCTGGGGATCATTGTCGAACGAGTTGCAGATCTCATTGATCTGTTCAACCTTCTCTTTCGGGAGGTTGACAACCACCTCCACACCATCGCTTCCGTTTAACTTCTCCATGTAGGCCAGCACCTCGGGAGCTAAATTTATTTTCTGGTTCATACGATTTCTTTTTTAACTCTGCATATTGATGGTCACCTCGTTGGTCTTCGGGAAATACTCCGTGTGCAGCAGGCTATGCGCCTTGTGGTTGCCCGGTTCACCCAGGAACTCCCGATAGAGTCGAATGATGGATGGGTTCTCGTGCGACTTGCGGATGGTCTTGCACTCATCCTCGCTGTAGATGGCTGCCGCGCGGCGTGCCAGTATCTCACTCTTGCCATGGTGGTAAGGCTGTCCCCCACCGCCGATACAGCCACCGGGGCAGGCCATGATCTCAATGGCATGGTATTGTGAATGACCCTCGCGTACCTCATCGAGCAGTTTGCGGGCGTTGCCCAGTCCGTGGGCAATGCCGATATGCAGGGGCAAGCCGTCGAAATCGACCGTGGCGGAACGAATCCCTTCCATGCCGCGCAGCACTTCAAACTCCACCTTCTTGAGCGTCTTGCCGGTGTGCAGCTCATATGCGGTGCGGCAGGCAGCTTCGATCACCCCTCCCGTGTTGCCGAAGATGACACCGGCTCCGGAGGATTCACCCAGCGGATCGTCGAAATCATCTTCCGGCAGGTTCAGGAAGTCGATATTGGCCTGCTTGATGAAGGCGGCCAGCTCACGCGTGGAGATAGAGTAGTCCACATCGGGGTTGCCATCCACGCTAAACTCATCGCGCTGACACTCATACTTCTTCGCCAGACAGGGCATGATGGAGACCACAACCAGATCCTTGCGGTTCACCCCTATCCTGTCGGCAAACCAACTCTTGGCAATGGCGCCGAACATCTGCTGCGGCGACTTGGCGGTGGAGGGAACATCGAGCAGGTCAGGGAAGTTGTGCTCAAAGAAATTGACCCATCCGGGGCAGCAGGAGGTGAGAATCGGCAGCCGCACATTGGGGTCGCCCGCCAGATGGCCGCGAAGTCGCTGTAGCAGCTCCGTGCCCTCCTCCATAATGGTGAGGTCGGCACTGAAATCGGTGTCGAACACATGGTCGAAACCCAGCTCGCGCAACGCCGAGACCATTTTGCCGGTGACGAGAGTGCCCGGCTCCAGGCCGAAGAGCTCACCCAGGGCGGCACGCACCGCCGGAGCGGTCTGCACCACTACCGTCTTTTTCGGGTCACTCAGGGCACGGATGATGTCGTTGGTGTGGTCCACCTCGGTGAGCGCACCAGTGGGACACACTGATACACACTGGCCGCAGTAGGTGCAGGGAGAGTCCTCCAGGTTCATCTCAAAGGCGGGAGCTACTACCGACATGAAGCCCCGATTCACCGCCGAGAGGGCTCCCACCGTCTGGACCTCGTTGCACATCATCTCACAGCGTCGGCACATGATGCACTTATCCACATCGCGGATGATGGAGGGGGAGGTGTCTTTGCGGTAGTGCGATTGTTCCCCGCCGTAGGGCACGGTGCGGATGCCAAACTGACGGGCCAGATCCTGCAGTTCGCAGTCACCCGACTTGGCGCAGACCAGGCAGTCGAACGGATGATCGGAGATAATCAGTTTCAACACAGTGGTCCGTGCGTTGAGTACCCGTATGTTATGCGTGTTGATAACCATTCCCTCCTGTGCCTCGGTCATGCAGGAGGGCGCCAGGTTGCGGCGTCCCTCGACCTCCACCACGCAGATGCGGCATCCGCCCGGCTTGTTCTCGATGCCCATGTCGCACAGTTCGAAATGGCAGAGTGTTGGAATCTCCACGCCCACCTTTCGGGCTGCTTTCAGGATGGTCGTTCCCGGTTCCACCTCAACCGTTTTCTTATCTATTGTCAATCGTATCATATGTTTTCCTTTTGTTGCTTTTAGCTGTCAGCTATCGGTTTGCTGTTCTTTATTTTTAATTTGACTGATCCCTCCTATGCGTCTGCCATCACCGGTGCTTCCCTGGGATAATCGTTCACCAGGCTGATGGCGTCAAACTGGCACTTCTCCATACAGGCACCGCACTTGATGCATTTATCCTGATGAATATAGTGAGTCTGTTTCTTTGCACCGGTAATAGCGTTGACGGGACAAACCCGCACACAGGCCATGCAGCCGACACAGTCTTCATCATCAATGACGTAATAGAGCAGGTTCTGACATTTGCCTGAGCGGCATTTCTTGTCGTGCACATGCTCCATGTATTCATGCATGAAATTGTCGAGCGTGGAGAGCACCGGATTGGGTGAAGTCTGCCCCAGTCCGCAAAGGGAGGTATCCTTGATGACCTGGCTCAGGTTGCGCAGCTTTTCGATATCCTCCTGTTTCCCTTTACCCTGGGTGATCTTGTCCAGCGTTTCATAGAGACGTTTGTTGCCGATGCGGCAGGGGGCACAGCGCCCGCAGGACTCCTCTACGATGAAGTCGAGGTAGAACTTGGCCACAGAGACCATGCAGTCATCCTCGTCGAGCACGATCATGCCGCCGGAGCCCATCATGGAGCCGGCCGCGGTGAGGCTCTCATAGTCGATGGGGGTATCGAGATGCTTCTCTGTGAGACATCCGCCGGAGGGTCCGCCGGTCTGAACAGCCTTGAACTTCTTGTTGTTCTTGATGCCGCCGCCAATCTCGTAGATGATCTCACGCAGGGTGATACCCATAGGTACTTCGATGAGTCCTACGTTGTTGATCTTGCCCGCCAGGGCAAACACCTTGGTGCCCTTCGACTTCTCCGTGCCGATGGCGGAAAACCATTCGGCACCCTTCAGGATGATCACCGGTATATTGGCCAGTGTCTCCACGTTGTTGACGTTGGTGGGCTTGCCCAGGTAGCCGCTTTGTGCGGGGAATGGGGGTTTATTGGCCGGTTCACCCCGCTTACCTTCCATGGAGTGAATCAGGGCGGTCTCCTCACCGCAGACAAAGGCACCGGCACCATACTTGAGGCTGATATCGAAGCTGAAGGGTGTGCCGAAAATCTGGTCACCCAACAAGCCATATTCGCGCGCCTGTGCGATGGCCACCTTCAGACGCCGGATGGCCAACGGGTATTCGGCACGAATGTAGATCAACCCCTTGGTGGCACCAATGCAATAGCCACAAATCGCCATCGCCTCCAGCACTGAGTGAGGATCGCCTTCCAGGATGGAGCGGTCCATGAATGCACCGGGGTCCCCCTCATCGGCGTTGCAGACCACATACTTTTGGTCGGCAGTGTTGCGGCTGGCAATCTCCCACTTCAGGCCGGTGGGAAAGCCGGCACCACCCCGTCCGCGTAGTCCGGAGCGCTTGATCAAGTCGACTGTCTCCTGCGGGGTCTGTTCGGTAATCACCTTACCCAGCGCCTGATAAGCGTTGCGGGCAATCGATTCGTCGATGTTCTCCGGGTCGATGGTACCGCAGTTGCGAAGCGCGATGCGCAACTGTTTCTTGTAGAAACCCATGTGCTTCGAATCCAGCACATGCTCATCGGTCTCGGGATCGAGGTAGAGCAACCGCTCCACGCGACGCCCCTTGATCAGGTGCTCGTCAATGATCTCCCTCGCATCGGAGGGCTTCACCTGAGTATAGAACGTATTGTCGGGCAGTACCTTCACGATGGGTCCCTTCTCACAGAAACCGAAACAGCCGGTGCGGATGATCTGCACCTCTCCCTCCAGCCGTTTCCGCAGCACCTCATCGCGCAACATCTCATACACAAGGTCACTCTGAGAGGAGTGGCAGCCGGTGCCGGCACAAACCAGTAAATGCATTTTAAATTGACTCATAACAGTATCATTCAAATGATTTAAGATTCAATCGTGTTGTAGTTCTGGGGGATGATGCCATCTACCAGCTCACCGTTCTTGATGTAACGTTCGATGATCTCATCCGCTCTCTTCGGGTTCACATCGCCGAAGACCATGGGCTCCCTTCCGGGGAGTGTGATTTCCACGGTTGGCTCCGCAAAGCAGTAGCCCATGCAGCCCGTTTGGGTCACCACCGCATCGATGCCCCGCTTATCGAGTTCCAGGACGAAGTACTCCATCACCTCCTTGGCTCCTGAAGCGATTCCGCAGGTAGCCATCGCCACCTTCACCTGTACCAGTGACTCGGGATTTTCAGCCTTGTCACGCAGGCTGATGCGTCTGCTCACCTCCTCCTGTATTCGTTTCAGGTCGGCAAGTGTTTTAATTCCGGTTCTTTTTTCCATCATAATTAGCATTAAGATTCAATCAATATATGTTGTGTTGTTCATCATTTTCATTTTTTCCCGAAGGTTCAGCACAGGTAGCTGGCCGGGTCACGATACCGCCAGAGCTCCTTCAGATTCTCCCTTATATAATCTTTCACCGGTGCCATCATCTGCGGGTGCTGCAGATTAATCCCCTGCTCCCGCAGTTCACCGCTGTCGAAGGAGAACGCCTCCTCCCCCACCCGGTAGATGAAGCGAAAGCGAATGGTGGGATTGGCCATCACCAATAGCACCAACGACCCCTCCAGGTCACCCAGGGGCAGACAGTCAGGATTATCGGTGCGATAAAGTGCTTCAACCGTTGTCCCCTCTCCCTCTGCCGACGAGACGCGGAGAGTGCCACCCGTCTGCTCACAAGTCATCTTCAGGAAGGGGATTCCCAGTCCCACCCTCCGCGTGGTACGGGTGGTAAAAAAAGAGTCAGTGACACGCTCCAGGGTCTCCGGACCCATGCCGCTGCCGTTATCTTCCACCCTGAACAGAAGCAACGACTCATCATCCCGTTCATCCAGCGTGATCGTGATCATATGTGCCTGCGCCCTTATGGCATTCTGCACGATATCGATCATATGCATTGCCAGTGTTACCATCCACCATCTTTTTTAACTGGTGGCACATTCATCGCTTCAAAGCGTTGCTCCAAGAGCGCTTTTCTAAAGTAATCCCACCCGGCTTGCTCCATCTGAAAACGGGTGTGCAGAGACCCAATATCCTCCGGACGGTGCGCATCGGAACTCTGCAGAAAACCTCTTCCCTCCAACTCCGGATGACTTCTGATAAACGCGACGGGGGTGATCCTTCGCGACAGTTCTAGTGCATCACATGCCAGCTCTTGCGGGATGAAACCAAGTTGGCTAAGGAGACCATATACCTGCCGGTCTATGTGCGCCGGCACAAACACCCCCCCGAGGTCGTGCACCACCTTTTCCAGTGCCTCAATCCCGTCACGGATACCGGTGAAGAGCGAACGGGACTCTTCAAACACAATCTGCTCATCGGCATTGACTGCCACCTGGTATCCAAAGCGTCCCGCATCGTGGGGGATGTCGAAGATCTGCCGGTCGAGGTATTCCTGGAACTGCTCCAGCGCCTCCAGGTGAGGAAAGTAGCAAAGACAGTGCACCTCCTCCTGCGTGTTGACCTCACAACCGGGGATCACCATGATGTCGGCGGCAGCACCGCACTCCATACATACCTGCACGTTGCGGGTGCTGTTATGATCGGTGATGGCAATCACCTGCAATCCACGCTCGCAAGCACGGGCAATAATGCGGCGGGGACTCATCTCCAGGCTGCCGCAGGGCGACAGACAGGTGTGGATGTGCAGATCGGCGTTGTACCAGGGCATTATTTTTCAATTATCATTTATCAAGTTAAATGCCAAACCTGCCGTCTCGAAAGCGGGCAACCCCGAAGAGAGTATCACCACCTCTTCCTCTTCGGCATGTGCAAGCACCACCGGATCCACCGGGCGTTCATTTACCACGATGATGGCACTCAATTCCTTGAGGGAGGAGACCGCCACGATGTTACGATGCACTTGCGAGGTGATCCATATCATCCCAGCGTTTGCCTTCCCCATCACGTCGCTTAACAGGTCGGAGACGTATGCCCCTTCAATTGTCCGGTCGAGGAAAGCATCTCCTGCCAGGCAAGTCAGACCGAGCTCCTTGGCGAGCAGCCTAAGATTCGTTTTCATTGGCATCATTGTATTTATTGAGCCTGCCCCTTCCCCAAATCTTCTCTATCACCACGAAGGCCTGATCAGGACTCAATTTGTAATTCTTCTCCATCACCCGCTGCACGAAAACGCAGTGGGAGATGCTGGCCTTTCCCTGCACGATATCCTCGGCCAGGCTCCTACAGGAGGGAGCACCACAAGCACCGCAATCAAAACCCGGGAAGTAGCTCATCAACCTCCTGATACGCTGCAGCTTCACCAGCGCCTTCTCCATATCCTCATCCAGAAGTAGCCCGTCGCGGGGATGTACCGGTTCCACCCCTGAGAGGGGATGCAACATCTCACTGTATTCCAGAAGTCTGTTTTCTACACGTCCTTCCTGCTGATCTTTGAGCTGTTGGAGTCTTTTCTGTCGTTGTTCCAGTCTTTCTACTGTCAGAAATCGGTTTCCGGGACAGAGGATTCCCCCGGCGCACCCCTGGTCGCACGCCCTCATCTCAAGGAAATCGATGTCTGATACATGGCCCGATTCCAGCTTCTCCAGAAAATCGATCACATTCTCCATGCCGTCGATGGCCAGGCTTCTACCCGGGAAATAGTGTTTTTCGGTACCAGAGAGTGACCAGCAGACTGAATCAGGACTCATATCGGCCACATGCTTTCGACCACCCTTCTCTTTTCGGGCCAACAAGGTGGCGAGCGTTTTGTT
Source organism: Dysgonomonadaceae bacterium zrk40 (assembly GCA_016916535.1). NCBI lineage: Bacteria > Pseudomonadati > Bacteroidota > Bacteroidia > Bacteroidales > Dysgonomonadaceae > Dysgonomonadaceae bacterium zrk40. Next base: position 1,340,331 of record CP070276.1, read on the forward strand.
GTAGATCTCCTTCATATTCACCGTACCATCAATAAGTGAAGCACTCTCCCCAACAGGAGCACGTGCTGCCACTGTCTTGGCGGCACATGGGGTTATATAATAGAGCGAAAGCTTGCGGGAATCAAATTCTTCTCGCTCTCTGTAAAGGCGCAAGTAAAGTGCGGAAATATCGTGGGGAGCCTTCAACAACATGATGTGCGATGTCAGCGATGGATAAAGCACCTGTATCAACCGCACCACAGCGGGACAGTAGGAGCTGATCTGTGGCCGGGGAAGCTGCTTGCCGGCTCTTATCCGGTAAGCCTCTTTCATGAAGTCCACCGCCTGCTCCACTTCACGTACCTCATCAAAGCCACAGTTCTTCACTGCCTCCAGCACCTCTGTGGCAGAGTAATCGGACGGAAACTGGCCGAGAAAGACGGAGGGAACCAGCGCCACCCGATAGTGGTCAGCAGCGAGAGAAGCAAGTCCATCATCCATGGCATAGATGGCATGCTGGGGACATACGCGGTAACATTCTCCACAATCCACACAGCGCTCAGGCTGTATCACGGCACAACCCTCTATGATGCGTATCGCCTGTGTGGTGCAGACACGCATGCAGTGGGAGCAACCGATACACTTATCCCGGTCAATCTGAATGGAGTGTGTGTAGTTTTTCTCTCTCATTGTTTGTCACATCCTTGTCATGTTTCAATAGAAGGATTAAAATCTGATTGTCAATGCAAGCCTCGTACCGATGCCGGGGGTGGAGGTAAGCTTCATTTCATCGCTGTTTTTCCGGATGTTAGGCAACCCCATACCGGCACCAAAACCCATCTGTCGCACCTCCTCCGTAGCTGTAGAGAACCCCTCCTCCATCGCCCGTTCGATGTCTTCAATGCCGGGGCCTTCATCTTCGATCACCACATTGAGATGATCGATATTGATATCCACGCACATACTACCCCTCCATGCGTGAGCCACCACATTCATCTCCGCCTCATAGAGGGCTACTGCAATTCTTCTAAGCACCTGAGGTGCGATGTTGAACTGCTTCAGCGTCTTCTTCACCTGTGAGCTGGCACTGCCACCGGCACTGAAGTCACCTCCCTTTATCTCATAACAGAATTTCATCGGTACACCGGTTCCAATCCACCCTGATAGAGTCGCCCCGATATTTCGAAGAGGGTCAGCGCAGATTCGATCAGGGTGATGTGATGCTCCTCCGCAAGTGCTAACATGTCAGGGGTGACCCGTTTGCCACGAGCAAAGATGATGCAGGTAATATTGGACATCTCGGCTGTCCGCAGCACCTGTATGGTGCAAAGACCAGTTACCAGCACGGTCTGCTCCATTTGAAAACGGAGCACATCGCTCATAAGGTCTGAGGCGAACGCTTTTGTGTAGCGTGTTGAAACATTCCCTTCCAGGAGAATCGTTCCTTGAATCAATTGGTTCAGTTGTTGTGCATTCATCTGTTTCAATCAAACTGTTTTCATGTTTCAGACGTCTCAACAGATTCTACGTTGACAGGCGGTGTGCAGAAGATGATGAGATCTATCTCACTCAACGATTTCATCGAGGTGGTCACCGAAGACCAAAACATCGGTTTGTGTTTTCATAAAAGTACAATTAATCAACAAACAACGCATCAGGTAATAGCATGTATCCGATCTGCAGGCTTATTGCATTGCCATACCTTCCTTATTCTTCAAGATATTCTGTACGTTACATAGGACAAATGTAAGCATTCCGGCAATATTGAGGAAATTTTTCCATAATTATTTTGTAAACCTTCCTCAAGTACCTTTGAAGGGGAGGAATCAACAGGAAAATATGCTTCTTAGCGAAATATTTTGTACTTTTGCACAGATTTTTGCTTCGCCGTTGCGTATGCATTTTTCCACATTGGTCTTTTGCCCACGATGGCGTATACGGGCTTCCTGCTGAATACCTCTACCCAGTCGAAGGCAAACCCACCAAAACTATTGAACAAATTCGTATGAACAATTTAGAACTTAGCGAACAGGAGATCATTCGCCGCCAAAGCCTTGACGAACTGCGAAAAATGGGAATAGAACCTTATCCCGCAGCACTCTATGAGGTGAATGCCTGGTCCACAGAGATAAAAGATGCTTTCAGAGACGAGGCTGAACGCCGTCAGGTAAGCATTGCCGGTCGCATCATGGGACGCCGTATCATGGGCAAAGCCTCTTTCGTGGAGCTGATGGATGCCCAGGGACGCATCCAGGTCTACATCACCCGCGACGACATCTGCACCGGAGAGGATAAAGAACTCTACAACACCGTTTTCAAGAAACTCACCGATATCGGAGACTTCATCGGTATTACAGGTTACGTTTTCCGCACCAAGACCGGTGAGATCTCTGTACACGCAGAATCGATGACCATCCTCTCCAAGTCACTCAAACCACTACCGGTTGTGAAAGTGAAAGATGGGGTAACTTTCGACAAATTTTCGGATCCCGAGATGCGCTACCGTCAGCGATATGTTGATCTACTGGTGAATGACGGGGTGAAAGATATCTTTTTGAAGCGCACCCGCCTCTTCGATGCGATGCGTAATTTCTTCAACGAAAGGGGGTATCTCGAGGTAGATACACCTGTGCTGCAGAACATCCCGGGTGGTGCAGCCGCTCGCCCGTTCATCACCCATATGAATGCACTCGACATCGACCTCTACCTTCGAATTGCCAATGAGCTCTACCTGAAACGGCTGATTGTGGCAGGCTTTGAGGGGGTCTACGAGTTCTCACGGAACTTTCGCAACGAGGGGATGGACCGCACCCACAACCCTGAGTTCACGGTGATGGAGATCTATGTGGCTTATAAGGACTACAAGTGGATGATGGCATTCACAGAGCAGATGCTTGAACAGGTGGCCCTGCAGGTGCTGGGTACCACGAAGGTGCAGGTGGGAGATCATGAAATCGACTTTAAGGCTCCATACCGACGTGTCACCATGATCGATGCGATCAGGGAGCATACCGGCATCGATATCAGCGGGATGGATGAAAAGCAATTGCGGGATGTGTGCCGTGAGCTGGGCGTGGAAGAGGATGAGACCATGGGCAAGGGGAAGCTTATTGATGAGATCTTCGGTGAAAAGGCTGAAGGCAACTATATCCAACCCACCTTTATCATCGACTACCCCATCGAGATGTCACCCCTCTGCAAGCGGCATCGCAACAATCCCGAGCTGACCGAACGGTTCGAGTTGATGGTCAACGGCAAAGAGCTTGCCAACGCTTACTCGGAGCTGAACGACCCGATCGACCAACGGCAACGGTTTGAAGAGCAGCTGCGCCTCTCCGAGAAGGGGGATGACGAGGCGATGTTCATCGACCAGGATTTCCTACGTGCCCTGGAGTATGGAATGCCTCCCACCTCCGGCATGGGTATCGGCATGGACCGACTCGCAATGCTGCTCACAGGTCAGACCTCCATCCAGGAGGTGTTGCTCTTCCCGATGATGCGTCCGGAGAAAACAGTGAAGAGAGATCCCCTCACTCGCTACACTGAAGCAGGCATCCCCGAAGAGTGGGCAACCCTGTTACAGAAAGCTGGTTACCTGCAGCTAGAGAACCTCAGAGAACTCAATCCCAATAAGCTGCACCAGGAGATCTGTGGGATGAACAAAAAGTTCAAGTTGGGACTGAACAATCCCACCCCCGAGGAGGTTAAAACATGGACAGAGCATGCCGCATCAATTTAACGGCCTGAAAATCTGAAACAAGACAACATGGATTCAATCGGCAAAATCTGTATCCTGGGTGGCGGCACCTGGGGAACGGCACTCGCCAAGATGGTACTGATGAACCAGAAGCACATGAACTGGTTCATCCGCCGCGACGATCAGATCGAGGGGTTCTACAAGCTGGGGCACAACCCCTCCTACCTCACCAATGTCAAATTCAACCTGGCACAAATCACCTTCTACTCCAACATAGAGAAGGCGATAAAGGACTCCGACACCATCATCGTGGCCATCCCCTCCCCGTATGTGAAGCAATACTTCCGCCGTATCTGGAACAGCTCCTTCCGAGGCAAATTCGTGGTTTCCGCCCTCAAGGGAATCATTCCCAACGACAACGTGGTGATGAGCGAGTTCCTGGCAGCCAACTACAAGATTCCTTTCGAGAACATCGGTGTGCTCTCAGGCCCCTGCCATGCAGAGGAGGTAGCTCTCGAGCGCCTCTCCTTCCTCACGGTGGCCAGCAAAGACCAAAACAAGGCTGTTCTTCTCTCCGAGGCAATCAACTCCCGGATTCTCAAGACTCGCATCTCTGACGACGTGGTGGGCATTGAGCTCGCCGCAGTACTAAAAAATATTTACGCCATCGCGGCCGGCATCTGCCAGGGACTGCTCTACGGCGACAACTTTCAGGCGGTGCTGATGAGCAACTGCGCCAAGGAAATGTCGAGCTTTCTCAACGGAGTGCTACCCATGGAGCGCTGTATCGCAGAACAGCACTATCTGGGCGACATGCTGGTCACCGGTTACTCGCAGTTCAGCCGCAACCGCACCCTGGGGGCCATGATCGGCAAGGGCTACTCGGTGAAGAGCGCACAGCTGGAGATGGAGATGATCGCCGAGGGCTACTATGGAGCCAAATGTATCCACGAGTTAAACAACCGCTTCAAGGTGGATATGCCCATCGCACATACGGTTTACCAGATCCTCTACGAGAAGCTGTCACCACAGGAGGCAATCCGCAATCTGATCAATTTCTTCTAGGAGATCACAATCTAATTCATTCTGAATAGAATCAATTCACCAACAAAATAAAAAAACAATGGATCATATTCAACTACAAATCAAGGATGTGGCAAAGTTTCTTCCCGAGGAAGAGATCCTGAAACAGGCAGCACAGGCAATAGCCTGCAATCAGGCACTGCACGATGGTAGCCGTGCCGGGAACGATTTCCTGGGATGGGTGAATCTTCCCTCCTCCATCACCGACGAGGAGATGCGGGAGATAGAAGATGTGGCTACCATACTGCGCACCCGTTGCGAAGCAGTGGTGGTGGTGGGCATCGGTGGCAGCTATCTGGGTGCCCGGGCAGTGATCGATGCACTCAGTGACTCATTCGACTGGTTGCAAGAGCCCGCAAAACGTAAGAATCCGGTGATCCTCTATGCAGGAAACAACATCAGCGAGGATTATCTCTATGAGCTGATGAGTTACCTCGACAACAAGCAGTTCGGGCTAATCAACATCTCCAAATCGGGGACCACCACCGAACCGGCTCTCGCTTTCCGTCTGCTGAAAGACCTGCTGGTGAGCAAAGTGGGTAAGGAGGAGGCCCGCCAACGAATCGTGGCGGTTACCGACGCTGCCCGCGGTGCCCTGCGCACTCTGGCAGGAACGGAAGGCTATAAAACCTTCGTGATCCCCGACAACGTGGGCGGCCGCTACTCGGTACTCACACCTGTGGGTCTTCTCCCCATTGCCGTGGCAGGCATCAACATCCGCAAGCTGGTGGAAGGTGCCCTCGAAATTGAAAAAGCATCAGCGGCCTCTACAGCGTTTGACTATAACCTACCGGCCATCTACGCAGTGATCCGCAACGAGCTCTACAAAAGAGGCAAGAAAATAGAGATTTTGGTCAACTACCACCCTAAGCTCCATTTCCTGGCAGAATGGTGGAAACAGCTCTTCGGGGAAAGTGAAGGCAAGGAGAACCTGGGGATCTTCCCCGCCGCGGTTGACTTCACCACCGACCTCCACTCCATGGGACAGTGGATTCAGGAGGGGGAACGCACCATCTTTGAAACAGTTCTTTCCATCCGCAAACCCAACCAGAAGGTGGAGATTCCACACGATGACAGGGATCTGGATGGCCTCAACTACCTGGAAGGAAAACGGGTGGATGAGGTAAATAAGATGGCGGAACTGGGCACCCGCATCGCCCACGTGGACGGCGATGTACCCAACCTACTGATAGAGCTGCCGGAGCTGAACGAGAAGTACATCGGCCAGCTGATCTACTTCTTCGAAAAAGCCTGCGGCATCAGCGGATACCTGCTGGGTATCAACCCATTCGACCAACCCGGCGTAGAGGCTTACAAGAAGAACATGTTCGCCTTGCTCGAGAAACCGGGCTTCGAGGAAGCCACACGTGTGATCAAGGCAAGACTTTAATAATTATGTAAAACAAGGAAACCGCCTGGCTGCTTCACAGCAGTCGTGCGGTTTTTTTATAGAAAAGAATGAAAGAAATACTGACTGACTATTTGCAGCGGAACCGGCTTCAACGGTTCGACTTGAAAGCGGTGATCTTCGACATGGATGGTGTGCTCTACGACTCCATGCCTGCACATGATCGCTCCTGGCAGCAGACCATGGATGAGTTGGGGCTCACCCATGAGCCCAATGAGTTTTATCTGCATGAAGGAAGAATCGGAAAGGCAACCATCGACATAATTTTTCAACGCAACCTGAAACGGGATGCTGCGGAAGAAGAGGAAAAGCGGATCTATGCCCGTAAATCGGAACTGTTTCAGGAATACAACAGCGGGGCCACAATACCCGGAGCAAAGGAGGTCCTAACATTTGTACGGGAAGAGGGCCTGATTCCGGTGCTGGTTACCGGCTCAGGACAACCATCACTATTGGAGCGCCTCGACCACCACTTCGCCGGATGCTTCACCCCAAAAACAATGGTCACTGCGTTCGATGTGGTGAACGGCAAACCCGACCCGGAGCCATTTGTAAAAGGGTTGCAGAAAGGGGGAGGGTTGCAGCCACATCAAGCCATCGTGATCGAGAATGCTCCACTGGGTATTGAGGCTGCGGTGGGTGCCGGCATCTTCACCATCGCAGTAAATACGGGCCCCCTTCCCGACATCATTCTGCGCGAGGCGGGTGCCTCCCTGGTGTTCGACTCAATGCACCAGCTGGCTGAGGTACTCCCTGAAATCATCCGGCTGGCAGGTGAGGTTACGGCATAGCAGATTAATGGTTGGCCGCCGCAATATTTTTACCAATTTATCACTACCTTTGCCTGAAAGGCTGTAAAATATAGCATATGTATATCAACAGGCAGGGTTTTATACGCGTAGCGGCCACCTCACCCCGGCTGAGGGTTGCCGATTGCGACTACAACAGGGCAGAGATCCAAACAATCATTGGTCAGGCCGTGGAGGAACAGATACAAATCATCTGCTTCCCGGAGCTGGCACTCACCGGCTACAGCTGCGGTGATCTCTTCTTTCAGGAGACGTTGCAGAGAGAAGCACTCTCTTCATTGCAGCAGCTGGCACTATTCATGCGCGACAAGCCTTCTATTATCGCCATCGTGGGATTGCCGATGCGCATTGGCAGCAAACTGTTCAACATGGCCGCGGTAATCTCTGCCGAAGGTATCCTGGGAGTGGTACCCAAGAGCAATTTACCAAACGATCGGGAGTACTATGAGAAAAGGTGGTTTGCCGCGGCAGCCGACCTCGTTGCATCCTCAATACAGATAGGAGAGTATGAGGTACCGACAGCACCTGACGGTATGATTTTCCGGACTCCCTACGCCACCTTCGGGGTGGAGATCTGTGAGGATCTCTGGATGCCCATTCCCCCCTCATCCCGACTGGCAATGGAGGGAGCCGAACTGTTGTTCAACCTGTCGGCCAGTAACGAGCTGGTGGGCAAACATCGCTATCGAAAATCGCTGGTTTTACAACAGTCGGGGCGATGCAACGCAGCCTATATCTATGCCTCTGCCGGCACCGGTGAATCGTCTACCGACATGGTCTTCTCCGGCGCTTGCCTCATCGCCGAGAACGGCACCCTTCTGGCAGAATCGAAACGATTCTCACCCGACAACGTACTGATTGCAACCGATATAGACCTCGATGCGCTGCGGCACGACAGGCTGAAGAACAGCAACTACAAAAACAGTACGCATCACCCCGCTACTGTTGTGGGCTGCTCCCTTACAGAAGTTGCAACCAACACCTTTCTTCACCCGGTGCCGGAACATCCCTTCATCCCATCAACAGAATATGAAGACGAATCCCTCGCGGAAGTGTTCAGTATTCAGACGGAGGGATTGGCCAAACGACTTCGCCACACCGGCATTGAAAAGGCTACCATTGGTATCTCCGGAGGACTCGATTCCACGCTGGCGCTCCTGGTCACCATCGCCACCTTCGACCGGCTGCAGTTGCCACGCGAGAATATCGTGGGAATCACCATGCCGGGATTTGGGACCACCAACAGAACCTACCGTAACGCCATTGACCTGATGCACGCCTCCGGCATCACTGTCAGGGAGATCCCCATTGAAGAGGCGGTAAAACAACATTTCAAAGATATCGGCCACGACATCGACGACCACAGTGTCACTTACGAGAACAGCCAGGCACGTGAGCGTACACAGATCCTGATGGATGTTGCCAATAAAATCGGGGCATTGGTAGTGGGAACCGGCAACCTGTCGGAACTTGCATTGGGTTGGGCAACCTATAACGGCGACCAAATGTCGATGTATGGCGTCAATGCCAGCGTACCAAAGACACTGGTGGCCACTCTGGTTCGCTGGATCGCCGACAACCGGATGGAAGCAAACGCCCGCACCATCCTCCATGACATTCTCGACACCCCCTTCAGTCCGGAACTACTGCCGGCTGCTGCCGACGGCCAGATCGCACAAAAAACAGAACATTTTGTGGGACCCTATGAGCTGCACGACTTCTTCCTGCACCGGATGCTGCGCTTTGGTGACGGCCCGGCACGCATCCTCTTTCTGGCCCGGTTAGCTTTTGCCGGGCGGTTTGCTGACGAGGAACTGACCAAATGGCTCAGAGTCTTTTACAAACGATTCTTTTCACAGCAATTCAAACGCTCATGCATGCCCGATGGTCCCAAGGTTGGCTCCGTGAACCTTTCACCCCGGGGCGACTGGCGTATGCCGAGCGACGCAATGGCCAACCTTTGGCTCAAAGAGCTGGAAGAGGAATCAAATGAGTAAAAACCTGACACTGAAACTTTGAAGAAAAACAACAATTCATAGATGCAATCCCTTACCAACCTTTTCACCTCCTTTACAGGGAAGCCACACGAAACACTTGAAGCACTGCCTACCTCCGGCTCCAATCGCACATACTACCGCATCAGCGCCGGTAATACATCACTTATAGGTGTACATGGTGATTCGCGCGAGGAGAACCGTGCATTTATCGCGCTCTCCGACCACTTTCACAAACAAGGCCTGAATGTACCTCAGGTGCTGGCGGTCTCCGGTGACGAAAGTTGCTACCTGCAGGAGGATCTGGGAGACTCAGTGTTGTTCGACCGAATCAGGGCAGGTCGGAATACCGGTGTGTTCAGCCATGGTGAAAAGGAATTGCTACACAAGACCATTGCCCTGCTCGCGGATATTCAACACCTTGGGGCACGCGATCTCGACTTCAACGTCTGCTACCCCTTGCCATCCTTCAACCTCCGATCGGTGATGTGGGATCTCAACTATTTCAAGTACAACTTCCTGAAGACAACCGGCATGGAGTTCCTGGAGGGCCAACTGGAAAACGACTTCGATAAAATGGCAGAAATATTGCTGCAAGACGAGACCCACACCTTCATGTACCGTGACTTCCAGTCGCGCAACGTGATGCTGGTGGAAGATGAACCCTACTTTATCGATTTCCAGGGCGGCAGGAAAGGACCGGTATACTACGATCTTGCCTCCTTTCTCTGGCAGGCAAAAGCCAACTTACCGGCTGAATTGCGTGAGGAGCTCATCGAAACCTATATCACCTCACACCGAAAATACCAGCCGGTGGAGGAAACCACCTTCCGTGAACAACTGCGTCACTTCGTGCTCTTCCGCACACTCCAGGTGCTGGGAGCTTACGGTTTCAGGGGGTATTTTGAAAAGAAGCCTCATTTCATCCAGAGCATCCCCTTTGCACTGAACAACTTGCGGGAATTGCTGGAAGAGGGGTTTGAAGAATACCCCTACCTCTGCATGATTCTGCGTAAGATGTGCGAACTAAAACAATTTGCCGACAGCCGTAAGCGAGAGCTGGAGGTACGTATCTACAGTTTTGCCTATAAGAAAGGTATCCCGGATGATAGCTCCGGTAACGGTGGGGGTTATGTCTTCGATTGCCGTGCCATCAACAACCCGGGAAAATTTGAACGGTATAACAATGCAACAGGCCTCGACGAATCGGTAATCCGTTTTCTGGAAGAGGATGGTGAGATCGTCTCATTTCTTCATAACATCTACCCGCTTATCGACCAGCATGTGAAGCGTTACATGGAACGTAACTTCACCAACCTGATGATCTCATTTGGATGCACCGGCGGACAACATCGATCTGTCTATGCAGCACAGCATGTGGCGGAACATATCTCACAAATGTTCGGTGTGAAAGTATCACTGGTGCACCGTGAGCAGAATCTTGAGCAGGAGTTCAGAAAAAGATGAAAGCAATGATTTTCGCAGCCGGTCTAGGCACCCGCCTCAGCCCCCTCACCGACACGCTACCGAAAGCACTGGTAAGGGTAGGAGGCAAGCCGCTGCTCCAGCATACCATTGAAAAGCTGACTGTAGCCGGCTTTGATGAAATCATCATCAACATCCACCACTTCGGACAGCAAATCATCGATTTTGTGGAAGCAAACAATTGTTTCGGCATCCGTATTGAATTTTCTGATGAGAGGGAACAGTTGCTCGATACCGGCGGTGGCATCAAGAAAGCAGCTTGGTTCTTCGATGACAATCGTCCTTTTTTGGTACACAATGTGGATATCCTCTCCACGGTCGACCTGCGGGAAGTGATGAATCACCATCTGAACAATGAAGTTCCGGCAACACTTGTTTGCAGTGAACGGGAAACCAACCGTTATCTGCTTTTCAACGACCAGAACCATCTCCGCGGGTGGATTAACAAAAAAACGGGTGAAGTGAAATCACCTGTTGCCAAGTTTCAACCCGCCGGTTTCACCCATCTGGCATTCTCAGGCATACAGGTGCTTCATCCTTCTCTGCTCCATGAGATGGACTCCTTTCCCGATCGTTTCTCCATCATCGATTTTTACATCTCTCTCTGTAACACCCATCCCATCACCGCCTACCTGCCCGACAAAGGGAATATCCTCGACGTGGGCAAACTGGAAGCGATTCAACAGGCTGACCTATTCCTGCTGGAAAAGAGCTGAACGATTTCTCTTTTTTTAACCCATTTTCTCAAAAAAAACAAACTGGGAAGAGTTCAACAATGTTAAATATTAACCCCTAATTAAATATTTTAATTATAAAGCTTGCATATTTAAAATATTAAACGTTTATTTGTGCAGTTTTTTGAAAATATCGACCCGGGAACGCATCACAGGTAGAAATGAAAGAGTATAACCGAACAAGCTCATGACATATTTTAACAATCTTGCAACTCAGTACAGGGCAGAACTGCTCGACAAGGTGGTCCCCTTCTGGCTGAACCGCTCACAGGACCTGGAGCATGGAGGCTACTTCACCTGTCTCGATCGGCAGGGGAACGTATACGATACAGATAAGTTCATCTGGCTTCAGGCAAGAGAGGTGTGGCTTTTCTCAATGCTTTACAACAAAGTTGAAAAACGTCAGGAGTGGCTTGAATGTGCTGTTCACGGAGCCGAATTTTTGAAAAAACATGGCCATGACGGCAACTACAACTGGTACTTTTCTCTCACCCGTGAGGGAAAGCCCCTTGTAGAGCCATACAACATCTTCTCCTACACCTTCGCAGCCATGGCCTTCGGTCAGCTGAGCCTCGCCACCGGGGAGAATGAGCATGCCGATATCGCAAAAAAGACATTCGACATCATCCTCTCCAAACAGGAGAATCCCAAGGGACAGTGGAACAAGGCGCATAACGGAAGCCGCCCGCTCAGGGACCTGGCATTCCCTATGATCCTCTGCAACCTCTCGATGGAGATCGAACACCTGCTGGAGAAGGAGTACCTGATGGAAACCATGGAGCATTGCGTCACCGAGGTGATGGGCAAGTTTCGCCACCCTGAACTGGGGGGACTTTTGGTGGAACACCTCACCCCAGACGGGGAGCTCTCCGACAGCTTTGAGGGACGACTGATCAACCCGGGGCACGGCATCGAAGCGATGTGGTTCGTGATGGACCTGGGAGTACGGCTCAATCGGCCCCAACTGATTGAGAAGGCGGTGGAAACCACCCTAAAGACGGTGGAGTACGGCTGGGACAAGGAGTATGGCGGCATCTTTTATTTCCTGGACCGCAAGGGATATCCACCCCAGCAGCTGGAGTGGGATCAGAAGCTCTGGTGGGTTCACCTGGAGGCAATGATCGCACTGATCAAGGGTTATCAACTGACCGGCTCTAAGAAAAGCCTGGAGTGGTTCGAAAAAGTGCAGGAATACACTTGGAGCCATTTCAGAGATCCCGAACACCCAGAGTGGTGGGGTTATCTCAATCGGCGTGGTGAGGTGCTGCTCGATCTTAAGGGGGGCAAGTGGAAAGGTTGCTTCCATGTACCCAGGGCGCTCTACCAGATCTGGAAAACACTGGAAAAAACCGGTCAGTAAATAGTTTAAAACCTCTCTGAAATTTGACAATCGGGGAAGGTCATAGGTGTATCAACGGCACATATTAAATATCTATATTATAAAATTTGACTATTTTAAATTACCTAAACAACCAGCGGAAAGATGAAAAAGAATCTTCAACAAATGATGCGTAAAGGCATCCCGGGATTGTTCCTGTGGATATTGTCTTTAACCCTCGCGGCCCAGAACGTTACAATTAACGTGTCAGGCAATGTGACCGACGCGGCCTTCAAAGAGCCGGTGATTGGGGCGACGGTTGTCCTTCAGGATGACCCGACCAAAGGAACCGTCACTGACATTGACGGTAATTTCACCCTCAGGGATGTACCGACCAACGCCACGCTGGTAATCTCCTATGTGGGTTATGCACAACAGGTGATACCGGTCAACGGGCAAACGACCTTCAACGTGGTGCTCTCCGAGGATAGCGAACTGCTTCAGGAGGTGGTTGTGACCGGTTACGGTGGCACACAGCTTCGCAGCAAGGTGACCAACTCTATAGCCAAGGTGTCGGAAGAGACGCTCACGGTAGGTGTTTTCTCCAATCCTGCACAAGCACTCTCCGGTGCTGTCTCAGGTCTCCGTGTTATCCAGACCTCCGGTAATCCGGGTGCGGCACCGCAGATCGTTCTGCGTGGCGGTACCAACCTCAACGGAACCGGAACCCCCCTGGTGATGGTCGATGGACAGTTGCGCGACGGGCTAAACGACATCAACCCCGAAGACATCGAGTCGATGGAGGTGCTGAAGGATGCAGGTGCTACTGCCCTCTATGGTGCTAGGGCCAGCAACGGTGTTATCCTGGTCACCACCAAGAGTGGCAAGGCCGGACAACGTTCCATCAGCCTGAAAGCCAAACTAGGTTTCAACTACGTGAACAATCCATACACTTTCCTTGGAACAGAGGACTATATCACCTACATGAGGGAAGCGTATGTGAACACCCCCTGGGCCCCGAAAAACAACATCAACGGAGCTGCTCCTATGGGAACAGGTAATGTGTATGGTGAAAACATGCTCTGGAACCTGATGAAATACTCAGAGGAAAACAAGTTCCTCCTGGAGAAAGGGTGGAAAACAATGCCTGACCCGGTCAACCCCACGGATATGCTGATTTACCGAGAGACAGACATCGCCAAGTACAGCTTTGTGAACCCCTCAATGACACAGGATTACAACCTGAACATGTCGGGCGGCAACGAACGGGGCAGCTACTATGCCGGTCTGGGATACAACCACTCGGAAGGATTGCCAATAACCTCCTTCTACAAAAGGTACAGTTTCATCCTGAACGGAAGCTACAAGGTGACCGACTGGCTGAAAACCACCTCCAACTTCAACTACAACCGAGCCAACTGGCAATCAATGCCGCCCACGCAGAGCAGTGAAGAAAACTACTTCGGCCGTATTCAATCTGTCCCACCCACCGCACGCTACGAGGATGAGGAGGGCAACATGCTGCTGGGAGCAAATGCCGGGGATGGGAACCAATCCTACCAGGCTGACCGGTTTATCCGCGACAACCAAACCGACAAGTTCACCATGATCCAGTCGTTCGACGCTCAGCTACTCAAGAACCTCTCACTCAGGGGATCGGCACAATGGTACTACAGCGAAGGTCTCTACGAGTCCTTCAACAGGGACTACGAAACCAACATAGGTAGGTTCAACCGCAGCAGGTCCACATCTGCCAGCTTCGACCGCGACTTTTCACAGACCTACAACACCACGTTGAACTACAACACCGCTTTCGCAGGCAACCACAACCTGGATGCACTGCTGGGGATGGAATATTTCGACAGGGCAAGCAGGGGTTTCAGTGCTTCCGGATCAGGGGCACCCACCGACGACTTTCAGGACCTCGAGCTGACCGACACAGATGAGAACATGCGCAGCATCGACTCCTGGCACTCGCAATACCGTATTCTCTCATACTTCGGCCGCGCCAACTACGACTACATGGGAAAATACTTACTTTCAGGGGTGTTCCGATATGACGGTTATTCATCGCTGCTGGGCGATAACCGCTGGGGCTTCTTCCCAGGTGTATCTGCCGGCTGGATCTTTGGATATGAGGATTTCGTAAAAGAGAACCTGCCCGCGCTCTCCTTCGGTAAGTTGCGCACCAGCTTCGGTATCAACGGAAATGCCAGCGGCATCGGGGCCTATACGCTCCAGGGATCCTACAACCCACAGACCTACAACGGCCGCACCGGTTTCCTGATCGGCGGACTGCCCAACCCCGCATTGCGCTGGGAAAAGACACGCACCTTTGAAGTGGGTATGGATGTCAGCTTCTTCGAGAACAGGCTGAACACGAACCTCACCTACTACAGCCGTCTGACGATGGACAAATATGCCGCTTTTGTCCTCCCCACAACCACCGGCTTCTCCTCCATCACCAACAACAACGGTGAATTCAGAAACAGGGGATTGGAACTGGAACTCTCCGGCAGGATCATCCGCACCGAAGATTTCAGCTGGGAGATAAAGGGAAACATCACCTACAACAAGAACAAGATCATCTCACTCCCGGACAACGGACTGGAGAGAAACCGACAGGGAGGACAGGAGATCTATACCGGCAACGGAGACGAAAAGATCTTCGTGGGCGGCTATCAGGAAGGACAGGAACCGGGCATGCTTGTTGCATACCGTTTCGACGGAATATACAAGTCTGCAGACGAAATCCCGGGCGACTTGGTAGTGAAAACGGGCAACGCACAAGGTAAATATCTCTATGGGCCGGCAGCTTACAACGCACTGTCAGACGCCGAAAAATCAAGGGCCCTCCAGATTGAGCCGGGAGATGCCAGCTGGGGAGACATCAACGGCGACGGCATCATCGACAACTTCGACCAGGTGGTGATCGGCAATACCACACCCCGATGGACCGGAGGCTTCAACACCAACTTCAGGTACAAGAACTTCTCGCTTTACGGACGCTTCGACCTCGGCCTGGACTTCTGGACCTACGACAACACCACTCCCTGGTTCCTGGGTAACATGCAGGGTACCTACAACACAACCACCGACGTGTTCGACACCTGGACACCGGAGAACCCGAACGCCAAATACCCCCGCTATGTGTGGGCTGACCAATTGGGCACGGCCAACCTCTATCGCGCCTCCACCCTTTTCGCCTACAAGGGGAACTACCTTGCGTTCCGCGAATTATCACTGGCCTACAGCCTCCCGAAGAACCTGGCCAACAAGTTCTACATGCAAAGACTTGACCTCTCAGTGACCGGTCAAAACCTGGGGTACCTCACCGCAGCCCCCATCGCCAGTCCTGAGCGTGCCATCGGTACAGGAATCGCCAGCGGTACCGGCTACGGCCTCCCCCGCACCCTCCTGTTTGGTATTAACTTGACATTTTAAAACATCTGTAGAAAATTGCATATTATGAAGATCTCAAAATTTACATTCATATCCGGAGTGCTGACGCTGTTGCTCGGAGTCTCATACACCTCCTGCAGCGACTCACTCGACTTGGCTCCCGTGGACTACTACGGCAGTGAATCTTACTGGAAAACGGAAGCACATGCGGCAGGATACATCGATGGTATCCACAAGCACCTGAGAGATGCTGCATGGCAACATACCATAGTTTTTGGAGAACTGAGGGGAGGCCACTTCATCTCTGGCACGAGCGGTGATGGCTCATCGGTGTTCAGCGGCTCAATCATTGAGCAAAACTTCGATGCCAACAATACCGGAGTGTCAGGATTCGGCAACCTCTACGGCAGAATCACCAACTGCAACCTCTTTATCGCCCGTGTGAAGGATGCCGACTACATCGAAGAAGCAAAGAAAAATTATTTCATGGGAATGGTGCACGGCATTCGCGCCTTCTACTACTTCGAGCTCTACCGGATTTATGGCGGGGTACCCCTGAGACTGGGAGTTGAAGTGATTGACGGTGAACTGGACCCTACCAAACTCTACATGCCCAGGGCAAATCCCTCGGAGGTGATGGCTCAAATCAAGGATGACCTGCAGAAATCACTCGATTACTTCGGCACTGTAAATGGATTCAACCCCTATGGGATGGGTAGCAAGGTATACTGGAACAAGGCAGCCACCGAGGCGCTGACCGGTGAGGTCTACCTCTGGAACGCCAAGGTAACCACCGGTGACAACAGCGCCAATCAGGCTGACCTGGCTGTAGCCAAACAACACCTTGAGAATGTGGCAAACAACTACGGCTTAAAGATGCTGACCGATTTCTCAAAGGTGTTCGATGCTACGAACAAGGCCAATGACGAAATCATCTTCGCCATCCGCTACGCCGAGGGTGAGGCATCAAACGAGGCCAGTTACTTTGTATACAACGTGGGTACCGGCCAGACCAACAGGAACTCCTACCTGGAAGATGGCACACTCTTTGACGATCCGCTGCAACTGGCAACCACCTCTTCGATGCAACGCTATGAATACAAAAAAGAGTTCTTCGAACGCTTTGATATGTTGGACAGCCGCCGCAACGCCACCTTTTTACCCGCATACAACAAAGACGAAGAGGGGCAACTGGTGCTGAGGGGGACCCATGTGAAGAAAAACATCGGTTACATCAACTCCAACGGTATCCGCCAATGGGTGGGCGATTATATCTACTACCGCTTGCCCTGGGTCTACCTATCGCTGGCTGAAATTGCTAACATGGAAGGTGACAACCCCAAGGTGGAGGAGTACATCAACAAGGTACGCCAGCGTGCATACGGAGACAACTGGAGCAGTGAAGTTGCTTTTACTGCCGGTGATTTCACCACCAACGAACTGGCGATCCTGCATGAGAAGGACAAAGAGTTCGTACAGGAGGGTCAACGCTGGTGGGACCTGCGACGCATGACCCTCACCAAGGGAGGCAAACACCTGGTATTCACACCGGAGGGGAGCATCGACGGCAATCCGATCCTGAACGAAGCCACTGAAGCACACAAGGTACTCTGGCCGCTCAACAAGGGACTCCTCGACAACGATGATGCCTTGGAGCAAACTCCGGGATACTAACCCCTATCCCTGAACAGTGATAATCCAAAGATGGCATTGAACCCAATTAATGCTATCTTTGGATTTGTTTCAAAATAAAAGAACAGATGCGATCAATCTTCCTTCACACAGCCCTTATCCTTTCACTGCTGAGTAGCCATGCACAGCCGGGAAGTTCGGGAGAACAACCTGCCAGGAAATATTCAACCTTCTATCACCAGCGGGCTTCACTCTTTGAAAGACTGCCGATAACGGGAACGGATATCCTTTTTGTGGGCAACAGCATCACCAATGGCGGTGAGTGGGCAGAGCTTTTTGACAATCCCCGCATAAAAAACCGTGGCATCAGCGGAGATATCTGCGAAGGTGTTTACGACAGGCTGGAGCCGCTACTGGAGGGAAAACCGGATAAAATATTCCTGCTAATCGGCATCAACGACCTTGCACGGGGTAATTCACCCGACTCGATCATTGTCCAAACCGGCAGGATAACAGATAGGATCAGACGTAAGTCACCTGGGACAAAGATCTACCTGCAGAGCATTCTACCTGTGAACGAATGTTACGGGATGTTTGAGGGACATACCAGACATCGTCAGATAATTGCACCACTGAATAAGCGATTGAAGGAGATGGCCGAAACAAAATCAATCACATTTATCGACCTTTACAGCCATTTCGTGAACCCCGGGAGCGATAGGCTGGATACCCTCTACAGCAATGACGGTCTCCATCTTATGGGTGAGGGATACCTAAAGTGGGCGGAGATCGTGAAACCTTATCTGGAAGAATAAGCAATGATGAAAAAGAATATTCTCTCTATCCTGCTACTTTTTCCGCTGTTGCTATCCGCACAACAGGTGAAGGTGGCCTGCGTGGGCAACTCGGTCACCTATGGTTACAAGCTGGCGGACCGTTCGTCGCACGCCTATCCTGTACAACTGCAGCAGCTGCTGGGAGATGACTACAGGGTGGAGAACTTCGGCCACAGCGGCGCCACACTGCTGGAAAAGGGTCACAACCCCTACCGGGAGCTGCCTGCATTTGAAAATGCGGTTACCTTCGAGCCCGATATCGTGGTGATCCACCTGGGACTGAACGACACCGACCCGCGTAACTGGCCCAGATTCCGGGACGAGTTCACCAAAGACTACATAGACCTGATCCGCACCTTCCGGCAGTTAAAGCCTGACACCAAAGTATGGATCTGCCGCCTGACACCCATTTTCAGCTGGCACCCCCGCTTCAAGTCGAGCACCCGTGTATGGTACGACCAGGTGCAACGAGAGATCGAACGGGTAGCAGCAGTGACCGGCGTACCGCTGATCGACCTGAACAGTCCCCTCTACAACCGCCCCGACCTCTTCCCCGATGCACTCCACCCTACGACCGAGGGAGCGGGTATCATCGCAAAAACGGTATACGGTGCTCTCACGGGCGATTTTGGCGGACTGCATCTGCCGGAGATATTCAGCAACCATATGGTGATGCAGCGCCACAACCCTGTGAAATTCTGGGGTACCGCCAATGCGGCGACCGAGGTGACCATCCGTTTCGCTGGGAAGACAGGCAAGACGCGAACAGGCGACAACGGGAGATGGGAGATCACATTTCCACCGATGAAGGCAGGTGGTCCTTACAAGGCCACCATCACAAATGAAGAGAGCACCATCCACCTCACCGACATCCTGATGGGTGAGGTGTGGATCTGCTCCGGCCAGTCCAACATTGCATTCCGGCTGCAGGATGCCGCCACAGCAAAGGAAGATATCCCTCTCTCCGCGAACAGTCAGATCCGCTTCTTCGATATGAAGGAAATCGCACCAACCAATGCCATGGAGTGGGATGAGGGCGTGCTGTCAAGGGTGAACCGGCTCGAATATTACCACCCCACATCCTGGACCCTATCAGACACACTCACGGCAAAACAGTTCTCCGCCGTGGGTTACCATTTCGGCAGAATGCTGCAGGAGCAGCTGGGTGTGCCCGTGGGACTGATCCACAATGCTATCGGCGGCTCACCCACCGAGGCGTGGATCGACCGAAAAAGCATGGAGCATGACCCGCTGATGGTCGACTTCTTCACCAATTGGCACAACAACGACTTCATCGATGGATGGGTGCGTGAGAGGGGCATGCAGAACATCGTCCGTGCAAAAGAGAACCCCTTTCAACAACATCCTTACAAGCCCTCCTACCTCTTTGAGAGCGGTATGGCCCCGATTACCCGCTATCCCGTAGCCGGTGCCATTTGGTACCAGGGTGAGTCGAACGCCAATAATGTGGAGCTGCATGAGCAGTTGCTCCCCGCCATGGTGGATAGCTGGCGCAACGCCTGGGAGCAAGATTTCCCCTTCTACTACGTGCAGCTCTCCAGCATGGAGACAGGACGCGAGTCGTGGGGACACTTCCGCGACAGCCAGCGCAGGCTGACGGAACAGATTCCCCGCTCCGGAATGGTGGTCACCTCTGATCTGGGGCACCGGACCGATGTCCACCCACGTAGGAAGAAAGAGGTGGGTGAGCGGCTGGCCCGGCTGGCACTGGCTTACACCTACGGAAAGAAAATCTCCAAAAGCGGACCACTCTATCGCAGGGTGCAGTTTGAGGGAGAAAGAGCCATCGTATCCTTCAGTGAGGCAAAGAGATTGCGTTCCTCTGACAACAAGCCGGTGCGCGATGCCGAGCTGGCGGGAGCTGACAAAATATTCTACCCGGCAGAGGCAGTGATCCGGGGCAACCAACTGGTGGTGACGAGCGATAAGGCACCCCATCCCGTGTTCGTGCGCTATGGTTGGAGCTCCTACACTGAAGGCAACTTGGTCAATGAAGCGGGACTACCCGCCTCCACCTTCTCATCAGAGAATCCATAATATAACAGAGGGTTTAGCCGATGAATAACATCGGGGCTCCCCCCAGAAATTTGACAACATGCATCAACTCACGCTAACCTCACTCCTGTTGCTCTTCACCGCCGCGGTTGCTCCGGCAGCTGAGGCAGTAGCAGCTGCTCCCGACAGCACGATATGGGCACCGCAAGTGGTTGGAACACCTCCCAGTGATGCCTACATCGGCCTCTCACTCCTGGAGGATGGTGAGATCCGCCACTACAACTATGGAGAGCAGGCGGAACCGGGTTCCTTCTACCTCTCCAGCCACGACAAGGGATCCACATGGAAGAAGGTAAACATCCCGAAGGAGATCCCCTTCGCCGACAGCCGCAGCCCCCTCAGCGGCGAATACATCCGGCTGACAGCTGCACCGGGGATGGGCACCTATGCCATCCGTACCATGGGTGGTCTGGAGGGTGGACGTGAGTTGCTTAAAGTATCTGACACCATGGCGATCATGCTAAAACCACCCCTCTTCACAAGACAGGGCAAACGGATGATCGTCGCCGGACACTACGGCCTGCAGAAAGGACTTCCCAGGGCATGCTTCACCTTTTACTCCGACGACGACGGCCGCAACTGGCAGCGTTCATCGCTGATCACAACTCCCGATCACCAGGGAGGCGGTTTCCACGACGGCATTCGCTGGAACCACGGCGCCGCAGAGCCGACAGTGGTGGAGCTGAGCGACGGTCGTCTCTGGATGCTGATACGCACCTCGCAGGATCATCACTACCAATCCTTCTCGGAAGACGGGGGAGTTACCTGGAGCGAAGCCGCTCCCTCACCATTCTACGGCACCATCACCATGCCTACCATCGGCCGCCTGCAGGATGGACGGATCCTCTTCCTATGGTCCAACACCACCCCGCTGCCGGAGGTGAACCAGACTACGGGCGTCTGGGACGATGTCTTCACAAATCGAAACGCCATCCACGCGGCAATCTCCTCCGACGAGGGGAGGACATGGCAGGGTTTCCGCGAGCTCTACCTCGACCCGCGACGCGATGCTGCGGACTTCGGCCAGACGCCGGGAATCGACAAAAGTGTTCACCAAAGCCAGTTCGTGGAGATGGCACCGGGAGAACTGCTGGTCTCGCTTGGGCAGCACCCGCTGCACCGCGTGATGGTGCGGTTTCATGCCGACTGGCTCTACGAACAGGAGCGCTACTGCGACTTCACCGACGGGCTGGCACAATGGAGCCTCTTCAGCTACTTAAAGGGAATTGTCGGGCACTGCGGCTACAACCGCACCGCGGGATGCAGCCTCGAGGAGGGAAAGCTGAAGATACAGTATATCGAGAACGACTCACTGCTCACCCCGGTAAGGGGTGCCGTCTGGAACTTCCCCGCCTTCCGCAGGGGACACATCACCGCCTCCATCCAATTTAACAGCAGCGATACAAAAGGGAAGCTACTGCTCAACGACCGCTGGTTCAACCCCACCGACACAGTAGCTCGTCACTTCGCACCCTTCACGGTGCCGCTCAACCCTGTACTGCTGAGAATCAAGGACAATAAACCACACCTGCTGGAGGTGAAGTGGGACCTCGATGCGGTCAGGCCACACGTCCTGGTCACGGTCGACGGTAAGCAACGAATGCGGATCCCACTGGCCAACGAGTCGCTCCACGGCCTCTCCTACCTCCACCTCCTGAGCGACACCAATCCCGGCGACAAGGGATACCTGGTTGAATGGGTAAAAGCAGAAGCACTTTAACTGAATAACAAAGAGAACAGATATGAAGATCACAACATTCCTACTAACCTCACTACTGCTCCTCTCCTGCAGGAGTGGAGAGAAAGAGCAATCACTGCAGCTGTTGCCGCAGCCGCAGATGCTCACCCTGGCCCCCTCCGGACAGCACCGTCTCCATCAGGGAGCACCCGATCCATCGCTCATTACCATAAGGCAGGTGGATGCGATCCCCGCAGCAGAGGTGAACCCCGACGAGGCCTATCGCCTGGAAATCACACCTGACTCTATCCTGATGGAGGCCACCACGGAGAAAGGAATCTACTGGGCCCGGCAGACGCTGAACCAGCTCGTCGCCTCCTCAGACGGTAACAGCCTCCCCGCGCTCGAGATCACCGACTGGCCCGCCTTCCGTGTGCGCGGATTCATGCACGACGTGGGTCGAAGCTTCATCTCAGTGGAAGAACTGAAGAAACAGATTACACTCCTCTCACAATTCAAGGTCAACCTATTTCACTGGCATCTCTCCGAGAACCAGGGGTGGCGCCTGGAGAGCAAACGCTATCCGCAACTCAACGACAGCAGCAGCTTCACACGGCTGGCGGGAGAGTACTACACCATTGCAGATGCCCATGAGATCGCCGCCCACTGCCGGGCCCACAACATGCTGCTGATACCGGAGATAGACATGCCGGGCCACAGCGCCGCCTTCGTGCGGGCCACCGGGCACGATATGCAATCGCCCGAAGGGATGAAGATATTAAAGGATCTGATGGAGGAGATCTGCACCGAGGTGTTCCCCGATGCCCCCTGGATCCATATCGGCACCGATGAGGTGCAGTTCACCAACCCCTCCTTCGTGCCGGAAATGGTGTCACACATCAGGGGACTGGGCAAGAAGGTGATATCCTGGAACCCGGGATGGAAATACCAGTCGGGTGAGATCGATGCCACGCAGCTATGGAGTTACCGCGGCAAGGCACAGCCAGGCATCCCCGCCATCGATTCCCGCTTTCACTACATCAATCACTTCGATGCCTTCGGTGATATCGTAGCCCTCTATAACAGCAGAATCTATGACACCGACAAGGGGAGCGACGACATCGCTGGTGCCATCCTCGCCATCTGGAACGACCGTCTCCTGGAGAAAGAGGAGCAGATCATGCTGCAGAACCACTTCTACCCCAATATGCTCGCGCTGGCCGAAAGGGCCTGGCGCGGAGGCGGATCGGAATACTTCAACAAGAAGGGTGTCATCCTGCCGGTTGATGAGAAAGATGAATCCTTCCAATCCTTTGCCGACTTTGAACGACGCATGCTCTGGCACAGCGAGCACACCTTTGCCGGCTTACCCTTCCCCTATGTGAAACAGACCGATATACGGTGGCGTATCAGCGACCCCTTCCCAAACGAGGGCGACCTCTCAGCAGTATTCCCGCCGGAGGAAGCGCTGAGCGACAGCTACCAACACAACGGCGCGACCTACGGATCACACCCCGCGGTGGGCGCCGGCATCTACCTGCGCCACGTCTGGGGCAGCAATACCGTCCCGGCCTTCTACGATGAACCGCAGGAGAACCATACCGCCTACGCATGGACCTTTGTATGGTCGCCCACAGAGCAGACAGTAGGACTCTGGGCCACAACGCAGGACTACAGCCGCTCCGAGAGCGACCTGCCACCGCCACAGGGGGAGTGGGACTTCCGGCAAAGCCGCATCTTCCTCAACGATGAAGCCATTGCCCCACCACGCTGGGAGAACAATCACAATGAAAAAAGTAATGAGGTCACGTTGAAGAATGAGAATTTCACCGCCCGTCCTCCGCTACCGGTAACCCTGCAGAAAGGATGGAACAAGGTGCTGATCAAACTGCCCATTGCTAAATTCAGCACACCGGAGGTGCGATTGCAGAAATGGATGTTTTCCTTTGTGTTCGTCACCCCCGACGGAAGCGAACGAGTAGAGGGACTGGTCTACAGCCCCGAAAAAAAGAGATAAAAAGGTTAGAACAGTAAAGATTGAAGAGCAGATGAAAAAAAGAGTATCCCTGTTGATTTTGCTGGTCTCGGTGCTGACACAAGCGCCGGCGAACGATTACACCAAGAACAGCTTCCACCAGACCAATCTCTTCTCAATGGAGACACTGGCCGACACAACCCTGCACGAAGGACTTGCCGGCAGCTTCTTCGGCAAGCAGGGAGGCTGGTTCATCATGGCCGGCGGTTCCTTCTTCCCGGAAAGCAAACCCTGGGAGAATGGCTCCAAACAGCTCTCCGACAAGATATTAATCTTCTCCCAACAGACTGATGCTACCTTCAGCATGATCTATGAGGGGAACGACCTGCCACTGCCCCTGGCAGAGGGAGCATATGCCTCCCTACCCGGGGGGCTCCTCTGCATGGGTGGCCAGACACCGGAGGGCATCACAGCGGAGTGCCGGCTTCTCACCTTCGACGGCAGCAGGGTCACCGTCACCCCATTTCCACCGCTTCCCTTGCCGGTGAAGAATGCCACCGCTACCCTGGTCGGCAGCCGCGTCTACCTGCTTGGGGGGGAGCAGACGGACGGCACTTCATCCGATCAGTTCCTGGCACTCGACACCAATAACCCTCAAGCCGGATGGCAGCCACTCCCCCATTTTCCGCTGCCTGTTTCCGGATCGACCATCACCGCACAACAGGATGGTGAGGAGATTTCGCTCTATGTCTTTGGGGGGCGTGCAAAGGCAAACAATGAGACAACCACCTTCTATCCCACTGTTTACCATTACCGCCCTTCACTGGGTAGCTGGTCTCAAAGACGGGACATCCAGCTGAAGAATGAGGAGCCTCTTCCGCTGGCGATGGCCACCGCCTCTTCGGTAGGTGGCTCTCATATACTCCTCTACGGTGGTGACAACGGCGATGTGTTCAATCGGGTGGAGGCAGCCATCCACAGCGGGGAGCTGCAAGTCAGGGACTCTCTCTGGATGAACCACCCCGGCTTCAACCGGCGCATACTGGTCTACAACACCATCACCGACAGCTGGTTTCAGGCGGGTGAGACTACCAACCCTCCCGTGGCAGTCACCGCCGATGTCTCTGACGGCAGCAACGTTTATATCGCCGGCGGCGAGATACGCCCGGGCATCCGCTCTCCCTTCATCACCCGACTATACTACACCTCGCAACCCTCCTTCGGTTGGATCAACTACCTGGTACTGGCCCTCTACTTCGGGGGGATGCTGCTGCTGGGGTTCTTCTTCATGCAGCGCAACAAGAACACCGACGACTTTTTTAAGGCGAGCGGACGCATACCCTGGTGGGCAGCCGGCATCAGCATCTTCGCCACCACGCTCAGCGCCATCACCTTCCTCTCCATACCGGCAAAAACATACGCTACCGACTGGCGCATGCTCATCTTCAACATCACCATCATCCTGATCGTGCCGGTGGTGATCCGCTACTTCCTTCCCTTCTTCCGCCGCTTCAGCCTCGACACCGCCTACGCCTACCTGGAAGAACGATTCAGTCGTGCCGTGCGATGGCTCGCCTCGGCACTGTTCGTCCTCTTCATGGTGAGCCGCATCGCCATCGTCCTCTTCCTCCCCTCACTGGCACTCAACGCCGTCACGGGATTCAACATCTACCTATCTATCCTCATCATGGGCATCGTCACCATCATCTACAGCACCAGCGGCGGCATGGAGGCGGTGGTGTGGGGCGACGTGATCCAGGGTTTCATATTGGTCTTCGGTGCCATCGCCGCCTTCATCTTCATGATCATGGGCATCGAGGGGGGGCTGGGTGAGTTCTGGAGCACCTCGGTCGACTTCCACAAGTTCCGCACCTTCGACTTCAGGTTCGACTTCACACAGCCGGTCTTCTGGGTGGTGCTCATCGGCGGCGTGGCTAACTCGCTGATCACTTACACCAGCGACCAGTCCATCGTGCAGCGATACATGAGCACCAAAGATGAGAAGGCCACCGCCCGCAGCATCTGGCTCAACGGCATCCTGAGCGTGCCGGTCACCATCCTCTTCTTCCTGATCGGTACCGGCCTCTTCGCCTTCTACCACGACAATCCCTCGCTGATGATGGTGAGCAATCCCAACATCGACTCGGTCTTCCCGCAGTTCATCGTTTCTGAGATGCCGGTAGGATTCGCGGGACTGCTCATCGCCGCCATCTTCGCCGCGGCAATGTCGACGCTCTCCTCCAACATCAACTCCTCCTCGGCGGTGATCACCTCCGACTTCTTCAAGACCCTCTTCCCGGGGCGCTCCTTCACCTCGCAGATGAAGGTGGCACGCTGGTCCGGCATCATCTGCGGACTCCTGGGACTGGGCATGGCGCTGGTGCTGGCCACATGGAACATCGCCTCGCTATGGGATCAGTTCAACACCTTCCTGGGGCTGCTCACCAGCGGACTGGGGGCCCTCTTCATCCTGGGCATCTTCTTCCCCCGCGTGGGATCGGGAGCAGCCCTCAGCGGTGTGATTGCCGGGTTGATCATACTCCTTTGGATCAGGGCTCACAGCCCCATCTCCTTCCTGCTCTACGGCTTCCTGGGCATGACATCCGGAATCCTGATCGCCGTGGCGGTGAGCTACCTGCTGCCCAACAAAAAGGAGGTTAGACGCTACACCTGGCGGGGAATGAAGAAATAAAGTGGATAAGTTGGTTTGTTTATTGTTCATGGCTAATAAGAAAATGCTGAATACTGAATGCTAAAAATGTAAACATATGCAATTCGAAAAAATCAAAGGTTTAATTGTGGCTCCCTTCACCCCTTTCGACAAAAAGGGTGAACTGGACCTGGCTCCGGTGGCTGACTATGCCGCCATGTTGCAGAAAAATGGACTGAAAGGAGTGTTCATCAACGGCTCCTCGGGTGAGGGTTATATGCTCACGGTGGATGAAAGGCTGAAGCTGGCAGAGAAATGGATTTCTGTAGCCCCGGAGGGATTCAAGGTAATTGTACACGTGGGAGCCACCTGCATCAAGGATAGCTACCACATGGCACAACATGCCCAGGAAATCGGTGCCTTCGGCATCGGCGCCATGGCATCACCCTTCCCCAAGGCAGGACGAGTGGAGGAGCTGGTGAAGTATTGCGAGGAGATCGCGTGCGGTGCACCCAACCTCCCCTTCTACTTCTACCACATCCCGGCATTGAACGGAGTCTTCCTACCCATGTTACCTTTCCTTCAGGAGGCTGAAGGCCTCATTCCCAATCTGGCTGGTATCAAGTTCACCTATGAGAGCCTCTACGAGTACAACCAATGCATGCGCTACAAGGAGGGCAAGTTCGACATGCTGCACGGACAGGATGAGACCATCCTCTCCGCGCTGGTGATGGGAGGTGCACAGGGCGGCATCAGCGGCACCGGCAGCTACATCGGCCGTTCGCTGGTGGGCGTGATCGACGCATACAACAGCGGCAACATTGAAGAGGCGGTCGCCCACCAGAACTATGCACAGGAGGTGATCAACGTCATCGCCCGCTACAGGGGCAATATTGTGGCCGGCAAACGAATCATGAAGCTGATCGGACTGGATCTGGGCATCAACCGCACTCCCTTCCGCAACATCAGCGATCAGGAAGAGGCAGCAATCAAAAATGAGCTGGAAGCAATCGGTTTCTTTGACCGGTGCAACAGATTCTGAAAAGTGTCGTGCAGCAAAACTGCACCAAAATAGAGATAAGGGAGGGCAGAAAAAAAAAGAGACCGTCTCATGTTGTATGATGAGACGGCCTCACAGCCTGCTTGTAAAGCAGGGTCAATAGGCTTTTTGTCAGTCGAACATCTTCCTGAACTTGTTAAAGACGCTTTTGCGTGCGGAGGCTGAAGGAACAAAGCTCTCCGATTTGTTCATATCCTCCAACTGTTTGCGTTCCTTGTCAGTGAGGTTCTCCGGTACGTAGACATTCACGTTGATCAACTCGTCGCCCCTACCGTAGCCGTTCACGGATGGCAGCCCCTTGTTGCGCAGGCGGAGCACCTTGCCCGGTTGTGTACCCGGGTCGATCTTCACCTTCGCAATTCCGTCGATGGTGGGCACCTCCACGGTCCCCCCCAGCGCGGCCGTCGGAAAGCTAAGGAAGAGGTTGAAAATCACATCATTCTCGTCGCGAATCAGGTTGGGGTCCTGCTCCTCCTCGATTACGATGAGCAGATCACCGTTCACGCCACCTCTGCGAGCGGCATTGCCCTTGCCTGACATGGAGAGCTGCATCCCTTCGGCCACGCCGGCAGGAATACGAATGGAGATCACCTCCTCCTCACGCACGATGCCCTCACCGTTACAGTGGGCACACTTCTTGGAGATTGTCTTGCCCTCACCGTTACAGGTGGGGCAGGTGGATGAGGTCTGCATCTGTCCCAGAATGGTGTTGGCCACGCGTGTGACCACGCCGGAACCGTTGCAGGTAGCGCAGGTAGACTGTGAAGTACCATGCTCCGAGCCATTGCCTTCACAATGTGAGCAGGATACATATTTCTTCACCTTGATCTTCTTCTCCACACCGTTGAGAATCTCCTTGAGCGTGAGCTTCACCTTTACCCTCAGGTCAGATCCACGGTTCACTCGCCGGCCGCGTTGGCTGCCGCCAAAGCCACCGAAGCCGCCAAAACCGCCAAAATGGCCACCGAAGATGTCGCCAAATTGCGAGAAGATGTCATCCATCGACATGCCACCTCCAAATCCACCGCCGGAGGCAGCACCACCCACTCCGGCATGGCCGAACTGGTCGTAACGGGCACGTTTGTTCTCGTCGCTCAACACCTCATAAGCTTCTGCAGCTTCTTTAAACTTCTCCTCAGCCTCCTTATCACCCGGGTTTTTGTCGGGGTGGAACTGAATCGCTTTCTTCCTGTAGGCTTTCTTGATCTCCTCGGCAGAAGCGCTCTTGGGTATCTCAAGTATCTCGTAAAAATCTCTCTTTGTTGCCATCTTATTCCCCCACGATCACTTTTGGGAACCGTATGATCTTCTCATTCAGTTCAT
Source organism: Dysgonomonadaceae bacterium zrk40 (assembly GCA_016916535.1). Lineage (NCBI taxonomy): Bacteria > Pseudomonadati > Bacteroidota > Bacteroidia > Bacteroidales > Dysgonomonadaceae > Dysgonomonadaceae bacterium zrk40. Next base: position 1,369,470 of record CP070276.1, read on the forward strand.
ATCCTTTCTGTATGCAGTCGATCACCATCCCTTTCTGCGCCTCTTCCTGAGCCGGGATGGTTGTCACCGCCTCAAACCGGTCGGCATCAAACGGTTGTCCGATTGATTCGATCTCCTTCACGCCATGCTGACCAAGGAAGGTGATGAACTTGCCGTAGATCAGGTCCATTCCTTCCAGCATCGCATCCTTGTCTTCAGCTGCGTGCAGTGCGGTGAGTGCCCTTTCAAAATCGTCCACCAGCCCGATGATATCGACCAATACCCGCTCACCGCCGTTTTTAATCAAATCGGCTTTCTCTTTCAATGTCCGTTTCCGGAAGTTGTCAAACTCGGCATGCAGTCGCAGGTAACTGTTGTTCAGCTCATCATATTTATCCTGCAGTTGGGGTAGCTCATCCGTCAACGGATGCTCATCTTCTGCCATGTTGTCCTCATTTGCTGCACCCACAGGTTCATCCTGTAGAAATGCAGCCTCCTCAATGATTTCTTCCTCCCTCTCAATGGGATCCTTTTGCGTATGTTTATTTTTTGTCATATCGATTGTTATTCTTTTACTACGGATGATCACTGCAAATAGTTTGCCAAAAAAATGGAGCCAAGAGACCAAATGGCTTTTCTAGAGGAACAGTTCACACCACTCGTCGAAGATTTCCACCTGGTGCCAGCCGTGACGGCTCAACGACTGCCGGATCTTTTTCACCGGCTTCTCTCTGCCCAGTTGCGATTTGGAAAAAAATTTGTCTGCAAAGCAGATGATCTGCTCCTCCAGGCTTACCGGCCGCATATCCCGGTGCGGGATGGGCAGCTTCCGGTTGATGATGGTCTCCAAACTAAGGCCCGTGCCTGTATGACGTTCGCACACCAGTCCATGCTTCGGGTACCCCTCATCTGTCAGCAACTCACGACCCAGGAAGCCGTGACAGATGTAGGGATGGGTTCCCTCGCAGGCAATGTGGGGTGCTTTGGTGAGATAGATGCCGATGTCATGGAGCATTCCCGCCTCTTCGATGAAACGCACATCGACCGCCAACTCCGGATGCCTTGCGGCAATGGAAAGTGCCTTGTTGGTCACATCGGAGGTGTGAGACAGATAGATGTCGTACAGTTTCGTACCCTTGCGGTAATATTTCTCAATAATCGTTTCGGGATTCATAAATCGCGATTTTCCATCAGCCCACAAAATTACGATAAAAATTTGGAACTGTTCAGAGCGGCACCACGTACTTCTTCATCGCCTCATCCTGAAGTGAACGGGGCACCGCTGCCTTTACCTCATCGATGATAATATTGAGCAGGCGTTCACGGAAGAACTCCTTGCGGGTGATCAGGCTCACCTCCCTGACAGGTGTATTTTTCCTGAAGGGGCGTACATTCTTGCGTTGCGTCTCGCTCAGATTGGCTAGCGCCATCTCCGGGATCACTGTCAAACCTTCGTTCTGATCAACAATGTTGATCAGTGTATCAATGCTGCCTGCCTCATAGGAGAAAATCGACTGATTGTTGCGTCGTTTTTTGAGGTTGCAGAGGTGGAGGATTTGTGTCCGAAAGCAATGCACTTCGTCAAGCAGCCACAGCTTTGCAGTTGTGAGGTCGCTCTCCTCGAGCGATGTCTTGGCATAGAGCGCCTTCTCCTGGGGTGAGACATAAGCCAAGAACTGTTCGTAGTAGATGGGGTGCTCGGTGATGCCTGCCTCTTTGAGTGGTGTGGCCAGTATACCACCATCAATGGTGTCATTGGCCAGTCCCCTGAGAATCTGGTCTGTGGTCAGCTCCGAGATCACGATACGGATGTCGTAGTGGCTGTCGCGGTGCACCTGCATCAGTTTGGGCAGGAGATAAGTCGAGATGGTGGGGATGATGGCCAGGCGGAACATTCCTTTTACGATTCCTTTCTCCTCCTGGATGATCTCCTTGATCTGGTTCACCTGTGCCAACGCTTGTCGCGCCTGGTTGATCACCTTGGTCCCGATCTCGGTAGGTTGTACCGGCAACTGTGATCGATCGAAGATCTTAACTCCCAGCTCATCCTCCAGCTTCTGGATCATCATGCTCAGGGTGGGTTGGGTCACGAACGATGCTTCTGCCGCCTTTGAGAAATGGCGGTAGTTGTCCACCGCGATAATGTATTCAAGTTGCTGTATGTTCATCCTACTGTTTGTAATCCGAGAAATATTTCATGAACTGCACACGCTCATAGAGCGAAGGGTTTTTGATGTTGGAATAGTGCAGCTTTCCCCTGAAAGCATCAATCGTTTCATAGTTATTCTGCGCCATCCATTCCTCCATGCAGGTGAGCATTTCTGTTACTGCTCCTGGTCCCTGATCGTAGAGCATGCTGCAGAGCTGGATGCCTCCCGCACCTGCAAGAATTCCCTTCACGGCATCTTCCCAGCCATGCACCCCGTAGGAGCAGGCAATATCGAAGTTGGGGACGCGACCCGCTACAATGGCGGTCCAGCGAAGCGTGTCACTAAAATCGGCAGGATTGCTGAAGACCGGTCCGGAGACAATCTCCATGTTGGTGATATCAATGTCTAGCTGGTAGAAACGGTTGAAAAGGACCACTCCGTTTGCACCCAGTGCCTTGAGTTTGGCTACAAGACCAGGCAGGTTGCTGATGTTCTTCGCCATCTTGATCACCAGGGGGATGGAGAGCTGCTTCTTTAGCTCCCGAACGATGTTGACATATGACTCCTCCAGCCAGGTATCACCATACTCTCCGGCGTTGAGCAGGAAGATGTTCAGCTCCAGTGCATCGGCACCGGCCTCCTGCACGTTGCGGGCGAACTCAATCCAGCGGCTCTGCTTGTAACAGTTGATGCTGGCCACGATGGGCACCTCACATTCGGCCTTGGCAGAGCGAATCAGATCGAGGTACTTTTCAGTGTGGTTCATCTCCACGTAAGCATTGATGTAATCGGCCGCCTCAGGGTAGTCAGTGAGTTGTGCGAGTTTCCCGGAGTGACTTTCAATCTGCTCCTCAAAAAGTGATTTCAATACTACCGCGCCGATACCGGCATCCTCAAGCTCCCTGATTTTAGTCATAGAGTTGGTCAGTCCGCTGCTGGCGGCTATGAGGGGATTCTTCAGCTTCAATCCCGCAAAGGTTGTTTCCAATGTAACCATGTCGGTGACAAATGTTTTTCAAATGATTGTTTGTACAAATATAGATATTTTTTATCGATCATTCCGGTAATTGATCAAAAAAAAGAACGCCAAGAGATGCTTTCAGGACTTAACGTTCACCGAAGATCAGCGTCCCCACACGGATCAGCGTACTCCCCTCCTCCAGGGCGATGGGATAGTCGCCCGACATCCCCATTGAGAGTTCCCTGAAAGCAGGATCGTTGGCGAAGTGCTTCGCCTTGCACTCTTCAAAAAGGTTTCTCAGCTGCCGAAACTCTCGTCTCACCTGCTCACTTTCTTCGGTGTAGGTGGCCATACCCATCATCCCTGCGATCTGCAGGTGGGAGCACTCCCTCCAGCTGCCCTCCTCCAGGAAGCGACGACACTCGTCGGGGGAGAAACCGGACTTGGTCTCCTCTTCGGCAATGTGGACCTGCAGGAGACAGGCAATCACCCTTCCGCAGGCCGCTCCCTGCTTCTCGATCTCACGCATCAGTCGTTCGCTGTCGAGGCTGTGGATGAGCGATATAAAGGGGGCGATCAGCTTCACCTTGTTGCGCTGCAGAGAACCGATGAAGTGCCACTCGATGTCTTCCGGCAGCTCCTGCTGCTTGCTCACCAGCTCCTGCACGCGGCTTTCGCCGAAAACCCTCTGGCCGGCATCGTACGCCTCGCGAATCTGCTCCGCGGGGTGGAACTTTGATACTGCTACCACTTTCACTTGTGGCGGCACAGATCCTCTCAGATTTTGTATGTGTGCTGCAATGTTCATTCTTCTTCCTTCGATGCCTTTTCTCCCGTGTAAGGGAAAACATCCATGATTGCCGTCTCCGTCACCGAGGCGAACGCGTAGTCGATCATGGTCTTCTTCATCTCCGTTTCCACTATTTCCACCGCCTCTTTCAGCTCGGAGGCCTGCACCAGCATGTTAACCGCGGTCTTCTTCTCGGCACCGCTCTTTTCGTCGAGGGTGATGAAGTGGAGCCGTGCCTTGTAGTACCGATCTCCGGTCTCGTTGAAGAAGGAGTCGCTATACTTCACCCGTTTGATGTCGGAGACGGAGAACTCACCCGAAATGAAGGGTTTGATCTCTTCGATGATGCGTGCCTCCGCCTCTGTAAAAGAGAGGGCATCTACCAGGTAGGGTTCGGTCACTGTTTTTTGCATGCCGGTCTCCAGCATCTTGTCATATTTAATTTTACACTCAAACCAGTTGTACATAGTTGTTTCTTTATAATCTTAGTGGTTTTTTACGAAAACACAAAGATAAAAAATATAAACCGTTTTAGGTCACATTCAGGGTTGCAGATCACAGGAACTTGAGAGGGCTTTGATGCGATGAAAAGAAGCTTAATCCACCATTGCTGACGATTTTTTTAATACTTTTGCCCTTTGTAAATTAAACTGACGATGATAGGAACCCTGGTAAATACAGCAGCCGTGATTGGCGGCGGCGTGATCGGGCTGCTGCTCAAGAAGCGGATGCCGGAACGGATCACCACCATCTACTTTCAGGCCATAGGGCTCTTCACGCTCGCCATCGGCGCTTCCATGGCTGTGGAGATGGAGCACATCCTGATTGTGGTGAGCAGTCTTGCCATCGGTTCGTTACTGGGCGAATGGATTGACATCGAGCAGGCGGCTGAGCGGTTGAGCAACCGCATCAAACATCGCTTCCGTATTGGCAGCGAAAAGTTTTCCGAGGGACTGGTCACCGCGTTTCTGCTCTTCTGTGTGGGGTCACTCACCATCCTGGGTACCATCCAGGAGGGAACCGGCGGCTCCCCCGACCTGCTTTACACCAAGTCGCTGATGGACTTCTTCTCGGCCATCCTGCTGGCCTCTGCCTTTGGCGTGGGTGTCGCCCTCTCGGCAGTGCCTCTGTTCCTCTTCCAGGCGTCACTCACCCTGCTGGCCGGTTATGCGGGCAGTTTCTTCACGGGGGAGATCATCCTGGGGTTGACCAGCGTGGGGGGCATCATGCTGATCGGGTTGGGGATCAACATCCTGGGCATTCAGAAGATACGCGTCATGAACATGCTACCCTCCCTCGTGGTGGTGGCACTGCTGCTATGGTTGTTCGGATGAAAGCAAAGGATGACAAGCTGGGATTGTGGCTGCTGATCTTCGTTGCCCTGGGGTCGATGATCGGATCGGGCATCTTCAACTCGCCCAGGGATCTGATCAGTGTGGCCAATCCACAAGGCACCCTGATCACCTGGGTGATTGGTGGGTTTGGTGCACTGATGCTCGCCCTGGTCTTTGTCTATCTCGCCGGAAGGAAGCCGGAGCTGAAAAGTGGAGTCTATGCCTATGCGCGCGACGGCTTCGGCGATTATATGGGCTTCAATTCCGCCTGGGGCTATTGGTCGGTAGGGTGGCTCGGCAACGTCAGTTACCTGGCGCTCTTCTTCAAGACGCTGAACGATCTGCTGGGTGAGCGTGCACTCTCACCGCTCACCGCTTTCCTGATTGGGTCGGCCCTGCTCTGGTCCTTCCATGCCATCCTGATGGCTGGTATCCGTGAAGGTGCCATCCTCAATTTCATTGTCACGGCCGCCAAGCTGATCCCCATCCTGCTGATCATCCTGCTGGGATTCGCACTGGTGCGGAGTGACCTTTTTATGGTGGAGAACTGGCAGCGACAGCTGGCCTCCACCGGCGGTGACACCACACCACTCATGCAGGTGAAGGAGGCGATGGCGGTGGTGCTCTGGTGCTTCGTCGGCATCGAGGCAGCGTCGGTCCTCTCCGGCAGGGCCAAGAGCCAGCGCACGGTGCGCCTATCCATCATCATCTCGCTGTTGGTGGTGCTCTCCATCTACATGATGCTCACCTTCATCGCCATGTCGTCGGTGCCTGCCCGTGAGCTGGCCGCTTCCGAGACACCACTGGCGCTGGTGCTGGAACGTACAGCAGTAGGTGCCGCGGGTGGTCTTGTAATCCGGCTGGGGATCATGATCTCGGTACTGGGAGCGAGCATCTCATGGATCCTGCTCTCTGTGGAGACGCTCTATACTGCTGCGCGCGATGGCGTGCTGCCCCGTGTTTTTCAGAAGACCAACCGAAAGGGGACACCGGTGAACGCGCTGCTGATGACGCAGTGCTTCACGCAGCTCTTTTTGCTCTCCATCCTCTCGCCACGACTCAATGAGACCTACCTGGCAGCCATCACCATCGCCACTACGCTGGTGCTGATTCCCTACCTGCTCTCGTCGCTTTACGCGGTGAAAACCGCCTTCTCCCTCCGCAAACAGGAATCGTCCCGGCACCTTGTCATCGCACTTCTGGGCACGCTCTACTCCCTCTACGTGATCTATGCAGTGGGAATCCGCTACCTGATCCTCTCGGTGCTCTTCTACGGCATCGGCTCGCTCCTCTTCCTACGGGCTAAGCGGGAACAAAAAAAACAGCCCAAACCGTGGGAGTGGGCTGTTATCATCCTTTTGCTGGGCACTTCTGCCCTGATTGCCGGATTGTTGCTTACCGGCAGGATCACACTATAAATCTTATGCTTATCTGCTGATGGTGTAGCGCAGGGTGGCACCCGCCAGGGTGGGATTCCCGCGTTGCACGAAGGGATTCACGTTTCCGTTCATGTCCGATGCCTCGAAATAGAAGGCATGGTACTTCCGGTTGAAAAGGTTTTTAGCCCAAAGTTCCAGGCTGAAGGCACCCTTCTCAGCAGTCACACTTGCATTCACCACTCCGTAGAATGGTTGATAGAGCTCATTGCCTTCATAATCGGTGTTCGATTCCGTCCAGTAGATCCTGCCCGCACCGGCATATTGTAAGTTCCCCGAGAGCCTCTCAACAAATGATCCGTAAGGGAGGCGGTGCACATAACCGGCACCCAGGCTCAGCGTGTTTTGTGGTGCGAAGGGAATATGGTTCCCGGAATAATCCTGCTCTTCCGAGATGTCGTAGTTGCGGAAGCGGGCGTCGGCGAAGCCATAGTCGGCAAAGAGGGAGAGACCGCTCACAGGCATATACTTCAGACTCAGCTCAAAGCCCTTGCTGTCAGACTCACCCGCATTGGTCACCACGCGGCCTGCCGTACCCTGGTCCACCAGCTTGATAATTTGTATGTTGTTCACACGGGTGTAGAAGATTGCGTAGTTCAGAGAGAGCCGGTTGTCCAACATCTGGTACCGTCCGCCCAGCTCATAGGTCCAGCTCCTTTCGGGGTCGTATGAGAGCTGCTCCTCGAGGGTGGGCTCCTCAGCAGATGAACCGCCGGGAGCACCGCCACCACCCGGCATTCCTGCCATTGCATTGCGCATAATGGATGCTGCCAGTGCATTTTGCAATAGTTTGGAGAAGGCCTGTTCGTTGTAACCCCCTGTCTTGTATCCCTTGGAGGCCGAAAGGTAGATATGGGCAGTGGGAGTGAACTGGTATTGCAGGGCGAACTTGGGCAGTATCTCCCAGAAATCCTTGCTGTAGCTCCCCTCCATAAGGGTATCACCCTCCACGAACATGGGCGGCATGGGCCTACCGGGGATGTTGAACACAAGGTTCACATCGCCTCCTTCACTCTCGGTGGTGTAGTCGATGCCGGTATGTTCATAGTCGAAGCGAATGCCGGCGGTGGCTGAGAGCCCCTGCACACTGAAAAGATTTTGCAGGGTGGACTGGTGAAAAAGTGCCGCGCCGCGTGATGGTTTGGTGTATACACCCGGCAGGTCGATCCGGTCGTTGGCATAGACGATGCGGAGGGGTGCTCCCATACGTTCCATGGCGGCATCAAGGTGTCCCTGCATGCTCACCATCCCATCCTCCTTGATTGCTACGGGTGTGTCGATCACCCGGTGGTCGTAAAAGCCGAAGGCTCCCACCACCCATCTGTAGGGGCGGCTGTTGTCCGACTTCACGGTGATCTCCTGGCTCAGGGAGTGCTGTTTTTGTTTCTGGTTGATCGAGAAAACAGAACGAGGCGTGTAATCCTGGTCCATCTTCATATCATCTTTCAGGAATTGGTACCCGGTGGTGGAATGCACGCTGTAGCCATCACCGCGGAAGTCGAGCGACAGCCCGTTGTTGAAGAGGTGCCGGTCGTAGGAGGAGGGTTCATTGTAGTTGACCTCCGAAGAGTCACGGTGCATGTAAGGGAAAGCCCCGCCAGACACATAATCGTAGTTGCCAAAGAGCAGAGCCTTGAAGGAGGGGGTCACCTCCCACTCCATCTTGAGCCGTCCCCCGGCATTCTCAGTGGCATCTGCATTCTCGCCGGTATAGTTGTTTCTGAAAAAACCGTCGTCTTTCTTGTAATAGGCTGCCACCGAGACACCAAACTTGTCGCTCAGCCGGCTGTAGTTAGATCCTTTCACCGAGAACTGCCCATGGTTGCCACCGCCCAGCATCACCGTGCTGCCCTGGAAGGTGAGCGGCGAGAGGGTGTATAGGTTGACGATTCCCCCGATGGCGTTCCTGCCGTAGAGTGTCCCCTGTGCGCCACGCAGCACCTCAATACGCTGGATATCCTGGAACTCGAAATCGAATGCCGAGGGGTTAAAGCTGGGCATATTATCCACATAGAGGCTCACCGTCTGTGATCCCAGGCGGGCACCGATGCCGCGGATGTAGATGGGTGTGGATACCTTTGAGCCGTAGGAGGGGATGAAGAAGTTTGGCACGTAGGAGCTCATCTCCGGGAGTGACTCAATCTGGCTATCCTTCAGCTGCTTGGGCGACACCACCGAGACAGCGGTGGGCATGTTGCGCAAGTCGTTGGTTTCCTTTACAGAAGAGGTAACCACCACCTCATCGAGGTAGTAGACCTTCACGGTGTCTTGCGGGTTCGTTTCTTTCACCGTTTCCGGCTCTACGGGATAGAGAAAGAGGATATTGCATAAAAGTGATAACGTCAAAAACAAATATTTCATATGATTAGCTGTTGAATGATTTTTAAAAATACAAAGTAACAGCATTCCAGTACACCCGTCAATCACTACAATTAGTGATTTTTTTCTTTATTTTTTCCGGGAACGATGCCCACGACCGTTGAGAGCGGATACAACAAAAATTGTCTGGGTTCAGTTCTTGAAGATAAAATAGACGGCCAGCACCAGCAGCACAAAGCCAATCAGGTGGTTCATCCGCAGTTGTGTCTGAAAAGCGAGGGAAGAGAAGATCACGAAGACGGTGAGGGTGATCACCTCCTGAATCACCTTGAGCTGCAGCAAGGAGATCGTAAGAAGATAATTCATATGGATATCAAAAAAATCGGATGCAAAAGTAGCACAATAAAAGTTAGATTGTTCTACTGCGTGAGCAATTTATTTGCATCCCCGCCATACTGTTGAACTTGAAACCCGCTCCGTTGTTATATTGCCGTATGGAAACAAAAAAGAAAACGCCAAAAAGAGCATTGCTCATCGTCGATGTGCAAAACGACTTCTGCCCCGGGGGTGCCCTCGGCGTAAAAGACGGTGATAAGGTTGTCCCGGTGATAAACGGGTTCATCGACAAATTCGATATTGTGATCTCGTCGCAAGACTGGCACCCGTCTGAATCGGTGCATTTTGAGAAGTGGCCGGTTCATTGTGTGGCCGGCACACATGGCGCCGATTTTCATGCGGAGCTGGACAGCGAAAAAATAGCCCTGAAGCTATACAAAGGAACCGACAACAGGGACGACGGCTACTCCGCCTTCGAAGCAACCAACGTTTCCCTCAGCGCGTTCCTGAAGGAACATGATATTCAGGCGCTGTATGTGTGCGGACTTACCACCGACTACTGTGTGAAGGCCACAGCCCTGGATGCGCTGCGGGAGGGGTTTCATACCTGCGTGGTCACCGATGCAATCGCGGCCGTGAACCTGCAGCCGGGGGATGACAGGAAGGCACTGAACGAGCTCTACGCCGCCGGATGTATGTTGCTCGAATCAGACGAAATTGGATAGGATGTAGTATCTTTGATGCCGATGAAACAAGATCTCTCACTGCGCACCGTCGAGGTGACGCGCTACATTGTCCCCCTGCGGGAAGGTGGCTCACTCCCGGCACTGGCAGATGCTGACGACGGCTTCAGCTATGTGCTGAAGTTCCGCGGTGCAGGCCACGGCACCAAGATGCTGGTCTCCGAGCTGCTGGGGGGAGCCATCGCCAAACTGCTGGGACTGCAGATCCCCGAGCTGGTGTTTGCCCGCCTGGGTGAAGAGTTCGGTCGCACCGAAGGAGATGAGGAAATACAGGACCTGCTCAAGGCGAGCGAGGGTCTCAACCTGGGAATGCACTTCCTTTCGGGAGCCCTCGCCTACGACCCCACCATGCAGGTGGACCCGCTTCTGGCATCAAAGATTGTATGGCTCGACGCCTTCACCACCAATATCGACCGCACCGCCAATAACACCAACCTGTTGTGGTGGCACCGCGAGCTCTGGGTGATCGACAACGGTGCATCCTTTTACTTCCACCACAGCTGGAGCGACTTTGAGCGACATGCCCTGAACCCATTCCCGCATATCAAGGATCACGTGTTGCTCTCACAGGCGACCATGCTGGAGGAGGCCAACCGCCTTGCCCGGGAGATCCTCACGGAAGAACGGTTGAGGGAAGTGACCGACCTGATCCCTGATGAGTGGCTGAAATGGCGTCACACCGAGGAAACACCGGCAGAGATCCGGGAGGTCTACTTCCGTTTCCTGCTGTCCCGTTTGCACAACAGTGAGCAATTTCTAAATAGTGCCCGCGATGCAAGAGGATAAGCTATACCACTACGCCGCTATCCGGCTGGTGCCGAAGGTGGAACGGGAGGAGTTCTTCAACGTGGGATTGGTCCTCTTCTCGAAGGAGGAGAAGTATATCCGGCTGGCTTTCCATCTCTGTCCCGAGAAGTTTCGTCTGATGCAGCCGGAGGCATCCTATGAGGAGGTGATCGAAAACCTGGAGACACTGCGCTGCATTGCTGATGGTGAGGCGCGGTGCGGACCCATAGCCGCACTCCCCATACCGGAGCGGTTTCGCTGGCTCACCGCCACACGCAGCAGCATCATCCAGACCTCTCCCACCCATCCGGGCAAATGCAGTGATCTTGAAAAGACGTTTCAACGGTTGTTCGAAGGGCTGGTGCTGTGACAGACACTAACCTCTCATTCTCTGCCAAAGGGCAACGCACCGAGCGGCATCACGCCGATCCCCGGGAGATCTGAAGCAATAATTTTCCCGTTTTCAAGTTTTGCACCGTCGAAGCAATCGTTGCCGATCAGCAGCGCCCCGTCGAGATCGGCAAAATCCATGCCCGCGTAAAGCTGTGCCGCAGCAGAGATGGCGCAGGAGGTCTCGGTCATGCAGCCCATCATCACCTTCATCCCCAGCTCCTCTGCCCGTATGCGCATCTTTCGGGCTTCGTGCATGCCGGTGCACTTCATCAGCTTGATGTTGATCCCTGAGAAGACTCCCTTCAACCGCTCCACATCGGTGAGCCGCTGCACTGACTCATCGGCAAAGATGGGGAGGGGACTCGCTTCCGTCAGCCGGGCAATCGTCTCTAAATCGGACTTGGGCATGGGCTGCTCCACCATCACCACCCCCTGTTCTCTCATCCAGTAGATCATATCCAGCGCCTCATTGCGCTCTTTCCAACCCTGATTGGCGTCTACCGCCAGGGGTAGATCGGTCACGGAACGAATCGCGGCAATCATCCGCTTATCATCCGCTCCTCCCACCTTCACCTTCAGGATATTGAAACGGTCCAGAGCTTCACGGCTCTTTTCCCGCACCACCTCATCGCTGTCGATGCCGATGGTGAAGGTGGTGTCGGGCACCCCATGCCTGTCCAACCCAAGCATCCTGTGCCAGGGCTTGCCAGCCATCTTGCCTGCCAGGTCGTGCAGTGCGATATCGACCGCCGCCTTGGCCGCTGTATTCCCTGGTGCAATCGCATCAAGGGAAGCCATAATCTCTTCTATCTGCTGCGGATCACGAAACAATGAGAGATCAACCCGCTTTAAAAACGCGATCACCGATGCCTGCGTCTCCCCCAGGTAGGGGGGCAGCGATGCCTCGCCATAACCGGTGAGCCCCTCATATTCGATGCGGGTGAGCACCACGGGAGTGCTCTTGCGGGAGAAGCCTGAGATGGTGAATGTGTGGTTCAGCATCAGGTCATAGGGTGTCCAGGTAAGTTTCATCTTTATTGATCGTTCTTTTTCTGTCCGGGTGACCGGCGGAAGTTTGCAAGTCAGCGGTAGAAAGCGTTACTGAACATCTCCTCAATCCCTTCGCCCATAACCTCCCCGATGATCCGCTTCGTGCGGAGATAACGGTTGGCATTGAAAGCGTCGTACAACGGGTCGGAAGGGTCGAAGCTGTTGATGCGGACATAGTCGGAAGCATGGATAAATCTTCTTTTGCCAAGATAGATACCCACGTGCACCACCTTCTCACCCCTCTCTTCACTTGTTTTGGCACCAAAGAAAAGCAGATCGCCCGGAAAGGCATCGGCGAAATTGCCTGTGTCGTCAACCAACCTGCCGTAACGCACCTGCTGTGAGGCGTCCCTGGCCAGGATGATGCCGTGCATGAAGAAGACCTGCTTGATGAAACCGCTGCAGTCGAGACCTTTCACCGAGGTGCCACCCCAGAGATAGGGTATACCGAGCAGTTTCTTGGCACTCTCTACGATGCTTTCACCGGTGGGCCTGATCTCTCTCAGCCAGTCGGGTAGCTCCTTCGCATCCGATTTCATCACGTAAGCCCTACGGCCGTCGGGATAGCGCACCCTATAATATGCTCCGTCATCCGTGATAAGCTCCAGCATGTTGCCGGCTACCAGGTCGGTAACGGGCTGGGATATCTGATACGGCAGCGAATAGGAACGCGCGCACAACGTTGTGATGATCACCTTCGGCTGTTGCAGGTAATTCCTTCTCTGCCTGTCGGTCATCAGCTGCACTGATCCGCTGATCCAGCCCACATACCCATCAGGTGTCTCAATCATGCACCACTCCCCTTTCTGCTCGTAAATCTTCACCGGCATGCCGAGCAGTACCTGGGTGACCATCTCGGCAGCGTGCGTCGGTTCCGCGCGGAGCGACCCCACCGAATTGTAGACCACGCCCCATGTTTCATGTTCTGTTAATTGACTCATCAGCTCTGTCGTTTATATGAACCATAAATAAAAGATAAAAGTAGCTTTTCTCTCCCTTTCTACCGAATTTTTTCGCATGTTTCATCCCAGTTGCGCCAATCGCATCCGAAGAGATTGCTGCCATCTCTTTCGGTACTGGTTCTAATCTCGTTCTAATATCGTTCTAATCTCGCTCTAATCTCGCTCTAATAGATTCGAATGAGATTAGAGTCAGTAACGTCTGAAATAGGATGAAAATCAGAATCATCACAAGCGATGGATAAGGAAATTGATATTTAACTATATATCTGGATAATATTTCTCTTTTTGTGTTATGTTTGTGACTACAAACCAATGAATCTGAACAATGAGAAGTAGAAGAGCGATGCTGTGGATGCTGGCTCTCATCTGCAGCCTTCCCGTTACCAGCAGAGCACAAGCGGAGAGGACAGAACCCGAAAACAGTAAGTTCCCTATGACCCAATCACCCATATACAACCTGGAAAAAGCAGAGAAGCTGGCCCGCGAGCTGCGGGGCAAGGGTATACGGGACAATGCGGTGCTCGCCGCCATTGCCCGCATACCCCGTGAGGCTTTTGTGGATGAGGCATTGGCAGAGATGGCCTATCTCGACCGGCCGCTGCCCATAGAAGCTGGACAGACCATCTCACAGCCCTACACCGTGGCCAGGCAGACGGAGTTGCTGCAACTGGAGCCTGGCGACAGGGTACTGGAGATCGGCACCGGGAGCGGTTACCAGGCAGCGGTGCTTTGCGAGATGGGGGTGGAGCTCTACAGCATTGAAAGGGTTGAGGACCTCTATCAGACAGCCAGGGAGACGCTCAATTGTCTGGGCTACTTCCCGAAATTGTACCACGGCGATGGCTATGAAGGTCTGCCCCGGGAGGCTCCCTTCGACAAGATCCTGATCACCGCGGCACCTGAGACGATTCCGCCAAAACTGAAGGAGCAGCTTCGCGTGGGGGGGCTGATGGTGCTCCCCCTGGGGGGACGGGAGCGGCAGCAGATGACAGTGGTGAAACGGCTGAGCGAGAATCGCTTCAGCACCACCACCCACGGCGATTACATCTTTGTCCCCATGAAAAAAGGGACTGAATAACAGTCCCCTTCCTTATCAAATTGAGTAGCTAAACAGCTGTTTTCCAATTATTCGGTACCCTTGCTGTAGTTGGGTGCCTCCCGGGTGATCATGACACCGTGGGGATGACTCTCCGTGTATCCGGCAGAGGTGATGCGGGTGAACTTGGCCTGGTGCAGCTGCTCGATGCTCTCCGCACCACAGTAACCCATCCCTGCACGCAGTCCGCCCACCATCTGGTAGACCACCTCCTGCAGGGTACCCTTGAACGGCACGCGCGCCTCAATTCCTTCCGGCACCAGTTTCTTGATGTCATCCTCCACATCCTGGAAGTAACGGTCTTTCGATCCTTGTTGCATGGCCGAGAGGGAGCCCATGCCACGGTAGGACTTGAACTTGCGGCCGTTGAAGATGATGGTCTCACCCGGCGACTCCTCGGTGCCGGCCAGCAGTGACCCCATCATCACCGAAGTACCTCCGGCGGCCAGTGCCTTGACGATGTCGCCCGAGTAGCGAAGGCCTCCGTCGGCGATAAGCGGTACACCGGTCCCCTCGAGCGCCTTTGCCACCTCGTAGATGGCAGTGATCTGGGGAACTCCCACACCTGCGATGACGCGGGTGGTACAGATCGATCCCGGTCCAATGCCCACCTTCACTGCATCGGCACCTGCATCTGCCAGGAAGCGGGCCGCCTCTGCCGTGGCGATATTGCCCACCACCACATCGATCTGCGGGAATGTCTGCTTGATCAGCTTCAGCATCTCAGCCACCCCTTTCGAATGGCCATGGGCAGTATCAATCACGATGGCATCCACACCGGCTTCCACCAGGGCTGTTGCTCTCTCGAGTGAGTCGGCGGTGACACCAATGCCGGCAGCCACACGCAGGCGACCCTGCTCATCCTTGCATGCAAAGGGTTTGTCCTTCGCCTTGGTGATATCCTTGTATGTGATCAATCCTACCAAGCGGTTCTCACCATCCACCACCGGCAGCTTCTCGATCTTGTACTGCTGAAGGATCTCAGCGGCATCCTCCAGGTTGGCCGACTGGCGTGTGGTGATGAGGTTCTCACTGGTCATCACCTCTTCAATCCGCTTGTTCATCGACTTCTCGAAGCGCAGATCGCGGTTGGTGACGATGCCGACCAGCCTGTTTCCGTCGGTCACCACCGGGATGCCGCCAATCTTGTATTCCGCCATCATGGCGAGCGCTTCCGACACCGATTTGTCGGGGGTGATGCTGATGGGATTGAGGATCATGCCGTTCTCGGCACGTTTCACGGCACGCACCTGACGTGCCTGTTCCTCAATGGGCATGTTCTTGTGGATCACGCCGATTCCGCCCTCGCGTGCGATGGCGATGGCCATCGTGATCTCGGTGACGGTATCCATGGCCGCAGAGACCATGGGGATGTTGAGCGTGATGTTGCGTGAGAAACGGGTGGTGAGATCCACGTTGCGGGGCAATACCTGAGAGAAGGCGGGAACCAGGAGAAGATCGTCAAATGTGAGACCTTCGAAGGCGATTCTATCTGCAATAAATGACATAAGTGTAACCCTTTAGTTTTTTATTGCATGCAAAAGTACTCATTATTTTGCGAACATAGCGTGAAGAGTCTGTTAATTTTCCACTATTTGTCTCCTTGCACCGATTCAAGGTGTGGTCACAACACTTATAAAAACTTTCAATCATTCATACAACCCGCCATTGCTTCGTCGTGACCGTCAAAAGCCGTACCTTTGCACCGGTTACAAACGTTTAACAGAGTAAGAATATGTCAGTATTAGTAGGAAAAAAAGCCCCGGCATTCCGGGCTCAGGCCGTGATCAACGGTTCTGAAATCGTAGAAAACTTCTCCCTGGAGGATTATATCAATAACAAGTATGTGGTCTTCTTCTTTTACCCGGCCGACTTCACATTCGTCTGCCCCACAGAGTTGATTGCCTTCCAACAGAAAATGAAAGCGTTCGAAGAGCGTAACACTGTGGTGGTAGCTGCCTCCACCGACTCAGCCGTCTCCCACTGGAAGTGGCTCAACACACCGAAGAACGATGGCGGCATCCAGGGTGTCACCTACCCCATCGTGGCCGACCCCTCACTTACCATCTCGATGGCCTATGATGTGCTTGCCGGCAAGTTCGTCACTGACGAGAACGGCAATCCTGAATTCAAGGGATCAGCTGAGGCCTACCGCGGTCTCTTCCTGATTGACAAGGGAGGCATCGTTCGCCATCAGGTAATAAACGACATGCCGCTGGGCAGAAGCGTGGACGAAGTGCTTCGTGTGATCGACGCGCTGCAGTTCACCGAAGAGTATGGCGAGGTATGCCCGGCCGACTGGCACAAGGGCGACAAGGCGCTCTCAGCCACCCAGGAGGGGATTGCCGAGTACCTGTCGGAGAAGTAAACAGTAAACCCAAACCGGCAACACCGGTTCTGATTGAGAAGGGCTGAAGCGAATGCTTCAGCCCTTTATTTTATCAATGGTCGTGGTCATGTTCGATTCCCTCTTCACGGGTCTCATGCACAGTGCCATGCGGATGCTCCACCGGCGTGTAGATGGAATAAAGTTTCAGCGGCTCGTCAGAATCGTTGAGCAGGTTGTGCCACTTGCCGGCCGGGATGAAGATGGCAAAATCATCCTCCACCCGCTCCTGGAAATCGAGGTTCTCCTCACTGTCACCCATCATCACGATGCCGCTCCCCTGCTCCACGCGGAGGAACTGATCGGTTTTCGTGTGGAGTTCCAGGCCAATATCCTCTCCCGGCTGTAGGGTCATTACAGTCATCTGCATCAGGCTGCCGGTCCACACGGCGGTACGGAAGTTCTCGTTCTGCAGTGTGTACTGCTCAATGTCAATCACCAACGGATCGGGGCCGAAATCTTTGAACTCGACCGTCTCCACGCTCTCAACTGGCTCCTCTGCCGGCTGACGCTCCTCACTTTGGGGCTGTACACACGATACCGACATCAGCATCGCCGCCAAACCCAAAAATATCAATTTTCTTTTCATGACTTTTTAATTGAAGGTTGAAAAACTATTTTGTTGATAAACAAAGATATAAAACTTCTTCACAACCCACAAACAGATCAACAGAAAAAAAATCAACAATAATCTATAAAACAATTTGGTTTATTTTTTAAACTGGTTTATATTTGCAGAGTCAATCTTTAGATATGACGATCAATGCGTGAATTTTGGAATCATGAACGATGTAATAAATGAATGATGAAGACAAAACAGATACTATTTATCGGGTTAATCTTCTGGCAGTTGCAGTCATTCGCACAGACTCGAGAGGTATCAGGCAGAGTGATCGACGAACAGGGCAGTCCGGTAGCCTATGCCAATATCTGGTTGGAAAACAGTGTCGAGGGCACGAGCAGCGACAACGAAGGGTTCTTTCGCTTCAACAGCCATGCGACCGGTGAGGTCTGCCTGATTGTTTCGATGATCGGCTATCATGAGGTTCGTCTACAAGCTCCAATTAAAGAGATGCACGATCTGCAGATCCTCATCAGGGAGATTCCGTTGAATCTTGACGAGGTAGTGGTGCAAGCCGGCAGTTTTATCCTCAAGGGCACCAGCACTGTCGACCGGAAGAGCACGGTCGATGTGGCCACCACCGCCGGCTCGGAGGGAGACCTGTTCAAAGCAATCACCTTGCTTCCTGGGGCACAGGCAACCGGCACCGACGGGCGGCTGCTGATAAGGGGTGGCGACAGCTCCGAGTCGCAGACCTACATCGACGACATGCATGTGCTCTCGCCATACGGTGCCACCTTCCCCTACCAGCAGGCGCGCTCCCGCTACTCACCATTCTTCTTCTCGGGAGTGAACTTTTCCATGGGTGGCTTCTCGTCTGAGTATTCCCAGAGTCTCTCCAGTGTCCTGCCTCTATATACCCGTGATGAGGCGAAGGATTCGAAAACAGGAGTGAGCTTGAAGAATGTCTCCCTGGGCGGTGGAGGCACAAAGGCATGGGAGAAGGCATCACTTTCTTTCAACGGCGATTATACCAATATGGATAGCTATACTCGCCTCTTCTACCCGGAGCAGGCAAAGCAGTGGAACAGACCCTTCCACTCACTGGCCCTTCAGAAACAGTTTCGCTATAGTCCGAAAGAGCAAACCCATTTCAAAACCTTCTTCACCTTCAACCGCAGCGCGTTCAACCGTTTGGAGCGGCCCGCATTTGGTGAAAGCCGGGAGATGGATTTCAATGAGGACAACCTCTACCTCAACAGCACCTACCGCACCCGTAGCAAATCGGGAATGAACTGGTTCGTCGGGGCGGCCTTCGGCTGGAACAGGAGGCGAATCGCCGGGGCAGAGATCGCCGGAGACAAGCTGAGCGAAAGTGAATCGGAGCTGCACCTGAAGGTGAAAACGGGCAAAAGGATCTCACGACTATTCAAGATGGATGCGGGCGCGGAGAGCTTCCTGAAACAATATGAGATGGACTATACCATCTTCGCACCTCCCCTTTCACCACGTCTGAACCACCATATCTCCGGCATTTATTTCTCCGGTGATTTCAACCTTCTGGACAACTTGTTGCTAAACACATCTGTGAGAGAGGAGTACACATCTCTCAACGATGATATCGCACTGCTGCCCCGCCTGGCATTGAGTTACAAGCTGAACGAATTCATCTTTTCAGGAGTGGCCGGCCGCTATCAGCAGATGACCGGTAAAGAGTATCTGATCCGTAACGGTGCGCTCTCCAACGAACGCAACCTGCAATACTTGTTGGGTATCTATTATCAGAAGGATGAGAAGATCTTCAGGGCTGAAGCTTACCACAAGGATTATGAGCGACTGCCCCTCCAGCAACAGCAGCTGGGATACACCTCCGAAGGGGAGGGCTACAGCCGCGGTGTCGACCTCTTTTACAACGACCGGATGTTCCTGAAACATTGGGACTATATGGTCGCATACACCTTCAACGACAGCCGGCGCAGATACCTGCACTACCCTGTTCCGGTGCAGCCGCATTATGTCACCCGACACAACGCCTCCGTCAGCGTCCGCTACACCAATTTCGACCGACTGCGGAGCATGATCAGCATCACCCAGCGCTATGCCAGCGGGCGTCCGTACGACGACCCCAACGATATGGATTTCATGAGCGCCCGCACCCCACAGCTCCACACCACCGATGTGAGCTGGACCATCCTGGCACACAAGAAGCTGATCATCTACCTCTCAGCTTCCAACATCTTCGGCAGGAAGAACATCTACGGCTATCACTACAACAGTAAGCCCAACAACGCCGGGATCTATGAAAGAAAGCCCATCTTGCTGGAACAACCACAAAACTTCTATGTCGGTTTCTTCCTCACGCTGGGGAAGAACGTCGCCTACGAAGCCACCCATTTTTAATGTGAGATTCCAACATATTATTCATTTAAAAAATTAATTCCTATGAAAACATTATCTTTACTGGTTGTATCGCTGATCCTCATGCTGGGGATGGAGCTCAACGCACAAAATGAAGAAGCCTGTCAGAAGGCGATGGAAACAGCGATCGATCAGTTCGATCAGGTGAAGGATGCAGCTGACCTGCAGGTATGCAAGAACAGTTTTGAACGGATTGCCGCGAGCTACCCCGAGCGGTGGTTACCGGTATATTATGCAGCATACCTCAACACTGAGCTGGTATACTGGGAGATGAAGTCGGAGCAGAACACCCAACGCCTGGAAGCGGCAGAAAAATATCTGAAGCAGCTGGAGGGACTGGAGGAGGCGGACCAATCGGAGGTTGCAACCCTATGGGGTTACTTCACCATGTGTCGCATCAGTCAAAACCCTCAAACCCTGGGACAGGAGCTCTACCAGCCCACCGTCAGCAAATTTGAGGAGGCAATGCGGCTCAATCCCGCCAATCCACGCCCGGTGATCCTGCTGGCTTTCTTCGAACAAAACCTGCCCCCGTTCCTGCAGTCGTCACGCAACAGGGAAGAGGAGATGAAAAAAGCGGAAGAGCTGTTTAACCGGGAGCAGAAGAGTTACAGTGCTCCCTACTGGGGGAAATATTTCCTGCAGATGATTACAGTTTCAGAAAATCACTAAAATCACCAACCATATGGAAAAAGAATTTAACGAGAAAGAGAGCCTGCAGTTGATCACCGGAATGATCGCCGCGGCAAAGGGAAACATCAAAAAAGGGGCCGGAAAGCATTTCCTGCTTTGGGGCTATCTGATCTTTGCTGCCTCGATCGCACATTTCATCATGATCAATTTCATCCCATCGACAGAAAAACAGAATGGGATCCTCTGGATGAGCGTCACCATCACCGGCTTTCTCATCAGCATGATCATGGGATTCAGGGACAATGGCAGGCGGGAGGTGACCACCTATGTAGGCTCCATCTCACTCCATATATGGTCCGGCTTCATGGTTTGCCTGCTCACCATCATCATCCTGATTCCCGGGGAAACAGGGTGGTATTCCTACCCGTTGATCACATTATTGTATACCTTTGCACTCTATATCTCCACAGCTGTACTAAGGTTGCGATGGATCTATCTGTCAGTAGCGGTCTGCGTGATCTGCCTGCTGCTCTACCGGGTGTTGTCCTTCAACTATTACCCCCTGTTAATGGCCGTAGTAATGCTGGCTGGGAACATTGTGCCCGGTCATTATCTGAATCACAAAGCGAATAGAGAGAACAATGTTTAAAGAACTGGATCCGCTGCTTCACTCACAACTGCGACTGGCGGTGATGTCCCTGCTCCTGTCGGTGGAGGAGGCCGACTTCGTCTTCCTCCGCGAGAAGACAGGCGCCACCGCCGGCAACCTGAGCGTACAGCTCGAGAAGCTGCAGGAAGCCGGATATATCCATGTGAGGAAATATATCCACGCCAAACGCTCCCGCACGGTTTGCAAGATTACCAAAAAAGGGATTGAGGCCTTTGAGAGCTATGTCAAGGCCCTCCAGAGCTATATCAAAAAGGAGTGAATCCTGCTATCGAAAAACAGCAATAAAAGAATCACCCTCAGTTGCATTGCACTGAGCGAAACCAGCCGGCGATTGTCTTCATCTCCTCCTCCGGCAGATCTTTCAGGAAGGCAAGCTTCTCTATCATTATCCTGAAGGAATGCATGTTGATCTCCGGCGTGAGCGGCAGGAATCCCTCTACTCCCGAAGCAAGGAGCAGAAGAAAAAGTTTTGTTTTCATTGTATATCGATTTATTGATAAGAAACTCTTTTGTAGACACATTGAATCGATTGCACCCTGTAAATATAGTTTGATTACAATAAAAAAAACAGGGTCTCCCCTGTTTTTTAATATATGCTAAACAAATTATGTGACATTGAACCCGCGTTCTCTGCCTCGAGGCAAATGCAAGCAGCAGATCAGATAAATCGTTTGTCGATGAATTTTGAGTTGAGCAGTCGCGCCACTGCCATGTAGTTGGTTTTAAAACGGATGCGATCACCCACACGGTAACGCTTTCCACCTTCAGCATTGCGGTTCTTACCGATATCGACCACCATCATGTCGGAGGTGATGCCTACAAAACGGACCTCCTTGTCGAGTGCTTCAATGTCATCCTTGTCCACATCGAGGATCCCCACGTCGAGGATCGCCTTCACGGTGGTCTCGCTGGTGTCGTGATCATTGAAATCGGCGGTATGGCCGATGTTGGCATCGCTCAGCACCCCCTCCGGCACAATCTTCTTCTCCTCCAGCTCGATGATGTTGGCCTCAAAGGCGAAGGTGTCGGTGTGCAGATTCAGGAACTGCTCGTTGTAGAGGGGACTCACCCCGAAGAAAGCAGCTTCCCCCACCCTGAAGTGATTGATATCCTTCGGTATGGCACCCTTTTCGATCAGCGGCAGCGTAATAGAGGAACCACCGGAGATATACTTTAACTTCTTGTTGAATTTCACCGAGATCAACTCCTTGTAGATGGAGAGCTGCAGCAGCTTGTCGTAGGTTGGTTCGATGCCGTACATGCAGCCCAGGTTGGAACCCAGGCCGATTACTTCAATGTGGGGCAGGTTGAATACCTTCTCATAGAACGACATCACATCGTCGCGGTTCACCCCCTCGCGCATCTCTCCCAACTCCACCATGATGATAATCTGGTGAATCTTACCTGCTTTGCCCGCTGCCTCGTTCAGCGCCTTGATGGTGCTGAACGAGCTGTTGAGCGAGATGTCTGCAAACTGCACCACATCATCGGCATAGATGGCAGCCGGTGGTTTGATGTAGATGGTACGCATGGCAGGGTTCACCGCCCGCAAGTTCTTGAGGCTGGTAAGCCTCGAGTCGCCCACCGAGTTGATCTTGTCAATTACCTCCAAAGTGAGGATGTTCTCCAGAAAATCCTGGTCACCCGAAAAGACCTTGGTAATCAGGCTCCAGTCGATCCCCTGTTTTTCAAAATAGTCGCTCAGGGTCCGGATGTTCTCCCTGATCTTCTCTGCTTCAATGATCAGCTCAGCCATCAATTCGCTTTTTTCAGTCTCATTTCCAGATAAGGATTGGTGAATCCCAGCTTCTCATACAGCCGCTTGGCCGGATTGTTCGCCTCCACGTGGAGGGCAATATCCCCCTCAGCATGAGCGATGGCTTGCGTCATCAGCTTCCTGCCCAGTCCTTCACCACGGCTGTTACGATCCACCGCAATGTACACCAATATGTTCTCGGGGATGTATCCATCCATGCCGGTACGGTTGATCACCACCGCAGCCCGGATCTGTTCATGCTGCTTCAGCAACATCACGAAACCACCAAAGGAGTCGAACTCTTTCAGGGAGTAGTCGATGGCTCTCTCAATTTGGTTTTTTGGGTCTCCGTACTGTTCCAGCTGGTCATACAGAAAGTCGACCAGCTCCTGTTTTTCCTGTTTGTCAGGTTTGTTCTGTTCATCAAAGATGATTGTGTGCACCATTATATATTAATTTATCAGCAAACACCCATGATGGCATCTGCAATTTCAGTTTGCTTCTATTAAAAAGACAACTCAACACCCATTTTGTTCAAATTATTTTTTTAACGATGCCACAACACCCCCTGTTTCAGTCCGTTCAAACAGTGAAATCACCACTCCCTTTCAGGTGCTCCACCAATCGGTCAAGGCTTTGTTTCAACCCCACCAGTTCATCCGCCGTGATGCCAACTTGCTGCAGTTCCTCCACAAGTCGCTCAGGGATGGATGCAGCTTCCTCCCGCATCTTTCGCCCTTGCGGAGTGAGGGTGATCAGCACCTTGCGCTCATCCAGGGTTGAGCGCTTGCGGCTGACGAATCCCATCACCTCCATCCGCTTAAGCAGGGGTGTCACCGTGTTGGTATTGAGGATCAACTTCTCGGCGATGTCGTTCACCGTGATGCCATCCTGCTCCCAGAGCACCATCATCACCAGGTACTGGGGATAGGTGATTCCCAACTTCTCAAGGTGCGGCTGATACCCGCGGGTGATAAGCCTCGATGCCGCGTATATCGGGAAACATATCTGGTTCTTCAGTTTCAGCTGTTCATATTCCATATTGATATCGTTTGGATCCTGTCTACTTAGGGCAGGAAGATCAATTATTCATCTTTTTCGCGAGGTATTTGTCAATCTCCTCCGGTTTGGTGAAAGGAGAAAAACGCTTCACAGGCTTACCGTTGCTGTCGACCAGGAACTTGGTGAAGTTCCACTTGATCTTGCCTCCGAAGAAACCGCCCAGCTCCTTTTTCAGGTATTTGAAAATAGGGTGTGCATTTTCTCCGTTCACATCCACCTTGGCAAACATGGGGAAGGTGACACCGTAATTGATGAGGCATCCCTCAGAAATCGACTGCTCATCTCCCGGTTCCTGGTTGCCAAACTGGTTGCAGGGGAAGCCAAGTATTACCAGACCTTTGTCCTTGTACTTCTTGTAGAGTGCCTCCAACCCTTCGTACTGGGGTGTCAGCCCACACTTGCTGGCGGTGTTTACCACCAGTACCGTTTTCCCCTTGTAGGCATCCATTTTGAGTTCCTCCCCTTTCAGGCTCTTAGCACTGAATCCGTAAAATTTTGCTTCTTTCATCGTTTTTCTTTATTTCGCTTGTGATTATATCGTTTACGATACAAATATAGGGAGAATATTTATATCGCGCACGACACAAGAAGTATTTAACAACAATTTAACTACTTGGTGGTTTTGAGTCCCATCTCGGTAAAGGCAGAGTCGATCGGTTCCCAAAGCTCGATCTTGTTTCCTTCCGCATCCATGATGTGGACGAACTTTCCATACTCGTATTTCTCCACCTCATCGAGGATAGTGACGCCGTTCTGCCTCAGCTTCACCAGCAACTCCTCCAAGTGTTCCACCCGGTAGTTGATCATGAACTCCTTGCGCGATGGAGCGAAATAGTCACTCCCTTTCTCAAAGGGGCTCCACTGCAGGTAATTGATCTCCTCCGGCTGGCGTGCATTGCGGAATTCAATGCTGGAACCCCACTCGTTCACCTCCATTCCGAGGTTGTCGCGATACCACTCCTTGATCTTTTCAGGGTCTTCGCTAAAGAAGAAAATACCGCCGATACCGGTCACCCTCGGTTTGTTGTCATCCATACTGTTTTTTATTTATATTTATCATACAATCCTTTGCCTTTCAGAATCTGAGGAATTGCTTTCTGCAGGCGTGTGAGCGCGGTTGCCTCCCGCTTTGCGGAGCCGATATGCTCTGCATACTCCTACCACTGAAGCGTGTAGTCCCATCCCTTTTCCATGTTGTCAGATCTTATTCTTTGCCGTATGTTTCCTCCAGCCAAGTAAGGGTAGAAAGGATGATTTTCTTTAGGACTTCCCTGTCAATATCAGCAAGACGCTTCACGTAGATGCAGCCCTTCCCCATTTTATACTTCCCAAGGATGGGAAGCAGCTGTTCCTGTTCCGGGGTAGCGGAATAGACATAGAGCGAGAGGGCCGCCTTGCGGGGTGAGAAGCCCACCCTCATCCAGTCCCCCTCCTGACGGCTGCGTGCCGACTTGTAGTGGTACTGCCCGAAGCCGATCATCGTGTCGCCCCACATCTTTGGTTCCTGACCGGTGGTCTCCCGCATCAGCTCCAGCAGTGCGAAGCTGTCGGCCTGTTTTTGTTCGCTGTCGGCATAGCTGCGGATGAACTCCTCCACGTTGCCGTCATGCTGTTTTGTTTTCAGTTCTCCCATTGCAATATAGTATTCAGGGTTGTTCCTTCCATATCCTGTTTGCCTCCTCCAGATAGAGCGGCAGAGCGGCGGAGCCGTACCAGCTGTAAAGGTCCGCCGCCAGCAACCCCTCCCGTACTGCGGGATCTGTCTCCAGCAATGCGGCGGCCTCCTCAGTTGTGGCCACATCGAGGATAAAAATGCCGCGATACTGTTGATCGTTCTTCGCCAGCGGTCCCGCCACCACCAGCCTCCCCTCCTTCTCGAGGCGGTTGATGTTGTCGAGGTGGCCGCGGAAGCAGCGTGCGACGAAAGCATCGTCATTTGAAACGACAGGCCCTGTCTTCAGCATCACCAGCACATAACTCTTCATCCCGTAGGCATCGGCACCCAGCTTCTCCGCCAGGGCAGCATCGTAAGCGGGATTCGCGAGCGTTGAATCTGTCTTTGCAGCAATTTCTCCGTCACGCACGGTTTGACCGTATGAGGAATATGCTGGAATGACAAACAGGAAAACAAAAAGGGAAAAGGACAAAAAAATCTTCATTTGGGTTGATTATTGAGTAAAAAAAGACACTTCACCTGTGCAGCATTTTAACAAGCAAAAAGATAATTTGTTGATAAAGATATTAATCTTTATTTTTGACATGTTCTTTGAATCACCCGGATTTACATTTCACCTTCATACAAAAAAGTCGACTATGAAAACCTGTCCTCATTGCAATGCTGAAGTAGAAGATAACTTTGAGTTGTGCTGGAACTGCAATTACAGCTTCGCCGATAAGCAGGTTGTTGAGATCAACGATTTGCCGCACGAATACAAAGAGATTAACTGCTTACGATGTGGTGTAAAAATGCGCTATTCCGGAGAACACAAGTTCCATGAAGGAACAAGAACCGGTGTGTTCGGCAATCTGTTTGAGCTCTTTATAAACAGGGAGAAGTTCGAGTTGTATATTTGTCCCAAATGCGGCAAGGTGGAATTTTTCACAACGGGTAACTGATGAAACATTACGACGTCATCATCATCGGCGGCGGTCCTGCGGGATCCATGGCCGGTATCGCCCTGCAAAAGAAAGGTTACAAGACCTGCATCATCGATAAGTCCGCCTTTCCGCGCAACAAGTTGTGCGGGGGACTACTCACTGTAAAGACCTTGCAACTTTTGCGGAAAGAGTGTCCCGAAATTAATTCCGATCGCTTCATCGTAAAACAAACAAACCGGGTTCACTTTTACCTTGAAGGCGAGAAGGTAACCACATTCCAGATGAAAGAGCCCTGCTACCTTACTGAACGAACGCTGTTCGATTACGCTCTTATCGGTGAATATCTGCACTATGGTGGAGAGGTGCTCGAGAACAGAAGAGTGAAGCCGGCAGATATCCATTTCACATCGCAGACCCTTCAGGCAGGGCAGGAGAGACTCGGGTACAGCTATCTGGTGGGTGCGGATGGCTGCAGCAGCGTGCTGTTGAAGAAGAGTGGCAGGAAGAACTACAATTACTTCTGCATTGAAGGAGCAATCCCATCCGATCCCGGGATTCAGGATGAGATGAAGATCTTCTTCGGCGTTTCAGGTCATGGTTACGGATGGCAGTTCCCAAAAGAGGGATATGACTGTTTGGGGGTTGGAGGAGCACACAAAGAGGGCAACATCCTGCAACAAGCAGATAATTTCTTCGGACAGCTGGGTATAAAGCCGGTAAACCGGAAAGGGGCCCCTATCCCATCGGGCAAACTTCCCAATCTTAGGGGATTGCCAAACAACGTGCTGCTGGTAGGCGACGCAGCCGGTTTCGCCGACCCCGTCACCGGCGAGGGGATCTATCTCGCCTTGTTGAGCGGGTTGCGTGCAGGTAAGGCAATCGATGCTGCGGACAACGACGGCCGTAAGAGTGCGACCGGCCATTATGGAGCACTAGTGAAGCCGTTGCGGAAAAACATCGCCGCTGCCTTTCGGTTACAGAAAATCCTCTATCGACCTTTTATCCTGAAGCGGTTCATGCATCACCTCACGAAACGTCCAGCTTTCGGCCTGTTCTATCTGGAAAAGGTGATCGCCACGAATGAGTATGACTACCGCAGTTTTATCCCTCACTATTTCCTGAAACACAGGAAAATGAACGTTGGATAATGGGTGTTGTTTCCTGTTACCCCTACAGGAAATTGTTCTACTGTTTCAGTGCAGCCTTGGAGAAAATGTAATCCGGTATCTCCTGGTTAAACCGGATATCGGTAATCCGGAACTCGGTACCCTCACTCCCCTGCTTCAGCATATCGCGGTAGAAAACGGTGCGGGGGAACCAGCGCCCCTCGATCTGCTCCACGTCGCTCATCTCAGAGCGTTTCAGCAGCTTACCGCTCTTGGCGAAGAGCTCCTCCTTCAGGGGGACATAGCGCTCCCTGTCCACCCAGAGGCGGCGTGAGGCGTAGGCCAGGTCATCCACCTTGCCGGAGAGCTGCAGTATCCAGCAGTCGCGCCCCCCGATCTCTTCGGTCCCCACCACCTCAGCGTTATAGGTCTCCGTCAGCTTACGGTCGTCCATCATATCCTCGTAGGAGAGATCCGATCCCATCACCGACTGGCGCAGCATGTGCCCCGATATCTGTATGGTACGGTCGGTAGAGGGAGAGTAAATCCAGAGCTGCTCCTCCAGCTTCAGCATCTTGGTCCCCTCCTCGCGGGGAGGTGAGAGGTATTCGGTGAAGGAGCGCTTGTCGCCCACCGCATAGGTCTTAGAGGTGATGGTGCGACTGCTCCGCCGTCCATGGATGGTCATAGACGACTCAAAAACCCGGTTCTCTGACGACAGATTCCGGTCGATCCGCTCCAGGATCTGGTCCGCCGTCGGCTGCGCCTGCAGAGGGAGTGCCGCAACTGCAAACAACAATGTGATGGCACGTTTGATTTTTATTTCTAAACCTTTATTTTTCATATCATTGTTTTTTAGCGATAAGCCCCCTATGCTTCCAGCTCCTTGAACAGTTGTGATGTCTTCCTTTTGTAGATCCCTATGCCGGCGAGCATCGCCCCCACCACGGTAGATAAGAGACCCGGGATAAAACCAATGTAGTAGTCCACCGGCGTGATGCGTGTCCTTATTGCCGAGGGATACATCATGGCAGAGCCCTCCATCATTCCCGAGATGTTGATGCCATATTTCTGTATCAGCGCGGCGAAAAAGAGCCCTATCGCCGTACCGATGATGGCTCCCGCGATCCCGATAAAAACAGACTCATAGATCAGGGTACGATAGAGATGGCTTTTCTCTTCACCCATGGCGAGGCGCACACCAAACTCACCATAGCGCCGCAGTCCTCCCAGCAGGCCGGCGTTCCAGAGCACCAGAGCCATCGCAATGATAAACACGGCAATGATATAGAAGCTCCAGACATCCAGCATCTTTATCAGCTGACCCATGCTCCTTTGCTGTGCCAGGGTTTTCATCACGGGTGCGTAGTCATCGTCATCCCCCTCATAAGCGCTTTTGAACGCCTGTGCGACCTCCAGTGCACGTTCATCATCGTAGTATCCTGTGTCAAACAGGCCCACCAGCTCACCCGCAGCATCCTTCATGTCGAGTGCATGACGTGCATCCTCAATGTCCACGATGATGCTGCCACGGTCCAGCGCCTCTGCACCGAAGGAGACCGTTCCGGCCACGATGAAGTTGTATATAGACATGCTTCCGTACATTGTGGACCCTATCAGGGTCACCTCATCGCCGGGGTCCACCCCCAGCTTCTGTGAGAACTGCTCGGCCAGCAGGGCCTCCCCCGGGTTCTGCACCATCCTTCCCCGCACAATCGATCCGGTGATATTGAGTCTTTCCGCCTCCCTGCTCTCCGGCGATAGGAGGTCGACACCCATGCCGGCAGCAGGACCCTGCGACCGTGTCTCACCCTTCTCATCCGGCACATCCACCAGCCCCCCGAACTGTATAGGTGCGGCCCAGTCCAGCTCCGGGAAGCGGCCGGCAAGCTCCTCCTTCAGTGCAGTCACCTCCGTCATCGCCAGATCATTCGGCACCTGCCTCTCGTTCTCCGCGTAAGCCCTTGTCATCACCTTCAGGTGGCCGTGCGTAAAGCGAGCGTTCATCTCGATGGTATCACCCATAAAGCCGGTGATGTAGGCATTCATGAAGACGGTGAGCATCACCCCTATAGCCACCACGATGATGGGCAGCCGGCTGCGGCTCTTGTCGCGGAACAGTCCGTTGATCAGGAATCGTATCATTGTATTCTCCCTCTTAATGCTTCTGTTGGGTTCATTTTTGCTATTTTTCTCGATGGCCAGTAGCTCACGATCGTGGTGATCAGCACCACGATCAGCACCGTGGTGATCACCAGACCGGCGCTGTAGATGGGGTAGAGTGTCTGTGCCATGGCCATGCCGAAATCACCGGCATCCATGGGGATGGTCCATCCCACCCTGGCCTGCCACGCCAGGAAGGGGATGCCGTAGAGCGCCCCCACCAGTGCCGCGAGGATGGAGTGCATGGCGCCCTCCACGGTGAAGAGACCCACCACCTCCCGCCGTGTATACCCCAGCGCGATATAGGTCCCTATCTCTTTTTGTCTCCTGAAGATGGAGAGCACCTGTGTGTCGAAGATAGCCAGCATGGCCAGCAGCAGCAGGATGGTATAGAACACCGATTGTCCCACTGTCTTGGTCTTGATGATCCTGTCCACCGGGGCGGTCAGCACCTCTTTCGGCTTGTGCACCCACCCCTGCACTGCAGCTCTCTCCGCTTCGGCATCACGGAAGGTGAGGAGGGTCGCCTGTCCCTCCATCATGGTCATCTCACGGAGGGTCTCCAGCGGGATATAGAGCTGTGCAGCCTCTATCGACGGCACATTGCTGGAGAAGATGGCGGTGATCACAACATCAGTAGCGTCGAAAGTGCCTCCGGCATCGCGCCAGCGCATGGTGAGGTAATCACCCTCCGCCAACTGCAGGCTCCGGGCCATGGCTGCACCGATGATCGCGGGGACAGCATCGGTCACCGTATCCAGTCGCTGTGTCGGCAGCAGAAGGAGATCCTGGTCAGGGTCAATCCCCTTAATCACTACCGACTGCATCCGTCCCTGCGGGTAGAGAGTACCCTGCACCATCAGCAGCGGCACCATATCACCCCGTGCTATCTCATCGCTGAACTGCTGCGGGATGGGGGCATGGCTCTCTGCCAGCGTGAAGGGATCGTAGGGATCATACTGCTCATGCCAGTACTGTCCGCCCCCTATCTCCCAGTTGGTCATGTCGCTCTTCGCCTGGTAGTCCCACCCCACCATTATCCCTTTCAGCCATATGATCACGACAAAGGAGAATGACAAGACGATCACGTTGAGCCATGTGCGCAGCCCGGCACCCACGAGGTTGCGGTATGCAAGTTTAAGTGCTGTTTTCATCAGATGCTCATTTTGCTGTTTGGTCTGCCATCACCCATTCATCCTTTGCTACCTTCCCGTCGAGGAGAAATATTTTTCTCCTGAGATAGCCTATCATCTTCTCGTCGTGGGTGGCGAAGAGAAAGGTCGTCTTCAGCTCTTCATTCAGCTTCACCATGGTCTTCAGTATGTGGTGCGAGTTGGCTGCATCAAGGTTGGCGGTAGGCTCATCGGCCAGCACCAGTGAGGGTCGCTTCACCATGGCCCGTGCTATGGCCACGCGCTGGCACTCTCCTCCCGACAGCTGGGGTGGCTTCGACCGCACCTTGTCGGTCAGTCCCACCCACTCCAGGGCATCCATCACCATCTTTTTTCGCTCTGCCGCGCCAATCTTCAACAGCAGCAGCGGGAACTCCACATTCTCAAAGACGGTGTGCACCGCCAGCAGGTTATAGCTCTGAAAGATAAAGCCCAGGCTCTCCTTGCGTAGCTGTGCCGCCTCCCGGGCTGTCAGCCTTCCCACCGATTGGTTCAGCACCCATGCCTCTCCCGATGTGGGGGTATCAAGTGAGCCGACGATATTGAGCAGTGTTGTCTTTCCTGAGCCGCTGGGACCTATCAGGCCGGTGAACTCACCCTTGCCCAGCGACAGGTTGATATCGCGCAGGGCGGTGAACGCGCTCTTGCCCATGGGGAAACTCTTTGTCAGCTCACTGATCTGAATGATTGCATTGTTATCCATTGTCATCTGTTCTAGCGTCTCTTTTTTAGTGATTGTATATCAGCATCAGTTGCAGGCCTGTGCCGGCGAACATATTACCGCCACCCTGCTGCGTGGGTATATTGTAATTCTTCGGGTTGATGTACCCCATCAGGTGGAGTGTCAGCCTGTTGAACTGTCGCTGCCAGTTGATGAAGTTATAGGACGACCTGTTGCGCCAGTCGAAATAGGAGATCAGGCTCACCTCGTCGAACAGCCCCACCGGGTAGCGGGCGCTGAGCAGTGAGAAGGTGAACGGCTCCTGAAAGCGGAACGGCTGTTCATCATAGGCTGCCAGCAGCTGCTCCCAGGTCAGTGTCAGCCCGTTGCCCCACCCGAAGGTGTAGTCCACACCGAGGTTCAGAATCTGCTGGTTGGTCATGATTCCCACATTCCTCTTCATATGTGTCCAGGAAGCCTCCACCCAGTAGCCCACCACCAGGTCGAATTTGGCATCGAACCCCAGGCGGTGCTCCGGGATGCGTTCAGCCGGGAGAAGCTCCTCCGCAAGCGCACTGCCATCCGCAACACGGTAGTGGTAAGTGAGGGCTGCCTCGCCGCTACCGGCAGGGTATTGCAGTCGTCCCCCCACCTCGGGCAGTGAGCGGTGGGTGCCGAGTTGTTCCCATCCTTTCGGATCATGGTTGCCATGCAGCATCCAGAGCCATAGGTTGGCATTGTTCAGGAAGTAGTAACGTCCAAGGAGTCCCCATACCCCGTCGGTCAGCTGCAGCGGGTCTCGCGGGTCCATCTGGTCGAACCACATCAGCGGACGCAGAATGGAGGCCGACCCGAAGTTGATCTTCTGCAGTCCCGCGCGCAGTTCAAACTGACTGCCGGAGTAACGCGCCCAGAGGCGGTAGGGCTTGATCCTCCCATTCCAGTTATAATTGGTGAGATCGCTCATCCCGATGTTCCCATAGAGGTTTGCCGACGCTTCAAAGTCGATCAGCCTGTTGTTTACGGTGGGGATATTCACATTCAGCTGTGGGATGTAACGCACGCCGTTCCACCAGGGGTATTCATTGTCCAGGTTGAGATGGGTGTATGCCGAGAGCTGGCCCTTAAAGCACAGCAGCTCCTGTGCTCCGGCAAAGGTAGAGGCGATAAGCAACAGCCATGACAGCAGGATATACCGTAAAAGCTTCACATTGTTATCTTTTAGATATTCCGTAAGCGATGAAACGGGTAAACTCAAAGATGAACTCCTGGGTGGAGTCATACATCGCAGCCAGCTCCTCATCCTTGAGCAGCTCCTGTATTTTCATCGCCACGCTGAAGAGGAACTCAGGCTTGAAGTCTTTTCTGAAGACGCCTTTCTCCTGTGCCTTCCTCCATCCGTTTATCAGCCTGGTCCAGGCCTCCTTCGATTTCTCCTCCACGAAGATCTTCAGCTCCGGCTCGTTGTCCAGGTAGAAGTCCTCCATAAACTCGTGACTGATATCATTCGTACCCTCCGCCTTGAGCCGGATCATCTCTTTCAGCATCTCCTCGCCGCTGATATTCTCCTCCAACAGCTGAGAGAATCTTTTCATACCCTTCTCCACCTCATAGGCAAAGACGGTCTTCGCAAGTTCTATCTTGTTAGGGAAATATTTGTAGAAGGTCATCTTGCTCACTCCTGCCTTCTCACATATCTCCTGTATGGTGACCCTTCTGAAGCCATGTTTCCAGAACAATTCACGGGCGGCGGTGAGGGTGTCCCGATACTTTTTGCTTTTCATAGTTGCGCTCATAACGTACTTATACCAATTAATTGTACAAATAAAGTCATTTATTACGTTTTGCGCAAACTTTTACCCCTTTCGTATAGTTAAAATTTAAATTACTGATTCTGTGTGGCTATATCTTCAGTTCGTTTTTTACGGCAACTATTACCCTCATCACTCCGCTCAACGGTGCGCCAGGGTACAGGGCCGACTCGCTCACCTACAAGTACGAATCCACACGGAGAGAGCTTCCCTGAAGGTAGCAGGAGCGAGAAATGCCATGAACAATAGACTGATCATGTCCATGACTGGGGTGTAGTTTTGTGAGTAACTCAGGATTTTCTTTCCCCGTAGGTTCACCTTCAAAATTTTGTTTGTAGCTTACCTGAATCGGATCATTCGGATCCAGATTTACCACTCTTTGATTTTCCATAAATACGCATGGAACCCTGTCGGCTGTTGCTGCCATGATGTAGGAGTAATCGAATCCAATCTCTGACGGACCGGGTGACACAACTCCATTCCAATCCTGTTCATGTTTTAACGCAAAGGCCAGTCGGGGTGGTCTGTTCTTGCATTCTTCATTATCATTTTCAGCTCTTTGGTCTTTTCCGGGAACCTGTCTATGATGTTATGATTCTCAGATGGGTCTGAAGCAATGTTGTAAAGCTCATACACACCACCGCTTCTGATGTCCAGGTGAACTAATTTCCAGTCGCCCTTAATCACAGCTTGCCTGCCACCCAGCTCCTCAAACTCAAAATAAAAGTAATCCCTCTCTTTTTGACCTTCATCACCCAGCAGTGTAGACAAAATGCTGACTCCGTCTGTTTCGACGGGAACAGCAACATTTAATATCTCAGCAAACGTCGGAAGATAATCCCAAAAGGCAAATGCGAAGTTGTTTTCTGTCCCTGAAGCTATTTTACCTTCCCATGAAATGATTGTAGGAACCCGAATTCCTCCTTCATACAAATCTCTTTTATAACCTCTGTAAATTCCATTGCTGTTGAAAAAGTCAGGATCACCTCCGCCCTCTTTATGCGGTCCGTTGTCACTGGTGAAAATGATGAGGGTGTTGTCATAGACACCTTCATCTTTTAATTTCTGCACTATTTCTGCCACATACAAATCAATTCTTTTTACCATCGCAGCATGCGTAGCCCTGGGAAACGCTTGTGACCTGTACCCCCCGACAGAGGTATCTCCCGGTTCTTTTCCCTTGTAGGGAGTTTCGGGGAATGCTCCTTTAAAGTTCAGAAAAACACTATCTTCAGGAACAATCAACTCGGCGTGAGGGAGCATGAATGGAACGTACAAAAAGAACGGGCCCTCTTTATGACTTTCGATGAACTCCAATGTCTTTTCCTGTATAAGATCTTGTGAGTAGGTACCCAAACCACCGTTCAGGTTTTCAGGGAACTCCACCTTTTTGTTGTTGCTCCACAAATGGGTTGGATAATAGTTATGCGCCATCCGCTGGCAGATAAATCCAAAAAACTGTTCTACTCCCTGATTCATCGGGTCTCCTTCTGAACCGGGATATCCGAGTCCCCATTTCCCAAACACACCGGTGTGATAACCGGCCTCTTTAAACAAACTGAATATCGTATAGCTATCTGCAGGCAGTGGTGCTTGTCCTTCAGGCTGAATTTCCCTGTTTCCCCTTATGGGTGCGTGTCCGGTATGCAGTCCGGTCAACAGACTTGCACGTGAAGGGGCACTAACAGTTGCACCTGAATAGCTTCTTGTGTATCGTGTTCCATTTAAAGCAAGCTTGTCTATGTTTGGGGTTGAAAATTTTTCTTGCCCATAGCTGCTAATATCCCCATAGCCCAAATCATCTGCAAGGATGAAAACAACATTTGGTTTCTGCTGTGCATGCAAAGAGGTGATCGCACCTATTCCCAGCATTGCACTAAATATTTTCCTGGTCATTATTGTTTTGTTTTGATACTTTTTTAATGGCGTTATAGCGATCACAACCTTGAACTACTCAGACTGGCTGTGTACTTTTTTTTCATTGTTGTTCCTATACCAAGCAAAGTTAATAATTTTGTCTGAAACGGAACAGTCTTGTAAATAGCGAAGGATACAAAAAGGGATAACTTACAATTTAGTCCCATTAAAATTGAAACTGATTTAAACAGGGTAAGATGGAAAACATTCAGCACGAAATAACTGTTTTGACTGTATGAATCAATATGCAATACCTCCCCAGGTGCGCATAGGTCACATTCACCTGAAGGTGTCCGACCTGGAGCGCGCCCTCTCTTTCTACCACGACCTGCTCGGCTTCGAGGTCACCATGATGTACGGCAAGCAGGCCGCCTTCCTCTCTGCCGGCGGCTACCACCACCACATCGGCCTGAACACCTGGCACAGCGAGGGAATGCCCGAGGCACCGCTTGAGGGGGTGGGTCTCTACCACACCGCCATCGCCTACCCCACCCGGCGCGACCTGGCACTGATCCTGAAACGGCTGCTGGAAGCCGGCTACCCGGTCACCGGAGCCAGCGACCATGGGGTGTCGGAAGCGATTTACATGAACGACCCCGACGGCAACGGCGTGGAGCTCTACTGGGACAAGCCGAAGGATGAGTGGCCGGTGGAGGCCGACGGCTCGCTCAACATGTTCACCAAAGCCCTCAACGTGCGGGATCTCCTCAGCGAGGCGGAGAACCAACAGTAGAGGAACAACAACAAATCACATCGAAAGAAAATGGAAATCAATGAACTAAAAAAGAGAAAGGGTATCGGTGGAAATAAACAGTTAATCGATTCCTATGTGCAATTTGAGAGGTTATTATCGGAATTGAGAAAAAGGGAACTCCCCGATAAGGTAGTTCAGTCCATCAATACCAACATCGACCTGATAGACCCTGCAATGGAACCTGAAAAAGCATACTTCAAACAGTTCCGCAAGACGCAGACTGACATCCTGAGATTGATCGAGAAAGAGCTGAAGCTGGTGCCGAAAAATCACTATCGCAACGTCTGGCTGGCCCTGGGAATAGCTGCCTTTGGAGTACCTCTTGGCGTTGTCTTCGGAGCCAGCCTAGGCAACATGGGATATTTAGCCATTGGTATTCCTTTCGGATTATCCATCGGGTTGGCGATAGGTACCGGCCTGGATAAGAAAGCAGCGGATGAAGGAAGGCAGTTGGATGTGGAGATCAACTTCTGAGGAAAATAAACGGGATAAAAGTTACTTTAGAATATCCTTCAGGCAACAGGCATACAAAAAAAATAGTTGAAAACATCATTTTTTCTAAATATTTGTTACATTTGCAAACTGAGTCATTGGTAATGAATGGGAAATAACAGAACATACAGCTTCTTTTGGATTAAATATCGATTTACCATAAACACTATTTTTCTATTCTAATTTTTATAACCAATTTATATCAAAGAGTCATGAAAAAGAATTTTCTATTGATCCTGGCACTGGGTTTATTGTTCTCGTGTTCCTCATCCGGCCCGAAGAATGCCGCCAATTCATTCCTGGACAATCTCTCAAAGGGAAAAGTGGACGAAGCGAAGAAGTATGCCACCGAGACTACCGGCCAGATGCTTGACATGGCAAGCGCTTTCGGTGGGATAGAGGTGAATCCCGATTATGAATTTACCTTCCTCAGGGATTCGGTGGTCGATAACAGTGCCTGGGTCTATTTCGAAGATCAGGATGGCAAGGAAGATGTAATTGAACTGGTGAAGGTCGATGGGAAGTGGCTGGTTCATATGGAGAGTGAGAAATAGAGAACCCTTAGCCTGTTGCCTGATTCTATTCATCCTGTCGGTCACCGGCTGCACGGGAAAGATTCATATGCCTGAGCAGCTGGTGCTCCCCATTGAACTGAATGACAGCGCCTACCTGATCGTCCGGCTGGGGGATGGTTACTTTTCAAATATCTTCCGAAAAGTATCCTCAGAAGAGAAACGTTATTCCCATTCAGGTATCATCCATCATGTCGAGGAGGGCTACAAGGTCTACCACATCGAGGCGAACGAGCTCACGGGCAAAGGCATTGTGCGGGATGAGCCCCTGGAATCATTCATTAGCCACTCCAGGGAGTGGGCGCTCTATGCGATCGACGCGCCCGACTCTGTGAAAAAGGGGATCGTGGAACAAGCAGGTATCTTCTATGAAAGCGAGATCCCTTTCGACCTCGATTTCGATCTGACAAGCGATGACAAGCTCTACTGCTCCGAGCTGGTGGCAAAATCGATCAACAACACCTTTGGCGAAGAGCTGATCACACCCGGCCTGCAAATTGCCGGTCGACTCTTCTACGGACTCGACGACATCTACCTGCACGAGCTGTTTCACTGCCTCTATAACAGCAATGATTTAATCAGTGATTGAAATATCTGCAATCATATCCATTAATGTGCATAATTCATCAGTGCGCACATCATGAAAAGACTCGTCAACATATTAATGGTTTTGATTTTTTCGATTGCTCTCTTTGCAACCGGACAGGAAGGAGATATTTTGATATGGGATGGCGACACCCTCGTTATTTTGTCAAATCCACTGGAACTTCGTGTCGACGTTGACTCATTGAGACCAAATCTTTTCGGGGACCAAGATGCCGGATTAACGACTGCCTGTTGGCGCGGATACATTGCAGAATGGACACTGATCGACAATGAAATATTTCTGACCAATATTTTCAGTTGTACCTATTACGATGACAGCATCAAGTCCGATTTAAAAACCATATTTGGTCCCGAATGTGTGAATGGCAGGGTTAAAGCCACCTGATTTACCGGTAAAGTCATCATCCCAAAAGGCAAACTCATTCATTACATCCATGATGGATACAATTACTTTTTTGAAACCGAGCAGGTACTGACATTTGAGAATGGATTATTAACCGCACAAAAAACGTATGACAATTCAAGATCCTATAAATCCATATTCTCCATAAAGCCGGATAGTCTTCCGAAGTTTATCAGCAGAAATATTGATTGGGACAAGATTCCGGATCTGAAAGAAGAGAGGGTGAGAGTGATTGTTTCTATTCGGTCAGGTGAAACACGCAAGCCGGATAGTATTTACATCATAAGAGGTTCAGACAATGAGATATTGAATCAGGAAGCGTTGAGAGTTGTGAATCTGATCCCTGAATGGGATGTTTACTACAGATTTGGAGAAGCACGCAGAATGATCTGGTCTATCCCCGTAATCTTCGATGAAGAAAGAAGAAGAAAGAATAAATGACTAAAAGATCAGGCAGTGAGGAGAAATAGATGCTAAATTCTATATTACTGGTATCCCTAAGCTCTGTAGATAACCAAGTGTTGTGTCATAATATTCCGGCTTTCTGGTCAAATCTTCTCTATTTCCTTCTGGAACAACGATGATCATGCCTTGCCTTGCTCTTGTGAGTAAGACCCGATAAGCATTAATTAAATATTGTTTTCGCTCATCTTTATTGATATTTTGCCATTTACTCCCTCTGAATTCGTATGTTTTCCATCCTTCATCAGAATACCTTAAATCTCCATCCCAGGTAACGCAGGCCCAATCCAACTCTAAACCTTGTACATGAAATTCTGTAGCTACATCTTCCAAAAAGTAAGAGGACCGTATGTCATCTTTTCCATTCAAAAACCAGTGAACTGGATTCATTGGTGATTTCACATCAATTGCGTATGGCTTAAGCCTCTGAGCTTGTGATGATACAACAATTCCATATCGTTCACTTCCTCTTGCCTTATCGATTAACCACTCTTTGGCTTTATGCAAATTCCTTGTCAACACAATTGGATACTTCTCTTTGATTTGATTGAATGATTCAATCGATTTATCATTCTGAAGATCCAAAAGATTCTTCACAAACAGGGAAAGATCTTCTGCTCTAAATGAACGCATTGAAACTGATAAATGCAAATCAGGATTCAATTGAACCTTAGTAATATCTACTAGTGCAGCAATTGAATCTGTTGCTGCATATTCTGAATCAGTTAAATTGGGTGAGATGTAAACTGCCCAATGAGAGAAACTATTCTTTATTGCAGCCAACCATTCTGAAATACCGGCTTCTCCCGTATTGATTTCTTGGCCTCCGCCTACCAAACAAACAATCACAGCCCAATCTTCATGTCGATCCAAACAGGAGATTAAAAACTCTGGTTCGGAATGGTCAAAATCATGAATGTTCTTTTTTCGTTTCATGAAAGAGACTGTTTGTTCCTTATTCCACGCTCTCTGTGCTTCATCAAAAATTGCAACATGATCGTAAGGAGCAGTAAGATCAACAAGATAACTATCTCGATAATGATGAATATTTTGTATAAATGTTTTTATACTTGATTTTGCATTGCCTTTTGTTAAAGTAATACCTTTCTCTTTTTCATTACTGATCTTATCACGAGCCAAAGCCTCTTGTAGTATTGAAACCAATGGTCCATTTCCAGAAAGATACACGCTCGCTTCACCATCTTCTTCATCCAAGTGTGTTGTCGCCACTTTTAAACCAACAAGTGTTTTCCCAGCACCTGGTACTCCTGTTACAAAGCAGATTATCTTTTGGTGATTCTCCCTTGCATGAGTGATAATCTTAGAAATGGTTTCTGTTGTTTTTGTGAGATTTTTAGCACCGGCATCACTACGTGTAATTTCTTCAACAGTGTGATTCTTGTACAAAGAAATTGCAGCCTCAATAATGGTTGGTGTTGGAGAGTATCTACCAGTAGCATAGCCAATCTGGTCAATAACTTGTTTCTCTTGGTAGAATTCTAACACATCATGAATGATATTTTTCAAATTCCGTCCATTGGTTTTTATTGGAAGAATCAGATTGTCGTTATGAGAAGTGGTAACAATTTCACTGAAGATTGTTTTCGCTTCTGTCGCAACCAGTACAGGTACCAAGAGTGCCTCATGGCTTGGCTCATGAAAATTTTTTAAATCAAGCGCATAATCCCATACTTGTTCCACGCTGGCTTGGTTATATCGGTGCTCCCCCACTTTGAATTCAATCACGAAGATAACACCTTCAATTATAACCAATGTATCAACTCTTTTACCCATACGGGGAATTGAAAACTCAAAGAAAATTGTTCCCTCTAACTCTTGAAGTGCCTCTTGAAGGAAGTGTATCTCAGCCTCCCACGAATGGTTTTGATTCAAATTTGAGTCAAACTGGTTTGATAAGGTGATTTCCCCAATAATCTGATCAATCCCCTTTGTTAAAAACGAGCGAATTGTGTCTGCAAAGTAATAATTCAGCATGGGCTATGTTTATTTATCGATAGGTAGTCGGAAGGTTCAATTTTTGAATATATTGAAAAACAATGAAAGATTATATCTTGGATTACATATTTGGTTAAAATGCAAATATACGAACAACACACATTTATATGAAATTTAAAATGACACTTTCTCTAATTTCTTTAATAATGAATGAGATAATTTCAATTTGACATTTCAAAAAACTACATTTGCATATCGAGTATATAAAAGACATGAAAAAGAGCATTCTCATTCTTCTGTTTGTAGTTTGGTTAGCAGCTCTGGCTGTACTGATTGTCGCATTAACGAATTTGGTTCCTGACAATCCTTTTGTTGAATACCGCTTAATAGTTGGTATCGGTTTCATCGTGTTAACGGGATTCATCAGAATGTTGTACAAAAGATTGTACATTAGAAAGTAAGCAATAGCCTTCTTATCATTATTCCCTCCCCGTCACACTGAAAGACTTAGAGAGCCTCTGTATCCGCAGCTGCTGGATACCTGAAGCTTTATCGTTCCCTTATTCTAACTTAATATCCACTCCGATATTTTTTGGAGTGGATATAAGGGTGCTATAAGGGTGCAATAAGGCTAGAGGCACCGAGAACACGTGAAAGACCCTGTATCGCATTACTTTTTGATTGTTTCTTACTGAAAAAGCTTCAAACAAAATACCAACAAAAATAAGGACAATACACCCTTCAGGAATCAGCCAACATAGGAAGCCGAAGATGAAAAAAAAACAAACAGTTGATTGGAAACAGGAGAAATAAATTTTTAAGCAATGAAGGATGCTTTAGATAATTTTTTTTATATTTACAGCACCATTTGTAAACAACAAGCCAATGCTTCGTTGCAGGGGTTTCTTCTTCTTTTCCTAAACGCATAGCCTCGCCAGATTATGGACACTCAAACCAACACCCATCTTGAATTTCTCTTAACCACCCTCGACAACCTGAACGACACCATACTGGTTGTGGACCATGCAGGAACAGTGTTGTACACCAACCAGGGATTCGACCGCCTCTTCAAACCCCTGGTGGGCGACATCGTGGATTGGACATTCGACAAGATGAGCAGTGATTTCAATGCCTACACCCTGAACGGGCAGCTTCTCTCCCACGAACAGTGGCCCTTCGCCAGGATACTGAAAGGTGAGAAAGTCTTCCAGGAACAATTGAAGATCAAACACAACACGGACAAAAACATCACGCTTTTCATCCAAGTGAGCGGGGGACCGGTCAAATATGCCGGTGCGAAGCAGAGCTACGCGATCATCTCGGTCAGCGACATCACAGCGCAGCAGAAAAGCTTACGGCGACTGCGGGAAAGCGAAGAGAAACTGAGCCTCTTCATCGAGCACGCTCCGGCAGCACTGGCCATGTTCGACCGCGAGATGAGATACATCGCCGCCAGCAAACGGTGGTTGGAGGAGAATAAAGTCTCACTGAAAGAGATTATCGGAGCTGTGCACTATGATGTTGTACCTGATATACCGGAAGCATGGAAGAAGATTCACCGCAGGGGATTGAACGGTGAGTCTCTCAAGAATGATGATGACAAGTTTGTAAGACAGGACGGATCGATACAATACCTGAAATGGGAAGTCATACCATGGTTCAATGCAGAAAAGGAAATTGGTGGAGTCATCCTTATTACTGAAGATATCACTGCAAGGAAACAGAATGAAGAAGAGGTCCGGATTGCTTTTACAAAATACAAGACACTCTTCGACAGTATCCCGGTAGGGATATCGATTTCAGACAGCAAAGGAAAAATCATCGAAACCAATTCTATCGCGGAAGAGTTATTGGGAATATCGGAAGAGGAACATAAGAAACGAAAAATAAATGACAGGAACTGGCAAATATTTCGCGCCGACGGTACCATCATGCCGGCAAAGGAGTATGCCAGTGTCAGGGCCATCAACTCAGGCAAAAAGGTGAAGAATGTGGAGATGGGCATCCTTAAACCAGATCACAACATCACATGGGTCAATGTAACTTCAGCACCGTTCACGCTTGATGATCACGGTGTTATAGTAGCTTTTAACGACATAACCGCACGGAAAGAGACAGAGAAAAAGCTAATTGAGAGTGAGAAACGATTCGCCACCATCTTCCATAACAGCCCCATCCCCATCGCGATCATCAGGCTGAAAGATGGAGAAATTATTCTTACCAATCCCTCCGTGACCAATCTCCTTGGATATACCCATGAGGAACTGATCGGAAACACCACTCTAACAATGGGAATCTGGGCAAACACAGATGATCGCCGTGAATTTATTGAAAAGATCCAATCGCATTCCAGAGTCTACCATATGGAGGCTGTTTTATGCATGAAGTCAGGCGAAAAACGGCACGCACTGATGTGGGGAGAGCTGATTGAGTACTATGGAGAGGAGTGCATCCTGCTTGAAATCATCGATATCCATGAGAAGAAAATCCAGGAAGAGAAAATCAGGCTGCAGAACGAAAAGCTAAATGCCATCTTGTATTCACTCCCCGATAAGCTTTTCATCCATGATGAAGAAGGTACCTTCCTTGAGGCATACACAACCAACCCTGATGGGTACATGGCACCCAAAGAATCATTTTTAGGGAAAAAGATAAGTGATATTTTCCCAAAAGAGATTGCGGAGTTAAACCTTAGCTACCTGAGAAAGTGCCTTCACAAGAGAGAGCCGGTGTCTCATGAGTTCTCTACCGATTACAAAGGGACCTACTCCACATTTGAGGTCAGCATTGTCCCGTTTATGGAAAAACTGGCCATTCGTTTTGTGAGAGACATCACAAAAAGCAAAGAAAATGAAAGGGAGATCTCTAAACTGAACAAAGCGATTGACAAGAGTCCCATTGCCATTGTCATCACCGATCCAAAAGGAACAATAAGCTATGCCAGTAGAGCATTTGAGACAATTACAGGTTATTCAAATGACGAAGTGCTGGGTGAAAACATGCGAATCCTGAAATCAGGTGAGAATTCGAAGCAGTTGTACACTAAAATGTGGAAATCTATTGAATCGGGTAAGAAATGGGAAGGTGAGCTGATCAACAGAAAGAGAGACGGAAAGAAATACTGGGAATCAATTTCAATTACCCCCCTGTATGAAAAAGAAGGCCAGATTACCGGTTATCTGGCAGTACAACAGGATATCACCGAGAAGAAAAAGAGTGAACAGAAGATCCTGGAACTGAACAGCAGCCTTGAACGCAGGATCGCAGAACGCACAGCCGAACTGCAGGAGAACCAGGACAAGCTGATGCTAAGCCAGAAAATTTCTCAGATGGGCATCTGGGAATTCAATACAAAGACTGACGAGGTGAAGTGGTCAGAAGAAACATACAAGATTTTTGAACGTTCCCCTGATAAAAAACCTCATTCATTCAAGGAGTTCCTTGACAGTATATATCCCGAAGACAGGGAGCGATTTGTAAACAGTGCCTACTCAATGTCGATGGGTGAAAATATCATTACGCACACCCTCCGTCACTACACCGATAAGGGGAATCTTATATGGGTGAAATATTATATCAAAGGGGATTTAAAGAAAGGAGAAGCACACCAGTTCCTGGGAACCCTACTGGATATCACTGCAGAGAAGAAGATACAGTTACAACTGCAGGAGGCGGTGCACGAGGCGGAAGAGGCCAACAAGGCGAAAAGCATCTTCCTGGCCAACATGAGCCACGAGATCCGAACCCCGCTGAACGCGATCAACGGATTCTCGGAGATCCTCTACAACACGATAGAGGATGAGAAAAGGCGTTCGCAGGTTGCTTCCATCCGCAACAGCGGACGCAACCTGCTGAGAATCAT
Organism: Dysgonomonadaceae bacterium zrk40; assembly: GCA_016916535.1. Lineage (NCBI taxonomy): Bacteria > Pseudomonadati > Bacteroidota > Bacteroidia > Bacteroidales > Dysgonomonadaceae > Dysgonomonadaceae bacterium zrk40. Next base: position 1,413,827 of record CP070276.1, read on the forward strand.
CAACGACATCCTGGATCTCTCGAAAGTGGAAGCGGGGAAGATCGTGATCGAACGGAAACCGATCAATCTGATGCAGGTGGTTGGGGATGTGTGCGGCATGTTCGAGACCACTGTCGCGGAGAAAAAACTGCTCCTGACAATTGCGTCTGACATCGACTCAACCCTACCACTGCTGATGGATGAAATACGCTTGCGCCAGATCCTCTTCAACCTGGTGGGGAATGCCATCAAGTTCACGGCTGAAGGCGGTGTGACTGTTGATATCACGCACGAACAGAAAGAGGAAAACCTGGTGGATTTGAAGATTTGCATCTCTGACACCGGGATGGGCATATCGGAAGACCAGCTGGAGGCGATCTTTGAACCTTTTGTCCAACAAGAGGGACAGGCTCATAAGTACTATGGCGGAACCGGGCTGGGGTTTACCATCAGCCGGAGGATGGCTGAGGCCATGAACGGGAAGATCACCGTGCAGAGCACGCTGAACGAAGGGTCCGAGTTCACCCTCATTTTCAGGGATATCGCAAAAGCAACTTACATACCGGAGAAGAGTGAAAAGAGTTTCCATGATTACATGGAGACCCGGTTCGAAGAGAGCACCATCCTGATTGTGGATGACATTGAAGACAACAGAAAACTGCTGCTCGATGCACTGGAACATACCGGAGCCCGCCTGCTGGAGGCCCAAAATGGCTTGCAGGCGGTTGAGACAGCTACAAAGGAGAAGCCCGACCTGATCCTGATGGACAAACGCATGCCGGTGATGAATGGCAAGAAGGCTTGTAAAATGTTGAAAGAAAACCCCGCAACGGCAAACATCATTTGCATCGGGGTGTCGGCAACCATAAGGATCGGCAATGACGAGAGCGCTTCCCACCAGCTGTTCGATGAGAACATCCTGAAACCGATCTCTTACGAGAAGCTTTTTGAGATTCTAATCAAATATCTGAAGAACACCCAGCAGACAACACGACCGGCACCTGAGAAGCGTGAAGCGTTGACGGCGGCAGAGCAGGAGTGGTCGGATGCATTGAAGCAGCATGCCCGGGAAGAGTTGCTTCCCCTCTACCGGCAGGTGATGAGCACACAGCTGATGGACGAGATGGAAGATTTTGGCAGGGGCTGACGGAGGCGGGCCGCCGGTTTGACAACAAAATACTGATCGACTCCGGCAACAGGATCGTGGATTACGCCGATCAGTTTGAAGTGAAGAAGTTAACCAAGCTACTGAAAGAATTGGAGCTTATGCTAAACCATGAACTTTAAAGGAGAAGAGCAATGACAACAACACAGGAGAAAAAGAAAAGGATTCTGGTTGTGGACGACAACACTGAAAACATCCGGGTGATCGGCAGCATCCTGCGGCAACAGGGTTACAACGCCGGATTTGCCATGGATGGACAACAGGCTCTGGAGATCCTGAAAGGCAGCATTGAGGAGTTTGACCTGATGCTGCTCGATGTGAACATGCCGGGGATGAATGGCTTCGATGTGTGCCGTGAAATTCGTCTCATGGAACGGTTCGACGAGCTCCCGGTGATATTTCTCACCGCTAACACGGAGACGGCCCAAATCGTGGAGGGATTCAGCAGCGGGGGGCAGGACTACGTGACAAAGCCCTTTCAGGCGGACGAGTTGCTGGCGAGAATCAGTACCCACCTTGAGCTCAGGGAAAAGAGGGCGCTGCTAAAGCAGATGAACGAGCTGCTGAATGAGAAGGTGAGGGAGCGCACGCGGGAACTGGAGGAGTCGAACCAAAAGCTGGTGAGGGCTTATCGTGAGCTCCGGAAACTGGATGAATCGAAAGCGGTCTTCCTCCGCCTGATCAGCCACGAGATCAACACCCCCTTGAACGGGGTGATTGGCTTCGCCGATTTTTTAAAGGAACAGCTGGTGTCCACCGAATATTTCACGATGATCGAGAAACTGAGCGAGTCGGCACACCGGCTGAACGATTTTGCGCAGTCGAGCCTGATCATCACACGGATGCGCACGACACCCGATGAGTACGGCAAGACGATGATCGATCTTAAGGACGTGGTGGATGACATTCTGATCAGCAACCGTGAGCTGGTCGACAAGAAAAACATACGGGTAGATCTGTTCTGGAATGCAACCGATGCAACGATTCCCGCCAACCATGAGCTGATGACCCTCTGCCTCAACCACCTCTTCAGGAACGCCCTGCAGCACACGCCCGACAATGGATCCATTGCCATCGCATGTCGCACAGGGGACAGCCGGCAGATCCTCTCCTTCGAGGACAGCGGACCGGGCTTCTCTGAAAGATCATTCGAAAACATGTTCAAGCCCTTGTCTACAGCAGATGAACTAATTGACAACCACAAAGGCCTGGGGCTCTCCATCGTGAAGCTCATCGCCGATTTCCATGAGGCCGGCATCCAGATATCCAACAGACCGGAAGGGGGTGCAAGGGTTGAATTGCGATTTCCAAAATACGAAGGCTCCGGCATTGTGAGTTGATGCAACCACAATATTCAGGAGCGCTCAATTTTCGGTGAGAGGGTCTGAAATTATCGGGGAAAGATGTACTTTTGTAGATGATCCAGCTCAACGAACAGCAACGCAAAGCGGCCGAATTTGAGGGAAAGCACCTGCTGGTGCTGGCAGGCGCCGGCACGGGCAAGACAGGCACCATCATCGCCCGGGCAGACTATCTCCTCCGCAAGGGAGTGCAGCCCAACCGCATCGCCATCCTCTCCTTCACCCGCAAGTCGGCCAGGGAGATCGCTGAGCGACTCAAGTTGTCAGCGCCGGGCGGCATCAACAAGAAAGAGATCACCGGCAGGACCTTCCACTCATGGTGCAACGAGATCATGCACCTCTACCCCGACCACTTCCCGCACCACGGCTACACACCCCTCGACGAGGATGACCGGCTCAGTGCGATGGCGCTGGCACTGGGGAAGAACTTCCGCGACAGCAAGAAGGAGAAGGTGAAGAAGGAGGTGGTGACCGCCATCTACTCCTACGCCGTCAACACGCTCTGCAGCCTGTCGGAGGCCATCCTCCACGTCCGCTACGGCAACCTGGAGAAGGAGGACGAGCAGGTGATGCAATATGTGGAAGAGGACCGGAAGCTGATTGCTCTGGTAATCAAAAAATATATCGACTATAAAAAGGAGCGGCGCTACATCGACTACGACGACATGCTGAGCGTGGTGGCCACACAGCTGGAGCGCGATGAAGCGCTACGCGACGCGGTGACGAAGCGATACCGGCATGTGCTGGTAGATGAGATGCAGGACACCAATCCCCTGCAATACAAGCTGCTGAAATCGTTCGTCGAGGGATCGCACCTCTTCTGCGTGGGCGACGACGCGCAGAGCATCTACGCTTTTCGGGGTGCCGACTTCCGCACCATACACTCCTTCACAGAGATCATCCCCCGCTCAGAGAAGCTGAAGCTGCTGCGCAACTACCGCTCCACGCAGGAGATCCTGGATCTCTCTAACTGGGTACTGGAACAATCGCCACTCCGCTATGACAAGAAGCTGGAGGCCCACAGGGGCAAGGGGGAGATGCCCTCGCTGATTCACGTGGAGGACGACTGGGAGGAGGCGGACCTGATCACTGACGGGATCCTGGACCATGTGGCGGAGGGTGGCCGCTACACTGATACCATGGTGCTGGGCCGCTCGGTATGGTCGCTCTCGAAGGTGGAAGGGGCCTGCCTCAGCAAGAAGATTCCTTATGTGAAATATGGCGGCACCTCGCTGATGCAGAGCGCCCACGTGCGTGACGTCGCCTCCGCCATGCGGATTGTAGCCAACAGCTATGATGAGATTGCCTGGATACGTTTCCTGCAACTCTGGGACGGCATCGGTGAGATCAAGGCCAGCCGCATCATCTCACGGGTGATCACCCTTGCAACCTTCGGCGAGATGATCGCCTGCCTGCAGCAGTTCGAGGGGATGGAGATCAACGCCGCCATCCCGGCCACGCTGGCTGCCGTGAGGGAGTATAACGACCGGCCGGCACAGGCCATGGAGGCTGCCGTGGAGGCGATGCAGCCGATGCTGGAAAAGAAGTACCGCGAGGAGTGGACTTCCCGTGCCTCCGACTTTGAGGTGCTCCGTGAGGTGGCCCGCTCATCGGGCAGTATCACCGAGTTCATCACCGAGTACGTGCTGGACCCCAAGGCGGAGACTACCTTTAAGATTGGCGCGAAGGAGACAGACGATGCGGTGGTGCTCTCCACCATCCACTCGGCAAAGGGATTGGAGGCGGAGATCGTGCACATCCTCAACCTCAATCCGGCCAGCTTCCCCTCGTCGCGCACCATCCTCCAGGGTGAGGGGGCCATCGAGGAGGAGCGGCGCTGCCTCTACGTGGCGCTGACACGCGCCAAGAACAGCCTGAACCTCTACCGCAACGTGCGTTCGCTGCACACCCAGTACAGCGATGCAAACCGCCACGAGCAACTTTACTTCCTTAACAACCTCCCCCCGCACCTGGTGAAGATCCTGGTCAACGGGCAGGAGAAAAAAGATTTTCCTGCACCCTTCAACCCCACGCAGGGTGAGGCCGACTTCCCCGACTTCGATTTTGGCTAACAGGCTCCACCGGAGGTGCTCTGTAACAATAAATTTGACTCAGACCTATGGCAACCGTTTTACTTCTGATCATCATATACCTTTCGTTTATCGGTCTCGGTCTGCCTGACTCCCTGCTGGGTGCCGCCTGGCCAGTGATGTACAGAGACCTTTCCGCACCCATTCACTATGCAGGGATCATATCAATGATCACGGCTGCGGGATCCGTGGTCTCGAGCCTGATGAGCGCCAAGGTCACACGTTTAGCCGGTACGGGTGTCGTGACCTTGGTCAGTGTCTTCCTGACTGCCGCGGCTTTGATTGGGTTCTCCTACTCCGACAACGTTGCCTTCCTGTTCATCCTATCCATCCCACTGGGGCTGGGGGCCGGCTCAGTGGATGCTGTGCTCAACAATTACGTGGCACTGCACTTCAAGGCAAGACACATGAACTGGCTGCACTGCTTCTGGGGTATCGGCGCTTCCATTGGCCCGATGATCATGTCCGCACATTTAAAAAACAGCGGATCGTGGTCCATGGGATACAGGACGGTCGGCATCATTCAACTTGGCATCGTGATCGTGCTGCTCGCTTCATTGCCGGTGTGGAAGAAAATCAGGGGTGAGGAGCCGGAGAAGCATACCGACAACGCTATCGATTTGTCCTACAGAAATATAGCCCGCATCCACGGCTTAAAACAGATGCTTTTGGGATTCTTTTGTTACTGCACCATTGAGGTGGTGGCAGGGATCTGGGGAGCGAGCTTTCTGGTAACCGTGAGGAATTTACCGGCTGAGAGTGCGGCCCGTCTGATTGCGTTATATTACATCGGAATCACCGTGGGGCGTTTTATATCGGGTTTCTTCACACTGAAGATCAACAACCTCCAGCTGGTGCGACTGGGACAGATTGTGATTTTCCTTGGTGTACTCCTGCTATTCCTGCCTGATAATTACTCCCTGGCTGCAGGGTTTCTAACGATAGGTCTGGGTTGTGCACCAATCTTCCCAAGCATGTTGCATGAAACACCCCGGAGCTTCGGAAGGGAAAATTCACAATCAATCATCGGGATGCAGATGGCCAGTGCATCATTGGCATCAACCATCATGCCGATGATATTCGGTAGCCTGGCTTCGGCATTTGATTTCTCAATATTCCCCTTATTCCTTGGTGCGCTTCTGCTGATCAGCATACTGTTGATCGAAGCGGCAAAAAGAAAGTTCCACCGAGAATCACCCAGCCAGCAGTGACAGGATCAGCACACCTGTCGTAAAGAAACGTTTTGTCCTTACAGGCAACACACAATGTTGTTTGTTCATGATGGTACGCGCTTAAAAAAAACATCCTTAATAAGCAGACGATGCAAATATAATAAAAATCAGCGGTCGTGCTCCACCCAGATCAGCTCCGAGGTGTCATAGCCGATCTCCTCAGCGATGCGCAGGTAACGCTCCTTCACCTCATCGGGGATGGTGGTCTCGCGCGCCAGGATCCAGAGGTACTTGAGGTTCTTCCCGGCCACCAGCGCGTAGCGGTACTCCTCGTCGAGGGCGATCACGTTGTAGCCCGAGTAGAAGGGTCCGAAGAAGGAGACTTTCAGCATCGCCACATTTTCATCACCCACAAATTTGGCTTTCCCAACTGCCTCTTTCCATTCATCATCGGCAAAGGCGTAACCGCGATTCACCACACGGATGGTGCCATCGTCATTCAGGCTATACTGCGCAGTGGTGTTGTTCAGTCCCCTTTCGAACTTGAAGTCGAGCCGGGCAATCTCGTACCACTTGCCCAGGTATTTCTCCTTGTGGAAGGGGGTTACGGCGGTGGCTCCCTTGGGGATGGAGGCACAGGAGGCGGAGCCAAGACCGATGGCGGCCAGCAAAACGATCCAGAGTGACTTTGTTGATTTCATCATATCAGATATAACAAGATAGCTACGAAGAGGTTCTGCAAATCAGGAGTTTTTTTTTGCCGTTCGGGAGAAACGAGTTATTTTTGGGGAACGGTTGAGATGGTCACTCGCCACAGCACCTAACGACTCAGATCATGAAAGAACAAAAACAGATTGCAGCCCTCCTGATGGCTACCCTCCTGCTCCTCACTGCCTGCACGGCAAAAAAAGAAAACCGCTTCGTGACACGCACCATCCACAACCCGGTGCTGGCAGGCTTCTACCCCGACCCGAGCGTCACCCGTGGTGCCGACGGCTACTACATGGTGAACTCCACCTTCGGCTACTTCCCCGGCATACCCATCTTCTACAGCCCCGACCTGACCGGCTGGAAACAGATAGGACATGTACTGCACCGCCCGGAGCAGGTGCAGTTCGATGAGCGTAAGCTCTCCAACCAGGCGACTTACGCGCCCGCCATCGAGTACCACGACGGCACATACTACGTGGCCTGCACCGAGGTGGTAGGACGGGGCAACTACATCGTGAAAGCCACCGATCCGGCAGGACCCTGGTCGGAGCCTTTCCTGCTGCCTGAAGTACAGGGCATCGACCCCTCACTCTTCTTCGATGAGGATGGACGTGCCTGGCTGGTCTACAACAGCGGTGCACCGGACAACAATCCCCTGTGGGACGGGCACTGCACCATCCGGCTGGTAGAGATGGACATGGAGACGATGCAGGTGATCAGTGAGCCGGTGATCCTGGTGAACGGGGGTGTCAACATAGACGAACAGCCGGTATGGATTGAGGGACCGCACATCTACAAGGTGGAGGGACGCTACTACCTCTCCGCCGCCGAGGGGGGCACCGAAATCAACCACAGTCAGGTGATCTTCCGCAGCGACACCATTACGGGACCTTACCTGCCATGGGAGCAGAACCCAATTCTCACGCAGCGGGACCTCGACCCGGAAAGGGAGAACCCAATCACCAGCACCGGGCATGCCGACATGATTCAGGACCTGGCGGGCAACTGGTGGGCCTTCTTCCTCGGCTGCCGCCCCTACGAGGGGAACCATTTCAACACCGGGCGCGAGACCTTCATGGCTCCGGTGAAATGGGTGGAGGGATGGCCCAAGATCAATCCTGATCACCGTGAAATTCAGCAGAGCTATCCCTTCACCGCTGCACTGCCGCGTCTGGAGGAACCCCAGCCGATGCAGGGCAGCTTCTTACGCCGCGAGCAGTTCGACACCCCGCAGCTCAGTCACCACTGGGTGAGAATCCGGGCCGACAGGGGGGAATGGTTCGAGGTTGACACTACAGACAGCACCCTCCGGATAGAGCTGCTCCCCGCAGGCCGGATGCAGGGAGGCGTTCCCTCCTACCTGGCACAGCGGCAGCAACACCTCACCGGCCATGCTGCCACGGCGCTTTCCTTCTCACCCGCGAGTGAGAATCAGAAGGCAGGCATCGGCGTGCTGCAGAACGAGGAGCGTTTCTACTACCTCTGCAAGTCGCTGGAACAGGGAGCTCCCGTGGTGCAGCTTTACCAATCAGGGAAGGAGGATGACCCGCAGGGAATGACGCTGCTGGCATCGGCACCGCTGGGGCATGACCGGCCTTTGCGCCTCCGCATAGGGGCGGAAAAGACCCGCTACCGCTTCTTCTTCTCGGAAGAACTGGAGGGTGACAACTGGCAGCAGCTGGGCGAGGAGCAGGATGCCCGCTACCTCAGCACTCAGAATGCGGGGGGTTTTGTGGGATGTACCTACGGACTTTGGGCCCTCACCCTGAAAGATGAGAGCCCAAAGGAAGTTGCACGCTACCACTGGTATGAGGTGGGCGGCAACGATGCGTTCAGCGGGGAGTAATCACCACTCCAGATCTTCCATCAGCCTGTCGGAGTGAAGCAGCGTATCGATATACTGTGCCCGCTTGTAGATGAGCAGGTTGTCGTTCTTGTTGAGCACGCTGTCAGAGAGCTTGCCCCTGAACTGATCGATGTGCTGGTATTGTTTGGTCTCCATCCATTCGGCAATCTCACGGTTGATCTTGCCAATCTGTTCCATGCCGTTGCGGTAGACGGCACTCACCACCTGCACGGCAGCAGCACCGCTGAGGAGCAGCTTGATGGCATCTTCTCCTGTATAGATGCCGCGGCTGCTGCATACATCGGCGTTGATGCGTCCATAGAGCATGCCGGCATAGCGGAGTGATTTCTTGTACTCTCCCCTGTGGGTGAGGTTGAAGGCACGGCGGTGTTCCTCCCGGCGGATGTCCACATCGGGCTGGAAGAAGGCGTTGAACAGCACCAACCCCTTTACACCGGACTCATCGAGACGCTTCGCGAAATGGAGGATATTGGTGTAGTCGGAGCTTAGCTTCACGCTCACCGGAATGGAGAGCTGCTGACAAATGGCCGAGACCAGGTTGATCTGTTGCTGTTCAATGGTCGCCGCGTCAATATCGAATCGCACCGGGATCTGGTAGAGGTTGAGTTCGATGCCGTCCACACCGGTCTCCTCGATCAGCTTAGCATAGCGGAGCCAGGTTGATTCGTTCACACAGTTGAGGCTGGCGATCACCGGCACGGTGAGCTTCTCCTTGGCCCGACGCAACTTCTCAAGGTAGTACTCCACCTCCGAATGTTCCACGCTGGGGTGGTGTGTCACCGACTCGGCATGAATCTCATCATACTGGCTGATCTTCTCGTCCAGACGGAAGCTCTCCATCTGGATCTGTTCTTCAAAAAGGGTTTTGAACACCACGGCGCCCACGCCCTCTTCTTCTGCCCGCAGCAGCTTGTCACTGTCGGTGGATAGTTCTGATGCGCCCAGGATGACGGGACTCTTGAGCCTGATGCCCATGTAAGTTGTTTCCATGTTCTTCATATATTTGTTGATTTGATGATTCGTAGATTAGCGGATGGAATAATTGGCTTATTATGCAACAGTCTTAGATAATAACACTCCTTTGATGGGAATAGTTTACTGCCGGTGCGGTTAATTGCGCACCTCCTCGAAGACCGTCTTGACCTGTTCATTGCCCAGTCGGTTTTTAAGCCACTCCTCGATGCGTGAACGGTCGGCCTGCCGCAACCCGTTGCGGGGAAGGGTGAAGACCACCATCGGCACCATGCCCGTGCGCTGGGTGGAGTCGTTCACGGAGGAGAAGAGATAGGTCTCGGCGTATGAACAACCGGCAATCTGCGGGAAAAGGGGCTTGATCTCGGAGAGGATCTTTTCACCGAAGAGGGGTATGTTGCGGATACTGTCCACCCTGCCTTCCGTCTGCCGCAGGGTGAAGGTGGTGGCGGCCAGCTGTGCTGCCAGTCGCTCCGATTCAGACTGGTATTTCCGTACGTTCTCCTGCACCATGCTGGCATCATATCCCTGGCGAATCACCAGCCTGGCGGTATCGAGACGGTGGATCAGCGCCTTATCGATGATCTCTCCCCTGATGGAATCGTTCAGTCCGTAGCCGGAGTAAAGAAGCTCTACCGTGCGGGTAGCGGGGTGCACCTGCCGGTTCTGAAGGTAGTTGCCACCCAGCAGGGTCACCTCTCCGATGAAGGTTTCCGCCCGCTGTGCAAACTCTTCATTTTTCACCAGGTTGACACCAAAGATGATGCTGGGGCCCAGCGTGAGGAGGATGACGGCGGAGATGACACGGTTCACATGTTTCTTCCTGGCGGGATCGACGATGGAGCGGATGGGGAACTTGAGGAACTGACAGACGATCAGCGCGGCGAAGGCGATGAACACGGTGTTGATTGTGAAGAGGTAGAGTGCCCCGAAGAAGAAGTCGAACTGCAGCGTGGCCAGGCCGTAACCTGCCGTACAGATGGGGGGCATCAGGGCGGTTGCGATCGCCACACCGGGGATCACGTTGCCCTTCAGACGGCTGCTCATCGCCACGATGCCGGCAAGGCCGCCGAAGAGTGCTATGATGACGTCGTAGATGGTGGGACTGGTACGCGCCAGCAGCTCAGAGTGAGCCTCATTGAGAGGGGAGAGCAGAAAGTAGACTGCCGAGGTGAGGAGGCTCACCCCCACGGCAAAGGAGAAGTTCTTCAGCGAACGACGCAACAAGAGGAAGTCGTAGGTGGCAAGGCTGTATCCCATCCCGTTGATGGGACCCATCAGCGGGGAGATGAGCATGGCACCGATGATCACCGCCGTGGAATTCATGTTGAGTCCCACAGAGGCCACCACGATGGCAAACATCAACACCCATAGGTTGGTACCCCGAAAGACGATTCCCTTTTCAATGTTCTCATGAATGACATCATAACCCTCCATCTCACTGCGCAGGTCGAACCACTGCAGCAGCTTCTCTATCCTCTTCTCCATGGCGTTTCATCTTTTCGCAAATCTACGAAAAAAAAGATTCCCCGCACGCGGGCGGGGAACAATTTATGGGGAGCATCAACAAAAAATGGAGGGTGTCAGAGCACGCCTGTTTTTCTGAAGATGTCAGTGATGCATTCAATGGAACGGTCTACCTGTTCAAAGGTGTGGGTCGCCATGAGCGAGTAACGGATCAGCGTGTCGTTGGGAGCCACGGCTGGGGGCACCACCGGGTTAACGAAGATGCCCTCCTCGAAGAGCAGTTTGGTGATCAGGAAGGTCTTGTCGTTGTCGCGCACGTAGAGCGGCAGGATGGGTGTGGAAGTGGGACCCAGTTCAAATCCCCGGTCACGGAACTGGTTGATGGCGTAGTCGGTTAACTCCCAGAGGCGTTTCACCCGTTCCGGCTCCGCCTTCAGGATGTCAAGCGCGGCCGAGGCGGCAGCGGTCGCTGCCGGCGTGATGCTGGCACTGAAGATATTGGTGCGGGAGTTGTGGCGCAGGTAGTTGATTACCGGATAGTCGCCCGCCACGAAACCACCGATGGAGGCAAGCGACTTGCTGAAGGTGCCCATCACAAGGTCCACATCGTCCAGCAGGCCGAAATGGTCGCAAGCACCGCGACCATTGTAGCGCTTGCCCATCACTCCGAGACCATGCGCCTCATCCACCATGATGTTGGCCTTGTACTTCTTTGCCAGCTTGACGATCTCCGGCAGGTTGGCCAGGTCGCCCTCCATGCTGAAGACACCATCCACGACGATCAGCTTCACCTTGCGCGGGTCGCATCGTTTCAACTGCTTCTCGAGTGAGACCATGTCGTTGTGGCGGAACTTGTACTTGGTGGAGAAAGAGGTGCGCAATCCTTCGATGATGGAGGCATGGTCCCGTTCATCCCAGATGATGTAATCGTCGCGGCCGGTGAGACAGCCCAACACACCCTCGTTGACGGTGAAACCGGTAGAGAAGACAATCGCCTCCTCCTTGTGCATGAAGTTGGCCAGCTTGCGTTCCAGCTCCAGGTGTATGTCGAGGGTACCGTTTAGGAAACGTGAGCCGGCCATGCCGGTACCATACTTTTTGGTGGCAGCGATGGCAGCCTCCTTCACCCTGGGGTGATTGGTCAGTCCCAGGTAAGCATTGGAACCGAACATCAGCACTTTCTTTCCGTTGATGACCACCTCTGTATCCTGATCGCTCTCAATGGCCCGGAAGTAGGGGTAGATGCCGGCAGCCTTTGCGCGCTGCGGGGCATCATATTTCATCATTTTTTCCTTTAAAAGATTCATCTGAAGAAAATTAATCAAAAAACAGAGCTCAGCATGCAACGCCCACTAAAGCAATTGTTTTCTTGGAAACCAACGTACAAAGATAGCAATTAATTTATATTCTGCCTGCAGTGCACTTTTTTTTGCATCTGGCGGTGATAGGAAGGGTTTCTGAAAGAACATTTTTTGCCATTGAGCGTTTTATTTACAAGTAACAAAAAAAAAGAACATATTTATGGTAAGCAAAGAACTTGAAACAGCTATCAACAAACAGATTAACGCCGAATTCTGGTCGGCCTATCTCTATCTCTCCATGTCGGCCCATTTCGCGAACAAGGGATTGCCCGGCTTCGCAAACTGGTTCAACGTACAGTTCCGTGAGGAGCAAGATCATGCCCTCAAGCTGATGAACTACCTCATCTCAAAGGGCAACAGGGTGGAGCTGACACCCATCGAAAAGGTTGACACCGAATGGAACTCCGTGCTGCATGCCTTTGAAGATACGCTAGAACATGAAAAGGTGGTCACCTCACTGATCAACAATCTGGTATCACTATCCCGCAAGGAGAACGATTATGCCACTGAGAACATGCTGCAGTGGTTCGTGAGCGAGCAGGTGGAGGAAGAGGAGACTGCACAGGGAATGATCGATAGCCTCAAACTGATCGGCGACAACGGCTTCGGCCTCTACACCATGGACAAGGAGCTGGCACAGAGGAGTTACACACCGCTGGCCACAGCACAGGCATGACGATGGACCCAAAATACAAAAAACTGATCAAATGCCTGCTGCTTGACGCGGTGGGCATGGCATCTGCCGCCATTCCCCTGATCGACGTGGTCTGGGCGCCGGTGGCTGCATCCATCAGTTACAAGATGTTTGGTGAACGGCGGGGTAAGTACACCTCGCTGATCACCTTCGTGGAGGAGCTCCTGCCGATAACCGACGTGGTGCCCTCCTTCACCATCTTCTGGTTTATCTTCGACTTCCTGGGTATCGGCAAGGAGAAAATAATTTTCACCAACCAAAGCCAATAACTGATAACTGAAATTCAATGAATCTGAAAAAAAACTTCAGCACCCTGGTGGTGCTTTTGCTGCTTTTATCCTGCAGCACCAAGATCAACGGCAACGACAACACACTTCTCTGGAAAGTATCGGGCAACGGACTTGAAAATGCATCCTGGATATTCGGGACCCACCACCTGGTACCGCTCACCTTCCTCGACAGTATCCCGGGTATTCAAGAGGCGTTCGACAAGAGCGAGCAGACAGTGGGTGAGCTCGACATGGGCAACATGATGCAGATGCAGATGGAGATCATGGGCAGGGCGATGATGCCTCAGGAAACAACCTACGAGTCGCTGATGAGTGACGCTGACCGGGCAAAACTGGACAGTACCCTCACCGACCTGATGGGTGTCGGTCTCGACCAGTTCGGGAGACTCCGTCCGGCGATGCTGCAGAACCTGATCTCGGTGACACTCTACCAACAATACTACCCCACCCTGAGCGACGGCGTGGGTCTCGACCAGTACTTCCAGGAGGAGGCGCTGAAACAGAATCGCACGGTTGTGGGGCTTGAGAACACCGACGACCAGATTCACGTGCTTCTGGAGATGCAACCACTGGAGCGGCAGGCGGAACTGCTTGCCTGCATGGTCAACCACCCGGAATTGCTGAAGGAGCAGATGGACAAGTTGCAGCAGGCTTATCACGCGCAGGACCTGGAGGCGCTCTGGGCACTCTACACGGAAGAGGACCCGGCAGATCCCTGTCCCTCCACAGAGGAGGAGAAATATGCGCTGAACGGTGCCCGCAACGAGAAATGGCTGGAAAAGCTCCCGGCGATCATGGCTGATAAATCCTCTTTCATTGCCGTGGGGTGTCTACACCTCCCGGGCGAAGAGGGGCTGATTGAGGGATTAAGGAAGCTGGGCTACAAGGTGGAACCGGTGCACTAAAACCTCTTCTCCAGCAACACCACATTCTCCACGTGGTGGGTGTGGGGGAACATGTCGACCGGCTGCACACGTGTCACCCGATAGGCTGCTTCGAGCAGGTTGAGGTCGCGTGCCTGTGTGGCAGGATTACAGCTCACATAGACGATTCGCTGCGGTGCCGCCAGCAGGATCGCTTGTACCACGTCGTCGTGCATCCCCGCGCGAGGCGGGTCTGTGATCACCACGTCGGGACGGCCCTGCTCAGCAATGAATTCGGCAGTGAGCACGTTCTTCATGTCTCCCGCATAGAAACGCGCATTCCCGATGCCATTGATCTGCGCGTTGATCTGCGCATCGGCGATCGCCTCTTCCACATATTCGATTCCAATCACCTCTTTTGCATTCCGCGCCACGAAGTTGGCGATGGTGCCGGTGCCGGTGTAGAGGTCGTAGACCCGCTCCTCACCGGTTAGCTGTGCGAAGCTGCGCGCCACCTCGTAGAGATGGTGCGCCTGTTCGCTGTTGGTTTGGTAGAACGACTTGGGACCGATGCGGAACTGCAAGCCCCCCATTTCCTCGATGATATAGTCACGTCCCTTCCAGACCAGCACCTCCTGGTCGGTGATGGTGTCGTTTGCCTTGCTGTTGATGATGTAAAGCAGCGAGTTGATCTGCGGAAATTCGTTGGCAAGATAGCCCATCGGCCCCTCTATCTTCTCCCGGTCATCTTCGTAAAAGACTACGATCACCATCCACTCGCCAATGGAGCTGTTGCGGATGAGCAGCGTACGCATCAGCCCTGCCTGGTTGCGCAGGTCGAAGAAGCTGTAGCCATGTTCCAGGCAGTAGCTGCGAACGCTGTTGCGAATTCGGTTGGCAAGGTCGTCCTGCAGCCAGCACTTTTCGATGTCGAGCACCTTGTCGTACATGCCGGGGATGTGGAAGCCGAGGGCGTTCATCTGCCCGAACTCCTGACCGGAGCGCACCTCCTCGTTGGTGAGCCACCGCTTGTCGGAGAAAGTGTATTCCATCTTGTTGCGGTAGAAGGTGGTTTGCGGTGCTCCCAGGATGGGGGTGATCTCCGGCAGCTCCACCTTGCCGATGCGGATAAGGCTGTCCTCCACTTGCTGCTGCTTGTGCCGCAGCTGTTCTTCGTAGGGGAGGTGCTGCCACTTGCAGCCACCGCAGACACCAAAGTGCTGACAGAAAGGCTCGCTCCGTAGGGATGAGAGTTGCTGAAACCGCACCACGCGCCCCTCAGCGAAGCTGCTCTTCTTGCGGGTGATCTGAATATCCGCCACGTCGCCCGGTGCTGCAAAGGGCACGAACAGCGCCATGCCATCAACCTTCGCCATCGCCTTTCCTTCGGCTGCCACGCCGGTAATCGTTACCCCCTCCAGCAGCGGTAGCTCTTTTCTCTTTCTTGCCATTGTCGTTGTTATTAGGAGTGCAAAGATAGACAAAACGCCCCACCTTTCGATGGAGCGTTTCGCCAATTTATTGTAAAGGATATGGTTTACCTTGTGCGGATATCGATCGATGCCTTGCGCAATCCTTTCGCTTTCGCCTCGAAGGTGAGTTTGCCCGGTTGCCGAGAGGACTCCACGATGGCTACCAGCTTACCGTTGAAGAGATGCATCTGCGACAGGTGGAACAGATCGAGACTGGTGGGATCACCATTGGCAGCAGCACGGTAGCTGCCGGCACCCTTCACGCTGAAGGAGACCAGTTCATTGATGTTGGGACAAGGGTTGCCCTGGCGGTCGACCACCGAGACAGTGATGAAGGAGAGATCCTTGCCGTCGGCGGTGATTTCAGTGCGATCAGCCTCAAGCACCAGTCGGTGGGCCTTGCCGGCGGTGTGCATCTCTTTCGTCGCTGCCACGTTGCCCTCAGCATCATAAGCCACGACCTTCACGGTACCCGGTTCATACTTCGTATCCATCCACATCAGGCGGTAGCGCTTCTGCCGCTCAAGCGACTGCTGCGCCTCTTTGCTATAGCTCCCCTCCAGCGGGATGGAGAGGTCTTTCGTCCGCACACCCTGGCTCTTGCCGTTGATGAAGAGCTCAGCGGAGGGATGATTGGTGTAGACAAAGATGGGGGTCACCTCTCCTTCACGTCCTTCCCAGTTCCAGTGGGGCAGGATGTGAAGGGTTTCCGCCTCCTTGTTCCAGTGGCTGCGGTAGAGGTAAAAACGATCCTTGGGGATACCGGCCAGGTCGACGGCCCCGAAGAGGGAGCTGTGGCTGGGCCAGTTGCTGTAGTAGGGGGTGGGTTCACCCAGGTAGTCGAACCCGGTCCAGATGAACTCGCCGATGGTGTATGGCAAATCCTCGTGCTGGATGAAATCATCTTCCGGCAAGTTCGACCAGCTGGCATGCTCCAGATCATAGGAGGAGGCCTGGTGGTCGTCGTACATCGCCATCGCCTTCCGCTCCACGGTGAACTTGTAGACACCGCGCGAACTGAGAGCAGAAGTGGTTTCACTCCCCAGCACAATCTGCTGCGGTAGTTTATCGTATGCCTCCCGGTAGCGGAAGGAACGGTAGTTGAAGCCGGGCACATCCAGGATGGCTGCCATATGGTTGGAGAAGACATGATCGACACGATCCATGCCGTTGGTGACGGGACGGGTGGGATCTTCACGGTGGCAGATATCCTGCAGGAAGCGGGCTATTTTGGCTCCTTGCGGGTTGCTCTGCTCTTCCACCTCGTTGCCGATGCACCACATCACCACGCTGGGGTTGTTACGGTAGTGGTGCAGCACGTTGGTGACATCCTTCTCCGCCCACTCTTTGAAATAGCGGTTGTAACCGTTGCGCACCTTGGGGATGGCCCACTCGTCGAAGGTCTCCACCATCAGCATCATCCCCATCTCGTCGGCAATGCGGACATACTCGGGTGCCGGCATGTTGTGCGAGGTGCGGATGGCATTGACGCCCATCTCCTGCATGATGCGAATCTGGCGGCGGATGGCTGCCTCATTCACGGCACCCCCCAGCGGTCCCAGGTCATGGTGCATGCAGGCGCCTTGAAACTTGATCTTCCTACCGTTGAGGTAGAAGCCGTCGTCGGGGCGGATCTCAATGGTACGGATGCCGAAGGGGGTACTGTAGCTGTCGACGGAGTAACTCATCTCAGTCGTCCTGGTTGTACTCCCATCAGTGGATTCGCTTCTCTCTCCCTTGTAGAGTACCGACTGTACAGTATAGAGATTGGGCTGCAGCACATCCCACAGTTGTGGATCCTCCACGATCAGCGTCTGTTCCAGTTCATCGCCGTCGAAGCGGGTGAACTCATCTTCCGTCTCGGCCACCACCTTTCCGGAGGGGTCGACGACAGAGCTCTTCAGCCTGAGATAGTGCTTGTCGGTGAATCCTTCTCCACGATGCACTTTGGTCCGCACCTTCACACGGGCAAAATCATTATTCACCTCGGGTGTGGTCACATAGGTACCCCACTGAGGGATATGCGTTTCGTTGGTGGTGATCAGGTGTACGTTGCGATAGAGGCCTGCACCGGGGTACCAGCGCGACTGCTCATCGAAATTCTCGAGGCGTACCGCCAGGCTGTTCGCTTTCCCATCAACATGCACCAGATCGGTGATATCGAAATAAAAGCTGTTATAACCGTTGGGCCAGAAGCCCGCCTCTTTGCCGTTCACATAGACACGGGCATTGCTCATGGCCCCGTCGAATTGAATGGTGACCCGCTTGCCGGCAGTGTAATCCGGCAGTGTGAAGCGGTTGCGGTACCATCCCACCCCGGTGAAGGGGAGCCCGCCGGTACGACCGTAATGCTCGATGGCGGTGCTCTGTCCGTCCTGCACGATGGCCATGCGGTGGATGTCGTTCTCCTTGTCGAAAGGACCGTAGATGGCCCAGTCGTGAGGCACGCGGACCGACTGCCAGTCGCTATCGTCGTACGTCGCTTCCGCTGCACGGGAATCATCCTCGCGGGTGAACTTCCATCCCTCTTCCAGGGTGACTTCTGTCCTGTTCTGCCCCCATGAAAGCGTGAGCCCGGCCATCAGGGCGATGCAAACCAATATCGATTTCTTCATGATTCTATCTATTATTCAAACTTACTGATAATTGACAGCTTTCAACTGAACGAGCAGTTGGGCTGCGTCACCACCTGAAAGAAGTCGTTCCCCTTGTCATCGACCAGGATGAACGCGGGGAAATCTTCCACCTCGATTTTCCAGATTGCCTCCATGCCCAGCTCGGGATATTCCACGCACTCCAGGCTCTTGATGCTCTCCTGCGCAAGGATGGCTGCCGGACCGCCTATGCTGCCCAGGTAGAAACCGCCATGCTTCTTACAGGCATCGGTTACCTGCTGGCTGCGGTTACCCTTGGCCAGCATGATCATGCTGCCGCCGTGCGACTGAAACAGATCCACGTAAGAGTCCATGCGTCCCGCAGTGGTGGGGCCCATCGATCCGGAGGCGTATCCCTCGGGGGTCTTGGCCGGTCCCGCGTAATAGATGGGGTGGTCCTTGACGTACTGGGGCAGTCCCTCGCCACGGTCGATACGCTCCTTTAGTTTGGCATGTGCGATGTCGCGTCCCACAATGATGGTACCACTCAGCGAGAGGCGCGTAGAGACGGGGTATTTGGATAGTTCTGCAAGTATCTCTTCCATAGGGCGGTTCAGGTCGATCTTCACACCACCCCCTTCGCCTGCCTGGCGATACTCCTCAGGGATCAGCCGTGCCGGATTGTCCTCCAACTTCTCGATCCAGATTCCATCGCGGTTGATCTTCGCCTTGATGTTGCGGTCGGCAGAGCAGGAGACACCCATCCCCACGGGACAGGAGGCGCCGTGACGCGGCAGACGGATCACTCGCACGTCGTGGGCGAAGTACTTGCCGCCGAACTGGGCACCCAGTCCGAGCTCTTCGGAGGCTTTCTTCAGTCGCTCTTCCAGCTCAATGTCGCGGAAGGCTTGTCCCAGCTCGTTCCCCTCGGTGGGGAGGTTGTCGTAGTACTTGGCCGAAGCCAGCTTCACCGTCTTGAGATTAGCTTCGGCGGAGGTGCCGCCGATGACGAACGCCAGGTGATAGGGGGGACATGCAGCCGTACCGAGCGATTTCATCTTCTCAATGAGGTACTCCTCCAAACGGCCCGGGGTGAGCAGTGCCTTGGTCTCCTGGTAAAGGTAGGTCTTGTTGGCCGAGCCGCCTCCCTTGGCGATGCATAGGAACTTATACTCTTCGCCCTCGGTTGCGTATAGATCTATCTGTGCCGGCAGGTTGGTACCGGTGTTCACCTCGTCATACATGTTGAGGGCTGCGTTCTGCGAGTAGCGCAGGTTCTCGTTCACATAGGTGTTGTAGACACCGCGCGAGAGCGCCTCCTCGTCGTTGTCGTCGGTCCAGACACGCTGTCCCTTCTTGCCCATGATGATGGCGGTGCCGGTATCCTGGCAGAAGGGGAGGATTCCCTTGGCCGATATCTCGGCGTTGCGCAGGAAGGTGAGCGCCACATACTTATCGTTCTCGCTTGCTTCCGGGTCGGAGAGGATCTGTGCCACCTGCTCCTGGTGGTCGGGGCGCAGCAGGAACTGCACGTCGCGGAAGGCAGCTTGTGCCATTAGTGTCAGTCCCTCGGGCGACACTTTGAGTATCTCTTTGTCTTCAAATTGCGAAACCGATACATGTTCGCTCGTGAGGTGGTAATACTCCGTTTTCTCTTCCGACATGGGGAAAGAGGCCTGATACCTGAATGGTTTTGTTGCCATAGATGAATTGCTTCTGTTTTATCTGATTATAATTTGGTTTTTACATAAAGAGACAAAAATACAAAGAAAAAACGGCTCCCGAAAACGGGAGATTGGCAAACATTGTCAACAATTTATAAATTCAGGGCAGCGGTTCTTGTCACGGGATCTTTTTGTTTCCGCTATCTGTCTCTCTATCCTACTCCCGGGGATGGGTCATCTCGTCCGGCCGTACCCAGCGGTCGAACTCCTCAGCGGTCACATAACCCAGTCGCACCGCCTCCTCCTTCAGCGTGGTGCCGTTGCGGTGTGCCGCATTGGCTATCTCGGCCGCCTTGTAGTAACCGATGTGGGGATTGAGCGCCGTGACCAGCATCAGCGAGTTGTTCAGCAGTTCCTGAATACGCGGGTGATTGGGCTCGATACCGGAGGCGCAATGCTGCTCGAATGAGAGGGCAGCATCGCCCAGCAGGCGGGCGCTCTCCAGAAAGGCAGCAGCCATCACAGGCTTGAAGACATTCAGCTCAAAGTGACCCTGCATGCCGCCCACGGTGATGGCTGCATCGTTGCCGATCACCCGTGCGCAAACCATGGTGAGCGCTTCTGCCTGCGTGGGGTTTACCTTCCCCGGCATGATGGAGGAGCCCGGCTCATTGGCGGGAATGATCAGTTCGCCGATGCCGCTGCGGGGACCGGAAGCCAGCAGGCGGATGTCGTTGGCAATCTTGTTGAGTGCTACCGCCAGCTGCTTCAGTGCTCCGTGTGACTCCACCAGTGCATCGTGTGCGGCAAGCGCCTCAAACTTGTTGGGTGCTGTAACGAAGGGCAGTCCGGTGAAGGCGGCAATGTAGCGGGCAACCGCCTCATCGTAACCACGAGGAGTGTTGAGCCCAGTGCCCACAGCGGTGCCACCCAGTGCCAGTTCGGCGAGGTGCGGCAGTGTGTGCTCTACGGCTCGGATGCCATAGTCGAGCTGTGCGGCATAACCGCTGAACTCCTGCCCCAAAGTGAGTGGGGTGGCATCCATCAGGTGGGTGCGGCCAATCTTCACCACCTCGGCCATCTCCTCCGCCTTGGCAGACAGCGTTTGCTGCAGGCGGCGCAACCCCGGAAGGGTCACCTCGGTGATCATTTTGTACCCGGCGATGTGCATGGCTGTGGGGAAGGTGTCGTTGGAAGATTGCGACCGGTTCACATCATCGTTGGGCTGCAGAGTCTTCTCTCCCTCTCCCACCCGCTTGCCCGCCAGCTGGTGGGCACGGTTGGCAATCACCTCGTTCACGTTCATGTTACTCTGGGTGCCCGATCCGGTCTGCCATATCACCAGCGGGAACTGATCGTCGTGCTGCTCCTCCAGGATCTCATCACACACCTTTGCGATCAGGTCACGCTTCTCCCTGGAGAGCACCCCCAGCTCATTGTTGGCATAGGCAGCTCCCTTCTTCAGGTAAGCGAAGCCACGGATGATTTCTCGTGGCATGGATGCCGGCGCACCGATGCGGAAGTTGTTGCGCGATCGTTCTGTCTGTGGCCCCCAGAGCTTGTCAGCCGGTACCTTCACCTCGCCCAGGGTGTCTTTTTCAATTCTGTAGTTCATATTTGCTCAATATTAAGTAACAGTTCTGTTACTGATTGTTGCGATTTCCTCAAAGATAAAAAGAATATACGAAATGTTATTATTTATAACTGATATAAATAATTCCTCCGGAAATGGCTATATTTGCGGTTCGAAAAAAGAACTGAACAAAAAGATGCGTCTCTCAGAACTTAAAACCGGACAAAAAGCCTATATCACCAGGGTGAATGGCAGCGGCGCTTTCCGCAAGCGGATCCTCGAGATGGGATTCGTTAGGGGGGAGGAGGTACGTTCCATCCTGAATGCCCCGCTGAAGGATCCCATCAAATATGAGATCATGGAGTATGAGGTCTCCCTGCGCCGCAGCGAAGCGGTGATGGTGGAGGTATCGGTACTGGCCTCGGACGCACTTGCAAGAACAGATGATGATGGAATGCTCACAGAAGTGGAGCAATCGCAGAACGGATATCATCCGGCATATTCACACAACGGAAACAACAACGGCAGTCTCGAAACAGAGAAGAACATCCGGGTAGCCATGATAGGCAACCCCAATGCGGGGAAAACCTCCATCTTCAACCTCGCTTCCGGGGCACACGAGCATGTGGGCAACTACAGCGGTGTCACCGTCAACTCGAAGGAGGGAACGCTGACTCACCAAGGATACACCTTCACACTGACCGACCTGCCAGGCACCTACTCCCTTTCGGCCTACACCCCCGAAGAACTCTTCGTGCGCAAGCATATCCTGGAAGAGAAACCGGACGTGATCATCAACGTGGTCTCCGCCTCAGCGCTGGAGCGCAACCTCTACCTCACCACCGAGCTGATCGACCTGGAGGTGCCGGTAGTGATCGCCCTCAACATGTACGATGAGCTGGAACAGAGCGGTCGCACTTTCGACCATAAGACCTTCTCCGAACTGATCAACACACCGATGGTGCCTACGGTCGGTAAAAGAGGTGAAGGGATCCCACAACTGCTGGAGGAGGTGATTGCGGTGTACCGGCAAAAAGAGTACAAGTATGTGCAGATACCCTATGGACGGGTGCCGGAGAAATCGATCGCCATCATGGAGCGGGAGCTGTCGGTTACAGAAGCAACGCGTTGGAAAGTACCGCTTCGCTACCTCAGCATCAAGTTGCTGGAGGGGGACAAGGATGTGGAGCGACAGGTGAGACAACTGCGTGAGCAGGAGAAGATCCTGGCACGGCGCGACAAGGAGCGGGCATATATGGAGAAGCTGCTGCGGGAAGATCCGGAGTCGGCTTTTACCAACGCCCGTTACGGCTTCATCGCCGGGGGATTGAAAGAGACCCTGAGCGAGAAGACCCAGTTCGCCGACAGTACCAAACTGATAGACACCCTGGTGACGCACAAGTACCTGGGCTTCCCCCTCTTCTTCGTATTTCTTTGGTTGATGTTCGAGGCCACCTTCCGGCTGGGGGGCTATCCCATGGCAGCCATCGAATGGTTGGTGGAGCAACTGGGCAACCTGGTAAGAGGAAACATGGCAGAGGGACCACTCAAAGACCTGATCGTGGACGGCGTTATCGGCGGCGTGGGAGGCGTGATCGTCTTCCTTCCCAACATCGTGATCCTCTACCTCTTCATCGCCTTCATGGAGGACTCGGGCTACATGGCCCGGGCCGCCTTCATCATGGACAAGGTGATGCACCGCATAGGCCTCCACGGCAAGTCGTTCATACCCCTCATCATGGGTTTCGGCTGCAACGTGCCGGCCATCATGGCCACCCGCACCATCGAGAGCCGCAGCAGCCGTATGATCACCATGTTCATCGTCCCCTTCATGTCCTGCAGCGCCCGCCTGCCGGTATACATCCTCTTTGTGAGTGCCTTCTTCCCTTCGAGCGGGAGCCTCATCCTGTTGGGACTATACGCCTTCGGCATACTGATTGCGGCTCTCACGGCGCGGCTCTTCCGTGACACCCTTTTCAAGGAGGAGGAGACCCCCTTCGTGATGGAGCTGCCCCCCTACCGCATGCCCACGCTCAAGTCGGTCACTACCCACATGTGGGACCGCTCGCGGCAGTACCTGCAGAAGATGGGGGGTCCCATCCTGATCGGCTCCATCATCATCTGGTTCCTGGGCTACTTCCCCCACAACAAGGAACGCGAAGCTGCTTTCGACGGGCAGATCGCACAGGCAGAAATGCAGCACGCTGCGGGCAGCATCAACGAGGAAGAGCTCGAAGTGAAGATCAGCGAGATTGAACACAACCGCAACACAGAACACCAGGTAAACTCCTACATCGGACAGATCGGTCATTTCATGGAGCCGGTGATGCGGCCGCTCGGGTTCGACTGGAAGATATCAGTGAGCCTCCTTTCGGGGATGGCCGCCAAGGAGATCGTGATCAGCACCATGGGGGTGCTCTACACCGGTGACAGCGAAGACCAGCAGTCGCTGAAGGAGCGGCTGCAATCGGAGAGTTACGCCGACGGAACACCTGTCTTCACCCCGTTGGTGATCGCCGGGTTCCTGCTCTTCGTGCTGATCTATTTCCCCTGCATCGCCACCATCGTCGCCATCAAGGAGGAGTCACACTCCTGGGGATGGGCACTCTTCAGCGTCTTCTACTCCACCGGCCTGGCCTGGCTTGTCGCCTTCCTGGTCTTCCAGGTGGGGAGCCTGTTCGTGTAGGATTAACGAAAGGTTATCGAACCAATTAAAGAATACAATTGTTTAGAAGATATGGATCTGCAGCTATTTATCGTTATCATCATCGGCATCGTCGTGGGAATCATCCTCCTGCGACAGATCTACCACTTCTTTTTCATACAGAAAGACCACACACGCTGCGGAGGCTGCAACATGTGTGATCTGCCGAAGAAAGAGTCCTCCACAGGAGCATAGTCCTGTTTCTCTATTCATCACCATAGGATACCACAGCTGTGTGATAACATGTGCAGCGATATCTGTTTAACCTCTAAAAAAAGTGATTATGAAACCCATTCGATGGATCATTCTGCTGTCATTTCTGGGATTGTTCTGCATGACCTCCTGCGAAAAAGAGGTTAAAGAATGGACCGAATTGCCCCCAGAAACACAGAAAGGAGCAAATACCATTGGCTGCCTGGTAAACGGAGAGTTGTGGGCGACAAGTAAGCTACCAGGTATATATAAATTCCCTCCAATGAAGGCGGAGTATAGAGACTACGGTAACTATATACATTTAGATTTCTATGCGGGAGGGAAAGAGGGTAGAATGGGATTTTTTATAAAAAATCCAAAGCTCGGTTCCAATAGTGGAAGGGTATCTTGTGGATTTGATCTTTACCCAGAATGTACCGTACTGGTATATGATTTTGCAGGTATTTACATCACTAAGATGGATTTAGAGAATAAAATTTTAAGCGGTCGTTTTGCGTTCGAAGTACCCTGTACAGAGGATGCAAACAATGTATTGCATATTACCGAAGGCCGTTTTGATTTGTATATGAGTGTACTCAGGTAATACAATCTTAAAAAATGTCATGAAAAAAATATTACTTTTTTTATTATTGCTTCATCTATGTTTGGCAATTCATGCGCAAAGAGGCTGTCTCAATATACAAATGAGATGGCTTTTTTTCATCCCAGACACTAAGATTCGCCTTATATGGCTTTTTACTGCGTATCAATTCAGTCGTAACTGACTCTAATATGGTTCGAATCTATTAGAACCATATTAGTACGAGATTAGAACTTGTAACGAAGAAGGTAGGTTGTCTCTTCCTGAAATAGGGCTACTCAAACTGTAACCTATAAACAGAAAAAGGCCATCTCATACGATGAGACAGCCTCTTTGCAAGATTTCCAGTCATTGGAGATATCCTATCCCCCGTAACCTCTTATATCCTCCGAGTGCTACAATAACCCCTTCTCTTATCCCAACAACCGCTTCAATACGTTGAGGTTATTATCTGAGTCGGGCTTCTTCCCTTCTGCCGTATGCAGTTCTGCAATCCGGTCGGCATAGTTCTCATACACCTTGTGCTTCACGATCTTCATGGTGGAGTTGACCATCCCGTTTTTCTCGCTAAACGGCTCCTCGATCACCGCGAAGGCGGAGGGAATCCAGCGGTAGGGGAAAAGGCCATCGTGCTTTCCACCCTTCATATAGGCCGCGATCTCACCGGCGATGATGCGTGCCGCCTCTGTCGGATCGGAGGTGCGCCGTTTCAGCGCCTCCCGGTTGAGGGTCAGCAGCGCCGTGGTGTAGGGGCTCTGGTTGTTGTGCAGCACGCACTGGTCGATGTACTCCGACTGGGCCATGATCGACTCCTCTATCCCCTCGGGTGAGAACTTCTCGCCATCGTTGCTGATCAACAGCGACTTGGTGCGTCCCAGCACATAGAGGTAGTCGTCGCTGTCGAGGTAACCCATGTCACCGGTGCGGAGCCAGCCGTCGACGATGGTTTCTGCCGTCGCCTCAGGATTCTTCCAGTAGCCCTTCATCACGTTGCCTCCCCTGATCAGGATCTCACCCTTCTCACCCACCGGCAGCGGGTTCATCGCCTCGTCGCCGATGCGAATCTTCATGCGCGGCATGGTTTTGCCCGAGGAGCCCAGCTTATGGGCCTGCGCAGAGTTGGCGGAGATGATGGGCGATGCCTCCGAGAGGCCGTAGCCCTGGTACATGGGTATGCCGATGGCATAGAAGAAACGTTGTAGCTCGATGTCGAGCAGGGCACCACCTCCGATGAAGTACTCCAGGTTGCTGGCGAAACTCTGTCGGATCTTCGAGAAGATCATCCTGTCGTAGAAGGCGACCAGCGGTTTCAGCAGTGCCCGCTTGCCACGACCGCGGTTGTACCCATCGCCGTTGTAGGCATAGGCCACCTTCAGTCCCTGGCGGAATAGACGCCAGGCGGTTTTGCCCTGCTTCTCGATCCCCGCCTCGATGTTCTTCCGGAAGTTGGAGGCCAGCGCCGGCACGCTCATCAGCAGGTGGGGGTTGATCGCCTTCATGCTCTTGGGCACGTTGCGCAGTATCTCCATGGCACTCTTGCCGGCTGCCACCGAGGCGATGGCGGCACCGCATTTCATGAAGGCATAGATGCCGGCTGTATGTCCGAAGGAGTGATCCCACGGCAGGATCAGTAACGTACGGAAATAAGAAGGGATGCCGTTGAGGTGGTCCACCGCCTGCTCCACATTGCAGACATAATTGTCGTGCGACAGCATGATCCCCTTGGGGTTGGCCGTGGTGCCGGAGGTGTAGGAGATGTTGGCGAGGCTGTCGGGCTCTACCGCGGCCATCCTTTCCTCCACCTGTTTCCTGTCGGCGGTGAGCAGGGCATCGCCCAATTCCAGTACCTTGTCGAAATAGATCTCATCGTCCGCAACCTCATCGACCGGATCGAGCAGGATGTAGCGTTTCACCGTGGTGAACAGCTCCTTCATGGGCCGCAGCTTCGCGATCTGCTGGTCGGAAGCCAGCACCATCACCGAGTCGGAGTGGTTGACACGGAAAGTGATGTCCTGCACCGTCTCCAGCTTCACCGAGAGCGGCACGCAGACAGCCCCGGCGTGGAGCACACCCAGTTCACCCAGCACCCAGTTGTTCTTCCCCTCCGAGATGAGCGACACCCGCTCACCTGCACCGAGGCCCAATGCCATCAGGCCCGCCGCGAAGCGGATCGATTGTTCCTGTACTTCCCTGAAGGTAAGTGATGTGTAATCTGTCCCGTTGCGCGCTTCATAAAGGAAAGAGCGCTCTCCATATTTCTCCACTGTCTCCTGCAGCAGTGCGATGATTGTTTTTCCCATACTATTGCCTATTTTTATATTTTTATTCCAGATGAATGTTGTATGCTCCCTTTGTGAGAATCTGCCGATGGGTGAGGCCCGAGAGAATCTCCGTGAATCCACCCTGTCGCCTCCCGACCGATACCTCCACCGGTTGAAACAGATAGCGGCCCTCCTCCTGTTTCTCCAGTGCCAGCACCACGTAACCGGCCTCGGTCTGAAGGAGCGCCTCGTCGGGCAGTGCGGCAACCGTCTCACTCGCAGCAATCACTTCGGCTTGCACAAACTCGTTGGCCACCGGATTCACCGGTGTGGGTTCGGTAAGCGAGGCATAACAGGAAACAGCTTTTGTCTCTGCATCAACGGCAACCCCGATGGCGTGAATCACCGCCCCGTACACCTCATCAGAATGAGCGGTTCGATAACGAACGACCTGACCGCGCTGCAGTGAGGCAACAGTGGAAGCAAATAGTGAGAGCTTCAACTGCAGCCTACCCGGATCAACTATTTCGAGCAGCTCGCTCTGTGGCTCCATGTAGCTGCCAAGGTGAACCCCCATCGAAGAAATGTTTCCGGTGACGGGGGAGACGATCTGGTAGGATTCATACAATGTGCCACCTTCAATCTTATCGGCCTGGAGCCCCATCGCCTCCATCTTCATTTTCAATCCACGATATTGCACCTGTGACCGCTTAAACTCACTGTCAGCCAGCATGAACTCCTTTTCGGAGGTGACCTGCTCCTCATAAAGCGACTGAAGTCGCTGATGTTCGATCTGCAACCGTCTGTATTGAGCAGCAGCCTCGGCAAACTGTGTCTGGATATCGATCACTTCATTCCCCCCGATCTCCAGCAACGGTTGACCTTTTTTCACCGACTGACCGCTCCTGCAGGAGATACGTTGAATGATTCCTCCCACCGGAGCACTTATTACTGCCATCCCTTCAGGCAAAGGTACCACTTCTCCATTGCATTTGACAATCTTTTCGAACAGGATTGTATCAGCCTGCCCGAGTTGCATCCGGTCACTGGCAAACTGCTGGTCGGTGATTACCACCCTCCCCGGGTCCTCTCTGTCCGGCTCCTTCTGCGTGACACAGGCAGTGAGCAGAATAAGCCCTATGCAAAAAAGAGATAAAAAAGATGTCGTTGTTTTCATTGTTCAGACAGATAATTCAACATTAGTGTTACACGGTTGTAATCCTGCAGGTTGTCCAGGTATTCCAGTTTGATCTGCAGCGCAGTCTCCATGCTTGCAGTAAACCGGAAGAAATCGATCTCGCCGGCATCAAAACTGAGGCGGGCAGTGCGTGTTATTTCATCGTAGAGGCGACTTCCCTCCTCGTTGTAGTAGTCAAGCCGATCACGGAATTTCAGATGGGCATTCATCAATTCCTTTTGTTTATCCCTCATCCGCCTGATCTCATATTCCGTGAAATTGCGTGTTGCATCGGCTGTGATCCGGGAAGCTTTGATCTTGGACCTCTGTGGGCCGAAAAAGAGAGGGATGGAGATGCCGGCTTCAAATCCGTGGTAATAACGGGAGTGGTCGTGAAAATTGGTTCCCAGGAAATAGTTTAGTGAGATATCGGGCAACAGCTTCTTCTGCTCCACACCCACATTGGCCCTGCTGAGCGCTTCCCTGTTGAGTAACCAGCGATAGAAAGGGGTTGATTCCACCTCCCTGTGGGTGAGAGGCAGCTCCTGTATCTCCGGGGAGACCACGAACAGGGTGTCGGTCCCCATCAGCCGCCTGAGTTGCTGCAGGGCATCATCAAGCTGGTAATCCAGCCCCCGCAGCTGTTGATCGAGTTGCTGTTGTCTGGCGCTGATGTTAAGCAAATCCAGGTTGCTGATCATACCGGAACGGTTTTTGAGGGTTGCACCCCGGAAAATCTCCCTGTAGAGACTGTCGATGCCGGCATAGATCCTCTTCTTCTCCTGCAGCACCTGCAAACCGAGGTATCCCATGGAAACCTCCCTGATCAGCTCCTCCTGCCGGATAGAGAGCTCATCAACTGAGAGATTCCGTTCCACCCGTTTCACCTCCCGTTCGGCCCTGTAGAGGGAAGGAAAAAGGAAGTTCTGCGACACCCCCACCACATGAAGGGGATAGTTGTTCAGGGCGATGTTGTTCTGGTCGGTACCGTAGGTCAGGGTTGTCTTGTCGAAAGCCTCTACCGATCCGGTCAGCACCTCCAGCGCTTCAGACTGCAGCGCATAGGCTTTCACTGATTTGTTGTGACGGAGGGCAATGGCAATCGCCTCATCGAGGGTAATCTCATTCTCCCCTCCACTCTCCTGCGCGGTGATGCCTGCAAGAGGGAGCAACAGCAACAGCAGCAGGGTAATTGTTTTTTTGCGGATCAGGCGGAACGGGAAGAACTTCACCCCACTGACATTGGAGAAGATCTCGAACATCAGCGGCAAGGCGATCAGCGTCAGCATGGTGGAGGTGAAAAGCCCTCCGATGACAACGGTCGCAAGCGGCCGTTGTACCTCAGCCCCGGCACCCGTGGAGAGGGCCATCGGCAAGAAGCCCATCGCAGCCGCCCCGGCAGTTAACATGACCGGGCGCAACCGGTCTTTGGTGCCACGGATTACCAGCTCGCGCAACGACATACCCCCCTCCTCTCTCAGCTCTTTCAGATGTTCAATCAGCACGATCCCGTTCAACACGGCAATTCCGAACAGGGCGATGAAGCCGATTCCTGCCGACACGCTGAAAGGCATCCCGCGCAACCAGAGCAGAAACACCCCACCCACCGTTGCAAGGGGTATGGCGGTGAAGATCATCACGGCATCTTTCAGCGATTTAAAGGCAAAGTGCAGGAAGATAAAGATCAGCAGCAGGGCCACCGGGACAGCCACCATCAATCGTCTTGTTGCATTCTGGAGATTCTCAAACTGGCCTCCGTAAGTGATGTAGACGCCCGGCCGCAGGGTTACCTGCTCTTCAATCACCGTCTGTATATCATTCACCACCGACTGTAGGTCTCTGTTTCGCACGTTGACGCTGACCACCACCCTTCGGTGCGTGTTCTCTCTCGAGATTCTGGCAGGCCCCTCCGCATACTGAATATCGGCCAACTCTGACAGAGGGATTTGCTGACCATTCGGGAGGGGCACATTCAACCGAACGATGTCATCGATATCCCTGCGGTGGAGCGTGTCGAAACGGACCACAAGGTCGAACCGCCTCTCCCCCTCGAAGACCACGCCCGCCGCTTCGCCGCCAAAGGCAGCAGCGAGGTAGCTGTTCAGCGTGCGGATATCCACCCCGTAATAGGCGATTTTAGCACGGTCATAGTCTATTTTTATCTGAGGCAGACCGGCGGTCTTCTCCAGGATCACATCACCTGCACCGGGGATCTCTTCGATCAGTGTCTTGATCTCATTTGCCTTGCGGTCTATATAGTCCAGGTCGTCACCAAATATCTTTACCGCGATATCGGAACGGACACCGGTAATCAGTTCGTTGAAGCGCATTTCGATGGGCTGCGTGAACTCATACTCGATGCCCGGGATGACGCTGAGCGCTTCTTTGAACCTGTCGGCCAGCTCCTCCTTGCTGCTGGCACTGGTCCAGCTCTTACGTGGTTTCAGCTTGATGATCATATCGATCTCCTCCATCGACATCGGGTCGGTGGGCACCTCGGCGGCACCAATGCGGCTAACAATTTTATCCACCTCGGGGAACTCACGGGTCAGGATCTGCTCCATCCGGGTGGTCAGTTCAATGGTTTTGGAGAGAGAGGTACCTGTCTTCAACACAGGCTGTATCACAAAGTCACCCTCGTCGAGCGTGGGCACAAACTCGCCCCCTATGCGGGTGAAGAGGAAGAGGGTGAGCAGCAGTGAGAGCAGTGCCGCCCCAAGCACCGTTCTCTTGTGGTTGGTGGCCCAGCTTATCACCGGCGTGTAGGCGCGGTGGGCTAGTTCCATAAACCTGTCGGAGAGATTACGCCTGCCGGGGCGTACCGGTCGCAAAAAGAGAGAGGAAGCCACCGGGAGCCAGGTGAGTCCCATGATCATTGCCCCGATGATGGCAAAACAGAAGGAGAGTGCCATCGGCTTGAACATCTTACCCTCCACACCACTCAGGGAGAGCACCGGGATGAAGACAATGAGGATGATGACCTGACCGAAGATTGCCGACTTCATCATCTTCGCGGCACCGGCGTAAGCGATAGAATCCATGACACCCCTGCGCTCATCACCGCTACTGCCTTCCAGTTCAACACGGCGTACCGAGATCTGCAGCACGATGTATTCTGCAATGATGACCGCCCCGTCGATGATGATCCCGAAGTCGAGGGCGCCCAGGCTCATCAGGTTGGCATCGATACCGAAGATATACATCATGGAGATGGTAAAGAGTAAAGCCAGCGGGATGATGGAAGTGATGACCAGCGCTGAGCGGATGTTGCCCAGCAGGAGCAGTACGGTAAGCATGACGATAAAGGCACCCAGCAGCAGGTTCTCCACCACGGTCAGGGAGGTCTTCGCCACCAGTTCGCTTCTGTCGACAATGGGGTTGATCGTGATCCCCTCAGGCAGGTTGTGGCCTATCTCCTCCACACGCTTCCTCACTTCGTTGATCACCTTTTTCGAGTCCGCATCCTTGAGCATCATCACCTGCCCCAGAATGGTCTCTCCCTCCCCGTTGGCCGTGATGGCACCATACCGGTTGGCATGCCCGAAGCGCACCGAAGCTATCTGCCCAATCAGGATGGGGACACTGCCCTCGTTCTTCACCACGATTTGCTCAATATCCTCTATCGAGCGCACCTGCCCATCACCCCTGATGAAGTAACTCTGGTTGGTTTTCTCAATATAGGATCCGCCCGATATGCTGTTGTTCGCCTCCAGGGCGTTGAAGAGCTCCATCAGCGTGACACCTGTGGCTATCAGTCTTGTGGGATCGACCGACACCTCGTATTGTTTCAGGTAACCGCCCCAGCTGTTGATTTCCACCACCCCGGGGATGCCGGAGAGTCGTCGTCTCACCACCCAGTCCTGAATGGTGCGCAGATCGGTAGCACTGTAATGATCCTCAAACCCCTCTTCCACATCGAGCGTGTACTGATAGATCTCACCCAGTCCTGTAGTGATTGGCCCCATTTCGGGTGTACCAAATCCCTCGGGGATATTGGCAGCGGCACTCTTTATCTTCTCGGCAATCAGCTGCCGCGGCAGGTAGGCCCCCATGGACTCATCGAAGACGATGGTCACCAGCGAGATGCCGAACTTGGAAACGGATCGTATCTCCTGCACGCCCGGCAGGTTGGCCATCTCCATCTCCACCGGTGTAGTGATATACTGCTCGATCTCCTGCGTGGAGAGATTGCCGGAGGTGGTGATCACCTGCACCTGGTTGTTGGTGATGTCGGGCACCGCTCCCACGGGGATGTTGAGCACTGCATAGATCCCGAAAGCAGCCACAGTGAGGGTAAAGAGAATAACGATCAATTTACTCCGGATGCTGAATTCAATAATTTTTTCAAGCATGGCCGTCTTGTTTTGTGAAAGTGAGGTTCAGGGTATTTTGATATCTCTACAAAATTAAAAAAAAAATCAATCCCGCCACATTGGTGTTACCATCCAATGCCGTAGTCTTCCCCATAGTTGCTGCTGCCGCCCCAGAAGGTGCCCTGATCGCGGTCGAACCAGATGGCATTGAGGGGTCCGCTGGTGCGGTCGGAGAAATGAAGGGTGTAGCCCATGCCGGTCAGTTTCTGTCGCACGCTGTCGGGCGTGCTGGCATTCAACAGCAGCTCTCCGGGCCGCGGTGCACGCTCCCCTGTTTTTGTTCCGCCCAGCGAGAGCCAAAGCTGGTTGGTGTTGATGTTGGCCGCCTCGCTCGCTTGCTGCACGTTCATACCGAACTCCACCATATTCAGGAAGAGCTGCAGTTGGTTTTGTTCCTGTGTGTCGCCTCCCTGCACCGCGAAAGAGAGGAACGGCTCCCCCTCCTTCAGTGCCAGCGAGGGGGTGAGCGTCACCCTGGGTCTCTTTCCCGGCTCCACCACGTTGAAGGGGTTGAGCGCTTCATCCAGCACGAAGCTCTGCAGCCGCTGACTCATTCCCACGCCGGTGTTGCCGGCGATGCAGGCGGGGATCCATCCGCCAGAGGGGGTGACTGAGACCACCCATCCCTCGGCGTCGGCTGCCTGAATGGTGGTGGTTCCGCGCCAGAGACGGTCCATATAAAGGGAGTCGACAGCTTCTTCAGGTGAAAATTTGAATCCGCTTGCAACACCCATCCCGGCAGCATCACCTGCAAGATCATCCCTCCTCAAATCTCTTTCAACAGAGGTAATCGCATCGTGTAGCGGCACGAAATCGCGTTTACCATCAGGATCGATGTCGAAACCGCGTTCTTTCAACTGTTTCAGGTAGGGGTTTTTCTTTCCCTCAAAAGGATAGGGATCGCCGGGGCCCACCGAAGGGTTGTTCCTGTCCGGCAGTATCTCCGATGCCCGCTGACGGGCATATCCCTTATCCAGTAGCCCCTTGATGGGGATGTCAGGATGAAAGGCGGGGTCACCGTAGTAAAAGTCGCGGTCGGCAAAAGCCATGTTCATCGCCTGGTAAAGGGTATGGATGTATTGCGGTGAGTTGTATCCCAACGCTTTCAGGTCGAAATGTTCCAGGATGTTGAGGCTCTGCAGCAGTGCCGGTCCCTGCGACCAGGGCTGCAGCTTGTAGAGGTCTATTCCCTTGTAATTCACATGCAGCGGCTCTTCCTCCTGAGGTTGCCACCCTGCCAGGTCGCCCATCGTGATCAGGCCTCCCTGTTCCTGTACACCACGGACAAACTCAACGGCGATATCACCCTTGTAAAATCGGTCGTAGGCTGCCCAAATCGCCTGCTCGCGACTCTTGCCGGCCTGCAACGCCATTTGTTCCGCCTCCACCAGCTTCTGCAGTGTCGCCAGCAACTCCTCCTGCACGAAGAGTTCCCCCGCCACCGGGGTCTCCTGCTCCTCACCGGGACGGGTGACGAAGAGATCGCGGCTGTAGGGCCATTGCTTCAGCATCTCCTTGTTGCGTGCCAGGCTGCTGGCCAGGGGAATGTCGACCGGGAAGCCCGCAGCCAGCTCCAGCGAGGGTGCCAGCACCTGCTCCAGGCTCATGGTGCCGTAACGTGCCAGCATCAGGCATAACCCACCGACCGTGCCGGGGGTAACCGCCGCCAGGGGACCATATTCGGGTGGAAAATCATATCCGAGGCTTTTGAAATATTCCGCCGTGGCTCCCGTTGGAGCAACTCCCAGTGCATTGATGGCGATCACCTTTTTCGTGTGGGGGTTGTAGATCAGCGCCTGTGTTTCACCACCCCAGCTCAGCACGTCCCACAGGGTACAGGTGGCCCCCAGCATGGCACAGGCGGCATCCACCGCATTGCCTCCCTGTTGGAAGATCATGGCTCCCGCCTGAGCACCCTGCGGTTTACCGGTGATGGCCATCCAGTGCTTCCCATGCAGCACCGGCTTTTGTGTGCGTTGAGAGAAAAGAGGTACAGAGAGCAGTGAAAACATCAACAGTACTGTTATGTTCTTCATATTCGATTTGTTACATTGTTGAAGAAGTGTTTTTCTCACGCTTTCCAAAGATTTGCATCAGGTATTGTTGTCTCGCACCATCATATATTGATATGATGATGCAATGACAAATATAGTCCAAACATATGCTTTTATCAAAATATTTATGATTGAAAACAAAGAATATCTTGATTATCCCTTCATTGAGACTGTCTCAAAACAGAGGCAGTCTCTTTTTTTTGTGCAATGTGTCACATCCTGAAAATGCGATTCGCCTGTTTTTGAAGGCTCTTCTTATATTCTAAGTTAATAGTATCCTTATATCCACTCCCATAATTATCGTAGTGGATATAAGGGTGCAATAAGGGTGCAATAAGGCTAGAGGCACTGAGAACCCTGTCTCGTCCTTCTCAATTCCTAAAAAAGAATCACACTAAAAGCAATGTAAAAACAAAAAAATGGTCGTCTCATGTGGTGTTATGAGACGATCTCAATGAAAGGTTACAAACCGATGTCTTGCCAGTCCATTAATAGGTTTACACTAAAAGTAAAAAGATCACGACAATACGCTGTTCATAACCATAAGGAGAGAAGATTTCATTCCGGAAGGCATCGAAATAGCGATCGCCTAGATAAATATCCTCTTACAACATGATCCTATTTGAACAACATGGGTGCAAACTCTGAGAGATAGATGCGCCAGTTCTTCCAGATATGACCTTCACCGCTCTCACGATAGGTGTAGTTGAAACCGATCTCATCCATCTTCTTCATGCTGTCGATCACACTTTGATAGAGGAAGTCGGTGTCTCCGCAGGCAATCCAGTAAAGCTTGAAGCCGTTCATCTGCTGATCCTTCAGTTTTTCAACGAACTCTTCAGTAGCTTTAGCAGCATCAACGTTGTCACGTGCCATCAGCGCAGCAATGGGAGGTGCAGAGAAAACACCCACGTAATCGAAAGTATTGGGATACCGGGCAGAGATGGCAGCAGAATGCATGCCTCCCATCGATAAGCCGGCGACAGCACGATTGGTTTTCCCTTTCTTCACCCGGTAGTTGCTCTCAACGAACTTCATGATGTCACCAAAGCTCTCCTCCATGCCGGCTACAGCCTTGCGGGGACCACCTCCCATAGCGGGAATATAATCGCGGCTGGATTCTCCCGGTGCCGCTGCATTCTGCGTATGGCCATTGGGCATCACAACGATCATTGGGTTGGCTTTCCCCTGTGCGATCAGGTTGTCAAGGATCTGGGCGGTGCGTCCCAGCGCGATCCACGCCTCTTCGTCGCCACCCGATCCGTGCAACAGATAAAAAACAGGATAGGACTGCTTTCCGCTCTCATAGCCGGGTGGAGTGTAGATGGTGATGCGTCGTTGCTCCTTCAGCGTGGGGCTGTGGTACCATCGACGTGCAACCGTTCCGTGAGGTACATCGTTCACGCTGTAGAGATCACCTGGATGGCCGGGGATGATGAACAGATTTGTGATCGAGGCGACATCGCGAACCATGGCTACATTGGAGGGGTCATTCATGCGTTGGCCATCCACTACAAATGAATAGTTGTAAAGTTCAGACGCCAGTGGTTCAGGAGTGGTGTACTCCCACACGCCGCCTTCGCCCTCTTTGAGCTGGGCAGTTCCCGGGGCATCGAATTTACCGTAAGGGGTTTCCAACTGTTGGGGTGCCAGGAAATCACCGGTCACCTCCACCTTCACCGCCTTGGGTGCTCTTAGGCGGAACGTTACGGTGTGATCATCATGTATCTCGGGGGACACAATTTGTGAGCCACCCCATAGTGCTTGCTGTGCGAAAGTAATCGCAGTAACAAACAAGGCCAATGCCAGAATCGTCAATCGTTTCATTTGAACAGACTTTTATTATTGTTATTATTTACTTCCTGAAATTGCGGGAGAGGTATCGCAGACAGTTGTACAAGGCAGAATGCCAGTACTCCCAGGTATGTCCACCGTCACGTACCCGGAACTCATGCCTGATCTGTTTTTGGCGCATGGCCTGAGTGAGCTCTATGTTGCGGTCGAGCAGAAAATCATCGTCCCCACAATCTACAAACCAGTTCACCGAACGCAGTGTTTTGATGCGTTCTTCATCAGCCTCAGTCACAAAGCGTACGGCACTGTTCTCCTGAACCGATTTCGTGAGGATTGCCATCTTGTCATCGGGGCGCTGTGAAGGAGCTGCATCACGCTGAGGGATATCCATCAGGGCACTCATCGCATATACCGCGTTGAACAGTTCAGGATGCTTCTGCCCATATACCGTGGCACCACCGCCACCCATCGACAACCCGGCTACCGCGCGGTTTTCTTTGTTTCCGATGACCCTGTAAGTAGATTCAATATAGGGCAGGAATTCAGTGAAAAAGAAAGTTTCGTATGCCCAACTCGGCATGTCGAAGTAGCCGTTCCATGCCCCCTCGTAGATGTTACCACCTGCGTTTGGGGTCACGATGATCATCTCAACCGCCTCTCCGGAGGCGATGAGTTGGTCTGCCACATCTTTGACGTGTCCACGCTCATACCACCCCTTGTTGGTATCGTTCATCCCGTGAAGAAGGTAAAGAATGGGATATTTTTTGTCCGGATCCTGACCGTAGGTGAGGGGGAGGTAAATGGTATACTCACGTTCGGCGTTCAGCACCTTGCTCTGAATGGTTTTCGTTTCAACCTTACTCTGCGGCATCCTTGGGGGTTGTGCAAAGCAAAAGATCGTCAAGAAAATCAACCATAAAGTAAAAAATGTACGCTTCATATTTTCATGTTTTTTTTAGAGCTTATTGGTATAAATTGATCCTGGCATGGATGTTTTTCAGAATATTAAAGAATTTGATTCCGCAAGTTAGTGATTTTACCTTATAACGTGAGTTCGGGATAAGAAAAGCATAAAAAAAGTTGTGATATAGGGAGATTATTTGTATATTTATAGCTGATAATCAAACAAATAACAAACATCAGCCCTATGATCACAACAGACAAAGTTATTGAAATATTTTGTATTGCCGACGATTTTTGTGCAGAATATGAGAATGAAATTCAGAATCATCAACTTCAAGCCGGGGGTACAACTAAAAGGAGAAACAGGAAAACGCAAATGTCCCAGAGCGAGATTATTGCCGTGATGGTCTGTTTCCACTGCGGAACCTTCCATAATTTCAAGAATTATTACCTGTTTTATATTTGCAAACACATGAAGAGCTATTTTCCAAATGCCGTTTCCTACAACCGTTTTGTCGAGTTGCAACCCAGGGTGATTGTACCTTTCATGCTCTTGCTCAAACTCTTTGGATTTGGTGAATGCACAGGCATTACATATGTGGATAGCACTCCCATTAAAGTATGTCATAACAAGCGTATACACTCGAATAAAGTATTCAGGGATCTGGCACAAAGAGGGAAAAGTACGATGGGCTGGTTTTTTGGATTCAAGCTTCATCTGGTCTGTAACGAAAAGGGTGAATTGCTGAATTTCTCTCTCACAAAAGGCAATGTCGACGATAGAAACCCTGACGTAATCAATGTTCTTACCAAAGATCTTTTCGGTAAACTATATGCAGACAAGGGTTACATCAGCACAAAGCTCTTCGAGATGCTGTTTGACCAGGGTGTTCATTTAGTGACCGGTATACGCTCAAATATGAAAAATTCCCTGATGTCATTCCGCGACAAGATTCTCTTACGCAAAAGATCTGTAATTGAGTCCATCAATGATGAACTGAAGAATATCTGCCAGATAGAACATTCAAGGCATCGTTCCACACATAATTTCATCATGAACATAATTGCTGCATTGGTGGCATATTGTTTCTTTCCCAAAAAGCCTTCAATCAAATTTGAAGTGGAAAAGTCAAGTCAATTAACCATTTGGGGATAATATGTTATCCCGAACTCACGTTTATACAAAGAACCTGATTGTTCCATTTTATAGTAATAAAAGTGTAGAAGCTTCAATCACAAAGGAAAAACTGAAGATGATAAACGAAAAAAACTCCCTTCAGTTTTTCCTGAAAGGAGTTTCACTGTGCGGCCGAAGGGACTCGAACCCCCACGCCTCTCGGCACCAGATCCTAAGTCTGGCGCGGCTACCAATTACGCCACGGCCGCGAATGGAACTGCAAAGATACAATTATTTATGATATGGCTGATTCAGTTGTTCAATTTTTTCACCAGCGAATCGATCACCTCCGGGAAATGGGCATATTCCAGCGCATGCACCTTACGGGCCACCTCTTCGGGTGTGTCACCCGGCAACAGTTCACAGCGCGCCTGGAAGATGATATCCCCCTCATCATAGTGCTCATTCACATAATGGATGGTGATTCCCGACTCGCTGTCACCGGCCTC
The DNA here is from genome assembly GCA_016916535.1 of Dysgonomonadaceae bacterium zrk40. NCBI lineage: Bacteria > Pseudomonadati > Bacteroidota > Bacteroidia > Bacteroidales > Dysgonomonadaceae > Dysgonomonadaceae bacterium zrk40. The sequence continues at coordinate 1,452,807 of CP070276.1, forward strand.
TACCACCGCACGGTGTACCCGGTCGCCATACATTCCCTTGCCACCATAGAGGGGCAGCAACGCCGGGTGGATGTTGACGATGCGCCGGGGATAGGCATCCAGCAAGGGCTGCGACACCTTCAGCAGAAACCCAGCCAGTACGATGAAATCAACATGATGTTGCCTGAGCAGATCGAGCACCTCATTTCCATTGTCAAATGCCTTTTTGCTGCATGTTACAGAGGGGATTCCCAACCTACGTGCACGTGCATGCACAGGGGCATCTGCCTTGTTGGAGAGAATCAGTGCGATTTTCACGTCGTCACGCTGGTGAAAGTAGCGGGCAATCTGCTCGGCATTGCTGCCGCTACCCGAAGCAAAAAGGGCCAGTAAAACCATAAAAAGAGGTAAATTATTGCACAAACATGGCTATTTTGTGCATTTTTATTGAATTTAATCGACAATTGTTTGCACAATTAGAGAAAAAATGCGTTACTTTGCAAGCGCAAATGTAAGAATAATATTTTATTTATTAATTAATATCGAAAGTTATGTCTGAAGTAGCACAAAGAGTGAAATCGATCATTGTTGACAAACTGGGTGTAGAAGAATCTGAAGTAACAGAAACCGCCAGCTTCACCAATGACCTGGGCGCTGATTCTCTTGACACGGTAGAGCTGATTATGGAATTCGAGAAGGAATTCAACATCTCTATCCCGGATGATCAGGCTGAAAAGATCTCTTCAGTGGGAGATGCTGTTGCCTACGTAGAACAACACGCAAAATAATCCGTCCCTACATGGAGTTAAAGAGAGTTGTAGTAACAGGCCTGGGAGCGATTACACCGCTGGGGAAAGACGTTCAGACCACTTGGGAGAACGCCCTGGCAGGTAAGAGCGGTGCCGGGCCTATTACTCATTTCGATGCATCCCTTTTCAAGACGCAGTTCGCCTGCGAAGTGAAGGATTTCAACCCGGCTGATCACTTTGACCGCAAAGAGATCAGAAAGTACGACCGTTATTCACAGCTGGCCATCAAGGCTGCCAAGGATGCAATGGGCGATTCCGGACTGGACCTGGAGAAGGAGAACCTGGACCGCATCGGAGTGATTTTTTCTGCCGGGATCGGCGGCATCAAGACGTTTGAAGATGAGGTGGGTGAATATTTCACCAACAAGGAGAGAGGGCCCAAGTTCAATCCCTTTTTCATTCCGAAAATGATAGCGGATATCGCTGCAGGGCATATCTCTATGATTTATGGACTGAGAGGACCCAACTACGCGACCGTTTCGGCTTGTGCCTCTTCCACCAACGCCATCGTAGACGCGTTCAACCTGATACGCCTCGGGAAAGCAAACGCCATCGTCACCGGTGGTGCCGAAGCGACCATCAGCCCCTCAGCTGTGGGTGGTTTCAACGCGATGCATGCCATCTCCACACGCAATGACGATCCCCTCACCGCTTCACGCCCCTTCAGCGCCAGCCGCGACGGGTTTGTTATGGGTGAAGGGGGAACGGCACTCATCCTGGAGGAGTTGGAACACGCCATCGCACGGGGTGCCACCATCTACGCAGAGGTAGCTGGCGGTGGCATGTCGGCCGATGCCTATCACCTCACCGCCTCCCATCCCGACGGGCTGGGTGCGAAACTGGTGATGCGCAACGCGCTGGAGGATGCCGGGATGACTCCCGACCAGATCGACTACATCAATGTACATGGAACAGCCACGCCGGTGGGTGATATATCAGAATCTAAAGCGATTCTCGATGTTTTTGGTGAGCACAGCTATAAGCTGAACATCAGCTCTACGAAGTCGATGACCGGCCACCTTCTCGGTGGAGCGGGAGCCTTGGAGGCGATGCTCTCCATCCTGGCCATCCGCGATCAGGTAGTCCCCCCCACCATCAACTTCACCGAGGGGGATGAGGACCCGGAGATTGATTACCGGTTAAATTTCACATTCAACAAAGCTCAAAAAAGAGAGATAAGAGCTGCGTTATCGAACACTTTTGGCTTTGGAGGACACAACGCAAGTGTAATTCTCAAGCAATACAACCAGTAGTGTGTTAAGAAGATTTGTCAAAAGAGTAAAGGCTCTCCCGCACAAGGGTAAGGAGCCTTATCTTTCGTTTTACAAGGTACTGGGATTCTATCCCGACTGGATTGATCTCTACCGGGAAGCCATGACACACCGCTCCTCATCCGTCCGTTCAAAAAAAGGGAAGTGGGTGAACAACGAGCGGCTCGAGTTCCTGGGCGATGCCATCCTCGATGCCATCGTGGCCGATATCCTTTACAAGCAGTTCGACCACAAGAAAGAGGGATTTCTCACCAGTACCCGTTCACGCATCGTGCAGCGTGAAACCCTCAACAAGATTGCCATCGAGCTGGGTCTCGACAAGCTGATTGTCTCCTCCACCCGCAACCTTGCCCACAACACGAATATCTACGGTGACGCACTGGAAGCACTCATCGGTGCCATCTACCTGGATCAGGGCTATCGCGTGGCAAAGCATTTTGTTTATGAGACGTTGATCAAGCAGCACATCAACATGGATAAAGTGCTCAAGAGCGAGGTGGACTTTAAGTCGCGGCTCATTGAGTGGGGACAGAAGAACAAGGTGGAGGTGTCGTTCGAGGTGACAGAATCATCGTACGATGGGCAGAACAACCCGGTATTCTTTTCCTGTGCCCGGGTAGCAGGGGTTGAGGTCGGCTCCGGAAAAGGTTATTCGAAGAAGGAGTCACACCAGATGGCTGCCAAGATCGCCATCAAAAAACTGCGGGAGAGCAACGAACTGCAGGAAGTGCTGCTGAAGGAAACTGAACCTGAATCTTCCGGTGGCTCAGGCAACCAGGAAGAATAGAGAATCACAGCACAATGATAAAAGAAAAGGCACCTTCCGGTGCCTTTTCTTTTGTTACCATATCCCGAAGGAGATCCCCATCCGTTTGCCCTGTACCACCAGATCGGTGTCGGGCGTTACCAGGCTCAGTTTCCCCGCCACCTCCTCAAGCGGCACATCGGAGATCCGGTTGCCCAGCTTGGCCACCATCCGTCCAAAGCGTCCCTCATGAATGAGCTGTGCGGCATGCCCCCCCAGCAGGGTGCCCAGGTTGCGATCGTAAGGTGATGGTGAACCACCACGCTGGATATAACCCAATACGGTTTCTCTTGTTTCAAATCCAGTCTGTTCCTGTATCTCCCGGGCAAAGTAAAAACCGGGCTTCTCGTTGGAAGGCACCTCAATGCCTTCGGCTACAGCCACGATGGAGTATGCTTTCCCCATCTCCATACGTTTCTTGATCTTGTCGATCACCACCTTCATGTTGAACCCCAGCTCGGGCAGCAGGATGATATCGGCCCCCCCTGCCATCCCGGCGTAGAGGGTGATCCATCCCGCATGGTGACCCATCAGCTCGATCACCATCACACGGCGGTGTGAACTGGCGGTGGAGTGAAGCCGGTCAATTGCATCGGTGGCGATGTTGACCGCGGTATCGAAGCCGAAGGTGACATCGGTTCCGTAAATATCATTGTCGATGGTCTTTGGCACCCCCACCACGTTCAGGCCCAGTTCGGAAAGCATCCAGGTGGTTCGCTGCGTGCCGTTACCGCCGATGCATACCAGGCAGTCGAGTTCCAGCTCATGGTAGGCATTCTTGATCTGTTCACGGTCCTTCTCGTCGGGTGAATTGATCATCTTCCGGAACACTTTCTCGCGGGCAGTACCCAGGATGGTGCCACCAAGGTTAAGGATCCCGGAGAGAGACTGATCGGTGAGTTCAACGATATCCTTGTAGAGCAACCCGGAAAAACCATTCTGGATACCGATCACTTGCATGTCATAATTGTTGATCGCTGTTTTACCGACGCCCCGGATGGTGGCGTTGATGCCGGGGGCATCGCCGCCCGAAGTGAGAATACCTACCTTCATATGTTCTGATTTAAGAGAGATACAAAGAAAAGGAAAAAAGCGAAAGAATGAACACTTCACTTCCTTTATTTCAAAAAAAGATGGAATCGGCGAAGAAAAAGCAAGGACAACGCTCTCAGGAATGGAGACGTTGGTGGATCACCAAGGCAGCACTCATGGAGGCTCCCGGCTCTCCCAACCTCTCCTGTAGCTCCCTGTAGCTCAAAAGTATGTTGTTACGATAGCTCTGCACATGGAGGAGCTGATGAAGCTCCCTGCGGATATTTTCCACGGTGAAGAACTTGGCGAATAGCTCCTTCACCACCTCACGTCCACAAATCAGGTTGACCAACGAGATATAAGGTGTATGCAGCAGATGTTTAAAGCCCCAGTAAGTGAGGTGCGGCAAAGAGGTCTTGTAGCAGACCACCTGCGGTACATTGAGCAGCGCTGTCTCGAGGGTTGCAGTGCCGGAGGTGACCAACGCAACCTCCGACTGTGCCAGGATGCGATAGGTTTGTCCGAAGAGCACCTTCACCTGCGGGAAACCTGTCTCGTAGGCTTTATAGAATGAGGGGTCGATACCTGGAGCACCCGCCACGATGAACTGGTAGCCGTCAGCAAACCCTTTCACCGCTTCCAGCATAGAGGGAAGGTTGATGCGAATCTCCTGCTGACGACTGCCGGCAAGCAGCGCGATCACAGGTTTCTCTTCCAGTCCGTTTTCTTCCGCAAACTGACGGAATGTCTCCTCCTGATGGTCACGCTGTGCAATTGCATCGACTGTGGGGTTGCCCACATAATGCACCGGGTAGTGATGTTTCCTAAAGAAATCGACCTCGAAAGGGAGTATGCTGAGCATCTCATCCACATATTTCTTAAACGCATTCACCCGGTATTCCTTCCAGGCCCACACTTTGGGGGATATATAATAAAAGACCGGGATCTTAAGCTCAAGTTTCACATACTTCGCTATCTTCAGATTAAAACCGGGATAGTCCACCAGGACCACCGCATCGGGACGATAGGAGGCGATATCGCTCTTGCAGAAGGATAGGTTGCGCAGGATGGTGCCTGCATGCAGCACCACAGGGATCAGCCCCATATAGGCCATCTCGCGGTAATGCTTCACCAGCGTTCCCCCGGCTTGTTCCATCAGGTCACCACCGAAGAAACGGAATTCCGCTTCCACGTCAAGTTCCCGAAGCGATCGCATCAGGTTCGATGCATGCAGATCGCCAGATGCTTCTCCTGCTATGATGTAGTATTTCATATTATTCGCTGTAAGCTAAACGTTCCAAGTTTTGAGTTCAGGCAGGAAGTCATAGGCCGTCATGTCAATTTTTACCGGTACCACGGCTGCATACCCCCTGGCCAGAGCCCACTCATCGTTGTCCTCGTTGTCAGCCTGCCAGTTCTCGAAGTTACCGGTCATCCAGTATACATCTCTTCCAGCACCATCCTTCGATCGCTGGTATTCGTTCACCCACTTACCCTCGGTTTGGGTAGTCATCCTAACTCCCTTTATTTCACCCGCCGGTACGTTGACATTGAGGCAGACACCCCGGGGCAGTCGCTTATCCAGCACCTCTGTCGCCAACCGACGGGCTACTGCTGCAGTCACCGAGAAATCGGCATCAGGTGAGAAGTCACAGAGCGAGAAGCCGATGGAGGGCACCTCAAAGATACAACCCTCGATGGCGGCTCCCATGGTGCCTGAGTAGATGACACTGATCCCGGCGTTGGAACCGTGGTTGATACCAGAGACCAACAGGTCAGGCTTGCGCGGTACAAACTCATTCAGTGCCAGTTTCACACAGTCTACCGGCGTTCCGTTACAGTGGTATGCGGTCAGCCCCTCTTCACGGTGGTATACCCTGGCCCTTAGCGGCTGGGAGGTGGAGATGGCGCTCGACATTCCAGACCGATGTGAGTCGGGTGCAAAAACGATGATATCACCCAGCCCCTTCATCGCTTCAATCAGCGATTTAATCCCTTTTGCCTGATAACCATCGTCATTGGTGACCAGGATCAGCGGTTTCTCATTACTCATAAACAAATCTTCCATTCACGCAAAGATAATGAAATAATGCCATTCATTGGTTGTCTCATATGTTACGAAACTATTAAAAATCACCACTCCATGATTCATCCGTCAACTATTTCGTATCTTTGGTTGTTTTTTATTCAGTATATAATCAAATTCAGATATGCGAAATTTAACAATCCTTTTCTACCTGCTGATTGCTTCGGCAGCTCTGTCTGCTTCGGAGGTGAAGCCGGTAAAGAATCTTATCGTGATGATTCCCGATGGAACAACCCTCAGTGTCTACTCTGCTGCTCGCTGGTTCAAGCATTACAACGGCATGGGTGATCGACTCAACGTTGATCCATACATCACCGGCACCGTCACCACCTTCTCTTCGAACGCACCCATCGGTGACTCAGCTCCCACCGGCTCAACCTACGCTACCGGCGTGCTACAGCAGTCGGGCAACGTGGCCATCCACCCCGAGGTGTCGGACAATGATATCTTCCCGGTATCTGCCGACCGTAGTTTACAACCGGCAGCAACCATCCTGGAAGCTTCCAGGATCATGAAACAGAAAGCTGTGGGTCTGGTGGTCACCTGCGAGTTTCCCCACGCCACGCCGGCGGACTTCTCGGCACATCACTATAAAAGGAGCAACTATAAAGCTTTGGCACCACAAATCGCCTACCAGAACCTGGATGTGTTGTTCGGAGGGGGCAACGGCATCCTCACCGACGATATCAAGAAGCACTTCGCCAACAACGGTACCACATTGATCAGCGACGACAGACAGGCACTCCTCAACTACAACGGAACAGAAAAGGTGTGGGCCCTCTTCGGTGAGAAAGCTCTCCCCTACAACATCGACCGCAACCCTGACAGGGTGCCCTCCCTCGCTGAGATGACCGGCAAGGCACTGGAACTGCTCTCGAAAAAGGAGAACGGCTTTTTCCTGATGGTGGAAGGGAGTCAGGTAGACTGGGCAGCGCACGCCAACGATGCCGCCACCATGATTGATGAGTACCTCGCCTTCGATGAAGCGGTGGGCAAGGCGATAGAGTTTGCCAAGGCTGACGGCAACACTGCCGTGGTGATCGTCTCCGATCACGGTAACAGCGGCTTCTCGATTGGCAGCAGACGTTGCGGTGGCTACGACCGCCTCTCGCTGGAGCAGGTCTTCGGCACCGTATCGGGTTACAAACTGAGCAGCAATGCCCTGGAGTCGATTCTCATTGAAACGCCTTCAGATCAGTTCAAAAGTGTCTTCATGGAGTATACCGGCATCGATCTCACAGATGACGAACTGGCGCTCCTCCTGACTTCGAAGAATTACAAGGAGACGGATTACACCAAGGTCGGCACCAGTAACAACCTGGCACACAACATCGGAAATATCCTAAACGAACGCACCTGCTTTGGCTTCACCACCGGTGGCCATACCGGTGAAGAAGTGTTGTTGGCAGCCTACCACCCCGAGGGTGATGTGCCACGCGGCAACATGCGCAACACGGAGTTAAACCGCTACCTGCAAAAGGTGAGCGGACTTGAGTGCACTCTTGAGCAACTTTCGGATCGTATTTTTGTGAAACATACGGAGGTGTTCGAAGGAATGAGTTACTCCATCATCCGTGACAACCCCGACTTCCCGGTACTTATGGTGAAGAAAGGCAGAACAACTCTGGAGATCCCCGCCTTCTCATCGGTGGCAAAAAAGAACGGGAAGCCGTTTGACATAGGCTCTGTGGTGGTGTACATTGACAAGAATGATACATTCTATCTCCCTTCTAACCTGAAAGAGATGTTCTGAGAGATTAATGATCAACAAACAAAAAAAACTCCGCTCTTAACAGGCGGAGTTTTTTGTTACCGGATGAAATTTCAAACTGCTACTGTTTCTCCTCATCCGAGATACTAATATCACCTTGGAATGAGATCGACTGCCTGTTGAAGTCGTTCACCAAAAGACGGGAAGTACCATTTCCCCAGATGTCGAAGCTAAAGGTCACCGGCCGGTCAAGATCCAGGATTGTGATCTTAGCCATCCAACTGCCTCGCTTCTTTCCGGGAGCATAGCGATAGGTGAAATCAGTACTGGTAAACTGAAACCCTCCCTCACGAGGATCCATCGGTGCACGGTAGGCACGGCCATAGTATGGCAGATAGGCTTTCACCGTGTCGGGAGACACTGTCACATCATAATATGGCGACAAGTAAACCGGTTGGTAGCCGGTGGGATAAGCATAAGTCGCCTCAAAACGAAAAGATGACTGCTCCACTGCCTCCTGCACCTCCATAGCCAGTCTCTCCTTTTCTGCCACTGTCAGGGAACTGCCACATCCCCAGAATGTGAGCAATAGCAAGATGAGACTGAATCGGTAAGATAACATTTTTTTCATCGTTTTCTCCTCCATCATTTAGACATCACATGATTCATCGACAGATTACACCATATAATCCAACGTAAATGACATTCATCTATTTAACAACGTGAGAGCTAAAAAAGTTTCAGACAATGAACTGACGGAAAGGGTAAAAATGGAAGAGATAGAAAAGCAACATTACAACAATATTGATGTAAGCCATCCAGAGACCTCCCTTTGTATGTAAACGGGTGAAATAATAGGCATTCAGGTAGGAGATCAATGGTAGAGCAAGAGTGAAAAAGAAGAGTGTACTATGCCAGTAGATTACCTGCAAAATCAACAAGAATAAAATCAGAAAGACAACAAACTGCAACAACGTAAGGGTAAGCACCTTGTCGCGAAAGAATATACGGGTACTGAGAATCATGTTGGAAAGAAAGAAAAGCACAACCAACAACAGGGCAGCCCACTCCACAGCGGTGAAGTCGGGAAGACCGGGCAGTGAGATATCGGTATAGAAATGGAAGGGATAGAGGAAGCCGGGTAAATCGTCCAACAGGTAGGCCAGCGAGAAGAGTGAGAACGCCACCAGAAGGATACCGAAGAAATAGGAGAGTCGTGCCCTCAATTGTGGCCCTCGCATGGAGCGTTCTCCTCTCCACCATAGGGGTACAAGCGCCAATGCACCAATGTGAAAAAGAGAAGCCACAGCAATCAGGACGCCAGATCGGAAAGAGTAAAGATAAGCATCCTGCTTTTGATAAGATTGCAATAAAGGGAAAAATGCCAGCAACACGGGAATTACGGCCGCCAGGGCAGGTGACATCACCAAAAAACGGGGATGAAGACTCAGCAGAAACAGAGGGATAATAAAAGGCAGGTTGGAGCGGGTGCGAATGAGTGCAAAACGGTTGTTCATCGAATGGATCAACCAGGCGATGAGTAGCACGGCAAGCGAGGATACAACCAACGAGATTACTGGATCTGTAAACAGAGGAGCAGAAAATTTCCACAAATAACCGGCACCGGATGAGAAATCCAAATCGTTCTCACTGTTGAGAAAGAGCAGCAATCGCATCCCCAGGATCACCAACATGGAAGGAAATGTCACGAAACGACCTTCAACAAATGTCCTTCGAAAGGTGAGTAGAGATGTGGCCATATCAGAAAAGCTGAATGTTGTAGTGGCTATCGCAGGTCAAATCCAATATCTTTTCGAAAGGTGCACTTCTCAAAACAGATCTTTGAGATCGATTGGTAGGATCGCAAGAGCGCTTCATCCATGCTCTTTCCGTAGGAGGTGACAGCCAACACACGACCGCCGGCGGTGACCACATGGTGATCTTCCATCCTTGTGCCGGCATGGAACAGAATACTGTCGGTCACCTCTTCCAGGCCCAGAATCTCTTTACCCTTCTCATAAGACCCGGGATACCCCCCCGAGACCATCATCACCGTCACAGCCGTTCGGTCGTCAATCTCCAGCTTCTTTCGGTCGAGAGTCTCAGTCGTGACCCCAATAAAGAGATCAAGAAGGTCAGACTTGATGAGCGGCATCACCACTTCTGTTTCCGGATCGCCCATGCGTACATTGTACTCAATCACCTTTGGCTCTCCCTCTACCTTGATCAGGCCCAGGAAAATGAAACCCTTGTATTCTATCTTTTCTTTGTTGAGGCCCAAAATGGTAGGCTCAACGATACGGGTACGAACTTTCTCCATAAATGCCTCATCGGCAAAGGGTACAGGTGACACTGCACCCATGCCGCCGGTATTGAGTCCTGTGTCACCCTCGCCAATCCGCTTGTAGTCCTTGGCTACAGGCAGAATCTTATAGGAGCTGCCATCGGTCAATACAAACACTGAGCACTCTATACCTGAAAGAAACTCCTCAATGACCACCTTGCTGCCTGCCTTTCCGAACTTGCCATCCAATATCTCCCGAAGCATCTGTTTCGATTCATGCAAATCATCCAGAATCAGCACCCCCTTGCCGGAAGCCAGCCCATCGGCTTTCAACACATAGGGTGAGGAAAGAGAATCAAGAAATGTATCCCCCTCAGCAATGTTCTCAGGAGTCACAGTAAGATAACGCGCCGTAGGGATCTGGTGTCGCATCATGAAGTTCTTGGCAAAATCCTTACTCCCCTCCAGTTGGGCTCCTTTCTTGGAGGGACCGATTACGGCGATGTGACAAATATCCTCATCGTCACGGAAAAAATCAAAGACACCTTCCACCAACGGGTCCTCCGGACCTACAACAATCATGTCGATGTCATGCTCCAGAGCAAATCGCTTCATCTCAACAAAGTCTGTCACTGCAAAGGGCACATTGGTCCCCAACTGGGCCGTCCCTGCGTTGCCGGGAGCAATGTAGAGATTGTTCAGGTAACTGCTTTTACGTATTTTCCACGCCATGGCGTGTTCACGGCCTCCGGAGCCTAGAAGAAGAACATTCATAACCTCAGTGAATCCTTTATGAAATTAATAACCACTGCCCTTGCAGCAATAAGCGGGCAACAATGCACAAAGCTACTAAAAAAATTCAAAAATGCATCCAGCAGCTTTGAAAAAAGAACCACCATTCACCCTAAAACCGCTATCTTTGCATTTCAAAAAAAACTCAATGATGGTTCAAAATAGAATTTGTACTCTTTTAGGCATCCGTTACCCAATCATACAGGGGGGCATGGTGTGGTGCAGCGGCTGGAAACTTGCCGCGGCGGTGAGCAATGCAGGAGGTCTGGGGCTGATCGGTTCAGGCTCTATGCACCCTGACATGTTGCGTGAACACATTACCAAATGCAGAATGGCCACCAAGAATCCCTTTGGTGTAAATATACCCCTGATGTATCCGCAGATTGAGGAGATCATGCAGATTGTCATCGATGAAAAGGTGCCGGTGGTCTTCACCTCCGCGGGTAATCCGAAGAGTTGGACTGCCACCCTTAAAAAACAAGGGATCACGGTGGTACACGTGGTTTCAAGCTCCCGATTCGCAAGCAAGGCTGCAGAGGCCGGCGTCGATGCCATCGTCGCAGAAGGCTTTGAAGCAGGGGGCCACAACGGACGCGAGGAGACCACCACCCTCACCCTAATACCACAGGTACGTGCTGCAACAGGACTCCCCTTGATTGCTGCCGGCGGTATTGCCACCGGTGCAGGGATGGCGGCAGCCTTCGCCCTCGGATCCGAAGGGGTGCAGGTGGGTACCCGTTTCGCTCTCACTGTTGAAAGCTCCGCCAGCGATGCCTTCAAGCAGCGTTGCATCGAACTGAACGAAGGGGATACCCTTCTCTCACTGAAGAAGGTGAGTCCCACACGACTGGTTAAAAATGAATTCTTCCAACAGGTGCAAGAACTGGAGGAGAGGGGAGCCTCGGCTGATGAGCTTCGTGAATTGCTGGGACGTGGACGTGCAAAAAAAGGCATCTTCGAAGGTGATCTGACAGAAGGCGAGCTTGAGATAGGGCAGATAGCCTCTCATATCCGTGAGATTCTCCCCGCCGGCGAGGTAGTACGCAGCATGATGGAGGAGTACCACCAGACACTGAAACATTTGTCGGCACAAACATTCGCCTGACAAGGGATCAAGAGATAAAACCTAAACCAAAACTCGGTACCGTAATATGACATTGTTCAGAAGGTCTCTCATATTATTGTTCTTCGCATTGACATCGTTCCACTCAGAGTCAGTTGCACAGCAAACAAAGAATTTCTCACTGGAAGAGCTGATACCAGGAGGGAATGATTATAATCGCTTTACCGCACGCATTCCCGGTTCATACCATTGGCATGGCAACCGCCTGATGGTAACGGAAAGGGACACTGTATGGGAAGTGATCAACCCAACCGGAAGAATCAGCAAAAAGATGTGGCTCACCTTCGATGAGTTATCTTCCGACGCGAGGCTTGGGGAGGAACAGGTGACAAGGATCTCCTTTCAGGAAGAGGAAGGCGATGCTGCCATCCTAACCACCGGCAACGGGATCGCTACCCTAAATCCAAAGCAAAAAAAAATAGAGACCGTATTCAGCTTCCCGGAAAAGAGTGCCAACCATACCCTCTCTCCCTCGGGCCATCACCTTGCCTTCACGAAGTCCAACAATCTCTACCTGCTCGACAGCGCGGGCAAGGTCTCAACAGTCACAAACGACTGTGACAAAGGGATCGTAAACGGTCAGTCGGTTCACCGCAACGAGTTTGGTATCAACAGCGGTATCTTCTGGTCGCCCGATGGCAGCATGTTGGCTTTCTACCGGATGGACGAACGAATGGTGAGCGACTACCCACTGGTGGACGCCTCATCCAGGGTGGCAGAGGCGAAGCCGGAGAAATACCCCATGGCAGGTATGAGCAGCCACGAGGTCACCATAGGCATTTACAACATCCTTGAGAATAAGACCATATGGCTCAAAACAGGTGAGCCGTCTGACCATTATCTCACCAATATCGCCTGGAGTCCGCGTGGGGAAGCACTTTATGTTGCACATCTCAACCGCGGTCAGGACACCATGCAGCTGAAGCGATACAACAGCACGACGGGAGAGAATGAACTCACCCTTTTCGAAGAAACAGATCCCAGATATGTGGAGCCGGAGAATCCGGTACTCTTCGTGCGAGGCAGAGATGACCTTTTCATCTGGCAAAGTGAGCGTAGCGGATACAATCATCTTTATCTTTACGACACTGATGGCAACATGTTGAAGCAACTCACCGACGGTAACTGGGAGGTGACAGAAATCACAGGTTTTGACGAGAATGGTGAAAACCTCTTTTTCATCTCTACCCTACCCTCTCCCATCGACCGCCACATCTGCAGCGTCAACCTCACAAGCGGAAAGATCACACAGCACACCACACTCCCCGGAACACATAGTGCAAAGCTCAGCAGCTCCGGGCGCTACCTGATTGACCGCCACACGGCTCACGGCAACCCAGGCCGAACAGACCTCCTCGACAACCGCACCGGTAAGATTACACCACTGAATGCCGCCGTTGACCCCTTCGCCGGCTATTGCATGCCCACTGTTGAAGCAGGCACCCTAAAAGCGGCCGACGGGGTGAGTGACCTCTGGTATCGCATGGTGAAACCGGCCAACTTTGACAGCACAAAGAGATACCCGGTTGTTGTATATGTCTACGGGGGGCCCCACTCACAGCTGGTGAGCAACCGCTGGCGCTACGGCTCCGGTGGATGGGAAACCTACATGGCACAAAAGGGCTTTATCATCTTCGTAATGGACAACCGCGGCACATCATACAGGGGAAAGGCGTTCGAACAGGTCACCCACCGTCGCTTGGGAGTCGTGGAAAGCGAAGACCAGCTGAAAGGGGTGGAATACCTACGTTCGCTGCCTTACGTGGATAGTGACAGAATGGGCATCCACGGATGGAGTTATGGCGGCTTTATGACCATCAACATGCTGTTGCGTTACCCCGGACTTTTCAGGGTGGGAGTGGCCGGTGGTCCTGTGATCGACTGGAAATATTACGAGGTGATGTATGGAGAGCGTTACATGGACACACCGCAGGAAAATCCGGAAGGATACAGGGAGAGCAGCCTGCTCAACAGAGCCGGTGATTTGCAATCACGCCTGCTGATGATCCACGGCGATGAAGACCCTACGGTGGTGATGCAGCACACCCTTCAGTTCCTGAAAGAAAGCATTCAGGCAGGCACCCACCCCGACCTCTTCCTCTACCCGGGACATGGACACAACATGATCGGCCACGACAGGGTACACCTCCATGAACATATCACCCGTTATATTGAGGATTTTATCGACAGGACCAAGCCGTAGCAATTCCTGAAAAAGTTGCTATCTTTGCATTCAGCTATGCAATACAAATTATTTCCACCGGAGCGTTTTTCCTTCTTCAGCCTGAGCAGCGGCAGCTGCGGCAACTGCTACTACCTGGGCAACAACCGCTACGGCATATTGATTGATGCGGGATTGGGGCCGCGAGTCATCAAAAAGCGACTGGCACAGCATGGCGTGGAGCTATCTTCCATCATGGCGATACTGATCACACACGACCATTATGACCACATCAAGTCGGCAGGCTACCTGGGAGAGAAGATGTACATACCGGTTTACGCCACCCGTGAGGTACACCGCGGCATTGACGCCTGCCCCATGATCAGCAACCGATTGAACGGCTCCGCCAGATATATCGAGAAGGGAACACCCTTTCAGATCGAAGATCTCCGCATCACCGCTTTCGATGTGCCACACGACAGCAACGACAATGCCGGATACCTCATTGAGTTTGCAGGCCAGAAGCTGATTATCGCCACCGACGTCGGTACAATCACCGATGAAGTGACACGTTATGCAGCACAGGCAAACCACCTTGTGATTGAAAGCAACTACGACGAGGATCTGCTCATGAACGGCCGCTATCCGGTCTACCTGAAAAAGCGAATCTCCTCAGGCGCAGGCCACCTGAGCAACCGCCAGGCCGCTGAATTTCTGGCAGATCTTTTCCATGAGGAGTTGCGCAACATCTGGCTCTGCCACCTCAGCGGCGACAACAACAACCCACAGCTGGCCTACAGCACCATCAAAGATCATCTCACCCGCAATGGCATTGAGGTGGGGCAAAAGCTGGCACTCCGGGTGTTTGAGAGAAACATATTGTCCGATAAAATCGAACTCTGAACAATGTCCCTATCCCCGATACTCCTCTTTACATACAACCGTCCCGAGCACACAAGGTTGACACTTGAGGCACTGAGGAAAAACCACCTCAGCGACAGGAGCAGGTTGTATATCTTTTCCGATGGTTACAGGAATGAAACAGACAGGGAGGAGGTGATGAAAGTACGTGAACTGATCCGTTCAGTGGAGGGTTTTGCTTCGATTCACATTGAAGAACGAACAGAAAACGTGGGCCTTGCCCGCAACATCATTGAAGGTGTCACGGGTGTCGTAAACGAGCATGGAAAGGTGATCGTCCTGGAAGATGACCTGATCACATCTCCCTACTTCCTCACCTTCATGAACGACGTCCTGGAGCGATATGAGCAGGAGGAGAAGATTGCCCATGTTCAGGGCTTTTGTTTCCCGCTGCTTGATTTGCCCGATGCCTTCCTGATCAAATGGACCGGCAGCTGGGGGTGGGCTACCTGGAAGCGGGCATGGGATATCTTCAACCCCGATGGGGAGGCACTCCTGTCGGAGATAATGAAGAAAAAACTGAACAGGGAGTTTGACTTCAACGACAACTATCCCTTCACCCGCATGCTCCGCAGGCAGGTAAACGGAGAGAACGACTCGTGGGCCATCCGTTGGAATGCATCCCTCTTTCTGAAGAACAAGCTCTCGGTGAACGCCGGCAAGTCGCTGGTACAGAACATCGGATTCGATGGGAGCGGGCGCCACAGTGGACGTGACGTGATCTACACAACCCCGCTCCACATGTCAGCGCTGAGCAGCGAGATCCCAAGGATAGAGGAGAACAAGGCTGTAAGAAAGTCATTCGAGAAATATTACATGCGCACAAACTCTCTCCTGGCAAAAGGGGTCAGAAGAATTAAAAGGATATTAAGAGTCTGAGACCATATGAAAATCCTGCTCATCAACACATCCGACATCAGAGGAGGTGCCGCCATCGCCGCCTTCCGGCTGATGAACGCTCTCAACGCCAATGGTCAGCATGCGAAGTTGATGGTGCGGGAAAAGCTGTCAGACAATGACAATGTGGTTCAGGTGGGAGGTAACCTGGCAAACCGTTGGAACTTTATAGCAGAGAGAACCCGTATCTTTGCTCACAACCGCTTCTCACGCAAAAACCTGTTTGATGTGTCAATTGCCGACAGAGGGCTCTCCATTGTGAATCACCCTCTTTTCAGGGATGCCGATGTGATTCACCTGCACTGGATCAACCAGGGGATGCTCTCGCTAAAAGAGATTGGCAGGATCCTAGCCTCAGGGAAGAAGGTGGTCTGGACCATGCATGACATGTGGCCCTTCACCGGCATCTGTCATCATGCGGCCGGTTGCGACCACTATGAGAGCAGCTGCGGGAGGTGTCCCTACCTGGCGGCACCGTCACAAAAGGATCTCTCCCATGAGCGTTTCCGAATCAAACAAAACACCTATGCCCATGGGAAAATCACCTTCGTCGCCTGCAGCCATTGGTTGAAAGAGTTGGCCGAAAAAAGTCCCCTTACCCGGGGGCACCAACTCCTATCGATTCCCAATCCAATTGACACAACGCGCTACCGACCAATGGACAAAAAGGAAATGCGAGACAGGTTGGGACTTCCGCAGGAAAAGAAACTCCTGCTCTTTGCTGCGGCGAAAGCTTCCGATTCACGCAAGGGCACCCGCTACCTTGCCGAAGCCAGCCAGATACTGGCAGCGCAGAGAAACGATATCCACATGCTCATCGCGGGCAACCAGGCTGAAGAGATGCTTCAGCAGCTGGCCCTGCCTGCAACCGCTTTGGGCTATGTGAACCCAGATGATATGCCTGCCCTCTACAACGCTGCCGACCTCTATGTAACACCCTCACTGCTCGAGAACCTGCCCAACACCATCATGGAAGCGATGGCCTGTGGCACCCCCTGCGTGGGATTCAACACGGGGGGCATCCCGGAGATGATTGATCACCGGGTGAATGGATATGTAGCTCGTTACAGGGATGCAGCCGATCTGGCTGAGGGGATTGTATGGTCATTGGGGGAATCTGTTTGGTCGGATCTTTCCCAAAGCGCATCTGCTAAAACCACCCTGCACTACGACGCATCTGTCGTTGTATATCAATACATTGACACATATCATGCATAAGCTATCCGTCATTACCGTTACCTTCAATGCGGCCACCACGCTGGAGCGAACCCTGCGTAGCGTGGGCGAGCAGTCCTGGCCCCATCTCGAGCACATGGTGATCGACGGGGGGTCGGACGACGGTACCCTGGAGCTGATCAACGGGCAGCAGCATGAGCGGCTGCATTGGGTAAGTGAACCGGACAAGGGGCTCTACGACGCGATGAACAAAGGGGCTGCCATGGCGACGGGCGATTACCTATGCTTCCTGAACGCCGGTGACACCTTCTTTGCGGCCGACAGCGTGGAACAGATAATGAGCACCTTTGATGAGGCATCGGCACCCGATATCATCTACGGTGAGACCGCCATCGTGGACGATGCCGGAACCTTCCTCCATATGCGGCGGCTGAAAGCACCGGATAATCTTGGATGGAAGAGCTTCCGACAAGGTATGGTGGTCTGTCACCAGGCCTTTATCGTGAAACGAGAGCTGTTCGAACCCTATGACCTGGCCTATCACTACTCATCCGATTTCGACTGGAGCATCCGGATGATGAAAAAGGCGAAAACAATCCACAACAGCCGGCTGACACTGATCAACTACCTCAACGAGGGGATGACCACCCGCAACCGAAAGGCATCGCTGAAAGAGCGCTACCGCATCATGGCACTCCATTACGGTCGGCTCTCCACCTTCGCCCATCACCTCTGGTTCATTGTCAGGGCACTGGTGAAATAGTTCAATGTTTAATTGTTTGTATGCTTGTAAGTTTGATGTTCTGTTAATAACTGAATGCTGACAGCTGACAACTGACAACTAATAGCTAAAAAAATATGTCCCGACGAAAACTGAAACTGGAAGAGCTCAACCGCATCAGCGTGGAGGAGTTCCATGAAGCTGAGAAGATACCACTGACGGTGGTGTTGGACAACGTGCGAAGCCAGCACAACATCGGCTCGGTGTTTCGTACCGGTGATGCTTTCCGGGTGGAGGAGATCCTGTTGTGCGGCATCACCGCCACTCCCCCCAATGCAGAAATTCACAAGACCGCCCTTGGTGCGGAAGATTCGGTGCAATGGCGCTATATAGATGAGACGCTCACCGCCGTGCGGCTGTTGCAGGAGAGTGGGTATATTGTCTACGCGGTGGAGCAGGCAGAGAAAAGCCTCTCACTGGCGCAAGTGAAGTTACAAACGGACAAAAAATATGCCGTGGTCCTCGGTCACGAGGTACACGGCGTGCAGCAGGCGGTGGTCGATGCCTGCGACGGCTGCATCGAGATCCCACAATATGGCACCAAGCATTCGCTCAACGTCTCGGTTGCAACCGGAATCGTGATATGGGATTTCTTCCGGCAGCTGAGTCGCTGAAAGCGCTTCAGCACCTCATCCTAAGAAAACCTCACCCAGCTAAGCGATGCAACGCAATCACTCCTCCCACCGTTTGAGGGTGAGGCGCTCCCCGTCAAATTCCGCATAGGAGAAATAGGTGATCCAGTCGCCCAGGATGACAACCTGCGACTTGTCTGCAATGGGCAGATCCAGCAGGATATGACGATGTCCGAATATGAAGTAGTTGATGCCGGGGTTCTCCTTCAATTTCTCTTTGGAAAAGAGGACCAGATGCTCCCTCTCCTCCCCCAGATACTCCTGCACACCGCCATAGAGACGGCTGCTGTTGGACCAGGCATGGGCTAGTGGGATGGTCAACCCGGGATGGACTGCCGAAAAGCAGCGTCGAAGAAAGCGACTGTGGAATATCTTGCGCAGCAGGTGAAAGGATCGGGAATCATCTCCCAGTCCGTCGCCGTGGGCAAGAAAAAAACGCTTGCCATCGATATCGGTGACCAGCGGTTCAAAGTGAAGGATCAGGCCGCACTCCACCGAGAGGTAATCCGTGAGCCAGATATCGTGATTGCCGATGAAGAAGTGAATCTCCACTCCCGAATCGGTCAGCTCCGCAAGCTTCCCCAGCAGGCGGGTGTATCCCTTTGGCACCACGTAACGGTACTCGAACCAGTAATCGAAGATATCACCCAGCAAGTAGATCGCCCGTGCATCTTTCCGCACGCTCTTCAACCAGCGGCAGAGGCGGCGTTCGGTCTCCCGGCTGTCGGGGTGCGACTTCGATCCCAGATGGGCATCCGATAGAAAATAGATTTTGTTCTTCACCTGACTCAGTTTCCCTATTTCCCGGTCACATCATCCCCAGTTCAAACAGTGCTTCCTCGCTCATCATCGAGCGGTCCCACGGCGGATCGAAGGTGAGGTTGATGTCCACCTTGTTCACCTCCTCGATCGACTCCACTTTCATCTGAACATCCATCAGAATGAAATCGGCCGCCGGGCAGGCGGGAGAAGTGAAGGTCATCTCGATGGTAACGTTGTTGTAGTCATCTACATCCACATCGTAGATCATGCCCAGGTCATATATGTTTACGGGGATCTCAGGGTCATAAACTGTCTTGAGCATCACCACAATCTTATCCTGTAGTTCTTGTAATTCTTCGTTCATATGCATTCACATTTCTGATTAAACCGTTTAACCGGCATATTGTTTAGCTGCCTCAGATGATTCCCTCATCGGCAAAGCTGTAATAGCTGTCACCGCAGACGATGATGTGATCCAGCAGCGTGATGTCCATCCACTGGGCAGCCTCTTTCAGCTTCCGGGTGATCTGCGTGTCCTGGGGACTGGCGGTGCAGTTGCCCGAAGGATGGTTGTGACCCAGTAGGATGCCGGAGGCGTAATGCCCCAGCGCCTCACGGAGGATCAGGCGGATGTCGACCACCGTGCCCGAGATACCGCCGCGACTCACCTGGAGGGTGTTGAGCACCTTGTTGGAGCGGTCGGTGAGCAGCGCCCATGTCTCCTCGTGATTCAGGTCACAGAGGATCGGGTAGAAGTGCTCATAGGCATCGCGCGAAGAGGTGATCTTCTGCCGCTCAACCGCCTCAGCCGATCGTCTGCGACGCCCAAGCTCCAGGGCGGCAATCACGGAAACAGCCTTCGCCTCGCCGATGCCGCGGTATTGCTTTACCAGGTCGTTGACACCCATCCGGCCCAGCCGGTTGAGGTCGTTACCGGTATCCAGCAGGATTCGCCTGCCCAGTTCAACGGCACTCTCCTGGTCATTCCCCGAACCGATCAGTATGGCGATCAGCTCCGAGTCGGAGAGTGCGGCAACACCCTTGAGCAGCAGTTTCTCCCGCGGCCGGTCTTCTTCTGCCCACTGCTTGATGCTTAACTTGCTCATAATAGATTCTTTTGAGAAGTCAGACAGGACAAAAATACAAAGAAAATTCAGGAAACAGCTACAAATCAGCTGATAAAAATTGATTCAACAGCAAATTAATCGATCACATTCCTTCTTCCCGGGAAGAGCTTCGAAAGGAGGAGGAAGCAGATGGCAGCAGCCGTGATGCCGAAGATGTTGGGATCAAGTCCGTAGGGCAGCTTCACCGACAGCAGGGTGAGGGTTAGCGTGGTGGCCCCACCGGTGATCATGGACCAGAAAGCACCGGTGGCACTGCCCCTTTTGGTGAAGAAAGCACCCAGCACCGGTACAAAGAGACCGCTCACCATGAAGGCGTAGGAGTGAAGCATCAACTCCAGCACGTTCTCCATCCGCAGGGCGATGAGCAATCCCAGCAGTCCGATCCCCAGGGTGATCAGCTGCGACTGGATCAGACGGGCCCGTTTGCTCTTGGGCAGTGGTCTGATCTTCTTCAGGATATCGCTTTCGATGTTGCCGGAAGCTGCCATTATACAGCTGTCGGCAGTGGACATCACCGCGGAGAAGTAGGCCGCCATCATCAATCCCATCAGCCCCACCGGCAGGATGGTGCGCAACAACAGTGGCAACCCCATCTCGGCATCCATCATCTCACCGGGTGCAAAGCCCATGTAGGCGAACATGCCATTCTCGAACGCCACCCGGGCAAACAGCCCCAGGATCACACCCATGAAGGCCATGATGGGCCACTCAAAAGCGCCGGCGATGTACCACGCTTTCTGTGCTTCTTTGGGTGTGCGGGTGGCATAGATCCGCTGGTAGAGGGTCATCCCCACGAACCAGATGGGGATGATGGTCACCGCCCAGTTGAGGATGGTGGGCCAGCCGATGTTGTTGAGTTTCAGGAACTCCTCCGGCAGTGTAGCGCGGATTGCCTCCATCCCGCCGATGGCATGGTAGCCCAGTGGGATGCCGATCAGGATCAATCCCGCCAGCAGGATGATCCACTGCACCACATCGGTATAGATCACCGCCTTTAGCCCACCCATGGCGGTGTAGGCGACGGCGATCACCCCCATGAAGATGAGCGCGGTGGTCATGTCGAGCCCCTCAAAGGTGGCGGATGCCAGCTTGGCACCGGCCAACAGCTGGGAGCTGGTAAAACCGATGTAGCCCACCGCGGAGATGATGCCGGCCAGCAATGCCACGCGGGGGCTGTAGAAGAACTCGAACAGCTGCGGGAAGGTGTAGAGCTTCAATCTTTTCGACAGCTTGCCCGCCTTGGGGATCAGGAAGACTGCACTCAGCCAGGCACCGAGCAGTCCCGTGAAAAGCATCCAGGAGCCGGAGAGGCCCATCAGGAAGCCCAGCCCCCCCAGGCCAATGGAGAAGCCGCCCCCCACGTCGGTAGCTACCACCGAGAGGCCGATCACAGAGCTGCCCATCGATCGGCCCCCCACGTAATAGTCGTCGGCGTTCTTGTTCTTTCTCAAAAAATAGATTCCAATGCCCAGCACGAAGAGCATATAGACAATGAAAATCAGGATGTCGATTGTATGCATAACAGTTTGGTTAGCTGCGATGAGAACAATGTGGAAAACAGAGGCAGCAAGGGTTAAAAAAAGAGGTTATTCCTTATTCAGCAATATATTACTGAGAGATATCTGTCTGCAAATCTATACAAAAATGGAGAGAATGGCAAATAGTGATTCCCGATGTGGCTTGTCGAGTCAGACATATTTACACATTCTATATCAACAATAGTTCGTTAAAAATATAGTTTCGAGTCACGCAGCAATTGCTGCAAACTCAATGAGTTCTTTGACAAGTTTATCATTTAATCTTCTGTTCGGTTTAATGCCAGACACGCAAATAAATCGTTCAAGCAGATAAGCGTTGTGTATCATCGTTTTACATGATGCCATCGAAAAGGGGATGCCTCTCTCCTTTGCCAACACCTTTGCCAGGTTGACTGAGGTAAGAGATGCATTAAAGTTGAACGATAGCTTTGCTACATCCCTTGCCTGCGATTGCATCAGTCCGGTGAAGCCTTTTGCATCCCTGAAGCAAAACTCGATCTGAAAACGGGTGCGGTAAAATTCTATAACATCTTTTCCACTCATCTTAGGATTGGTAGAGAAGAACAGTTTTGGCTTTTTCCCATCTTTGGAATACCAGACGACAAGCCTGACCATCTGTTTAAGTGATTTGGAATAGGCTACCAAGGTGTAGAGATCACCGTTATCAACATTGATCTTTTGCACTCTGGTTGTATCCAGGTTGGCCATATCAATCTTTCCGTCGTAGAGTTTAGGCCTGCCTTTCTTGCCCGTTGGTTTCTGCAGTGTTGGATAATAAAGTGCGGCATCATCCCTGAAACGGCTGACCAGATCAAATTTCATCTCTTGCAGACCCGTAACAAAGTTGTTCTTTGCGAAGTAGGCATCGGCAACCACGTAACGGCTTGTCCGATGGAGTTTATCCCGCATCGATTTAATGACCAGCAGGTACCAGTCAATCAGGTTGGCATCACGACTCTCCAGGGTTTGACGGTCCGGAGTCTGAACGGCCTGTAGACTGATACAATCCTTGTTGTCGACGTCTATAAGGCCCACTCCCAGGATTTCCAAACCTCTTTTCGCCTGACCGGCTGCACCCGACCAGAAGTAACCAATCCAAGGGGTATTCTTTCCTGATTTGGTTATATAACTGGGATCAATGGCAATTGCCTTGCGATCTCCGGTTAATACCCTATCAGACAAAGACAAGTTAAACTCCAGCCAATCAAAATCCTTCGAGAAGTTCTGGCGAAATCGCTGTTCACACGACTTGCCATATCTCCCCAATTGTAGGAAATTAATCCTGCCGGGAATGACCAGATACAAAATTAGCGTCTCCATAAGGAATGATTTGAAACTTTTGTTTAACTTCGCAGTTAGTTCACCAAGAACATCACTACAGATACCTCTATATTGGTTAAGTATGCTGGTTTTATCCATCTTTATTAGGCTTTCATCAGCTATAAAGATACTGATAATCAGCTGCTTAACCATCTTTTTTATGTTAAACTATGTTGCGTAAATCATTGAATTTTAATTAGTTAATTGAATATTTACCGAAGTATTGATATCAAGCCACTCTGTAATATATGATTTTAATATTTTTTAAGAGACGAAACATGAACAAAGGAAGAAATAATGCTGTTAAAATCTCAGTTGGATCCGTACTATTACAATTTTAATGAATCAATTATGGAAAAATTTGAAAAACAGAAAGAGATTATCAGTGATCTGATATTGATCAACAATGACCGCATTGAAGGTTATCAAAAAGCCAAAGAAGAGCTAAGTGAATCTGACAAGGATTTGTCCATTCTTTTTAACGAACGGATAGACCAGAGTATCCTGTTTCGTTCAGAACTCATTTCACTGATCACCTTGATCGGTGGCAGGGCCCCTGAAGGGACTAAGTTATCGGGGAAAATTTATCGTGCTTGGATGGATGTCAAAGCATTCTTCTCCGGCAGTGATCGAAAGGTGATCCTCGACAACTGTGAAGATGGTGAGGATGCCGCCCTCATTGCGTATGAAGAGGCTCTTTCCTATGAACATCTCACACCCGAACAAAAAGCGACCATCTTCTCTCAGAAGGCTGAAATTAAAATCTCGCACGACAAGATAAAAATGATGCGGGATGCGCTGTAATCAATTAAAAAATCAATGCTATGACAACAAAAAAGACATCAGAAAAGAAAGTGGAACTCAAAGAAGAGGATAAGGGTAAACTGCAGGAATTTCTTGTAGACTCACTGAAAGACATCTACTACGCTGAACATGAGATTTTGAAAGGACTTGCAAAGATGGAAGAGGGAGCCACTTCAAAAGAACTGAAAGAAGGTATCAAAAAACACGCCAAACAGACTGAGGAACAAATAAAGAAACTCAAGGAAGCTTTCAGCCTGTTGGGTGAAAAACCGGCAAAGAAAAAATGCGAAGCCATAGACGGTATTTTGGAAGAGGGTGAGAGTATCCTGGAAGAAACCGATGAGGGTACAATGGTACGTGATGTGGCAATCATCATTGCCTCACAGAAAGTTGAACATTATGAGATTGCAACCTACGGCAGCCTCTCGGAGCTGGCGAAGACACTGGGAATCTTTGATCTCTCGCAGCTGCTGGAAAGCATTCTGCTTGAAGAAAAAACGACCGACCTATCCCTCACGGATCTGGCAGTATCATTCATTAACACGAAAGCGAAAGCTGAATAATAACTATACTATCTTATTATTGTGAGAGGGTGGATCGCTTTGCGCTTTCACCCTCTTTATATTTGTGTATATCAACACTTTTGTAATATGAAAAAAAATGAAACAAAAAAGATTAGACCCGGACAACAGCAAGAAAGGCCAGGCAAAGAGAGCAAGATGAAACCCCAGCCCAAAACAGAGCCAAAGGAAAACACCGGGAAGCTGTGGGACAAGATCGCACTGATCACCGGGGCTGACAGTGGCATTGGCAAAGCAACGGCCTTGTTGTTTGCCTCGCAGGGTGCCCATATTGCTATCGCTTATCTCAGCGAAACGAATGATGCGAGAGAGACAGCCAAAGAGATCAGGAAATTGGGACGTGAATGTCTGCTGATTAAGGGTGACCTGGCAAAAGAGGCAAACTGTAAGAAGGCGGTTGAGAGAACCCTCCGTCAATTCAACAGAATCGATATCCTGGTGAACAACGCAGCCCTACATTGGGAAACAGAGAGTCTGGAGGAGATTACCACCGATCAACTAACCCGAACGTTTTATACCAATGTATTTTCCTACTTCTGGGTCACCCGCTATGCATTGCCTCATATGAAAAAAGGAAGTAACATCGTCAACACCGCTTCAGTCACTGCTTACAGAGGAAGCAGCAAATTAATAGACTATGCCGCCACCAAGGGAGCGATCATAGGGTTCACCCGTAGCCTGGCACAAAACCTTGCAAACAAGGGTATTCGGGTAAACGCCGTTGCACCGGGACCCATCTGGACACCGCTGATTGCCTCCTCTTTCGATAAGAAAAAAGTGTCTGAATTTGGCAGCGACACACCCATGGGGAGGGCGGGTGAGCCCAATGAAGTAGCCACATGTTTCCTTTTCCTGGCATCGGATGATTCCAGCTACATCACCGGTCAGTGTCTTCATCCTAACGGAGGTGAGATCATCAACGGATAGACATAGGTCTCAAATACTATTTATCAATCGTTAAGTGTTTTTACAAGCCTTATAGTGAACAGTATACAAAGGAATCACGTTTCATCTTCAGGGTTTCAACAAAGAAACACCTGACAAAAAAGAAATCATTATGGATAATTTAAGAATCAAAGGTAAATGGAATGAACTAAAAGGCCGACTGAAACAGGAGTGGGCTGATCTAAATGACGATGATCTTCTTTATGTAGAAGGAAAAGAAGATGAATTGTATGGCAAATTACAACAGAAGACCGGCAAAACAAATGATGAATTGAATGACTGGTTCAACAAACAACTGGAAGATTTGTAACAGATATCTTAACTCTACGAAACCAGGACGGATATCGTCGAGGTTAAGTCAGTATTGAATCGACAAAAACAGGGAGTATCATACAATGATATTCCCTGTTTTCTGTTTTATCAACTGACTGATCAGTCTCGCACCCGTTCTACATAAGAGCCGTCGCGGGTATCGATTTTCACCCTTTCACCGGTGTTGATGAAGAGCGGTACACGCACCTCGGCACCTGTCTCTACCGTTGCCGGTTTCAAGGTGTTGGTGGCGGTGTCACCCTTGATACCCGGCTCCGTATAGGTGATCTCCAGCACCACGTGGGTCGGCATCTGGGCGGTAAGGATGGTTCCGCTCTCGGCATGAATCTGCACCTCAACCACATCACCCTCTTTCAGGAAGCGTACACCTTCAATCTGCTCCTCAGGAATGGGGATTTGCTCAAAGGTTTCGGTGTTCATGAAGTTATACCCCATGTCGTCGCGATAGAGGTACTGGAAAGAGCGGCGTTCAATGCGCACCTCGTCCACCTTCACACCAGAGTTGAAGGTCTTGTCGAGGACACGGCCGGTGGTCACGTTCTTCAGCTTGGTACGGACGAATGCAGCACCTTTGCCCGGTTTCACGTGAAGGAACTCCACGATGAAGTAATACTGACCTTCGAGGTCGATGCACATGCCGTTTCTGAAATCAGCGGTTGTTGCCATAAATTGTATTTGTCTGAGTTGTATTTAAATTAGGCCGCAAAAGTAATGATTTTATCCCAGAACGGCAAATAAATTAACGGGTTGGCTCATCATCAGCGCTTCAAAGCAATTGATTCATCAATGTACGAATGCATTTGAGGCATCGAGAATGATCTTGATCAGGAAAAACAGCGCCAGCACATACATGGTGATGCTCACTTCTTTTACTTTACCCGACAATAGCTTGACGATGGTGAAGCTCAACATACCGAAAATGATTCCGTTGGCAATGCTGTAGGTGAACGGCATAAAGATGATGGTGATAAATGCCGGGAGTCCTTCGCTAATTTCACTGAAGTCGATGTCAGCCACCGAACTCATCATGAACAATCCGATGATGATGAGCGCCGGGGCAGTTGCAGCAGCCGGCACCATCAGAAATATCGGGGCAAAGAAAAGGGCCAGCACAAACATCATGGTGGTACTCACGCTGCTGAGTCCTGTTCTGCCGCCGGCAGCCACTCCTGAGGCACTTTCCACGTAAGAAGTATTCGGGCTGGTACCCAACAGAGCTCCTACAAATGTTCCCAGTGCATCGGCAAACAATGCTTTCTGCAATTGGGGGAAGTTCCCGTCTTTATCCGATTTTCCAATTTTGGATACGACGCCAATCAAGGTCCCCATCGCATCAAAAATATTGACCATCAGGAATGTAAAGACAACGATCAACATGTCGAACGTTAAAATACTACTCCATTCAAACTTGAAGAAGATAGGTTCGAGGCTGGGTGGAAGGGTAACCCAGCTTCCCTGGGGCAACTGAATCAGTCCTAGAAATCCGGCAAACAGAGTGGAAACAATGATGCCGATCAGGATGGCGCCATGTACTTTTTTGACCAACAGCACAGCAATGACCACCAACCCGAGCACAGCAATCCAGACATTGGGGTCTGCCATGTTACCGAGTTGCACAAGCGTGAACTCGTTGGGCGTCACGATTCCGGCACTTTTCAACCCGATGAGCGTGATAAAGAGACCGATGCCGATGGGAATCGCATTTTTCAACGTCACGGGAATGTTGTCCACGATTAATTTCCGGATGTTGAATATCGTGAGCAACATAAAACAGAGACCCGAGAGCAAAACACCTGTCAGGGCAAACTGCCAGGTGTGTCCCATGGCAATGACCACGCTGAAGGCAAAAAAATTGTTCAGCCCCATTCCCGGGGCCTGAGCGATGGGCACATTGGCAATGAGTGCCATGAAAAGAGTTCCTGCAATGGCTGCAAGGGCAGTTGTGGTGAACAATGCACCTTTGTCCATACCCGTTTCACCCAGGATCTGAGGGTTCACCGCCAGAATATAGGACATGGTGAGGAAGGTGATGATCCCCGCCACGATCTCGGTGCGCAGGGTTGTATTGTTCTGTTTTAACTTGAAAAATTTTTCCAGCATGATATTGAATCATTAAGTGTTAAAAATTCCATTTGGTAGCCAGTGTGGGAATGGCGTAGAATTTGCTCTCTACGAACTTGTTCACGAAGTTGTAACTCAGCTCCACTTCTGTACCCAGCGCGAAGTTAGGGGTTACGTTGTACCATAACTGCGGCTCACTGAGGAAAACAACTTTTTTCCCCGTGGCACCACTTCCCTCGGTGAACGATTTGTCCTCGGTCCAGAGATCCATAAAACCACCCAGTGATAGCTTGCCCCCGGCAAGTGTAGCGTTCCAGGTGACAGTCCACTGTGCATCGTTGCTCACCTCCTCGAAGGCGTTCAGCTTGTATGCCAGGTAGGTGCTCATGAAGAAGTTGCCCAGTTGGAAGGGATAGCCAAAGCCCGCCATGTAGGAGGAGGGGATGGAAAAGCCAAAGTCAGTACCCTTCACCAGTCCAAGTCCACCGTTGTATTCCAGGTGCGGCAAGAGCGGGAAATCTCCGATCTTAAACTCCCTGGCAATCTCTCCGTACACCAATCCGATGTTCTTCTTGTTGAAGTTCAGGTCTGCATCGACAAACATAAAGGTATTACCCCACTGGTCGGGCTTGAACATCTCGAAGGTACCGGTCAGGTAATTGGATGAAGAGACTGCATCACCGTAAAGCGAATTACGGGGATCGAAATGCAACTGTAGGTTCTGAGACTGTACTGCTGCTGTTGTACAAAGAACTGCAAGGAACAAAAGAATTTTTCGAAACATAGTGATTAAATTTTAACATTAGAAACCCGAAAGAAACGACAAAAGTATTAAAATTATGCAAAAGACAAAGACAATTGTTGGGCTATTTTTTTCAATATCGATACAATCTGCTGATAATACCGCTTAAATTTGTAATTTTGTCTCTTTGAAAAATCAACAACCCAAATGAACGAAGAAAAGGCGAAAAATCTGACAATCTACAACACGCTGAACAGAAAGAAAGAACCGTTCGAACCGTTGCACCCGCCACTGGTAGGGATGTATGTATGCGGACCCACCGTCTACAGCGACATTCACCTGGGCAACTGCCGCACCTTCATCTCCTTCGACCTGATCTATCGTTATCTCTTGCACCTGGGATACAAGGTGCGCTACGTGCGCAACATCACCGATGCGGGACACCTGGAGGGTGACCGCGATGAGGGGGATGATAAGTTCGCCAAGAAAGCGAAGCTGGAACAACTGGAACCGATGGAAATCGTACAGAAATACACCCTTGGCTTCCATGAGGTGCTGAAGCAGTTCAACACGCTGCCGCCGAGCATTGAGCCCTCTGCCACCGGTCATATTCTGGAGCAGACAGAGATGATCAAGGAGATCCTTGCTGCCGGCTATGCCTACGAGGTGAACGGGTCAGTCTATTTCGACGTGGAGAAATACAGCCGGGAGCATGACTACGGCGCGCTGACCAACCGGAAGCTGGAAGACCTGCTGGAAGGGACCCGCGAGCTGGACGGACAGGATGAGAAGCGGGGACGGCTCGACTTCGCCCTATGGATAAAAGCCAAACCGGAGACACTGATGCAGTGGCCCTCACCCTGGGGATGGGGCTTCCCCGGCTGGCACGTCGAATGTTCTGCCATGAGCAGCAAATACCTGGGCAAGACCTTCGACATTCATGGCGGGGGGATGGACCTGCAGGCCACCCACCACACCAATGAGATTGCCCAGTCGCAAGCCTGCAACCACACTGCCCCGGCAAAATACTGGGTGCACACCAACATGCTCACCGTGAACGGTGCACGCATGTCGAAGAGCGCAGGCAACGGCTTCCTGCCCCGGGAACTGTTCACCGGCGATCACCCACTTTTGGAGAAGGGTTACTCCCCCATGTCCGTTCGCTTTTTCATGGCTCAGTCGCACTACCGCAGCACGCTCGACTTCTCAAACGAGGCACTGCAAGCCGCCGAGAAGGGATACCGCAAGCTGATGGAGAGCCTCAGCACACTTGAGAAGATAGAACCTTCTGACCGCTCCACATTCGATGTCGCCGAACTGGAGACACGCTGCTACAATGCGATGAACGACGACTTCAACAGCCCGGTGCTGATAGCCCACCTCTTCGATGCGGTGCGCATCATCAACTCCGCAAGAGATCGGAAGGAGAGCCTCACCGCCACCGATCTGGAACAGCTCAAGAAGGTGATGCACACCTTCATCTTCGAGGTGTTGGGACTGCTCGATGAGACACGCCAGGGTGCCGGCAGCGAGGTGATTGAAGGATTGATGGAACTGATCCTGGATATTCGCAAGCAGGCACGCGACAACAAGGACTGGAGCACTTCCGACCAGATCAGAGACCGGCTGAAAGCTGCCGGCATCGAGATAAAGGACACCAAGGAGGGAATTGAATGGAGCATGTAACCGTGAGATAAAAATAGCATGCAGATACTTCTTTCACCGGCCAAGCGGATGGATTTCACACATGGAGAGAATGAGATCACTCCTACAAAGGCGCTCTTCCCGAAAAAAAGAGATCAGTTGATTGCTGTTTGCAACAAACTGACAGTGGAGGAGATCGCCGGGATGATGAAAATCAACCCGGCCATGGCCCACGAGGTGCAGGAGCAGTTCAACTCCTTCGGCATGCGCAGCACACCTGTACGAGCCGCCGCCCTTGCCTACAACGGCATCGCTTACCTGGGACTCAACGCGCAGGACTTTTCTGCAGATGATTTCGCTTTTGCCCAACAGCACCTCAACATCCTCTCCGGTCTCTACGGCCTCTTGCGACCGATGGACGGCATCAAGCCCTACCGCCTGGAGATGCAGCAGCTGATCATGCCGGAGGGCTATCGCTCCCTCTACGACTACTGGCAGGAGAGTGTGAACGGGCATCTTACCAAACGATTGCGTAAAGACTCACGTACGGTGGTCAACATTGCGTCGAACGAATATTCGAAAGTGGTACAAAAAAGACTCCTTCCGGGCGGCACACGGTTTCTCAGCCTCAAGTTCCTGGAACAGGAGGAGAAAGGAGTTCGCCAGGTGGTGGTACATACCAAGAAGGCGCGGGGGATGATTGCCCGCTTCATCATCAAAAACCGGCTCACCGACCCGGAGGATCTGAAAGCTTTCGACAGTGAGGGCTATTTCTTCCATCCTGCCCTCTCAACTGACGATGAGTGGGTCTTCACAAGATAAGCAAGAGAGCAATGGCAGAGAAAAGAGTAACTTTCGCATCGAAGATAGGAATTGTGGCGGCAGCAGCCGGCTCAGCAGTGGGTCTGGGGAATATCTGGCGCTTCCCGAGCCAGACTGCTGACAGCGGTGGTGCTCTCTTCATACTGTTATACATCGGCTGCATCCTCTTCTTCGGCATCCCTCTTATGATGAGCGAGTTCATCATCGGACGCGGATCACGTGCCAACTCGGCCGGGGCCTTTCACAAGCTGGCTCCCGGTACTCCATGGAAATGGGTGGGCCGGCTGGGGGTGCTCACCGGATTCGTGATCATGGGCTTCTACATGGTGGTCTGTGGCTGGACCCTCGACTACGTGTTTCAGGCGCTCACCGGTAGCCTACACACCGTGACCGATTTCTCCGCCAACTTCAACAACCTGCTCAGCAGCCCATTGCGACAAACCGGATGGATGATTCTCTTCACCCTGATGACCGCTTTCTTCATCCTCTCCGGCGTAAAGAAGGGAATAGAGCAATCCTCCAAGATCATGATGCCGATCCTCTTCCTGCTACTGATCATCCTGGCACTACGCTCTGTCTTCCTGGAGGGTTCATCAGCGGGCCTTGCTTTTCTCTTCCATCCCGATGCCGCACACCTCAACCCGACCCTCTTCCTGGACGCCATGGGACAGGCATTCTTCTCGCTCTCCATCGGTATGGGCTGCATGATCACCTACGGCTCCTACTTCAACAACGACACCAACTTCACACAAACAGCGGTACAGGTCTCAATTCTCGATTCCCTGGTAGCCATCCTTGCTGGGATCATCATCTTCCCTTCCGCCTTCGCACTTACCAGCAACCCCGATACCATCACCGACGAACTGGTGGCGGGAGGACCGGGACTCCTGTTCATCACCCTGCCTGAACTCTTCAACCAGATGCCACTCTCCTTTATCTGGGGATCGCTCTTCTTCTGCTTGCTTGCGCTGGCCGCCCTCACCTCCACCATCTCACTGATGGAAGTGGTAACACTCTACATCCACGAAGAGTATCGTTTCACCCGCAGGAAAAGCACCCTGCTGGTTACCGCCGGGGTAATCCTGCTGGGTATCGGCTCCTCCTTCTCACCCTGGCTTTTCAACCTGATGGATGTCGCCTCTGCCAAGGTGATGCTCCCCCTGGGGGGACTTTTCATATCGCTCTTCGTGGGATGGTACCTCGATAAAAGAATGGTGGCTGCACAAATCACGAACAACGGAACAATCAAACTGGGGGTGGGTTTCTTGAAGATTTATGTTTTCCTGCTGCGTTACATTGCTCCCCTGGCAATCCTGGCAATCTTCATCTACGGGCTTGTAGGTTAAGACAATCCGGGCTTCATAATAAGCGATCTGACGGATGACAAACGGAAAAAAAGCTAAATGAGTTTAAACAAGCTAAAAGCCATCAGAAACAGCGGATCCTTCACTTTAAATGATTAATTTTGTACAAAAATAAGGTAATGCAACAGCAATACAGAATCAGCCCTCCGGAACAAGTGCATACCACGGTACATCTGCCTGCATCGAAGAGCATCAGCAACAGGGCGCTTATCCTGAATGCATTAAGCCTCAGCAACACTCCCATTCACAACCTGTCGGACTGTGAAGATACCAGGGTAATTATTGAATCATTCAATTCAAATTCTAACCAGTTCGATGTAAAGGGCGCCGGCACAGCCATGCGCTTCCTTACTGCTTTTCTGGCAGGAATGGAGGGTGAGTGGGTCATCAGGGGCAGCAAGCGAATGCATGAACGCCCGATTCATCCGTTGGTGGAGACGCTGAATGTGCTGGGAGCAGAGATCGATTATCTGGAAAAAGAGGGCTACCCACCCCTCCGAATCAGGGGACGCAGACTCAAGGGAGGAGAGGTTTACGTAGCCGGCAACATCAGCTCACAGTTCATCTCCGCACTCCTTATGGTTGCCCCCATGATGGAGAAAGGGTTGGTGATGAACATTGAGAAACAGGTGATCTCCAAACCTTATATAGACCTCACCATCGGCATGATGAAAGATTACGGGGTACATACCAAATGGGATGAGAACAGGATCACCGTAAAACCACAGAAGTATAAGGCGGTGGAGTACACCGTTGAGCAGGACTGGTCGGCAGCATCCTACTGGTATGAGATAGTCGCCCTGCTGCCAGATGCAGAAGTAAAGCTGCCGGGCTTGAGGAAAGTAAGCCTGCAGGGTGATGCCAACGTAGCCAACCTCTTCTCCGACCTGGGGGTGGAGACAGAGTATCTGGAGGATGGCATCATTATCCGCCACATGAAAAGGAAGGCCAAAAAGTTCTTTCACGATTTCATCCGGGAACCGGACCTGGCTCAGACCTTTGCCTCCACCTGTTGTTTCAAGGGTATACCCTTCCTCTTCTCAGGAACCGAGAGTCTGAAGATCAAGGAGACCGACCGCATCGCGGCACTCATCAGCGAACTCGGGAAAATGGGGTTTGTGCTTCGCGATCGAGGCTCCGGTATGCTGGAGTGGGATGGCGAACGATGTTTCCCTGCGGAAGTACCGGCCATTGACACCTATGACGACCACCGCATGGGCATGTCGATGGCACCGGGATCGATTCTATTACATCCGCTGCTTATCAATGACCCGATGGTGGTGACCAAATCATATCCCTCCTTCTGGGATGACCTTAAACAAGCGGGATTCACAATTCAACCAAAGTAAAACAGATTATGGAAAGTTTATATCTCTTCATCGCCATCATTGCCTTCTTTGTCATTGCACTTTCACTCTCCAACCTCCTGCAACGCAGAAAAGGAAACACTACAGAGCGTGAGACACCGGCACCTCCCATCGACCTGAGCGGCAACGACGGAGGTTGCTGCGGGGCGCATGAGATTTGTGACAAGGACAGCCTGATCGCAGCCTTCGCTGAACCGGCCGAATATTTTGAAGACGAAGAACTGGACAAATATCGCTATCGCGAATCGGATCGTTACAACGAGCAGGAGGCGGATGAGTTCCGTGAGGTCTTCTACTCAGTGCTGGATCAGGAAAAACCACGCTGGATCAGAAGTCTCCAGATGAGGGAGATTGCCCTTCCCGATCAGCTGAAAGATGAGGTGCTGATGATTGTAAACGATCTGAGAACCCACAAAATGCACGCCTGACGACTAATAGATGATGAATCTTCCGGAACTGTTTCAGTATGATTTTTTCCGCAACGCCCTCCTGGGAGCACTGTTGGCGAGCATCGCCTGCGGTATGATCGGGACTTATGTGGTTTCACGGCGACTTGTATTCATCAGCGGGGGCATCACTCACGCCTCTTTCGGGGGACTGGGTGCCGGTTTTTTCTTCGGCTTACCTCCCATCCTCTCGGCGATGGTTTTCTCCATCCTCTCCGCCTTCGGCATCCAGTGGCTGTCGCATAAACAGGGTGTACGTGAAGACTCAGCCATCGCTGTCTTCTGGTCGTTCGGCATGGCACTGGGCATCCTTCTCACCTTTCTCACACCAGGCTATGCACCCAACCTGTCGGAATATCTCTTCGGCAACATCCTCACCATCACACAAACTGACCTTGTAGCATTGCTCGCCCTTACCTCTTCGCTACTGATCTTCTTTCTCCTCTTTTATCACGCCATCGTATCGGTTTCCTTCGACAGTGAGTTTGCCAGCACGCGGCGTCTGCCCACCCAGTTCATTGAGTATGCCATGATGTTCTTCATCGCGGTCACCATTGTGATGAGCATTCGCCTGGTGGGGATCGTATTGTTGATGTCGCTGATTACAGTGCCACAAATGACAGCCAACCTCTTCACGGTGAACTATGGCAAAATGATCGGACTTTCCATCCTCTTCAGTTTTGTGGGTAGCATCACCGGACTGTTTCTCTCATACTACCTCAACGTACCCTCAGGCGCACTCATCATCTTCGTGCTAATCGTGATTTTCTTCTTAGCCAGGGGCATCAAGACACTCACAAAGTAAAAGGTCAGATCTCTTCCGTCTCCACCACCTTTGCCAGAATATCACCGTAAGGGAGGATCATCTGTTGGTTCACTGCCTACAGCCCGGTTGATGAAATCTGTTTGTGAATCAACTTGTAAGAACTTAACTGGATGCTTTTTGAATCTGCTTCAGTAAAAAATCCTTCTGCTTAATCCCCACAAATCGATCAATCTCCTTGCCGTTCTTGAACAGTACCATGGTAGGGATGCTGCGGATGTTGTGCTTTTGCGCAAGCGCCTGGTGCTGCTCTATATTCACCTTTCCAACGTAGGCTTCACCCGAGAGCTCAGCGGCGACGCTGTTGAGCACCGGTGCCATCATGCGACAGGGTCCACACCATTCAGCCCAGAAATCGACCAGCACCACCCTGTTGCGTGTCTGTTGTCCAAAATTATTGCCGGAGAGGGTGAGAATCTTCTCATGGTCAGACACCAGCGGCATCTTCTTCATCTTCCTGTGCATGACGATGAGGTACGCAACAAAAGCTACAACCGTGAA
This sequence comes from Dysgonomonadaceae bacterium zrk40, assembly GCA_016916535.1. NCBI lineage: Bacteria > Pseudomonadati > Bacteroidota > Bacteroidia > Bacteroidales > Dysgonomonadaceae > Dysgonomonadaceae bacterium zrk40. The sequence continues at coordinate 1,488,447 of CP070276.1, forward strand.
CCCTACGATCAATAAAAATATCTTCATAATTTCCTGTATCTATATTTGAGGTGCAAAATTAGTGTTTGCTGAACATAAGAACAAGCACTTCACATTCTATCCTGTCAATGCCCGGAATGAGATTTGACAACTATTTTGCTGAAAAAAATCATCTTTGTTCGAACGCCTTGTTCAGGTAGTACAACGCGATGCCGCTGGCCATAAACCCTCAGGAAGGGGCCTGGTGCATGATGGTTGCATCTGTCTGACAAAGGAAGACAATAAAAACTGAATTCCTCAGTTATATAGAGGAAAACAACAACCGAAAAGAGCAGGGTGAAACCAGGGATCATCAGCTACCGGGGCATACCATCTGCCCTGATCGTGTTGTTCTTTCTCTGCACGGGATGCAGCACGGGGAAGAACACTGCCCTGACGCGTGCCTACCACGAGCTGACCACACGCTACAACGTGTACCACAACGCAGAGCAGGCTTATCAGGAAATACTGGAGGAGCAGTCGCGTAACTTTACAGATCGTTACGAGAGCCTTCTGCCCATCTACCCCCGGTTCATACCGGATGAGAAGCAGTTGCCGGGGGGACCATTTGACGGTGTGGTGGAGAAAGCATCAAAGGCGATCAGGGAACACTCTGTCACTGCTAAGCCTCGGCGCGACCCCACAAAAAGAGTCACAGTCGAAAAACGTCAGTGGCTGCAACAGGATGAGTTTAACCCCTTCCTGCACAATGCATGGATGCTCCTTGGAAAGGCACACCTGCAGAATGGAGACCTGGAGGAGGCATTGGCTGCCTTTACCCACATCAGTCGCATCTACCGTCATGATGAGATTGTCGTGCAGGAAGCAGCCATCCTGATGATGCGTTGTTATACGGAACAGAACCGACTCTATCAGGCAGAACAAAGTGCACGGGTGTTATTGTCCACAAATCTGCCGGGCAATTTGCAATCGCTCTTCGATGAGACCTACACTGGTTACCTGCTTAAAAAGGGGGATTACAATGCAGCCATACCGTGGCTTAAACGTGTGATCTCCAACGAAAAAGTGCAATCACAAAAGAAAAGACTCCGCTACCTGTTGGGACAGCTGCTGCAACTCACCGGCGAACGGGAAGCAGCTTATCAGGCGTTCGGGGCGGTAAAAGGATTGTCAACACCTTTCGGTTTACAACTTCAGGCAACGATGAGTCAGCTTTCGCTTGCCCCACAAGCCAAACAGCATAAACTAAAAAAGGCTCTGGAAAAGATGAAAACCGGGGCCAATGAAGCTCAGTTGGCACGCATAGAAAAGAGTCTGGAGGGTATGGATCAAAGTACTATTGGAGCCTCATCACCGCTGGTAGAAACATCACAAACTGCTTTCGAGGTTGATGACTCACTGCTCATTGTCGCCACGTTGCATGATTCTCTATACCAGAAGATTTATCATGCATTCATGAATGGAGATACTGCAAAGGTTAAAGCCGAGGCTACCCGGTTTATTGGTCAATTCCCTGAATCGGCATGGCTCCCGCAAATGAAACAGATGCTAGCGTTTGTATTGAGTGACAGGATGCCAGCGGAATCACCTCCCGGTGCGGCCTGGGAGAGTCTTTCAGAAAGGAAGAGCTCACAAGGAACGCAATATGAACCGCTCTACATTGCGGACCCATTGGCTGCACACCAGTTCCTGCTGGTCTATGAAAAGCCGAGCGCCGACCGAAACAGGCTGCTCTTTGCCACTGCTGCTTTTAACTTCTCCCGTTTCAGGTTGCGTACATACGAACTCACCTTTCTTCCACTTGGGGCCAGAGAAGCATTGGTTGTTTCCACTTTTCGTTCTTATGAGGATGCATATCGGTATGGACAGATGTTGTTGGCAGACAGCCTTTTCACGGCAACCATCCATTCCAATGTGATACCGTTGGTGATTTCGGAAGAGAACAGCGACAGGTTGCGTAGAAAAGGACTACTCGACGAATACCTCGCTTTTGAAAAAAGCTATCAGACGAGTAATCACTTCCCGCCTCTTTCGCTAAAGGAAGAAGAAAATTTTATCAGTAGGGAAGAGCAGCAGAAAAAGATTGTACCTTTGGAAAGAGATCAATCGGTCTTTGGACAAACGGAAGATGCAACAGTAGCAGCACCGGCAGAGCGAACAGAACGGCTTGCTCCCGCTGAACTGCAACAGAAGCTGGAACAAAACGCACGTGAAGCAATGAAGCGATCGCAGGGACAGAACGACTCAAAAAGCAGGAAAGAGGAGCTCAAAGAGCGGAAGAAGTTGCGAGATAAACGCATTCGATTACGTGAGAAGGAGCTGAAGGAGCGTGCCCGCAGGCGAGAAGAGCTGCTGAGGAAGCGTGAAAAAGAAAGAGAACAGAAAATTAGAATGAGATGAAGAAAATTGTTTTTGCCACCAACAACCAACATAAACTGGATGAGATACGTAAGATCACACAGGGAACACTCTCAATTCTGAGCCTCTCCGACATCGGATGCAACGAGGAGATCGAAGAGACAGGAAGCACCCTCGATGAGAACGCCATGATCAAGGCTGCCTACGTGCAGGAACGGTATGGTTACGACTGTTTTGCCGATGACACCGGACTGGAGGTGGAAGCACTCAGGGGAGCACCCGGTGTCTATTCTGCACGCTATGCCGGGGAAAAATGCAGGCCAGACGACAACATGGCGAGATTGCTTGAAGAGATGAAGGAGATGGAGAACCGACAAGCACAATTTCGTACTGTTATTGCACTACGCTGTAATGGTAAAAACCACCTCTTTGAAGGTGTGATACGCGGGAGCATCATCCGTGAGAAGAGAGGCAGCGAAGGATTCGGGTACGACCCGATATTCATGCCTGAAGGGTACGACAAAACCTTCGCTGAGCTGGGCAATGAAGTGAAAAACAAGATCAGTCACCGGGCAGTTGCAACCGGCAAACTGATGCATTTTCTAAGGGAGCGTTATCAGTGAGACAAGTCTGTTGAAGAGAAACAGGATCACAAAAAAAAGAGTATCTTTGAATCTGAACGCAAAATAAAAGACTATGTCAACAAACATTCGCACGGGCATCATCGGCTACGGACTCTCCGGACGTGTATTCCATGCCCCTTTTATCGATGTTGTGGAGGGATACGATCTGACCAAGATCAGCACCTCCCGCCCCGAAAGCATCGCCATGATCGAAGAGCGATACCCGCTTACCGCTGTCGTTCCCGACGGAAAGAGCATCATCGACGATCCGGAGATTGACCTCGTGATCGTCACCTCACCCAACACTGAGCATTTCCGCTGGTCGCGCGAAGCGTTGCTCGCCGGTAAGCATGTGGTTGTAGAGAAGCCCTTCACTGTGACTGTGGAAGAAGCAGATGAATTGATTGAGATTGCCCACAGACAACATAAGATTCTGACGGTCTACCATAACCGCCGCTTCACAAGTGACACCCGCACCGTGAAAAAGCTCTTAGAGAGTGGACTGCTGGGTGAGATCGTCGATTATGAGTCACACTTCGACCGCTACCGCACCAATCCTCGCCCCAACGGTGCCTGGCGTGAACAACCGTTGCCCGGATCCGGAATCTTCTACGACCTGGGATCACACCTGATTGACCAGGCTCTCTGGTTCTTCGGCATGCCTCAGGCTGTAACAGCTGAGATAAACAACCAGCGCTCCTGGGCACTTACCGACGACCATTTCGATCTGCGACTCCACTACCCCACCTTCACCGCCACCCTCAAATCCGGTATGATCTGCCGCATACCCGGCCCAACCTACATGCTACACGGTACGAATGGTTCGTTTGTCAAGTACGGACTGGATGTCCAGGAGGCAGCCCTCGACAGGGGTGCCATTCCGCAAGGAAATGACTGGGGAAGCGAGCCAGAGGGCATCTGGGGAACAATCAACGCCGAATACAAAGGAGTGAAAATACAGGGCAAGCTGGAGAGTGAGCAGGGTGATTACCGCGACTACTTCATCAACTTGCGCGATGCCATCAACGGAAAGACTATGCTGGCGGTGAAACCGGAGGAAGCACGCAATGTGATGCGAATCATCGAACTGGCTTTCCAAAGCAGCAGGGAAAAGAGAACCTTCGTCCTCTCCTGACAGAGGCCTAAAGGAAGAAGATGGTCGCACCGGCGATACTGATCACCGCCCCAATCACCTGTCGGGCAGTAATCTTTTCCTTGAACATGATGGCCGTGGGGAGGATGATAAAGATGGGTACCAGGGCCATCAATGCCGAAGCGATCCCCGTCTCGGTGTGCTGCACCGCGTAAAGCGAGAGGGAGACACCAATAAAGGGGCCGAAGATGGTACCGATCGTAATCGCCTTCATCCCCGTTTTATCTCCCAGGGCCATGAAGACCCGCCTCCAGCGACCGACAAAGGTGACCAACAAGGCAAATGCGATGAAGCCGAAGATGGCCCTGATCTGGGTGGCTGCCACCGGGTCATAATCACCCATCCCCTTCTTGCTAAGAATAAGGCCCACCGCCTGTCCCAGTGCACCACCCAATGCATAGAGAAAGCCACGCAGGGGTACGTTCAGTTTTAGCTTCCTACCGGCCACGGCAATCATGATGCCGGCAACACTTACCACGATACCCGCGATGCTCTTCAGCGAGAGGATCTCCTGCAGAAAGAACCAGCCGATGACGGCAGTAATCATCGGTGCAAGGCTCATCACCAACTGCGATGTACGGGAACCGATCAGGGTGTAGGACTTGAAGAGGAAGAGATCACCCAGGAAGAAACCAACGATACCCGAGAGACCTAACCAAATCCAGTTGTAGGCGGTGGCATCCATCGGGAAGAACATCCCGCGGGTGAAGAGAGTGGTGATCCCCAGGAAGATGATCCCCAGAAAGATACGAATGATGTTTACCGTGAGGGAGCCGGTACGGCGTCCCGCCTTCTCGAAGAAGATGGCGCTGAGTGTCCAGCAGACGGCTGTGAAAAGTGAGGCTATCTCACCGATATGCGATTGAAACGGCATGCAAATGATCCCTTAATGCTATAACCAGAAATAAAGTGGCAGCAAATGTACGGGATTTTTTTGAATATGAAGGGTCAGCGAATCGCTTCCCTTAGTTTTTTTGCTGCCGCCTCCACAGAAGGTTCACTCTCCAGCAGAGAGATAAAGCGGCTGCCAATGATAGCACCGGCTGCCTCCCCGCAAGCTGCTTCGAATGTCTCCCTGTTGGAGATCCCGAAACCAATCAGTCGCGGGTTCTTCAGTCCCATCGCGTTCACGCGCCGGAAGTACGCCAGGTTCTGCTCTCCGAAACTCTTCCTTGCACCGGTGACAGACGCAGAGGAAACCATATAGATAAACCCGGATGTATGTTCATCGATCATCCGGATCCGTTCTTCCGACGTCTCGGGGGTAATCAGCATGATCATATGGAGCCCATGGCGATCGGCTATCTGTTTATAATTCTCCAGGTATTCGACAAAAGGGAGATCAGGGATGATCAACCCGTCTATGCCGCAGGAAGCCGCTCTCCGGCAGTATTCTTCGAACCCGAACTGAAGGATGGGATTCAAATAACCCATCAGTACCAGAGGGATAGATACCATGCCCCGCACATCTTCCATCTGATTGAAGAGCGTTTTCACGCTCATGCCATTGCGTAATGCCTGTGTGCCGGAAGCCTGGATCACCGGCCCATCCGCCATCGGGTCGCTGAAGGGGACACCGATCTCCAGCATCTCCACTCCTTCCTTTTCCAACGCCTGCATCACCCGTACTGTATCATCCAGCTGAGGGTAGCCGGTAGTAAAATAGACCGATAAAATATTCGCTTTCTTCTGTTGAAACAATTGGTCAATCCTGTTCATATCTGATTTTTTTGATAAAATTCTGTAATCTTGTGTACTCCTTAATTGCGGGAGCAGTCTCAAAGCCACTGTTAAGGTCTATCCCGATAAACTGCGGATGTGAAAATTCCCTGATGGCTGCAGCATCATCCGGACCGATCCCCCCGCTCAGCAGGAAGGGTGTCTCTCCCCTGTAGGATGAAAGCAGTTCCCAGCGAAACTTCTTCCCGGAACCACCATGTTGTACTGTCCGGGTATCGAAGATGAAGTAGTCGCAACTCCCTCTATATTGTTCCACCAAAGGGGCAGGAAACGGTTTATCACTCTCCATCCCGAATGCCTTCACCACCGTGAAACCGGCATCCTGAATGAAACGGCAGGTTTCGGGTGATTCACTGCCGTGTAACTGAATAATCTGCAACCGATTCTTTGATGCGATCTCCAGTACCCTCTCTTGTAATTCATTCACAAAAACCCCCACCCGTTTCACCTTCTCCGGGGCATAACTTAGCTTTTCTCCCACATACCGTGACGAGCCAGGATAGAAGATAAATCCCATCCAGTCTACACCCAGCTGTTCCACAGCCCGGATGTTCTCTGCATCACGCATTCCACATATCTTGATGAGCATACTTTTATTGCTTTCAGCTTTTTATTCCTTGTTTCTGGTTATTGGTTTATCATGCCAACATATTAACATTGAACATCGAACCTACAAACAAACTAACCTGCAGACCTTTTTATTTCTCCCAGGAATGCCCTCAGCGACTCTCCCGGTTCATCACATTTCATGAAGTTTTCACCAATCAGGAAGCCCCTGTAGCCTGCATCACGCAGTTCACGCACCACCTGCGGGTCGGAGATGCCACTCTCTGAGATCAGCAACGCCTCCCTCGGGAGCAGGTCGATCATCCGGAACGACTTCTGCACGTCGGTAACGAAGCTGCCCAGGTTGCGGTTGTTGATACCGATCAACCGGTTGTGCGGTGTGATGTATTCCGTCTCCCGCTCATCGTGCAGCTCCAGCAAAACCTCCAACTGCAGCTCTCCTGCCAGCTCGGTAAACCGTTTTGACTCCTCCTTGGTGATGGCGGCAGCAATCAGCAGAATCGCACTCGCCCCCGAGAGCTTCGCATCGTAGATCTGGTACTCATCCACGATGAATTCCTTGCGCATCACCGGAATGGAAACGCTTTTGGTCGCTGTCCGAAGGTCGTCCAACGTCCCGCCGAAGTAGGGTTCATCGGTCAGCACCGAAAGGGCCGCAGCACCGGCAGCCTCATAGGCTTGAACCACCGTTGTCGCCTCCGCCGATCGGTTAATCCATCCTTTACTGGGGGAGCGCCGCTTGAACTCGGCGATGATTCCGGTGGATGATTCTTCCAATGCAGTTTTCAGTGAATAAAAAGGAATCCTCTCGGCAGATAGTTTTTGCTCCAACATTGATAAAGGGTGCTCCTTCATCTGTCGTGCCACCTCTCTTTTTTTGTGTGCGACGATCTCGCTCAGTACATCTTGCATGTTATTTAGCTTTTTAGCAACAAATCATAGCTATTAGCGATAGCTTATGACTTACAGCTTATTCCTGATTTACCTCAATGAATTTCTCCAAGGTGCGTAGAGCCTTCTTCCCGTAGAGAGCATTCTTGGCCATCTCCAGGCATTCACCGACCGGTTTGGACTGTTCAACGGTCTGTATTCCGAAGGCAGCGTTGGCCAACACCGCGTTCATCTGGGCCTCCGTACCTTCGGCGGCCAGCACCCTTCGGAAGATCTGAGAGGCCTCTGCAGGTGTATCACCACCATAGAGTGCTTCCTGCGGTATGGCATCAAACCCGAGATCGGACGGAGAGAAGAGCTGCTCTCCACGATTGGAGACCACCTTGAATCGATCGGTGAGGGAGATTTCATCATATCCGTCGAGACTGTGTACAATGCTGAAACGTTTGTTTTCCGCCTGATAGATGTAGCTGTAGAGCCTCGACATGGCGAGGTTGTAAACGCCCAGTATCTGGTAACGTGGCTGCACCGGGTTCACCAACGGTCCCAGCACATTGAAGAAGTTTCGCACCCCCAGGCTTCTACGCACCGGTGCTACCGCCTTAAGTGCGGGACTAAAGAGCGGGGCATGGAGGTATGCCAGTCCACAGGCATCAAGGCTGCGGCGTAGTTTGTCCTGGTCGGTGGTGAACCGCACGCCAAGACTTTCAATCACGTTGCTCGCACCGCTGATAGAGGTGGCGCCGTAGTTGCCGTGCTTCACCACCGGATAACCTGCACCGGCCACCACGAAGCAGGCAGTGGTGGAAATGTTGAAGGTGTTCTTGCCATCGCCACCGGTACCCACGATATCGAGCGGGTCATAATCGGAGAGGTCCACCTGCACCCGCATCTCAAGGAGAGCGTCACGGAAGCCGAGGATCTCATCGACCGAGATGCTGCGCATCAGGAAGGAGGTGATCAGTGAGGCGATTTGTGTTTCGGGTACATCACCCTTCACAATAGTGAACAACACTTCACGTGCTTGCTCGCGGGAGAGGTACTGATAGTCGAAAAGTTGGTATAAAATCTCTTTCATGCTCATTCACTTATAGATTTCGACAAAACAGGATGCTCGAGGAAGTTGCGGATGATAACTGTCCCTTCCGGGGTGAGGATTGATTCCGGATGAAACTGCACCCCGTGCAGGTCGAGCGTGCGGTGTCGCATCGCCATAATGGCTCCTGCGTTATCCAGGGCTGTGACTTCCAGCTCAGCGGGAAAATTCTCACGGGCTACAATCCAGGAGTGGTACCTTCCCACCGCTATCTCCTCCGGAAGGCCGGTGAAGAGATAATCCTCCGCAACAATTTGCGCCGGGGTCTGCACCCCATGGAACACGAAGGGGATGTTCTCCAGCTTTGCACCGAACACCTGTCCAATCGCTTGGTGGCCGAGGCAGACGCCCAAGATGCTCTTGCTGGTTGCGTATCGCTCGATAAGGGGCAGCAGCAATCCCGCCTCTTCCGGGAGACCGGGGCCGGGTGAAAGGATGATCTTGTCGTACCGTTCCACCTCTTCCAACGTCATCCTGTTGTTGCGAATCACATCCACATTGGTGTAGCCGAGAGACTGTACCGTGTGCAGCAGGTTGTAGGTGAAGGAATCGTAATTGTCGAATATCAAAATCTTTTTCATCTGCTTGTCTTTAACTGTTGTAAAGGGTGGATGCCTTGTCAATGGCACGCTTCAGGGCTCCCAGCTTACTGTTCACCTCACGCAGTTCATACTCATCACTGCTCTGGGAGACGACACCGGCACCGGCCTGGTACCATAGCTCGTTGTTGCGACTCACGAAGGTGCGGATAGTGATCGCCTGGTTGATATCACCATTGAGTCCGATGAAACCGATGCAGCCACCGTAGGCACCGCGGTTGTGCGACTCTATCTCGGAGATCAGCTGCATGGCCCTCACCTTTGGGGCACCCGAGAGGGTCCCGGCCGGGAAGGTGTCGATGAAAGCTTTGAGAGGATCGGCCGTGACGTTGAGGGTGCCGGTGACACGTGACACCAAATGGATTACGTGCGAATAGAACTGTGGCTCCTTGAAAAAGGCCACCTCCACATCGTGCGCATTACGGCTCAAGTCGTTTCGTGCCAGGTCGACAAGCATCACATGTTCCGCGTTCTCCTTCGGGTCGTTCAGCAGGAACTCCACCGCTTTCATATCCTCCTGGTTGTCACCGGACCGTTTCGTTGTTCCCGCGATAGGGTCGATGCTGATCTGCCGGCCGCTGATTTTACAGTGGGTCTCGGGCGAGGAACCGAAGATACGGAATCCTCCGAAGTCGAAATAGAAGAGGTAGGGCGACGGGTTGATGGAGCGCAGTGCACGGTAGACTTTGAAGTCATCTCCCGTGAAGGGCTGTATGAAGCGGCGGGAAAGCACGATCTGGAAGACATCACCCCGCAGGCAGTGCTGCACCCCACGGCGTACATACTCCTTGTACTCTTCATCGGTGATGGTGCTTCTCTCCTCTCCCTCGGGGAAGAAGTTGTAGGTTGCAAAGTTGCGCTGGTTGATGAGTGATTCCACCTTCACCATGTTGCTCACCTCCTGCTCGCCCTGCAATTCCAGCAGATGGATCTCATCGGTGAAGTGGTTGAACACCAGGAGGTACTTGAAGAGAATGTAGAGCATGTCGGGGGCATCGTTGCGCTCCTCCCTGCTTTCACGGATGGCGATCTGCTCGGTGTACTTCACACAGTTGAAGGTGGTGTACCCGAAGAGGCCACACTGGTTCAGCTCATCGCCATCCACCTCGAAGCGAGAGATGAAGCGGTTGAGCGCATCGGAGATGGTAAAGGTATCCGAGAGGTTCTCTTGCTCCTCCGTGCCATCGGGGAATAGTGAAGTGCAAACGGCACGGTTCACCTCGATGCGGGCAATCGGTTTCAGGCCAAGATAGGAGATGCTATTCTGTCCGGCATGAAAGTCAGAACTCTCCAACAGGGCCGACTGGGGAAAGCTGTCCCTCACCTTGAGATAGACGCTCACCGGAGTATGAAGATCACCCATCAGCGTTTTTCGGTTAGTAGTATATTTGTATTGCATAGGATTTGTTTTTTTAGCTGTCAGTTCATTAAAAATCATACTTGTCTTCATACTTGAAGTAGGTCTCCAGATCCTTGTCACCGCGACCGGAGAGGGTGAGTACCACCAACTCACCGGGAGCGAAAGTCACCTTCTCCAATGCAGCCAGCGCGTGAGCTGACTCCAACGCGGGGATGATTCCCTCACGGTGGGTAAGTTCATAGGCAGCACGAAGCGCCTCATCGTCTGTAATGGCCACCACCTGAGCCCGTCCTGTCTCAACCAAGTGGGCATGGATGGGTCCGATGCCTGGATAATCCAGCCCCGCAGAGACAGAATAGGGCTCGGTAATCTGTCCGTCTTCCGTCTGCATCAGCAGTGTGCGGCAGCCGTGCAGTACACCCACACTCCCGAGATGGATGGTGGCGGCCGACTCACCGCTATCCACCCCTTTGCCGCCCGCTTCGGCCAGCAAGATCTGCACCTTCTCGTTGTCGAGGTACTCATAAATGGTTCCGGCGGCGTTGCTGCCTCCACCCACGCAAGCCACCAGCCGGTCGGGATAATCACGCCCCTCCTTCTCCAGCAACTGCAATTTGATTTCCTTGCTGATCACAGACTGCAGACGGGCCACCAGATCAGGATAGGGATGAGGGCCGACGGTGGAGCCGATGATGTAGTGGGTGTCGGATGGATTGCTGCACCAGTCGCGAATCGCCTCGTTGGTAGCATCTTTCAGTGTCATGTTGCCCGAGGTGACCGGCACCACCGTGGCTCCCATCATTTCCATCTTTTTCACGTTCATTTGTTGCCGTTCCACATCGGTCTTCCCCATGTAGACGGTACAGGGCATCTGCATCAGGGCACAAACGGTAGCGGTGGCCACGCCGTGCTGACCGGCACCAGTCTCTGCGATGATCCGCGTCTTGCCCATCTCGCGAGCGATCAGGATCTGCCCAATGGTGTTGTTAATCTTGTGCGCACCGGTATGATTGAGATCCTCCCGCTTCAGGTAGATCTTCGCCCCGAAACGTTCTGACAGCTGGTGGGAGTAGTAGAGCGGTGAAGGGCGTCCCACATAGTCGCGCAACAACTGATCGAAATCCTTTCGGAAGCGCTCACTCTCCATGATTCTAAGGTAGGCTTCGCGCAGATCAGTTACGCACCGGTGCAGGATCTCGGGGATATAGGCACCCCCAAACTGACCATAGTATCCATTCTCATTGACGTTGAATTGCTGCATAATCTTATGATGTTTATCTCTTTTAATTCGATACCCCTGTTTCTAAAACTGAAAAAGCCCGTCGCAGGATTGCGACAGGCTTTTTTATAATTTTTAGTGATGAACTATAAATGCACGATGCTACTCCTTACGACCTTGTGAGTTGTAAGCAGCGCCACCAATATCCGTTCATTAATAAATTTGTCATAATTCTTTCAATTGTCTGCAAAGAAATAGTATTTGAAATAAATTTGCAACTCTTTCTCTGTTTTTAACACAATTATTTTCGATTAAGATCCGAATGATTCTCCTTTGTTCTTTCATTTTTACTTCTTCCATATCGTCCGATACCGAAGCCGTATAAAAATGCACCAACTGAAAATCCGACCAACAGAAAGAAAATATACCTGTTCCATACAGATTTGGGGTTGAAATAAAGTACGATTGCACCTACCAACCAAACGAGAATGGACAATATGAGTACTTTCCTGTTGATCATATTTCTTCCGCTTCAAAACCGGTACGTTTGATGGTTTTGACGATATCTCCCGCATCCAGCAGCTCTGTCTCCACTGTCAATATTTTATTGGGGTTGTCTATATCAACTCTCCACGACTGAATACCCTCTTTCCTGTCGAGAAAAGGAGTCACCTTAGCCAGGCAATTGCTGCAATTGATATTTGTTTTAAACTGTATCGTTTTCATAATTCTTTTCATTCATTCATCTGCTGGTTGAAGGTTGTTGGATAACTGTTGCAACCGGCCTTTCATTAATTACAAATTTCAGGCTGTTTTGTTCATTTTAAGAATCTCCGAAATTGAACATAGCAAGGGAATAAGTGACCCAACAGTGATAAATATTGGAAGATATCTTCCTGACGATCAATTATTTTTTTTAATTTTACAGGTGAATACAAAAGCCTTTCAATTAGATCATATGCTTGGAGCGATTCTTGGCGATATCGTGGGAAGCACCTACGAGTTTGCCAACACCAAAGATTACAATTTTGACCTTTTTCCTGCCGGAAGTATTTATACAGATGACACCGTGCTGACTGTTGCCGTGGCAGATGCTATTTTGAATAAATGCGATTACGGAGAAACGATTCGCAAATGGGCGCTTCGTTACCCACATCCCAAAGGCGCTTACGGCAGTTCTTTCACACGTTGGATGCACGCAGATGAGATCAAGCCCTATGGCAGCTACGGCAATGGCTCGGCCATGCGTGTTAGCCCCGTAGGGTGGTTATTTGATACGGAGCAGGTTGTGCTCGACGAGGCACGCAAGAGTGCTGCATGCACCCACAATCATCCCGAAGGTATCAAGGGAGCTCAGGCCACGGCTATCGCTCTCTATTTTGCCCGGAAAGGGAAAGAGAAACTGTTTATCAGGCAGTACATCGCTGCTGAATTCGGATACGATTTGCATAAAACGGTGGATGAGATCCGTAAGACATACCTCTATAATGAATCATGTCAGGGCACTGTGCCTGAAGCATTGATCTGCTTTTTAGAGAGTGATTCGTTTGAAGATGCCATACGAAAGGCGATCTCCATAGGAGGTGACAGCGATACCATCGGAGCAATCACAGGTGCCATTGCAGAAGCGTTCTATGATATCCCTGTTGAGTTGGCGAATAAAGCCAGGAGTTATTTGCCCAATGATATGCTGGATACCCTGAAACTATTTGGTGAGAAGGCGCATCCAATGGCGATAGATCTGAATGACGACACCAAGCAGTTACGTGAACGCTTTCGGAAACTGAAAAAGATATTTTCGGAGCTTTTCATGCAAAAGCAAAACATGTTGTTGCACGAACAACCGCTTTTAACAGCACTTTATCTGCAAAAAATCGGATCCATACAGTATAAATCCTATTGCCTGGAGGTGGAACTGGCACAACTGAAACAGCGGCTATCGCTGTTGCAGATTTTTGTTAACCGGAATGAAAAACCAGATTTGAATGCGGTTGACAAAGAAATTGAAATTCGATTTTCTGAGTATCAACAAAAAATTGAATTCGACGCCAAACAACTGGCAGCTGCACGTGATTTTTTGAAGGGATCGTTTCTTTCACCCGAAGAATCGAAGAGAATTAAAGAGGTCTACTATATCATTGTCAAACGTTTACACCCTGACATCAATCCCGATTCGGACGAAAGAATGAATGAGCTTTTTGTAAAAGCACAAACAGCTTACGAGTTGAGTGATCTGCCCACACTGCAACAAATTCTTGTTCTGCTCGATAATAAAGAATCAGATCTTGAGGTTTTATTACCTGATCTGCAAATCAATGTAAACCGGCTGGCAGAAAACATCAGCACACTGGAGCATCAGATTGAACAGCTGTATCAATCATTTCCGTTTATTTACGAGGAAAAGTTACGGGACGAAGAATGGGTGAAGAACGAATGTGAAGAAATGAGCATAAAGATTGATACGATAAAACAGGAAATTGAAAAATACAAAAAATACATCACATTGTTGGAAGAATGGAAACCGGTATCGTAAAACTTACACCCGAATTGCTCGCACTTATCGGCACAGGCGGTGTGAAAGCCATTGCGCCATTTACACGCGAGATATTTTTACTGAATATCGTTGTCGCGGGAACAACATTCTGCGAACAAATGAATGAGCTGGAGCCGGATCTCGTCCCCGGGAGCGTACTGAAAATGATTCGACATCCCAAAAACGAATATGATGAACTTGCCATCGGCATCTATATCAACGACAATCGCATCGGATGGGTTCCACAGGAGTTCAATGAAGTCATTTCCCGCCTGATGGATGCGGGAAAAGCATTTTTTTGCCGTGTAGAAAATACAAGACGAATAAACAAATGGCTGAAAATCGACGTTAAAATTTATATGGTTGAATAAAAAACAGGAAGAACTAAATCATTTGTATCGCATGAAAAAGTTATTTTTTTTATTCGCTGTCGTATCATTCCTGGCAGCCTGCTCTGGTCCAAAGGGGATGGTCAAAATTGAACCGAATGGAAGAGAAGCGGCAGAGGAAGATTCTGTTGCATATGAACTGATTGTCTTCGATACAGGATTTGAGACCTGGTACTTGCTTCAAAACTCTCCGGCCAGATACCGCTCCCAACAGTATTATGAGAACTGGAACAGGCAGTATGTGTCAGAATGGAATCATCTGGCAACGCAGTCCAGCAGAAGATCATTTTTTCAGACCATTATGGGATATGAACCAGGTGTGGATTATGGATTTGAGCTGAATCACAAGCTGTTCTACTATTTCCAGTATGTTGAGCATGTGCTGCGGATACCTATTCTGCCTAACCCCCCTGTAGGGGTGGTTTATTAGTTTACTGGTTAAAAATGCAACTTGTCGGTCGAAGTGAAATAACATTATCCCGTTTGATAGATAATAACTATTTTTGGCTATGATTCAAACAGACAGGGAACATACTTCTTTGAAAAAATCCAATAAGCAAAAATGGATACGCCTGATTGTTGTTGGCGGTATACTACTGGCAGTCATCTTTATCTTCAGCCGAAGCCCTATGCTTTCCGAGGCATATATGCGAAACGATTACCCCGCCATTGCGACACTCTTCTCCTTTATCTCAGGCATTTTTCCTTTTTCACTATACGACCTTTTTATCGTGGCGGCATTGATATGGCTCACCGGTATGATCCTGCGGGTTATATTGCGTAAAATCACCCTCTCAACTTTCCTTTATTCAATGCTTAGATTCACGTTGATCGTTGTCGCCTGGTTCTATCTTGGTTGGGGAGTGGCCTACTTCCGGGGGGACTTCTACGCAAGAAGCGAAGTGACGAAAGCTACTTTCGACCGGGAGAAACTGATGAGGCTCACAGAGACAATCATTGAACAGGCTAATTACAACTACCTCGATTGCCGTTCGATGGACAAGGAGAAGGTACACCTGGAGATTGAACAATCGTATGCCGCTCTGCAGGACCCACTCCGCCTCTCCTATCCGAACGGTAAACGAAGGATGAAACCGATGCTCTTCGAACCAATCTATAGCGGAATGGGGGTATCAGGCTATTTCGGTCCCTTCTTCAACGAAATACACGTGAACCATTTCGGACTCCCTTTCACATACCCCTTCACGCTGGCACACGAGATGTCGCACCAGTTCGGCATCGCTGCCGAGTCGGAAGCAAACCTCTATGGCTTTGCAGCCTGCGTAAACAGCAACCACCCGATGGTACGCTACAGCGGTTACGCCTCACTACTGGGTTACCTGTTAGGCGATGCACGACGGTTGCTGCCCGATGTATATGATTCACTGGTACAATCAATACGTCCGGAGGTCCTTGCCGATCTGCAACGAAACAGTGCACACTGGATGGCAGCAAGGAACAGCATCCTCTCCGGTGCACAGAACTGGATGTACGATGCCTACCTGAAGACCAACCGGGTGAGCTCGGGACGTGAAAATTACTCCGAGGTTGTAGGACTGCTGCTATCTTGTGATTTTGAACAAATCATCACTCAGAATGGTGAATAACAGGATTGTTTAAACAAATCTGCTCAAAAGAAGTGTCGCTTCAGACGAAGGCTATTGGTCACAACACTGACCGAGCTCAGCGCCATGGCAGCACCGGCAATCATCGGGTTGAGCAGGAAGCCGGTGAAGGGAAAGAGCACACCCGCGGCGACGGGGATGCCGATCACGTTGTAGAAAAAGGCCCAGAAAAGATTCTGGCGGATGGTACGTACCGTGGCTTGTGAGAGTCGAATTGCACGGGGGATTCGTTTAAGGTCGGAGGAAATAATGGTCATGCTGGCCACATCCATCGCAATATCACTGCCGCTGCCCATGGCGATGCTCACATCGGCCTGTGCGAGCGCCCCGCTGTCGTTGATGCCATCTCCCACCATCGCCACCGTATGGCCCTGTTGTTGCAGTTTCTTCACCAACTCCACCTTCTCTTCAGGCAACACTCCCCCCCGGTAATCGGTGATTCCCAAGTCAGCTGCCAGGGCTGCAGCCACTTTTTCGTTGTCACCGGTATAGATCGCTACATCGATACCCATGCTGTGCAACTGTGCGATCGCCTCTTTTGAGGTAGGCTTCATCTTGTCGGTGATACCAATCACACCCAGCGCTTTCTCTCTGTCGGAAAACAATGAAACAGTGTGCGCCGCATCCATCTCCAGGTAAGCCTGCTGCTTCAGGTCGGCAGGAATCACAACTCCTCTCGAAGCCAGGTAATCCATGTTACCGATGTAATAAGTCTCATCGTCGTAAGTCCCTTCGATTCCCTTACCGCTCACCTGTGAAACGGTCACATCGTCAAGAAGAGTGCTTACCTCCTTTAGTTCGGCAGTAATGGCATCTGCCAGTGGATGTTCAGAACGCTGTTCGATGCTGTAGAGGATATCGCGATGCAGGGGGGTGGCATCGAGCGACCAGGTGATGGAGGTCACCTGGGGTTTCCCCTCGGTAATGGTACCGGTCTTGTCGAGCACCACCACATCCACTTTTTTCGCTCTCTCCAGGCTTCCGGCATCCTTGATCAGGATACCCTCATCAGCACCTTTGCCAATACCTACCATGATGGCGGTGGGTGTAGCGAGACCCAATGCACAGGGACAGGCGATCACCAGCACCGTCACCATGGTCAGTAGGCCGTAGACAAATCCATTCTCACCCCCAAAGAACAGCCATACCACGAAGCTGAGCAGCGCAATGCCGATCACCACAGGCACGAAGACCGCTGCGATGCGATCCACCAATCCCTGTACGGGAGCCTTGCTGCCCTGTGCTTCATCCACCGTGCGGATGATCTGTGCAAGAAGTGTATCTTTCCCCACCTTGTCTGCCCGGAAGAGAAAGCTCCCCTTCTGGTTGATGGTTCCGGCAAACACTTTCGTGCCGTTTTTCTTCTCCACATGAAGCGGCTCTCCGGAGATCATGCTTTCATCCACAAACGAGCTTCCCTCTGTCACCTCTCCATCGACAGCGATCTTCTCGCCTGGTTTCACCATTACAATATCTCCCACCAACACATCGGCAATCGGAATCACACTGGGTTCTCCATCACGAAGTACCGTCACTGTGGAGGGCTGTAGCCCCATAAGCTTGCGGATGGCATCGGAGGTGTGCCCTTTGGCACGCGCCTCCAACATCTTACCCAGAAGGATGAAGGCGATAATCACGCCGGCCGCCTCAAAATAGACATGCGCTTCCAGTCCGCGGCTCTCCCAGAACTCCGGCCAGAGCATGTTGAAGAGGCTGAAAAGATAGGCGATGCCGGTACTGAGTGCCACCAGCGTATCCATGTTGGCGGAGCGGTGGCGTGCCTGCTTCCAGGCGCCCACAAAAAAGCGGCGCCCGAAGAGGAAAAGTATCGGCGTAGCCAGGAGCCACATGACGATGTTGGCAAAGGGGGCGTGCATGAAGAACATGCCAACCACCACCAGCGGGATGGCCAGCGCCACGGCCAGAATGGTATGACGCCGTAGTGTTTTGTAGTTCTCCTTCTGCAGCTCCTCCACCTTTTCGAACGAGCTCTCCTCCTCTTCCATCAGCAGGTCATACCCCATCTCCTGCAGCGCCTGCTTCATTGCATCAGGTGTGGCAATGCCGGGCAGATATTCGATTTGCCCCTTGCCGTTACCATAGTTCACCGAGGCATTTAACACACCGGGCACGAAGGAGAGAATATTCTGCGAGCTGGAGGCACAGGCAGCACAGGTCATGTGCAACACGGGGTGAGTCGCTTTCTCGGTACGCACCTCCCCGCCGGCATGTCGGATGCGCTCCACCACCTCCTGCAGGATCTCCGCAGCGTCATCAACCCTGCGCTCATCGATGACAACAAGCAGCGTACCCTTTTGAGGATCATGTTTTAGGGATGCCACTCCCTTTACTCCCCGCAATGCATCCTCAGACAGGGCTGCCTTCCCCCTGAGGTTTATCTGATAACTATTTGCTTTCTTCATACTGGTATAGGAACAATTGAGGGAAGGGGGATGTTCATAATGCTCTGTTCTGACGCATATTTTCAAAAAATTTACTATTTTTGTTCCACCACATGTGGGAACCCGCACTGCGGTGATCTCCACTTAACAGAAAAATATACATTATGCAACGATCCTTTTCGCTAACCTTCGTCGGCATCCTCTTTGCCTTCTCACTCTTCTCCCAGAGAAAACCCCTCGACCACTCGGTCTATGACAGCTGGGAGAGCCTCAGCGCTACCAGCCTCAGTAATGACGGGAGGATGATGGCGACCCTGATCGCACCCCAGGAGGGAGATAGCACCCTTTTTCTCAAAGACCTCACCAACAATCGTTCCCTCACGATGGAGAGGGTCACCCGCTTCACCCTCTCACCCGACGGTGCATGGACGGTGGGACTGCTCAGGGCTCCTTTTGCGGAGCGTCGGCAGGCCCGGATTGACAAGAAAAAAGCGGATGGGATGCCTGATGATTCTCTGTTGATCATTCACAACCATACGTTCGAGGTAATGAAAATTGCCAATGTGCGTTCATTCAAAACGGCAGAGAAGGCTGTGACGCATATCGCCTACACCACAACCCTGCCCGAAGACACGACAAAAGAAGGGGCAAAAAAGGAAAAAAAGAAAGAACTGGTGATCTTACGGAATCTTTTGTCACAGTCGGAAGATACCATCCTCAACGCAAAAGAACACCTCTTCAGTAAATATGGGAATGCGTTTGCCGTTGTGATTCAACCGGAGAAAAAAGATAGCACCGATGCCCCGGGAGTGCTCTTTTTCGATCTGAACAAGCAGGCACAAAAAAGGATCTCCTGCGAAAAAAGAGAATATAAATCGCTTTCGTTCGATGAGGCGGGGACTCAATTGGTTTATCTTTCCACGGGGGACACCTCTAAAGTGGAACAGAAGGTGTTCGACTTACGCTATTTTGAAAACGGGGCCGACTCGGCTCATCTCATTGCCGACAGGAACGCCGCCGGCCTGCCGGAGGGGTGGATCTTCAACGAACATGCATCCCCCACATTCAGCAGGAATGGCAGCAGGATCCTGATTGGGGCCGCTCCCAGGCAGGAGCCCAGGGACACGACGCTGGTCGACTTCGAGATGGCAGACCTTGATATCTGGCACTGGGAGGACCCACTCATTCAGCCGCAACAGCTGGCAGAGCTCAGTCGTAAAAAACGACACACCTACAGCGGCATCATCAATCCGCATCACCCCGGTCACTACCTTCCGGTAGCCACCGAAGAGATGCCTCATGCCAACATCGCCGACGAGGGCAACGGCCGCTACGCACTGCTCTGGTCCGATCTGCCCTATCAGCTGGAGAGTCAGTGGGACATCTCCTCCCGTTATGATGTCTGGGTGATGGACCTTCAGGAGCAGCGCCTGCACGAGGTTGGCTCCCCGATAGCGGGACGACCGATGCTCTCGCCTGCGGGCCATTACACGCTCTGGTGGGACGGAACAGAACAGCAGTGGTTCGCCTACGACAACCGGAAGCAGACCACCCGGAACCTCACCTGCGCGATACCGGTGAACTTCTGGAACGAAAAAAACGATGTTCCAATGGAACCGGGCCCTTATGGAATGGCAGCATGGGGTGATGAAGACGATTATCTTTTGCTCTACGATGCATTCGATATCTGGAAGGTAGACCCGAGCGGCAAGACAAAAGCGGTCAACCTAACCCGCGGTGTGGGCCGCAGCGACTCGATCACCTTCCGTTATGTGAACACCGACCGTGAGAAACGTTTCATCGAGGAGGAGGAGCAGCTGCTGCTCTCCGCCTTTGACAACAAAAGCAAGGAAAATGGCTGGTACACCCTGGCACAGAAGGGGAGGA
Organism: Dysgonomonadaceae bacterium zrk40; assembly: GCA_016916535.1. Lineage (NCBI taxonomy): Bacteria > Pseudomonadati > Bacteroidota > Bacteroidia > Bacteroidales > Dysgonomonadaceae > Dysgonomonadaceae bacterium zrk40. The sequence continues at coordinate 1,508,868 of CP070276.1, forward strand.
AACCGTTGCAAAAGAAAGTGATGGAGGGGTATACCTACAGCTCGTTGATCAAAGCGAAAGAGAAGGAACTCTACCTCTACCAGAAAAGCAACTTCCACACCACCCCGGACCTCTACGTCACTGCAGACCTCTGGAAAACGTCAGACAAACTGACCAATATCAACCCGCAGATGGAGCAGTACAACTGGGGAACAGCGGAGCTCTTCTCCTGGACATCCTTCAGTGGTGATCCACTGCAGGGGATCCTCTACAAGCCGGAGGATTTTGATCCGGGTAAAAAATATCCGATGATGATCTACTTCTACGAGCAACACTCCGACGAACTCTACCGCTGGTTCACACCGGCACCCAGCCGTTCGGTGATCAACATACCCTTCTTCGTGAGCCGCGGCTACCTGGTCTTCACGCCTGATATCCGCTACAGCGTGGGACAACCGGGAATGGATGCCTACAACGCCGTGGTCTCGGGTGCCGAGGCCCTTGCCAAAAACGATTGGGTGGATGCGAAGAGAATGGCGATACAGGGACAGAGCTGGGGCGGTTACCAGGTGGCTTACCTGGTGACGAAGACCAACCTTTTCAGGGCTGCAGGCGCCGGTGCTCCGGTATCGAACATGACCAGCGCCTACGGAGGTGTCCGCTGGAGCTCCGGACGCAGTCGCCAGTTTCAGTATGAGCAAACGCAGTCCCGCATAGGCGTACCGATGCTTGACTCACTGGATCTCTACATCGACAACTCTCCCCTCTTCTTCGCCGACAAGGTGGAGACACCGCTGCTGATGATGCACAACGACAAGGATGGGGCGGTACCCTGGTACCAGGGCATCGAGTACTTCATGATGCTGCGCCGCCTGGGCAAGCCTGTATGGTTGCTCCAGTACAACGGTGAGGACCACAACCTGACGCAGCGCCGCAACAGCAAGGACCTCTCCATCCGCCTGCAACAGTTCTTCGACCACTACCTCAAGGGTGATCCTGCACCGGCATGGATGACAAAGGGTGTCCCAGCCATTGAAAAAGGGAAAAACTGGGGTTATGAGGTGGATTAGTTGAAAGCTGACTTTTAAAATCCCCGCTGCCGCATCGCCTCAAAGGTGAGGATGGCGGTGGAAACAGAGACATTGAGCGAATCAATTTTCCCGCGCATGGGGATTTTGATTCGCTTTGTGGCGTTGTGCAGCCAGAAATCAGTCAATCCTTCCGCTTCAGTACCCATCACGATGGCGGATGGTTTCCGGAAATCGATGTTCTGATAAAATTCAGCCGCCTGAAGCTCCGCGGCAAAAACATTGATGCCACGCTCTTTAAGCCACAGCAGCGCCTCTTCGGATCTGCTGACGGCCGTGGGCACGGTAAAGAGCCCCCCCACCCCGGAGCGGATCACGTTGGGGTTGTAGAGGTCGGTCAGCGGATCACAAACAATCACCGCATCGGCCGCCGCGGCATCAGCTGTACGGAGCACCGCCCCGAGGTTGCCGGGCTTTTCCACCGATTCGAGAATAATTAGGAAAGGGTTTTCACTGAGGGTAAGATCCTCCAGCGCATGGGATTTGGGCTTAGCCAATGCCACCACGCCGTCGGAGTTCTCCCGGTAGGCTATTTTCGCAAATACTGCCGGGGAGATCTCAGTGATGATTTCTGGGGGAAGGTTCTCCAGTACACCCGGGTACTTGCTCTGGGTGAACATCTCCGGGCAGAGATAAACTTCAGTGATCAGATACCCCGCCTGCAGGGCCAGCGACAGCTCGCGGGCGCCCTCCAGCACGAAGAGCTGTTGCTCGCGACGCTCCTTGCTTTTGGAGAGCTTCACGATCTGCTTGATGGAGGGGTTCTGCAGGCTGGTGATCATGAGAGGTTGTTACAAGGCTGTTTTCTCATCCTTCTTCAACAGGAAAGTGTCGATAGCTTCCCTGAATGATTCCTTCGGCAAGGCTCCCATTGCCACCTGTGGTTTCTCATTCATGGGAATGAAGAGAAACATGGGGATGCTTTGCACACCGAACATGGCAGCCAGTTCCGGTTCTTTATCCACGTCAATCTTGTAAACGTAGATCTCCTCACCATACTCGGCTGCGAGATCCTTCAAGATGGGTGAAGTGATGCGGCAGGGACCGCACCAGGTTGCATAGAAGTCGACGATGGCCGGCTTGTCTCCGTTGTATTTCCATTCCTGGGGGTTCTCCTCATAGTTGAACACTTTCTCCAGAAAAGCGGTTTTGTTTAGTTCGACCGGTTTGGCTTTTTCTTTGCCCTGAGGCTCAGCAGCAGCGACATGCATCAAAAAAAGAGCTGCCGCAAAAAGGGTAATTACTTTCTTCATCTGAATCGAAAAAAAGTTGTGATTTTTAAATTGTATCTGTTACAACAGTGTGAGGGGGTAAAATGTTCCAAACGGGCAAACGGTGGATCGCATCAGAATTGCTGCCGATCCTTGTACCTGACTGAATTTCTGCTGGGTACACCAAACTCCCGTGCCGAGAGATCCTCCACCTCTACCTTCCAGATCTTCACGTTCCGTACCGCGGGTGCGGAATAACTGAAAGTATGCCCGGAGTACTGATGCATGGTGCTGTCGAGAGCCCTCACCTTCACTTCATCCTCCTCGACGAACTTCACCTTGCCACGACAAACGATGCTGGCGGCCAACATCCGGTAGCTGCAGGCCACATCCTCATCCTGCCACACCAGCTTCGGGTCGGTGCAGAAGGTGATACATACTTTCGGGTTCTCCTCCAGGATCGATATGGAATGTCCCTCCTGGGCGGAGTGGAGCCAGATCACCCCCTCCTCGTACCCGAAGTTCATCGGCAGCACATAGGGATTCCCTTCCTTGTCCGCCATTCCCACGTAGCAAATCATGCAGGAGCGGATGATCTGTTCAATTCGCTCTTTCTCTTCTACCGGATAAGTTCTCATATCTCCTGGCCTTGATGTTTCGTTTGTCAATGAATATGCTGCCTGCTTGCAGAAAAAATTTGTACAAAGATAAGCAGTTTCTCAAACAAGAAATGCATCTTGATTCAAAAGAGGGTTTATAGGCCTGTTTTTATGTGCGGTTTGTGCTATCAAAAAGTAAAACGAGACAGGGACTTTCATGGGTTCTGGAAAGCTCTAGCCTTATTGCACCCTTATTGCACCCTTATATCCACTCCCATAATTATTAGAGGGGATATTAGGATGCAATAAGGTTATAACGTGAGTTCGGGATAAGAAAAGCATAAAAAAAGTTGTGATATAGGGAGATTATTTGTATATTTATAGCTGATAATCAAACAAATAACAAACATCAGCCCTATGATCACAACAGACAAAGTTATTGAAATATTTTGTATTGCCGACGATTTTTGTGCAGAATATGAGAATGAAATTCAGAATCATCAACTTCAAGCCGGGGGTACAACTAAAAGGAGAAACAGGAAAACGCAAATGTCCCAGAGCGAGATTATTGCCGTGATGGTCTGTTTCCACTGCGGAACCTTCCATAATTTCAAGAATTATTACCTGTTTTATATTTGCAAACACATGAAGAGCTATTTTCCAAATGCCGTTTCCTACAACCGTTTTGTCGAGTTGCAACCCAGGGTGATTGTACCTTTCATGCTCTTGCTCAAACTCTTTGGATTTGGTGAATGCACAGGCATTACATATGTGGATAGCACTCCCATTAAAGTATGTCATAACAAGCGTATACACTCGAATAAAGTATTCAGGGATCTGGCACAAAGAGGGAAAAGTACGATGGGCTGGTTTTTTGGATTCAAGCTTCATCTGGTCTGTAACGAAAAGGGTGAATTGCTGAATTTCTCTCTCACAAAAGGCAATGTCGACGATAGAAACCCTGACGTAATCAATGTTCTTACCAAAGATCTTTTCGGTAAACTATATGCAGACAAGGGTTACATCAGCACAAAGCTCTTCGAGATGCTGTTTGACCAGGGTGTTCATTTAGTGACCGGTATACGCTCAAATATGAAAAATTCCCTGATGTCATTCCGCGACAAGATTCTCTTACGCAAAAGATCTGTAATTGAGTCCATCAATGATGAACTGAAGAATATCTGCCAGATAGAACATTCAAGGCATCGTTCCACACATAATTTCATCATGAACATAATTGCTGCATTGGTGGCATATTGTTTCTTTCCCAAAAAGCCTTCAATCAAATTTGAAGTGGAAAAGTCAAGTCAATTAACCATTTGGGGATAATATGTTATCCCGAACTCACGTTAATAACCAATCCAGGATTCTCTGTCGAGACTGCGGTAACTGATCGCTTCCGCCAGGTGCGCTGCCCTGACTGACTCGCTGCCCGCCAGATCGGCAATGGTACGTGCCACTTTCAGAATGCGACTGTAGGCGCGAGCTGAAAGAGATAGCTGCTCCATGGCCACTTTTAACAGCCTCAGTCCCGTTTCATCAGGTTGTGCATAGCGATGAAGCATCTTGTTACTCATTTGGGCGTTGCAATATATGCCATTAGTCTTTTTGAATCGTTCATGTTGTATCTCACGACCCTGTATTACCCTCTGGCGAATAGTCTCACTCTTTTCGGTCACTCCGTTACCAGCCATTTTCTCGAATGGCACCGGCACAATCTCAATATGCATGTCGATACGGTCGAGCAACGGTCCCGAAATCCTGTTGAGGTAACGTTGTACGGCCCCGGGAGTGCATACACACTCTTTATCAGGATGGTTGTGATAGCCACATGGACAGGGGTTCATTGCTGCCACCAACATGAAGTTGGCCGGATACTCCACGCAAGAACGGGCTCGTGAAATGATAATCTTGCGATCCTCCAACGGCTGACGCATCACCTCCAGCACGTTGCGGTTAAACTCGGGAAGTTCATCCAGAAAAAGAACACCGTTGTGGGCCAGGCTAATCTCTCCCGGTTGGGGCCAGGAACCACCTCCGACCATTGCCACATCGGAGATGGTGTGATGGGGAGAGCGAAAGGGGCGGCGGGCCATCAGTGACAGGTGTTGTCCCATCTTGCCGGCCACACTGTGTATCTTTGTTGTCTCAAGTGCCTCCTCCAGGGCGAAAGGTGGCAGGATGGAGGGCAACCTGCGGGCCATCATCGATTTTCCTGAACCGGGGGGACCTATCATGACCAGGTTGTGCCCACCCGTTGCAGCCACCTCCAATGCCCGTTTCACATTTTCCTGACCTTTCACATCAGAGAAATCATACTCAAAGGAGAGTCGTTCTTCCAGAAACAGATGCTCCAAGTCAACCTCAACTGGTTGTAAACTGTTCTCCTCATTGAAGAAGGATACCACTTGAAGAATGTTCTCCACGCCGTAGACAGATATCCCTTCCACTACGGCAGCTTCTTTGGCATTGGATGCCGGAAGTATCAGATTGCTGTAACCCTGCTCTTTTGCCATCACGGCAATGGAGAGGGCTCCTTTCAGGGGAAGGATCTTCCCGTCGAGTGACAACTCGCCCATCATCAATGAGTCTGCAAGGCGATCGCTGCTGATCGCACCGGAAGCAGCAAGCACTCCCACCGCCAGGGGAAGGTCGTATGCCGATCCCTCCTTGCGGATGTCGGCGGGTGACATGTTGATGACAACTTGCTGACGGGGAAAATGGAGGCCATTCACCTCCAGTGCAGATACAATTCGTTCGTGGCTCTCCTTTACAGATGCATCAGGAAGTCCAACCAAGAGGAAGCGGATGCCGCGTGAGACATTCACCTCGATGGTAATAAGTGTGGCGTGAATACCTTGTACAGCCGCTCCGAATACCTTGACCAGCATGTAACCGGGTTTTGAATGAAACTTACTCTCCGGAAGCCTCCTTGATTACTTCCGCGATACCATGAGCAGGGATGTTACGCACTTTGATAATCCCGTCGGGGTCAATCAGAATGTTGTAGGGTATGTACTGTACGTTGTAACTTTCCACGATATCTGCTCCCCAGCCTCTCTTCTCGGGAATGGTAATCCAGGCAAGGGAGTCACTCTCGCTATAACCCACCGGATAAACGTCAGAGTCGATGTAGATGGTGATAAATGCAACCTCTTCCTCATCCATCTGAGTATACTCCTCCTTCAAAAGTTCTATCATTTCACGGGAATCATCACCGGCAGTTGAGACAAATGACAACAACAGATATTTCCCTCTGAAATCGTGCGATCGGATCTCCTCACCCTCCTCATCTTTCAACGTGAAGTAGGGCATCCTGGCACCCTCAGCCGAACGATTAATCATTTCGGAATATGCTTTTAGTTTCAGGGCCAGCTCACTTTGCATTATTTCTCCCTGCATGTAACCAAGCACACGTTCAAGAACCGTGGGATTGTCGCTTTGAACAAAGAAACTGTTGATCAAAATGAGGCTTGACAATTTAGCAGGATTGGCTTTGATGGTTTCTTCCGCCCTTAATGCCAATTCATGATTGAGCACATTCAGTTTCAACAACTCTTCCTGTCGGGAACGTGAATGGCTATTACCTGTATCGAGTTCACTGCTTAGCCGTAGATTTGCGAGCAACAGTTCGCGTTGTTTGAGCAGATCCTCATTTTCTGATTTAAAAAGAGTCAGCGCATCGTTCACTTCGTTACCCCTGACTTTGATCAGATCGGGCAATTGTGCAACACCGTTCACCCTGATGCGGTCATCCTTGTCAGCAAATACCACTACTGCACTTTCATAATGATCGAGATAGAGTGAATAAGCGGTAAGGGTATCGGGGTTGACCGCATAGTTAAAACGTCCTTTACCGTCAACCGCAATGGTATCAATCGCCAGTGAATCGGACGACAGATAGGTAGCAAGAATGTAGGTTGAGTCCAGATGCCCAATTTTACCCTTGATAATGGTTCCCTCACGGCTGCCACAGGAGAGCGCCATCCAAAGGGTGACAAGAAAAAAAAGTATGCCTGAACTTTTTGTCATAGATAACCACAGTTTTTTCAGAACTGTTATTTTCAATTCGAAATGCTTTTAAGCGTAGCAACAGCCCAATCTTCCAATTAGACAAAGGTAGTGTCTTTTTTTAAATATTCAAACATTTTCACATTTATTTTGTTTTATTTTTTATCTCAACTCCGAATCCTCCAAAGCACTATCAGAATATGGATGAAATTCATTAGATTTGCATCACCAAATTGCTGTCAGCCTATGTATTTTTCTATTGTGATCCCCCTTTATAATCGTCCTGATGAATTGGATGAGTTGTTGGAAAGTCTCTGCAAACAGAATTATGATAATTTTGAAGTGATTGTAGCAGAAGATGGCTCAACTATAAAAGGAGACCGGGTGGTGAGGAAATATACGGATCGGCTCAAGATCAACTACTTTGAAAAGAAGAACAGCGGCCCAGGACTCACCCGCAATGCCGGGGCGAGCAGGGCCAGCGGCGACTATCTCATTTTTTTCGATTCCGACTGCATCATACCTCCACACTATTTAAATACGGTCTCTGCATTTCTTGAAACAAATCAAGCAGATGCATTCGGTGGTCCTGATGCTGCCCTCCCAACCTTCAGCCCTATACAGAAAGCTATCAACTATGCAATGACCTCCTTCTTTACCACGGGTGGCATTCGAGGCGGCAAGCGATCAATGGAAAAATTCCACCCGCGGAGTTTTAACCTTGGGGTATCGAGAGATGTATTCAACCACTTAGGAGGGTATGGCACCATGCGTTTTGGGGAAGATATCGATTTCAGTCTGCGACTCATAGAAGCAGGATTCCGTACTGCTCTCATCCGTGAAGCCTATGTCTATCACAAGCGACGCTCCACTTTCCGCCAGTTTTTCAAACAAGTCTACAACTCAGGCATTGCCAGGATAAACCTCCATTTGCTTCATCCCGGCTCCCTCAGGCTGGTACACATGCTTCCCGCCCTCTTTGTCGCAGGCATGGGGATCGTGCTAGTTGCCTCATTTCTGCTGCCTGCACTTCTTTTATTCCCGCTGCTCTATTGCCTGCTGGTTTTCCTGGATTCAGCACGCATCAACCGCTCGGCAAAAGTAGCACTATACAGTATCGCAGCCGCCTGGATACAACTCACCGGTTACGGCAGCGGCTTTCTTGCGGCTGTCTGGAAACGTTTGATCCTGAAAAAGGGTGAGTTCAGGGCGTTTGAAAAGAAATTTTACGATTAGTCCTTTTGACCGTAAGCAAGGTCACCCGCATCACCAATGCCAGGTACGATGTAAGAAGAGTCATTTAGTTCGGGGTCAATGGCTGCAGCCCAAATGGTTGTTTTCTCTTCCGGGAAATTCTTGATGCAATAGTCAATGGCTTGCTGACTGGCAATGATGGTGGCAATGTGAATGTGTGAAGGATTTCCCTTGGTGAGCAGTGCCCGGTAGGTAAGTTCCATGCTGCCTCCCGTGGCCAGCATCGGGTCGGTCAGGATGAGCGTCTTTCCCTCAATCGAGGGAGAGGCTATATACTCAATATGGATGTCAAAGGTCTTGTGACCTGTCTCCTTGTATTTCCGGTATGCCGACACAAAAGCATTCTCAGCACCATCGAAATAGTTGAGTACACCGTGATGGTAAGGAAGTCCCGCACGCAATATGGTGGCAATCACAATTTCCTCATCCGGCACGCTCACCTCCGCCACATCGAGCGGTGTATTAACCTGAATAGTTTTGTAATGAAGCTCCTTACTGATCTCGTAGGCCATGATCTCACCCAGCCGTTCAATGTTGCGACGAAAACGAAGCCTGTCGCCCTGGATGGTGACATCGCGAATTTCACGAACAAAGGAGTTAAGTAAGGAGTTGGTTTCCGAAAAATTGGTTACTTTCATGCTAGCGGTTCTATAGTGATCAATGATTTTTCGGAAAACAAAGGTAGTGATTTTCGGCTCTTAGGTAAACAATTGCCCGTTTTTTTTGTTGAAATAGAAGTTTTTCTGCGAAAAAACAGATAATTAAAGAAAATTTTCTTTAATTCCTTTCCTGTTTCAGGTAAAAACACTATATTTGTATCGTTGTTTTAAGGTTCATCAAAACTGAGTTTAATTCAAACATACATAACAACCCAAAATTAATCAAGATGGCAAATTTAGATTTAAGCAAGTATGGCATTGTGGGAGATTTCGAAGTCCTTCACAATCCTTCCTACGAGACACTTTTCCAGGATGAAATGAATCCTGCCAACGAAGGCTTTGAAAAAGCCAAACTAACAAAAACAGGCGCTACAGCTGTATACACCGGAAAGTTTACCGGTCGTTCACCCAAAGACAAATTCATCGTTGAAGATGATGTAACAAGAGACACCCTCTGGTGGGACGGCACCATCAACCGTCCTTGCACCACAGATGCATTCAACTATTGCAAGGATCTTGTCACCAATCAGCTCAGCACAGCAAAGAAAATATATGTGGTGGACACCTTCTGTGGTACCAACGAAGATACCCGCATGAAAGTGCGTTTCGTAATGGAGGTAGCATGGCAGGCTCACTTTGTGACCAACATGTTCATCCGTCCCTCGCACTACGAACTGGCTAACTACGGTGAACCCGATTTCGTTAGTCTGAATGGATCGAAAGTTGTCAATGACAAGTGGCAGGAGCAAGGCCTCCACTCTGAGAACTTCACCCTGTTCAACCTGACAGACAAGATGCAGGTAATTGGTGGCACCTGGTATGGTGGTGAGATGAAGAAGGGTATCTTCGCCCTGATGAACTACTACCTGCCGCTGCGCGGTGTTGCTTCCATGCACTGCTCTGCCAACGTGGGCAAGGATGGCGACGTGGCCATCTTCTTTGGTCTCTCCGGTACCGGTAAGACCACCCTCTCTGCCGACCCGAAACGTTACCTGATTGGTGACGACGAGCATGGCTGGGACGACAACGGTGTCTTCAACTTCGAAGGTGGCTGCTACGCCAAGACCATCAACCTCACAGAGGAAAACGAACCTGATATCTGGAGAGCAATCCGTCGTGACGCCCTTCTCGAGAACGTGGCTGTGGATGATGAAGGTAACATTGACTTCACCGATATCTCCGCTACCGAGAACACACGTGTCTCCTATCCGATCCATCATATCAGCAAGATCGTGCTCCCTTCTCGTGCCGGTCACGCCAAGAAGATCATCTATCTTTCTGCCGATGCCTTCGGTGTGCTGCCTCCGGTTTCCATTCTGGACGACAACCAGGCTCAGTACCACTTCCTCTGCGGATTCACCTCCAAGCTGGCAGGTACCGAGAGAGGGGTAACCACACCACAGCCCTCCTTCTCACCCGCCTTTGGCGAAGCGTTTCTGACGCTGCACCCCACCATGTACGCACAGCGTCTGGTAGAGAAGATGAACCAGCATGGTGCCAAGGCTTACCTGGTGAACACCGGCTGGAACGGCACCGGCAAGCGTATCTCACTGAAGGATACCCGCGCCATCATCGATGCCATCATCACCGGCTCGATCGAAGAAGCTGAAACTTTCCACGTGCCCATCATGAACCTGACCGCTCCGGTGAAACTGGAAGGGGTATCTGACATCCTCGACCCGCGTAACACTTACGCCGACAAGAGCGAATGGGAAGCCAAAGCCAAGAAGCTGGCCGGTATGTACATCGAGAACTTCAAACAGTATTGCGACAATGATGCAGCCATCGCGCTGATCCCCTCGGGACCGCAGGTTGACTAAACGCAATCTTTTCGATATCCAATATGCAGAGAGGCTGTCCATCGGGACAGCCTCTCTCTTTTTTGTGCTATTGATCTCTCAAGCTTCCTGCAGGTAAGTTTACTCCAGAATCATCAGCTCCACCTTCCGGAAGTCAATGGGATGACTTTCGCTTTGAAGAGAGATAGTTCCCTTGTGCAGCATCTTGTCCCCATGATTGAGGTCGAACAACAGGGGATAAGTGGCATCCCGCTCGTCCAGCTGCGGCTGGTTGTATTGCAACACGGTATCGCCGTTCACCACATGATAAAGCACCTCATTGCCCCTCACCTCCAACTCTGCTGTCACCCACTCCTCTCCGAAGAAGAACTCCGATGTTGAACTGATGCAGTGATCCAAGATCAACTCGTCCCCCATCACGATGTTGGTGCCGGGGGTACAGACATTCATGTTGGTGCGTTCCACCAGTGAATCGCTGCCAAGCAACTGCACCTCCACCGAGGTGGGAAAATCCTGGTCGAGTGTCATCGTCTCCGGACGCTGACCATGTACCATGATGCCGGAGTTGCGGTAGGCCCACCCCTCGCCGCCGGGACATTGCTCACCCACGAAACGATATTCCACCCGCAACTTGTAGTGCGACAGCTCATCCTTGTAGAAAAGGTGACCGAACCGATTGTTAAAAGCATCATACTGATCATAGCGCACCTTGAGCAAACCATCCTCCACACGGAAGGTGTTGCCATAGTTGTCACCGGCCTCATAGCCGGTGATCTTGGGCGTCCAACCGGTCAGGTCCTCCCCGTTGAAGAGTGAGATCCACTCATTCTGCTCGCTTTTCTGCTGACATGAACCCAGCAACAGTAAAATCAGGAAAGGGGTCGTCCAAAAAAGAATCTTCTTCATCGTTTCAATATTTAAAGGTTATTTGTAGTTACGAGCGTTTAGGCAAAGATACAAAACAATTGCAATAAAAAAATCCCGCCTCTGGGTGAAGCGGGATTCAATCGTACGGTTCAGACAAGGGGATTAGCCTCTCAGCAACGCATTGTCAATTGCCTCCTTCGAAAGCTTCTTCGTGCAGAAGAACCAGTCGTAGCAGTGCATATCTTCCTCTTTGGTCTCCATCCGCTCTTTGGCTACACCACAGGATCCGGCAGTAGGTACGATCACCTCGTCACCCGGACGCCAGTCGGCAGGAGTGGCCACTCCAAACTCATCGGCTGTCTGAAGGCCGATCAGGACGCGCATCAGTTCGTCGAAGTTGCGTCCCAGCGAGAGCGGGTAATAGATGATGGTGCGGATGATGTTCTTCGGGTCTACGAAAAAGACCGCGCGCACCGCCTGGGTGGAGTTCTCGTTGGGCTGGATCATGCCATACTTCTTGGCCACCTCCATGGTGATGTCCTCGATGAGCGGGAAGGTTACCTCCACATCCTTCATCCCCTTGTATTCAATCTTCTCCTTGATGGTGCGCAGCCAGGCAATGTGGCTGTAGAGGCCATCAACCGAGAGGCCCACCAGCTGACAGTTGAGTGCTTCAAACTCAGGTTGCATGCTCGCAAAGGTCATGAACTCTGAGGTACATACCGGCGTGAAGTCGGCCGGGTGACTGAAAAGGATCTTCCATTTGCCTTCAAACCCTTCCGGGAAGTTGATGATACCCTGTGTTGTCTTGGCGGTGAAGGAGGGTGCCTTGTCACCGATTCTCGGCATTGCCGGATTGTTGTTTTCCTGATTTGTTTCCATAGTTCGTTTTTTTTGATGATTTTTGAAATGTTTATTAAAAGGTCTACACAGTCATTTTTTTCGGATGTCGCTCGGATCTGGTTCTAATCTCGTTCTAATCTCGTTCTAATCTCGTTCTAATATGGTTCTAATATGGTTCTAATATGGTTCTAATAGATTCGAACGAGATTAGAGTGATATACGACCAAATTAAAATGAAAAACCATCCCATATGAAGCCTTTTATAGGGATTAAAATTAAAAACTGATACCTCTCAGCCATCAATCAGTCACTTCTCCCTTGCATAGGGCCAGGCGGCGATACCACCCTCGAGCACCTTCACGTTGGTGTACCCATTGGCCTGCAGGATAAGTGCTGCTTCATAACCGCGAAGCGAGATCTTGCACCAGGTGATAATCTCAGTATCCTTCTGCTCAGGGAGCTCACCCAGGCGGTTACGCAGCTGTCCCAGCGGGATAAGCCGTTCACCGATACCAAGACGCATAACCTCGAATTCATTGGGGTTCCGCACATCGATCAGCAGCAAATTCTCTTTGGTCTTCAACCGTTCTTTCAGCTTGTCGGCAGTGATCCCGTGGAGGTAGCCGTCGAGCTTATTCTGCATGATGTGGGCGGTGGCGATGCTGTGGTCGATGGCCAGCGAGAAAGGAGGCGCATAGGGAAGATCAGCGTTCGCCATCTCATCGACAGTCAGCCTTCCCTTGATGGCCATGGCCCAGATAGCCACCTGTTTGCTCACATCGCCCGGGCCGATCACCTGGGCACCCAATATGCGGCGGCTCTCCTTGTCGGCAACCAGCTTCGTGATCAGCAGTTTGCCGTTCATGAATCCGGGTTTATCCAGGCTGGCATTGACAACTGTTTCGATGCCGGTAACCCCTACCTTGAGGGCGTGTTGTTCGGAGAGGCCCGTTGAGCCAACACCATAGTCGAACACCTTGCAGATACCGGTTTGGATGGTACCGGGAAATTGCACCCTGTTCCCCTTGATGATATTTTCACCAATCGCCCTACCCTGCAGGTTTGCCAGGTCACCGAACGGTGCATGTACCGGCTTCCCGGTGATCAGGTGGGAAATTTCAACACAGTCTCCAGCGGCGTAGATATCGGGATCGGAGGTCTGCATGTAGCCGTTAACTTTGATGCCTCCGGTTTCTCCGATTTCCAGTCCCGCTTCCCGCGCCAGCCTGGTATTAGGGGTGACGCCGATTGCTACCACTGCAAGGTCGCACGGTATCTCTGTTCCATCCTGCAGCTTCACCGCAGTCAGCTTGCCGTTCTGACCCAGGAACGAGGCCACACCATTGCGCAGGATCACATTGACCTTGGTCTGCACATAGGCTTCCACAAGACGGGCCATCTGCTTGTCGAGAAAGGTGAGCAGTTGTGGCAGCAACTCTACCAGGGTGATCTCGATACCTGCCAAGTGAAGAGCTTCCACTGTTTCAATGCCGATCAGACCGCCACCGATCACAACAGCTCTTTTAATCACACCCTCATCCCTGATCTTACGTAGGTAGTCGGCATCGGCTATTGACTGGAGAGTGGTGATGCCTTCCAGTTCCACACCCGGCACAGGAGGCTTGCGGGCAGTTGCACCGGTGGCAATGACAAGCTTATCGTAAGGTGCCATAGCTGTTTCACCGGTAGTGAGATCTGTATAGGTGATCTGTTTCTTCTCCCGGTCAATGCTGTTGACCTCTGTCAGCACCTTCGTGGTGATTTTCTTGGCATTCCAGAAGAAGCGAGAGTCGCGTACCACGCCTGCAGGAGAGCAGAGCAACTGGCTTCGATCGTCAAAGAAGCCACCCACGTAATAGGGATACCCACAGGAGGCCATTGAGAGGTCGGAGCCTTTCTGGTAGACGGTAATCTCTGCGTTCTCGTCCATGCGACGCGCTTTTGAGGCGGTCTTGGGGCCGGCAGCGGAGCCACCGATGACAATGATTCGTTTCTTTTCCATCGAAAAATTCAAGTTGTTAGAAAGTGGTTAAATATCGGGTTATTTCTGATCCGTTTGAATGGGAATCAATTCATCGCTGTCCGGGAAATCACAGTCGTTGCAATGGTGGTGGTTTTCGAGTCCACCAACCAACTTAAAACAGCGCCGGCAGCGGTACCACTCTTTATCGAACTGTACATTCCCCCCTTCAATGTTAATCATCTTACCCTCCACCATCGCCTTGGCAATGGTCTGTCGTGCCTTCTCATAGATGCGCGTGAGGGTGGGTCTGGAGACATTCATAACCACGGCAGCCTGCTCCTGGGTCATGCCTTTGTAGTCAAGCAGCCTGATGGCTTCATACTCTTCAAAAAGCAGTGTGACCGATCGGAGCATCTTCCGGGGAATGCCGAAGGGTTTAAAACCCTGCATCAACGGAGGATGTTCCATTTTCCTATTGTGTTTGGGACGGGGCATAAGCAGCAAATAAGTGGATGATCAGAATTTGATTTATTTTCAAAGATAATAAAATTATGAACGTATGATCAATTAGCCATGTAATTTATCTACAAATAATTTCATGCATCTTGTTTTTACAAGGAGTATGGGCGTGAAGGCCTTCATTGAAACAGCCGATGAGGATCTCACCGGCTGATGTCTGCTTGAAGTAGCACGGCAGGGAATCGAACCCTGATCTAAAGTTTAGGAAACTTCTATTCTATCCATTGAACTACCGCGCCATACGGAACTGCAAAAATAGCTTTTTTTTGATTCCTGACAAAAGAATTGCCACACTCCCTCTCACTTTCAACAAACAATTTCGCAAAAGAGATGTTTAACATCTGTAAGAATCACAACAAAATATCGCAACAGAATGAATAAAATAGCCATACTTTACGGCAGCTCGGGTGGAAACGCTGAATCGGTTGCCAGGCAGGTACAGGATCTCTTTGAAGGAGAGGCCGACCTCTACAACGTACGTGAGGTGACCCTGGATGAGATCAGGGATTATCCCTACTATATCATCGGGACCTCTACTACCGGCATCGGTGACCTGCAGGATGACTGGGAAGGTTTTCTTCCATCGTTTATCAGGCTGGATCTCTCCGGCAAGAAGGTCGCCATCTTCGCACTGGGCGACAGTGCCTCCTACTCTTCCAGCTTCGCCGAATCGATGAAGGTGGTTTACGATGAGATCGCCGATAGAACCACTATCGTGGGGCAGATGCCTGATGAAGGCTATACCTACGATGACTCGATGGCGGTAATCGACGGGATGTTCGTGGGGTTGCCCATTGACGAGGATAACGAGTATGACATGACAGGAGAACGGTTGGCCGCCTGGGTAGAAAAACTGAAAAACGAGTTTGTATAGCTCTTGCTCCTCATTCACATCGAAATGAAAAAAAGCATACTCTCTTTACCGAGAGTATGCTTTTTTTATATGATTCATATAGATGGAGTTTCCTTAAAGCTCCTTGATCTTGATATTCTGAAACCAGACCTCATCGCCATGGTCTTGTAACAGGAGCAATCCCTCTTCCGCATTTCCGAAGTTGGGCCAATCCTTGTACTTGCTGGTCTTTACAAGCTGGTTCCACTCCTCGTTGTTGCGTTCATATTCAACAATTTTCACCCCGTTAAGCCAGTGCTCCACATGGTTTCCCTCCACCACCACCATGGCAGTGTTGAAAAATCCGTTGCGGAAGGGCTTGTCAGCGGGAGCAGGAATTAGGTCGTAGAGTGATCCCAGTGTCCGGTTTCCATCCTTACCCATTTTTGCATCGGGGTGACGTCTGTCATCCAGTATCTGGTATTCACAACCGATGGCCGATCCTTGACCCTTGTTCAGATTGGTATCCACAAAATATTTAATGCCGCTGTTGGCTCCCTCGGTGATCCGGAAATCGACCTTCAGCATGAAATTCTTATAGGGTTTTGTGGTCACAATGTCACCTCCGTTGGTGGACTCTCCCCCATCGCTCTTGTGTACCTTGAGGATGCCCTCCTCCATGGACCATCCCTTTTCGGGGAAGCCATCCAGTTTGGCACCCCGCCAACCTTCGCTGCTGCTGCCATCCCAGAGGAGTTTCCACCCTTCGGCAGCCTCTTTTTCAGAGATGGTGTTGGCAATCTGGTTGATCTGTTTCACTTCGCTGTTTTCCGGCATTTTGTATTGCTCCAGCTCATCGGTAAGGATACGGATGTTGCGCCATGCCACCGTTTTCCCCTCCTGTTCGGCACTTCCTATGGAATGTACCTGCAATGCGATAAAGCCTGAAGCGGTGGTGTTGTCGAGCAGGTCGGTGCAAGGAACGTCGTTTACCCAGGTACGAATGGTGTTACCAATGGCCTCGACACGCGCCTTGTTCCACTCACCGTTTTTGAATGCTTTTTGCCCTTCGGGGTTGTAATTCAACGAGTAGAGCCATCCGCGGCGCGCTTCGTCGTAAACACCACCGGTCCAGGCTCGTTCTGAGGGATCGATCTCGAACTGATAACCGTGTACCCTTCCCTCGTGAAATTCCGGCAGACTGTTGCTGCGAAACTGCACACCTGAGTTGAGGCCATCGTCCACTTTGAATTCAAATTCGAGGATAAAATCGTCATACACTTCATTGGTTGCAAGGAAGGTATTGGGGGTGTTCAGTTGGGAAATGCCCACGATGGCACCATCCTCCACCTTGTATTCGGCGGTACCGTTTAACTTTTCCCATCCTTCCAGGTTCTCTCCGTTAAACAGATCCTGCCATTGCGGCCCCTGAGCACAGGAGGTGAGCAATGCGACAATTGTGATCAGCAGTAAACTTCTCTTTTTCATTGTTCCTTATCTTTAAGTTTAAAAAAACTCTGTTTCAATTTTTCAAGATTCAACGTCCCAGATCTTAGATCCGGTAGAAATCTTCCCATCCTTTCCTGGGAGGTTCACCCGTCAGGAAGGCATCGGCAAAGGCATCGTTGGTCACCCGCTTGGTTTCCCTGTCGAACACTATCTTTCGGTTGAGACGCTGTGCGGCAACCCCCATACTGAATACCTGGCTAAGCGGAGCCGCGATTTCAAACGGTGAACGGGTCTTCTCTTTGCCCTGGCAGGCCAGCAGGAAGTTCGCAAAGTGGTTTGAGGGGCTTTCCGGCACCTCCGGCAGATGTTTTTCCATCTCTTTTGCCTTCTCATCGGGGATGATGCTGAGGGTGCTGCCATGTGAGCCACCCTTGAAGGTCAGTTCCTTGCTATAGATCTCCTTGCCCGGGTTCAGCTTGGCAGGTTGTATCTTCCCTCCTGCAACGGAAGGAATGTTGGGATCAATCTCCGAAACACCATACCCATCCGGTACAGCGGGGATATTGTCCAGTCCGTCGTACCAGGTAATCACCAGCGGCGGCATCTCACCACGGGCGGGGAACTTGAACTCGATGGTACTCGACATAGGGAAGAAATAGTCGTTGTGACCACTCAATCGCAGCGGATTCACCTCTTCTGGCAACCCCAGGTCGAGGAACTGATGGGCGGTATCGATGATATGTGCTCCCCAGTCGCCCAGGGCTCCCATCCCGAAATCATACCAGCAGCGCCACTGACCGTAGTGAAAATCCTTGTTATAGGAGTGGTGATCACGAGACATCAGCCAGAGATCCCAATCCAGTGTTTCGGGAATTGCTTCGGCTGGTGGAAACTGTTTGATGTTGGGATCCCAGCCGTGCCAGCGACGCGGGTTGTTCATATGGGCAGTGATGGCGGTCACATCCTTGATGATGCCTGCCTCTTTCCACGCCTTGAACTGGAAGTAGTTGGCCTCGGAGTGTCCCTGGTTCCCCATCTGGGTTACCACGTTGGGATATTTCCTTGCAGCCTTGAGCAGCAGCTCCGACTCGTGAAAAGTACGGGTAAGCGGCTTCTCCACGTAGACATGTTTTCCCTCTGCCATCGACATCATCACGGCGGGAAAGTGGGCGAAATCGGGGGTGGCGATGGCCACTGCCTCAATCTCGTTACCCATCTTGTCGAACATCTCCCGGAAATCTTTAAATCTTTTCGCGTTGGGGAACTTTGCCAAAGCTTTCTGGGTATGCTCTGCACCGAGGTCCACGTCACAAAGGGCCACCACGTTTGCCAGACCGGTCCTGTCGAAATCGTTGATGATCTCCCATCCCCGGTTGCCGATGCCGATTTGTGCCAGGTTCACTTTCTTGTTGGCACCATGCACCCTGTTAAAACTGGCGGCACTGGTATGCGTGTGGACTCCACCCAATGCAAGTCCTGCTGAGGCCAATGCAGCCTTTCTTAGAAAATCTCTTCTTGTTGTCATGTAAATATGATTTGTTGTTACACAATGACATTTTACTCAAAACGATCTTTGTATGCCCATAAACCCAGGGCCGGACTGGAGATGTAATAGAACTCCTCACCATCGGGAAGGGTGTTGAACCCTTCGCTGAGCTGTGAAGGATCGTAGCGTTGCATCATGCGATCGATGTCATCCCATTGAAAACCTACACTTTCGATCTCCTCGCGGGTAAGGTTTTCAACTCCTTTCCCGGGACAGTAAGTGACCGAAAAGCGCCCCTCCGAGGAGCCGTGAATCAAGTGGGCAGCTGCTCCCAGGTTATCCCGCAGCTCGCCGTTCTCCTCCACCGCCTTCAGGGTGTGGGGGGTACCGAAATAGCCATATTTGCGGATCAATCGATCGATGGTCTTGTCCTCACCGAATTCCTTGAGTGCAGGAGCCAGGACAATCAGTTCGCCTCCGTCGGCAATAGCCATGCGGGTACGGTAAATCGACTTGTTTCCCAGCCAGGTGCTCTTGAACTCGGTGGGATCGAGCCAGACCACCACTTTATGAAGCGGTTTCTCAACCATTACGAAGTTCACCTCCAAAGAGAGCCTGGCAGCCCGGTCGAACACATCAAAGTCGTCACCCACAAAGAGTCCGTAGGTCTGCTGCTCACCATTCCCATTCACTCCCACCACCGTCAACACGTAGATGATGGGCAGATGGTTGGCAAAGTGGTCGGTGGCGTAATTAAAGACACGGCGTACCGGCGTATCTGCACGCCCCATCATCCGCTCCATCCCGTAGACAGCACCGATGTAATGGCTTTTGTTGATCCCTTCACTACCACCGGTACCTACGAAGATGTTCTTGTTGTAGTTGGCCATCCCCACCACTTCGTGGGGCACCACCTGTCCAATGGAAAGAATCAGGTCAAACTCACCTTCCACCAGCAATCGGTTTACCTGGGCCGGCCATGAGAAATTGACCTTCCCCTCCGAAACCTCATGAATATAGCTCTCAGGTACCACGCCCAGGGTTACCACATCGTTGCGCCAGTCATGCTCCCGAAAGAGTGTTTTAGGTGTCCGCCCGAACATATGGCTGATCTGCGGTTCTGTCATGGGGGTATGGGTACCCAGTGCCGGTAGGATATCGGTAAGCTTCTCCCCGTAATACTCCCAGGTCATCTCTGTTAGCTCGCCTGCCCTGCTGGGCAGACGGGTGTAATCGGGCGGAACGGCCAGTACTTTCTGCCGTTCGCCCAATTTATCCAATGCTTCATTGAGACCTTTCTTCAGATCATCGCGCGACAGCGCAGTGTCAGAAGAACCTTTCTCGTAATAAATCATCCTATTTTTGATTTAAGATATAAGATGTTGGATTTCACTAACAATCAACGAATTCTCCAATCCGCAAATCAGCAAATCACCACATCATCACTACACATCATAGGTGGTGGAGGCAGTGTCACCTCCGTGTCCTGTCCAGTTGGTATGGAAGAACTCACCTCTGTTTCTGTCCACCCGCTCATACTGGTGGGCGCCGAAATAGTCACGTTGTGCCTGTAGCAGGTTTGCCGGAAGGCGTTCGCTACGGAAACCATCGAAGTAACTGAGTGCCGAGGTGAGTGCCGGAACCGGTATGCCGTTCATCAGGGCGGTTGCACAAACCCTACGCCAGCTATCCTGAGCATCTTCCACCGCCTCTTTAAAGAAGGGATCGAGCAACAGGTTCTCCAACGATGGGTTCTTGTCGAAAGCCTTCTTGATATCACCCAGGAAGCGGGAACGGATGATGCATCCACCACGCCACATCAAGGCAATACCACCATAATTGAGGTTCCAGCCATGCTCCCTTGCCGCTTCCATCATCAGGTCATACCCCTGGGCGTAGGAGATGATTTTGGCTCCGTAGATTGCTTTTTCCAGGTCGTTGACAAACTGCTTCTTATCTCCCTCGAACGAGGCTTTTTTGCCGTTGAGCACTTTCGATGCCTTTACGCGCAAATCTTTTTGTGCAGAGAGACAGCGCGAGAAGACAGACTCACCGATAAGCGTGAGGGGTATGCCCAGATCGAGTGCCGAGACAGCGGTCCACTTGCCGGTACCCTTTTGTCCCGCGGTATCGAGAATTTTTTCCACCAAAGGAGATCCATCTTCGTCACGATAGGCCATGATATCGGTGGTGATTTCAATCAGATAGGAATCGAGGACGCCCTGGTTCCACTTCTTGAACACCTCGTGCTGCTCGAAAGCATCCATGCCCAATAAATCTTTCATCAAATGATACGCTTCGTTGATGATCTGCATGTCACCATACTCAATGCCATTGTGTACCATCTTCACGAAGTGGCCGGCACCGTTTTCACCCACCCAGTCGCAACAAGGCACACCACCGTCGACCTTGGCCGAGACTGCCTGGAAGATCTCCTTCACATGGGGCCATGCATCGGGGGAACCGCCCGGCATCATGGAGGGCCCTTTCAGGGCTCCCTCTTCACCGCCCGACACTCCGGTGCCCACATAGAGCAAGCCTTTGCTTTCCACATATTTCGTGCGACGGATGGTGTCGGGGAAGTGGCTATTGCCACCATCGATGATGATGTCTCCCGGCTCCAGCAGAGGGAGCAACAACTCGATGAAATCATCCACCGGCTTACCGGCTTTCACCAGCATCATCACCTTGCGAGGACGTTCAATGGATGCCACAAACTCTTCCAATGAGCGGGCACCGATGAAATTCTTCCCCTTCCCTCTACCGTCCAGGAATTGATCCACCTTTGCGACCGTTCTGTTGTAGACGGCTACGGTGTATCCTTTACTCTCCATGTTCAGGACCAGATTCTCTCCCATGACGGCGAGACCGATCAACCCAATATCTGCTTTTTCTTTCATTATTATCAGTTGTTTATTTGAAACTTATCTCTTCACACGGGCATTACCCTTCCAGATGCTCCAGATCACCTCCTCATCGGCCGGTTGTGCATAATCGGTAAGGAAGGTTGTGGCCAGTGCACCGCTGGCCCAGGCAAACTGGATCCACCTGGCAGGATCCATCTGGCGGAGGATGCTGTAAAGCAAGCCTCCCACAAAACCATCACCGCCACCGATACGGTCCATGACGTTGATCTTACGCAGGGGTGCTTCATGCCAGTTCCCGTTCTCATAAACAATGGCGCCCCAGAGATGTTCGTTGGCACTGATCACCTCCCGCAAAGTGTTGGCAAAGACAGAGACATTGGGGAAAGACTTCCCGGCGTTAAGGATCATCCCCTTGAATGCATCAAAGGTGTCACCGATATTTTCACCACCCGCTTTGGGACCTTCAATTCCGAGACAGAGCTGGAAATCCTCCTCGTTGCCGATCAGAATATCAGAGAGCGAGGCTATCTCAGAGAAAGCTACTCTCAACTCTTTTTCTCTTCCTTTCCAGAATGTTGCCCGATAGTTGAGATCGAATGAGATGAGAGTGCCATGCTTCTTGGCAAAACGGGCAATTTCCAGGCAGAAATGACTTGTATCGGGCGACAGGGCTGCGATTAGACCTGAGAGATGCACGATCTGCACACCCTCTTTCCCGAAGATGCGTTCCAGATCGAAGTCTTTCACGTTGAGTGTCCTGCCCACCTCTCCGGCACGGTCGTTCTGTACGCGGGGACCGCGCAATCCGAAGCCACTGTCTGCAATGTTGAACTGATGGCGGTAGCCCCAGGGATCCCCCTGCGGCACCTCGGGACCCTCATATTCCATGTGCCGTGCCCGCAGATCAGATTTGATGAAAGCAGCTATGGGGCTGTCTTTCACAAAGGTGGTGAGCACTTTTACGGGCAGACCGAGGTAGGAAGAGATGCTTGCCACGTTGGTTTCAGCACTGGTAGCCTGCATCTGGAACATATTCGAACTCGGCACCGGCTGTGCGTTCACCGGTGTGATGCGGACTCCCATGCTGGTAGGTACCAGCAATGCATATTTATAATCTTTTTTTAGTTCAAGTGACATATTGTTGATTTGTTGATTTGTTCAAGGATGAAAGCTTTTCAAATACTAAACGAATCGAAACCACCATCGACGATTGCAACCGTACCGGTGACAAATCGGGATGCATCGCTGACCAGGTAATGGAGCGTTCCGAGCAAATCCTCCGGATCACCGAAGCGGCGGAAAGGTGTGTGGGCAATGATTGTGTTGCCTCTGTCGGAGTAGGAACCGTCGGGGTTGGTAAGCAGTGCCCTGTTCTGTTCAGTGATGAAGAATCCCGGACAGAGTGCATTGACGCGAAAACTCTCACCGAACTTGATAGCGAGCTCGCCGGCAAGGTACTTGGTGAAGTTGGTCACGGCTGCCTTGGCGGCTCCATAACCGGCCACGCGAGTCAAGGGTCGCAGAGCAGAAGCCGAGGAGACATTGATGATGTTACCCTTTTTCTGCTCAACCATATACTCAGCAAATACCACGGAAGGGATCACGGTCCCCATCAGGTTCAGATCGACCACCTTGCGGAAGTCATCCATCTTCAGGTCGAAGATGTTGTTGTTGGGTCCGATGGTGGCTCCGGGCATGTTGCCCCCGGCACCGTTGATCAGCACATCGATCTTTCCGTATGCAGCCACGATATCACGTGCGTTCTGCTTCAACACGGCCTCGTCAGAGACATCTGTCTGCAGGAACATCGCCTCACCACCGGCAGCTTTCACTTTTGCTGTCAGTTGATCACCTTTCTCCTTGTTTCTGGCCAGTACAGCCACCTTGGCACCATGTGCCGCCAGGTACTCCACCATGGAAGTACCGAGCACGCCGGTACCTCCGGTGATGACGATCACCTTATCCTTTATGTTAAATAATTCGTACATTTTTACATCAGTTTAGTTTGGTCAAATTTACAACAGCAATTCACCGCAAGAAAGGGATTTTACGTAAATCTCACTTCAAATAACGCTAAATTGAATTACGCCGTATATTAAATGGTGAACAATCTTCTCAGGTGGCGCTCGTAGATGTTCTCTTCCACGCAGGAACCGACCACATCGGCATATTTCTCCAACATGGAGGTGTAGGTAGTCCCCATCTCAGCAGCCACCTTGTAAGCCACGTGGATCAACTGCCGGAAGTTTGCATTGTAGTCGGGGTGTCCCGGGATATGACGCAATGTGTTGGCGTACTTCTCACTGCTCCAGCCGTTCACCTCTTCTACCGAGGGCAGCTTTGAGCCGTCGATGTCAATCACATCGGCATAGGGACCACAAAGTTCTTCCTGACGGTTGTATGAGCTCTCGTAAATCTTCTTAGCCAGTTCAAGACCTTCACCTCCGGCGACAGCCAGTCCGATTACCTCTTCAAGCCAGGTGGTACCTGCTGTTTTCAGGTGCAATCCCTTGTCGTAGCGCAGAATGATATCAGCCATGATGGGGTAGATGGAGAACTTGTCGCTGCCCGAGTGGACACTGAGCTTCAGTTCCTGTGGCAATCCAAATTCGCGAACGGCATAGTCGATCACCAGCACATCTTCTTCGAACTCTTTCTCAAACTGTTCCAGGTCACCCACATAGTCGACACCCTTGTTGAAGCGGCCGGTGAATTTGGGAGCGATTGTCTGTGCAGGAACGCCCTTGTCGGCCAGCATCTTCAGGATAAAGAGCAATTCAACCGGTGTTTGAGGCGATTCGACTTCATCCATGGAGACCTCCGTGATGAAGTTACCTTCTCCCTTCTCTTTTTTCAAAAATGCGTAAATTTCCGAAGCATGTTGTGTAGCTGCCAAAAACTTGGAGGCGATTGACTCAAGCAGTTCTTTGGTTACCTGTAAAGGAGCTTCCATGCCGGGGATATTCAATTCTCCCATGTACGCGGCACAAGAGTCAACAAATGCATCCACATCTTCTTTGCTGCTTTCCTTACCAATGAAGGAGGCCACGTCGAGGGTGAAGAAATCAGAAACCTCCACATATTTGGCAACTGTTGTGAGGTTGATATGATCGGCGTCCACGAAGTAAAGCCCCTTGAATCCGAGTGCCTTTACTGCCTCATCGGCCTCCTTGCGGGTGTCGGCCGGAGCTGTACCTACGTAGATATGCTCACGGTTTGATTTATTCCAAACAGGGCTAATATCCAGTCCCTTTTCATTCGCTTTCATGATGGCTTTCAACTGTGCCTTGCCCTGGTAGGTGAAACGGTCACCCACACCGATACTGTATTTACCTAATTTCATCTTATCTAAATATTAAAAGTTAAAAAAATTGTTTGCGTTGTGGTAGGAGATGTTTTCTACCATCTCACCGAGAAAGGCCATTTCAGAGGCAGGGAGCAATCCTTTTTCCAAATCATCACCAATCAGGTTGCAGAGAATCCTGCGGAAATACTCGTGTCGCGGATAGGAGAGGAAGCTGCGCGAGTCGGTAAGCATCCCCACAAAACGACTCAACAGCCCCAGGTTGGAGAGTGAGTTCATTTGAGCTTCCATGCCTGTCTTTTGATCAAGGAACCACCAACCCGATCCAAACTGTATCTTTCCGGCAACGGAGCCATCCTGGAAATTACCGATCATGGTCGCTATCATATCATTGTCACGCGGATTGAGATTGTAAATAATGGTCTTTGCCAGTTTGTTGTCTGTGTCGAGCTTGTCGAAGAAGCGGCTCATGGCCTTGGCTACGGTGAAGTCACCTATTGAGTCAAAGCCTGTATCGGGGCCCAGCTTGTTAAAGAGGCGTGTGTTGTTGTTACGGATAGCACCGTAGTGGAACTGTTGGGTCCATCCTTTCTCCCAGTCCATAAGGGCACCTTCGTGCAACATGGCCGATTTAAATTTTCTGATCTCCTCTCCTGTCAGCTCATTTCCGCCATATACCTTGTCAAAGATCGCTTCGATCTCTTTTCCTGTATATTCTTCGGCATAAAACTCTTCAATCCCGTGATCGGAAAGCTTGCAACCCACCGAAGCAAAGAAGTCGTGCCGGTTACGCAGTGCTTCAATCAGATCGCTGAATTTGCTGATGGTGACACCGGACACTTCTGATAATTTCTCAAGATAGGCCCGGTAATCCTTGACGTTCTCCACCGCCATTGCCTTGTCGGGACGCCAGGTGGGCAATACCTTGATGGCAAACCCCTCCTCTTTTAAAGAGAGATGATGCTCCAGCGAGTCTACAGGATCATCGGTGGTGCACACCACCTTCACGTTGAACATCTTCATCAGACCCCTGGCAGAGTATTCAGGAGTTCTCAGCTGTTCCGTACAACGATCATAGATCTCCCGGGCGGTAGTGGGGTTCAATAGTTTCTCCACGCCAAATGCGGACTTCAGCTCGAGGTGTGTCCAATGATACAATGGGTTTCGCATGGTGTAAGGCACCGTTTCCGCCCACTTCTCAAATTTCTCCCAGTCGCTGGTATTCTTTCCGGTACAGTATTTTTCATCCACACCGTTGGTACGCATGGCACGCCACTTGTAATGATCGCCTTCGAGCCAGATCTGACCAAGGTTGTCGAACCGGTGATCTTCTGCGATATAGGCAGGGTTCAAATGACAATGGTAGTCAATGATGGGCTGTTTTGCCGCGTGCTCATGATAGAGCTGACGTGCAGCATCACTTTGCAATAAAAAATCTTCGTGAATAAATGGTTTCATATCATCTGCTTTTTGTGAATTTAATTTCCGTATCAGAAACAGGGAGTATTTGGTCAAATCTCTTTGCGATTGGAAGGAATCTCTGAATCTCAAAGATAACAATTTCTAATTTAACTTTTTCACCCCAATTCATTTTCTTGAGTTGCCGATACCGGAATAACGTTCATCTTCCTGTATTCTGTTGGCGTCATCCGGTATTTATTCTTGAAACATCTGGAAAAGTACTTGGCATCGTTCATACCCACCATGTAAGAGATCTCCTTGATGGTTAAATCTTCCTGTATCAGCAACACGGCAGCATGTTGCATCAACACATCCCGCACATACTCCACCGGTGCCAGACCGGTGAGCCCTTTCACCTTCTTGAAAAAAACGGAGCGGCTCATACCCATCTCCATTGCCAGGTCTTCAATCACATAATCATTATTACCCAGGCGCTCTTCAATGAACCTGTTGATTGATTGAATAAACGTCAGATCCTTGTCGTTGACAGCTGTTTCGTTTTTGCTGATCTCTTCCGATATCGTTCCGGGTGAGCGGTAGACCCTGTTGCGGTAAAAATTCTGCAATTCATTTCTCCTTTGCAACAGACTTTTCACTCTCGCCTTGAAGAATGTAACGCTGAAGGGTTTGGAAATGTACTCATCAGCCCCCTGCTCAAATCCCTCCAGCTTACTCTCTAATGTTGTTTTGGCCGTGAGTAGCAAAAAAAGAATGTGACTGGTCTGGACGTTCTTACGAATATTCTCCAACAATTGCATGCCATCTGCTTCAGGCATCATGATATCACTGACAATGAAATCGGGCATCAGCTCCTGTGCTTTCTCAAATCCCTCCAAGCCATTCGATGCTTCATGCACTTCGTAATCCTCTTCCAGGATGGAACGAATAAACTGACGCAGATCCTCATCATCTTCCACAACCAACACCAGGGGATGTTCATTCATACGGGTGTACACCTCACAGTGAGCCGTTGTACTATTTTGTGCCTCCTCAATCTCTGTTTCTCTCCCACTGAACGTAGTTTCATCGATGGTAACCTCAGGCCCGAAATGTGCAATCCCCTTTTTGAAGAAGAGGGTAAAGCAGCTGCCCTGGTTCACTTCGCTCTCCACTACGATGCGTGCCATATGTTTGTCGGCCAGCTCCTTCACGATGGAGAGGCCTATGCCGGTACTGGGTTTGCTCTTGTCTTCGTTGAACGATTCAAAACGCCTGAACAACCGTGCCTGCTTCTCCTTTGAGATGCCTGACCCGGTATCCCTGATCTCAACAGACAACTCGTTGTCTTGGTTGTAGAGGGTGAGGGTGATTGAACGGCCCGCCGGGGTGTACTTGAACGCATTTGAAAGTAGGTTCAGGATGATCTTCTCCAAAGCTTCACCATCGGCCCAGATAATTGCATCGCCGGCACGGTTCACGAACCGGTAGTCAATCTTTCTGATCTCCGCATTTTTGACATACCCCTCGAAAAGATTCTCAATAAACGGGGCAATCTCAATCCTGTGCACGGTAAGTGGCAACTGTGACATCTTCTGGAAATCGAGGATCTGGTTGACCATGTCCAGCAACCGGTTGGTGTTCTTGGAGACCAACTTGAGCTGATTCTTCACAAGCGAAGGAGTACTGCTGCTGGAGAGGAGATTCTCTATTGGCGAAACAATCATGGTGAGCGGAGTCCGGATCTCGTGAGAGATATTGGTGAAGAATCGTGTCTTGATCTCTGATTCCCGTTTCTCCAGGATGATCTTGTTACGCATCCTGTAAAAGGTATAGAGTATCTTAAAGGTAATATACAGTATCAACAACAGCAATAACACGTAGATTAAATAAGCCCATCCGGTTGCCCAGAAAGGAGGCATCACTTCGATGGCCAGGAGTCGCTCATTCTCTGCCCACACACCGTCGCTGTTAGTCGACTTAACACGGAACAGATACTTTCCAGGGGAGAGATTGGTATAGTTGGCTATTCTCTGATTGCCGGAAAAATTCCACTCCTTGTCGAACCCATCCAACTTATAGGCGTAAAAGATATTCTCAGGATCGATGTAATCGAGTGCTGCAAACTCAATACTGAAAAAATTCTGGTTGTGCTTCAGATGCAACCTGTCAGTCAGATGAATGTCACGTTTCAGCGGACCATCAGGCGTGATGGGTACGGAACGGTTGAATAGCCTGAACTGCACCAATGCCAGGTAGGGATTAAAAGTGTTGTTCCTCACCTGATCGGGATCAAAAAGAATCATTCCGTGTGAGTACCCGAATAGCATTCTCCCGTCACGCAGCCGGCACCTGGAGTCTTCAGAGAAATTGTTTCGTTTCAACAGCCGTTTCATCTCACTGAAGTTCTCAAATGTCTCATCGCTACGGTTGAATTTGGTCAGCCCACCTTCGCTGCCAACCCAGATGTTACCGAGCCGGTCCTCCTGTAAAGAAAGAATGATGTTGGAGGGGAGTCCATGGTTGCTATCGTATGTCTCGAATAGAATCGGGAATCCCATACTATCGGTTTCCGACACCCGGCTGATCCCCCCCCCGAAGCTACCGATGAAAGTCTCTCCATCCTCAGTGGTACAAATGTCGATGATATCATTGGCACCCACAGTGCCGGGATCATCGCTGTTGTGAACGTAGGTCTTGTAAGAGATCGCATCGGCGCTTCTGAAATCGGGGTCAAACATAATCAAGCCTAAAGTTGTTCCCACACAAATATTCCCGTAGCGGTCCTCGTTGATGATTCGCACCTGATCACCCAGGCTGAAGGGATAGCCATTTAGTCCGTTTCCATGGTGTAGCACCCTCTCACCGCCGGTACCGTGGAGTATCAGGTTGATTCCACCTCCAAATGTCCCAACCCAGATATTCCCATTCTTGTCTTCATAGATGGAGTAAACGTGGTTGTCACTCAGCGAGTGGATATCTCCCGGGGTATGTTGTATCCGGTGGATCGCATAGGTCTCACCACCCTCATCCGGTGTCAGCCGGTAAATACCTTCTCCCTTGGTGCCGATCCATATGTTTTGTTGGGAATCTTCTGTGATGCAATAGGCGATGCCTCTCAGCGGATTGCCCTTGCCGATTGTACCCTTCTCGGTGAGAATACCCTTTTCCTTTAGTGAAGCATCGTAGAGATGGATCATCCCATCTTTGGTGGCAGCCCATATGGTGCCTTGTGAATCCTCGAAGATGGGACGAACATCATTGCTGATGGTAGAATGGATATTGTCGTTCAGTAATATAGACCGAAACTGACTGTCATCAAAGAAGATCACCTTTTCCAGTCCGTGTGACCGGGTACACATCCAGAGGTTTCCTTGCCTGTCGGAGTAGGCTGAGTGCATCATGTTGGAAAACAACCAGGAAGGAGAGAACGGTTCGTTGTAGAAGGGGATCAGATGGTCAGTCTCCGGGTCATAAAGTGAGAATCCCCCCCCCCGGGGATGAATCCAAAGACGATCCTCAATGTCTTCAAAGATAAAAAAGTTGGGGGGAAATACACTCGTTTCAGTACTCTCAATGAATGGCTCGTAATTACGATATTGACGAGAATAAGGAATGAACCTTGCGACCCCGAGGTGATCTGTTTCGAACCACAGATTCCTGTTTTTGTCCAGGTAATAGGAAAAGATCTGAGCAGAAGTCATTTCAGGGAGAGTTTGCCGGTTATAAATCTCCACGCTGCCATCGTGAGTGTTGTATATAACGAAACCGCTATGAGATGAGATCACTGCAATCTTATCTGTTGAGATTTCATCGATGGCAATCACATCGGTGGTCAAACCTGTGTGCAATGGATGAAAGCTCCCTTTCTTCTTGTCGTAACGCCAGATGACACCTTTATCAGCACCAAACCAAATCTCCTCGTTCAGTTCTAAGACGCAGAAAAAGGAAAACTCATCGGAAAAAGGTGTATTGGTCGCCGGATGGAAGTAAAAAATGGGCACACTGCTTCCGGCCTCAAGGAAAGTAAGACCTCTGCCGGTAAGGAACCAGCAATTCCCCTCACTGTCTTCATGCACCCCGTTCACCCGGTTGTCGGTAAGATTGTGATTGCGCGTATGATACTGATTGGCATGAAACAGTGAGTCCGTGACAACGATGCATCCATCTTCTTCAGACAGAAGCCAGACATTCCCATTTGATGAAGAAATGATACCGGATGCAGCAAAGGGATGACCCTCGAGACCCGAAATAGCTCCTGTACCGGTAAAGGTCTCCGTGCGGACATCAAAACGATAAGCATGGTTGTCGTATGTCAGGGTCCAGATGTTACGGTAACGATCCTCAAAGAGGTGATCAATCCTACTGCTCTGTGATGCAATATCAGTGCTACCGGGCAGGTGGTAGGTTTTGAAGGTATAACCATCGAACCTGCTCAGGCCATCCCAGGTGCTGAACCACATGAATCCGCTCCGATCTTGCAGGATATCGGTGATGGTGTGTTGCGGGAGTCCATCCTCTGGACCGTAATGAACAAAGTAAGCCTCCGGTTGTGCCTTGAGGGGAACAACAACCACGAGAATAAAAAACAGCAGAATTTTTATGTTCATTACACTTATATTTTGCTTCCTACAAATATACATTTATTTGCTCTTTCCCTTCAGCATTTTCGATCTTATAACAATATATCACCCCTTAAAAACCAATTTATCACCTCCAGTTCCATTCGAATACATTATCATTGTATGTAGAAAATGCCAAATCGCTGGATAAGAACTATTATGTCAGCGATAAAAGCAAAAACAAATGAATGTTAACGATTTAATCAGTAAGCAACACTTAAATTGAAACTCGATACGCATGAAAAAAAATGTACCTTAAAAAAGAGAGAGATGGATGAGCCTCCATCTTATATGATGAACAGTTATTTACTCACTTATTTTTAATAAACATGACAAATATGAATGAAACAGGAATGAAAAGAAAAGTAACCATCGGTTTACTACTCCTACTTCTCTTTTCAATGGGTATTTCAGCCCAGGAGAGAACGATTCGTGGGGTTGTGAAAGACTCCAACGGTGAACCAATTATTGGAGCCAATGTGATGGTGAAAGGTACGAGCATCGGTGCTGCCACCGATCTGGAGGGGAACTACACAATCTCCGTTCCCACATCAGCAACTACACTCTACGTAACCTACATCGGCATGAAGGAAGCAGAAGCACCCATCACCGGTAACGTAGTCAATTTCACCCTCGAAGAAGATGTTTCCAGTCTTGACGAGGTAGTGGTAATCGGTTATGGAACGATGCGAAAACGAGACCTTACCGGATCTGTGTCCTCGGTGAATGCCGAGACACTGGCTGCAGTACCGGTAGCCTCCGCCGTAGAGGCTATAACCGGTAAGATGGCCGGGGTGCAGGTACTCACCACAGAGGGTTCACCCGATGCCGAGATGCGCATTCGTGTTCGTGGTGGAGGCTCCATCACGCAGAGTAACGATCCTCTCTTCATTGTAGATGGTTTCCCCGTAAGTACCATCTCTGACATTCCGCCTACCGACATCGAATCGATTGATGTACTGAAAGATGCTTCCTCGACCGCCATTTACGGATCACGCGGTGCCAACGGGGTTGTGATCGTAACAACTAAGTCGGGACAAGCTGGCAAGCTTCGGCTAAGCTACAATGCATATTTCGGTGTGAAGCAGATCGCGAAAACAATGGAAGTGCTCTCCCCCTATGATTATGCTTCCTGGCAATATGAACTGGCAGCCCTCAAAGGCAACGATGCCATCGAGAACTACAACTCCTTCTTCGGCAACTACCAGGACATCGATCTCTACCGCAATATACCTCACAACGATTGGCAGGATCTCACTTTCGGACGTCCCGGCAGCTCCATGAACCACAGCCTGAGCCTCAACGGCGGAAGTGACAAGATGACCTACGCGTTCAACTTCTCACATCTCTCCGACAAGGCGATCATGGAAGATTCCGACTATCGGCGCAACAGCATGAGCCTGAAGCTAAACAACAAGGCTACAGACCGTATCGCACTCGATTTCTCGGTACGTTACACCGACACCAAAATCAACGGGGGCGGTGCCAATGATGCCAACAGTACGCTCGATACCGACAAGCGGTTAAAATACTCAGTGATCTACACCCCCATACCGCTGAAGAACCTCGATGCTTCTGCCGGTAGTGCCGACGACGACCTGGGGAATCTGTACAACCCACTGGTATCCATCAGCGACAACGCTCGTGAGAAGACTCAGAAACGTCTCAACATGGCAGGAAGTGCCACCTGGGAGATGGTAGACAACCTGAAGCTTCGCTCGGAGGTGGGAATGGACCACCAGGACGACGGAGACCAACGCTACTGGGGTCTCACTACATATTACATCAAGAACTACCCCTCGGTCGACAACCAGGGTAAGCCCGCCATCCGTCTGGTTAACCGGGAACGGCAGGCATTGCGAAACACCAACACCATCAATTACGATTTCAAGAATCATCTTGGAGAGGACCACAGCCTGAACATGATGGCAGGTCACGAGTACATCATACGCAAAGGAATCACGCTTACCGACGAGGTTCACGGCTTCCCCGCAACCTTTACTGCCAAGGATGCCTGGCGTCTCTCCTCGCAGGGGGTACCCTACACCATCGACAACTACTACAACGAGGATGACAAGCTACTTTCCTATTTCGGTCGTATAAATTACGATTACATGAGCAAGTACCTGGTGAGCGCCACCTTCCGTGCCGATGCCTCCTCCAAGTTCAGCAAAGAAAACAGATGGGGTTATTTCCCCTCAGCTGCCGCTGCCTGGCGCATCTCCTCCGAACCATTCATGGAGGGAACCAAGGGATGGCTTGAGGACCTGAAACTGCGCGCCAGCTTCGGTACCGCCGGTAACAATAACATCCCTTCCGGACAGCTGGTTCAGATGTTTGAATCGAAGGCCACCTCTTGGATCAACGGCTTCTCAAGTTATTGGGCACCTTCAAAGGTGATGGCCAATCCAGACCTGAAATGGGAGACCACCATCACCCGTAACTTAGGACTCGATTTCACTCTGTTGGGAGGACGTTTGAGTGGTACGGTAGAAGCTTATCGCAATACCACCAGCGACCTGCTGATTGAGTTCCCCGTTGCGGGTACCGGTTACGACACACAGTACCGCAACATGGGTGAGAACCAAAACCAGGGGATTGAAGCAACACTCAACTGGTACGCCGTAAACAGGAAGAACTTCACACTCAGCTTCAGTGGCAACATTGGTTTCAACAAAACTGAAATCCAGAGCCTGGGCATCATGAACGACTTTGGATATGAGACCTATTGGGCTTCCTCAGAGATTGGCTATGACTACTGGATTGCCAAGGGAGGTGCCGTGGGCCAGATGTTCGGATATCATTCCGACGGTCGATATGAGGTGGATGACTTCACCGATTATAACGAAACGACAAACCGTTGGAACCTCAAGGAAGGGGTTGCAGACGCCTCCGGCGTGGTGGGTACCATACGACCGGGATCGATGAAACTGAAAGATCTCGACGGTGACGACATCATCAGCGTAGAAGACCGTGAGATCATCGGCGACGCAAACCCAGTACACACCGGCGGATTCACTCTCAACTCCACTTTTTACGGCTTTGACCTCGCTGCTGCCTTTAACTGGAGCTACGGCAATGACATCTACAATGCCAACAAGATTGAGTTCTCCCACACAGGGAAATATCAATACCGAAACATGATCACCACCATGGAGCCGGGCAAGCGTTGGACCAACCTGCGCGAAGATGGCACCATCAGCAATGATCCCGCAGAACTGGCGACCATGAATGCCAACACCACGATGTGGTCGCCCTACACCTCTCGTATGATCTTCAGCGACTGGGCGGTTGAAGACGGCAGTTTCCTCCGGCTCAATACACTCACATTGGGTTATACCCTCCCGAAACACCTGTTAGCCAAGGCGAAGATCGAGAACCTTCGATTCTACGTGACCGGCTACAACGTGGCACTCTGGACCAACTACAGTGGTTATGATCCCGAAGTATCCACAATCAGAAGGACCAACCTCTCACCGGGTGTCGACTACTCAGCCTATCCGAGAAGCCGTCAACTTGTATTTGGTGTGAACCTTAATTTTTAACCCTCAAAGATTAACTGTATGAAAAAATATATCAATATCTGTCTGATTCTTCTGACATTCGGACTTTTCTTCAGCTCCTGCGACCTGGATGCACCATCACAGTCGGCAGCCGAAGGATCGGTCGTCCTCTCCATTGAGGCACTGGCCGAAGGAGCGGTAATGGGCATCCACCAGTCGTTCGGGGAGACCAACTCCTACCGCGGACGTTTTTTACCCTACTACGGCATCAACAGCGATGTGGAGTGGATCAACGGCATCAACCCCACCCAATTAAACGATGCAGGCAAGTACGAACTCTCTACCTACGCCGCCTCCCCCGGAAACACGCAGATGAACACAGACAACAATGCCTGGGCCAAGTTCTATGAAGGAATTGAACGAGCCAACAAAGCTATCGAAGGGCTGCGCGACTTCGGCAACGTGGAGGAAAACCCACGTATGGCACAACTGCTTGGTGAAGCACTCACTTTACGGGCAGTGATTTATCTCGACCTGGTGAAAGCATGGGGTGATGTACCGGCACGCTTTGAGCCGATCACCACTGAGACACTCTACCTCCCGCGAAGTGACCGCGATGTCATTTACAAACAGCTGTTGGCTGACCTGGATGAGGCAGAAGAGCTAGTGGCATGGCCGAACGAAACCAACATCACTGCCAGTACTGAGCGAGTCAACAAGGCGTTCGTGAAAGGACTGATGGCACGCGTCGCCCTCTATGCCGGCGGATACTCACAGCGAGCCGATGGTGTGCGCCGCAGCACAGACCCCGAGCTGAGTGTCGATAAGATGTATGCTCTCGCAAAAGAAAAAACCATCGAGGTGATTCAACAGGGATCCAACACACTGGGATCCTTCGAACAGAACTTCCGTCTGCTATGCCAGGATGATGTGACCGCCGGAAAGGAGTCACTCTGGGAAATTCCCTTCTCCGCAGGCCGCGGACGAGTGCTCTTCACCCTGGGTGTGCAACACAGGGCTGCTGACCAGTATACCGCTCAAAACAGGGGC
Organism: Dysgonomonadaceae bacterium zrk40; assembly: GCA_016916535.1. Taxonomy (NCBI): domain Bacteria; kingdom Pseudomonadati; phylum Bacteroidota; class Bacteroidia; order Bacteroidales; family Dysgonomonadaceae; species Dysgonomonadaceae bacterium zrk40. Next base: position 1,544,171 of record CP070276.1, read on the forward strand.
GGCACCAACGGTCCCCTGCCTTACCTTTTCTACGACTACGACGTAGAGGACTTGCGGCGTGACGTTACCTGCGTACCCTACGAGTGGTCTAACTCAAATCCGAGTCACCAGCAGCTCAGGAGCATCGACAACTGGTGCTTCGGCAAACTGCGCTATGAATGGATGAATCGCAGAGTAACCTCCACCAACGACGACGGCATTAACTGGCAATACATGCGCCTGGCTGATGTCTACCTGATGGCTGCCGAAGCGATCAATGAGCTGGAGGGTCCCGCTGCAGCGGCACCCTACCTGAAGTCAATCCTCGACAGGGCACTGCCGGCAGAGAAGGTGACCGCCTACATGTCGCAGGCTACCGCCAGCAAGGATTCCTTCTTCAATGCGATCGTCGACCAGCGCGCCCTGGAGTTTGCAGGCGAAAGTCTTCGCAAGGCAGACCTGATTCGCTGGAACATGCTCAAAACAAAGCTTGATGAGGCCAAGATGAAGATGACACAGCTTATCAACCGAGAAGGGCCCTACGCTGATCTACCCGAGAAGCTCTATTTCAAGACTGCAGACGACAACGAGACTCTGATCATCTACGGACTGAACCACGGAGACAGCGATGAAATCGGAGCCAGCCTCGGTTACGAGGGCAGCACCACCTGGTTCGACACTGACGATCTGACACCGGAACTGATCAATGCGCTCTACCAGAACGATCCTGATCAGAACCAATTCTGGCCCATCTGGCAGACATTCATCGACAGTAGTAACGGACAATTAACGAACTAATCATTATGGAAAGAAAACAGAAATACAGTATCGCACTACTCGCCTTCCTGGCAGCAGCGTTGTTCAATTTCAGCTGTACCGATGACAGAGCTGAGGAGCTTTCATCGATCGATTACGAGAGACTCTTCTCTCCCATCAAGATTGAAGCGTTCGTGATCAACCGCACCGACGCACGGCTGAGCTGGACACTCAACTCGAATGTAGAGTCTTACTCGCTGGAAGTTTTTGCCGACGACAGCCTCACTTTTGCCGGCACACCGGTGAGGACCTACAACGATGTGACTGGTGATCAGCTCCCCTATTACATTCGCGAACTCGACGGCGAGACGCAGTACTCGGTGCGGATCAAATCAGTGGCTGCCGGCAAGACTGAATCTAAATGGAGTGGCGTGTCTTTCAAGACCGGTACGGAGAATATCTTCCTTCCTTTCCAGGATGGTGATGTGAAAGCTACTTCGGCAACCCTTCGCTGGACACCGGGCAAAACGCTCACCACAATCATGCTCGAGCCGGGAGGCATCCAGCATACGGTGACTGCCGGTGAGATTGCTGCCGGCATCGCTACCATCGAAGGCTTAACAGCTGAGACAACCTACACGGCGACCCTGAAGAACGGGGCAAAAACAAGGGGTATCGTAGAGTTCATGACACTGGTGGATATCGGCAACGCTATTGCCGTTTATCCGGAAGATGACCTACTTGCCCTGCTGGCCGCCGCCAACGACGGAGATGCATTCGCCCTCTTCCCCGGCAGCTACGGCGCAGGTGACATGTTTGTGGTGAACAAAACCATTGAGATCAAGGGTGTCTATCCTTACGACAAGCCAGTACTGAACGGCTACATCTCGTTGGAAGATGGAGCAGGCCTGCTGCTCAAAGATGTGACACTCGACGGTGGTGCATCACAGGGACAAAGCATTGTCTTCAACACCGGTGAAGTTACCTACAACGCCCTTACCGTGGAAGGATGCGAGATCAGGAACTTTGTGAAAGGGGTTTATTACCTGAACGTTGCATCCCTGGTGGAATCAATCACCTATCACAACAACCTCATTTATAACATTGTCTGTGACGGAGGCGACTTTATGGATTCCCGTAAGGGTGCATTCAACAGCCTGACCTTGACCAACAACACCATTTACAACAGTGCAACGGGACGTGATCTGATTCGCTATGACGATGCTTCAGGCAGCTTCCCGGGAATGACTTCTACCATCCTGGTGGATCACAACACCTTGCATGGTGTCTGCAACAGTTCATCCAAGCGGTTGTTCTACGTACGATTCAAGGAGAATAAGATTACCTTCACCAACAACATTGTGGCAGAAACAGCTGCCATCTTCACCAATCAGAACAACACCGATCCTTCTCCCACCTTCGGCGGAAACAACTTCTTCAATGCCCCGAACCTCTTCTCGGCATCAGGAAGCTCATCGAAATTTTATGATGACTCTGCCGACAGCGAAGATCCGGGCTTTGTAAATGCGGCCAACGGAGACTTCACCGTCACCAATGAATTGCTGAAAGCGAAAGGGACCGGTGACCCCCGCTGGATAAACTAACCCAAGACCCTATACCAGTTTACGTGACTCTTTTTTAAAGAGTTACGCAAACTGGTATTGTGACTAAAACTGTAACAACTGAAAGAATGAAGAATTATTTTTCGATTCTCCTGCTGATTTCCCTTCTGATTTCCTGCAAGGAAAATGCTCCGGACAATCGTACCTACCCTTATACTCATCTCTATGATGGGCTCCCTTTCGAAATGCCACAGGTCGAAATCCCAACCTTTCCCGAAAACCATGTCAGTGTGGCCGACCATGGTGGCAAACCTGACGGCATCACCCTCAACACCAAAGCCTTTGAAGATGCCATGCAGGCACTCTCAGAGAAAGGAGGTGGTACACTGACCGTACCGAAAGGGGTCTGGTTCACCGGGCCTATCGTCTTCCGCTCGAACATCAACATGCATCTTGAAAAAGGAGCACTGATTCTTTTCTCCCCCGACAAGGATCTATACCCGCTGGTGGAGACCGTCTTCGAAGGTCTCGACACCCGCCGCTGCCAATCGCCCATCTCAGGACGTAACCTTGAAAACATCGCCATCACAGGTGAAGGATCCATCAACGGTTCGGGTGAGGCATGGCGACCCCTAAAAAGAGAGAAGGTGACTGAGAGCCACTGGAAAAAGGTGGTTCAATCTGGTGGTGTGGTGCAGAACGACAATTACTGGTTTCCTTCAACCGCCTCGTTAAAAGGCCATGAGATGAGCGACATGAACGTACCGCGACAAGATCTCACAGAGGAGCAGTGGCAGGAGATCAAAGATTTCCTGCGCCCCGTGATGGTCAGCTTCATGGAGTGTAAGAACGTATACTTGCAGGGGGTTCTGTTTGAAAACTCCCCGGCATGGAACATCCACCCGCTGATGTGCGAGAATGTGATCGTGGATGGCATCCTGGTGCGTAACCCCAGCTACTCACAGAATGGCGATGGCATCGATCTGGAGTCATGTGTCAATTCTCTTATCGTAAACTCGGTGTTTGATGTGGGCGATGACGCCATCTGCATCAAGTCGGGAAAGGATGAGGACGGAAGGCGGCGCGGGCGCCCCACCGAAAACCTGATTGTGGACAACTGCAAGGTATTCAACGGTCACGGCGGCTTCATCGTGGGCAGTGAGATGTCAGGAGGTGTGCGCAACATTTCAGTGAGCAACTGTCAGTTCCTGGGTACCGACGTAGGACTGCGCTTCAAGAGCAACCGTGGACGTGGAGGCGTGGTGGAGAACATTTACATCTCCGACATCTACATGTTCGACATTGCGACCGACTCGTTTCTCTTCGATCTCTACTATGGTGGCAAGTCGGCATCTGAATCTCTTGCAGACGGGGATACCACGCCGACCGATCAACCTACCTTCCCCGTTACCGAGGAGACTCCTGTATTCCGAAACATCTTCGTGAAGGACCTGGTATCACGCAATGCCCGCAGGGCAATGTTCTTCAACGGTCTGCCAGAGATGAACATCGAAAACATAAACCTGGAGAATGCCTTTGTAACAGCTCGTTACGGCGCTGAGTTCTCAGAGTCGAAAGATATAACCTTTAGAAATGTGACCGTGATCCCGCAAGAAGGCCCGGCCTACATGTTTCACAACGTAAAAAACTTCAAAACGGAAAATCTATCATACGAAATCGGTGAAAGACAAAAGGCAGCAGTGATCACCGGACGTGAGACATCAGGACTTCAACTCTCCGGCCTGCAGGAAGAGCTTGCTGAGATCGCACCGGAAGTGGAGAGCGACAAGGTTGTCTTCAAATAAAAAGCAGAGGTAGTGATGAAAATAACAATGAAACCTGTAATACTCCTCTTATTGCTGTCTTTATCTTTGTCGTTGGGGTGCACAGGACCCAAGCCGGCAAAGATACTGATGGCAGGCGACTCTACCATGGCAGACAAGCCGCTGTCCAAACAGCTAGTGGATAGCCTGACCGGGGAGTCGACAGAAGAGGCGTTTCTGGAAAGAGGCTGGGGGCAATTATTACCTGAGATGATTTCCGATATGGGGAGAGTCCTCAATTATGCCCGTAATGGCCGCAGCACACGCACCTTCGTGGAAGAGGGACTTTGGGGTGAATTGTTCGATCAGATCGCACCGGGTGATGTGGTCATCATCCAGTTCGGTCATAATGATGGGGTAATCACCAAGAGAAGTTACACCAATCCGGCTCAGTTCAGGCTGAACTTTGTGGCGTTCGTCAACGAAGTGAATGCCAGGGGAGCCTACCCTATCCTCTGCACCCCGGTCGCCCGTCGCAGGTTCGATGAAAAGGGAGTACTACAACCAACTCATGGGGAGTATCCCGATATCATTCGCTCAGTGGCCACTCAGGAGAAGGTGCCCCTCATCGACATGGAAGTACTCACCTCAAAATGGTTACAAGATGCCGGCATGGAGGGATCAAAACAGTTTTTCCACAAGCTCCCTCCCGGTGTCAGCAAGCTCTATCCTGAAGGGATTGACGACAACACCCACTTCAACGAGCAGGGAGCCAGGGAGGTAGCCCGAATGTTTGTCGACGCGGTCAAAAAACAGAATGTTGAACCACTGACTCATTTACTTAAATAACAAATCCCGATGAAAAAATTATTCACATTCCTTTTCCCATTCATCTCTTTGTTGCTTAGTTGCACGGGAGAGAAAGAGGTAACAGCAGATCCCTATTACCTGAGGATGGCCGAGTCGGAAATGCAACGTTACCCTGAGAGCTGGATGGTAGACTTCTCAGAGAAAATCAAATGGAACTACACCCATGGACTGGAGCTGCAAGCAATGATACAGGTATCGGAGAAAAGTGGCGATGAAAAATACTTCCGTTATGCCGAAGCCTATGCCGATACGATGGTCAATGAAGATGGGACCATCAAGACCTATGTACTTGAAAAATACAACATCGACCACATTAACCCCGGTAAGATGCTCTTTCCAATCTATGAGAAGACGCAAAACCCCAAGTACCTGAAAGCCCTTCAGCTACTCAGAAGCCAGATGGAAACCCACCCGCGCATCTCCAACGGTGGCTTCTGGCACAAGCAGATCTACCCCCACCAGGTATGGCTCGACGGTCTTTACATGGCAGGCCCCTTTTTGGCGGAATACGGCAAACGATTCAATGAACCGGAACTGTTCGATGAGGTGACACTTCAACTCACCACCGCCTGGGACGACCTGATTGACGAGGAGAGCGGTCTGCTCTACCACGGTTGGGATGAGAGCCGCGAACAGCGGTGGGCCGACCCGGTCACCGGGCGCTCACCTCACTTCTGGTCACGAAGTATCGGTTGGTACATGATGGCAATGGTCGATGTGCTGGACTTCTTGCCGGAAGACCATCACCAGAGGGCTGAAATCATCGAACAACTGAACCATATTGCTACTGCCATAGAAAAATATCGTGACCCTGTAACGGGAATGTGGTATCAGGTAACCGACCTGGGCGAAAGAGAGGGCAACTACCTGGAATCGTCCGGCTCCATCATGTTTATCTACAGCTGGGTGAAAGGCGCACAAAAAGGCTACCTTCCTGATGCTTTCCTGCAAAAGGGTACAGAGGCATATGATCAATTCCTGGAACAGTTTATCCGTGAAAACGAAGACGGCACCATCTCGGTCACCGACGTCTGCTCCGTAGCCGGCCTGGGGGGTGAGAAGCGGTACCGCGATGGCAGTTTCGAATATTACATCTCGGAACCGATACGGGATGACGATCCCAAAGCCATTGGTCCGTTCATCATGACAAGCATATTGTTGGAGCGGTAATAAAAAAAATATAACTTTGACTCATGACGCACAATCCAACCATCCTACTGATAATCTCAGTTTTGTTATCTACTGCCAACTGGGTGGCGGCACAGACACCAGCCTTTCCCGGCGCCGGGGGTGCCGGCATGTTCACAACCGGTGGGCGTGGAGGAGAAGTGCTCTATGTCACCTCCCTCGATGACTCCGAAGAGCCTGGCACACTACGTTGGGCCATACGTAAGAAAGGTCCCCGTATCATCTTATTCAAGGTGTCCGGGGAGATACGTCTTAATAGCCCGCTGAAGATCAACAACGGCGACTTGACCATCGCCGGCCAATCGGCTCCTGGTGATGGCATCTGCATCAGCAACCACGAGACGGTGATCAGTGCCGACAACGTAGTCATCCGCTTCATCCGCTTCCGGCTGGGAGACAGGGCTCAGAAGGCGGTTGATGCGTTATCAGGGTTCAGGAACGAGAACATCATCATCGACCACTGTAGCATGAGCTGGGGAGTAGATGAACTCTCCTCTTTTTACGACAACCGTAACTTCACCATGCAATGGTGCTTCATCACCGAAAGTCTCAGAAACTCGGTACATACCAAGGGAAGACATGGCTACGGCGGCATATGGGGCGGCCAGAACGCATCGTTCCACCACAATCTGCTTGCTCACAACGACAGCCGCAATCCGCGCTTCTGTGGCAGCCGTTACTCCAACCAACCCGATCTGGAGAAGGTGGATTTTCGCAATAACTTGATTTACAACTGGGGAGCTAACAACATCTACGCCGGTGAAGGTGGCGAATACAACCTGGTAGGGAATTATTTCAAGCCGGGGCCTGCCACCGGGAACAGTGCCTCTAAACGAATCCTGAACCCCGATGCGGACAACGGCAAAAACAACCAGCCGTCTGGCATCCATGGTCGATTCTATCTCGAGGGGAATATCCTGGAGGGTAATGAGTCGGTCAGCAACGACAACACGCTTGGAGTGGAAATGGGAAGTACTTTTGCTCAATTTGCCCCACAGGTAAAGCGAGAGAATATTATTGCTACGGAGCCCTTTCCAATGGTCCCGATCACTACCGATGAAGCAGCGCAAGCCTACGAAAAGGTGCTGCGCTTCGGTGGCTGTTCACTGGTGAGAGATCTTCATGACGAACGGTATGTAGAGGATGTGAAAGCTGGTTCCTACACCTTTGAGGGCTCTGGTGGCAGCACCGGGGGACTGATCGACAGTCAGGAGGATGTGGGAGGATGGCCCGAGTACCGGACTTTCAATTCATATCTGGACGGAGATGAGGATGGTATTCCCGATGGATGGCTGGAGCAGCACTTTCCCGGTAAAAAGGCGGATGAGTTGAATGAGGAGGGATACACCTACCTGGAGCTCTATCTCCACAGCCTGGTAGCCCATCTGATGGGAAACGAGACTGGTGAAACTGCTAAAAGCGTCCGCCAAACACCCGGTGCCACCAAAAAATTTGTTGTGGACCAACAGGGAGATGGTGACTTTCGTTCGCTTCAGGAGGCAATTGATGCGGTAAGGGCGTTTGACCCTGATTACACCACTGTGATCTATCTGAAAGAGGGAACCTACTATGAAAAGGTGGTGATTCCCGATCATGTGCGAAACCTCAAGATAGTGGGAGAGAACAGGGAGAAGACCATCATCTCCTACAACGACCATGCCCTGTTGAACAATATGGGGACCTTTCAAACCTACACTCTGTTAATCAGGGGTGAAGATATCACCCTGGAGAACCTCACCATCGAGAACAATGCCCCCATGGTAGCGCAGGCGGTAGCCCTCCATACCGAAGGAGACCGTATCATTCTGAAGAACTGCCGGCTACTGGGCAACCAGGACACCCTCTATACCGGCAGGGAGAAGGGAAGGCTCTTCTTCCATAACTGCTACATCGAAGGAACCACCGATTTTATCTTCGGACCCTCAACTGCCTGGTTTGAACAGTGTGATATCCACGCCAAGAAAAACTCATACATCACAGCAGCCAGTACCCCAGCGGACGCATCCTTCGGTTACATCTTCAACCGGTGTCACATCACCGCTGCCGAGAATGTGACCTCCCTCTACCTGGGCCGTCCCTGGCGCCCCCATGCCATGACGCTCTTCATGTACTGCACACTTCCGGCGGCTATCAACCCTTCCGGGTGGGACAACTGGCGCAACCCGGACAACGAACAAACGGCACGTTATGCAGAGTTTAATAACAGTGGAAAAGGAAGCAGACCGGCAGAGAGAGTAGCATGGAGTAAAATCCTTACCCAGGGTGAGGGCGCGTCCATCACCCTTGAAAAGGTGATGGGTGATTTTTATCCTGCAATCATTGCTGAAACAAATCATCTCGAACCATAAACAATCAAGATGAGAAAGACAGAGTACATCCTCATTCCAGCGCTGCTGCTGACAATGCTATTCCTCAGCTGTAAACAAGCTCGACATACAGAGGTGATCTTTAAGGAAGATCCCTCACGGATGAAAATAGATGTCTTTATAGGCGAACACTACTTCACCTCACTGATCTATACCGACAGCCTGGAAAAGCCATTCCTCTTTCCCATCCTTACCGCCTCCGGAAAAACAGTTACCAGGGGCTATCCCATCGATCCCCGTCCCCATGAACGAATCGATCATCCCCATCAGATGGGTCTGTGGTTCAACTTCGGCGATGTGAACGGACTCGACTTCTGGAACAACTCTTCAGCCATCGCACCGGAGAGAAAAAGCCACTACGGTCATATTCAACTCGATTCCATCATTGATCTTGATCCTGATGCAGGAGAACTGAGAACCCTCTCTACCTGGAAAGATTCCCGGAAAAACAGGCTTCTGGAAGAAAGAACAACCTATCGTTTCAGCGGTGATGCGGAACAAAACCGCTTTATTGAAAGAATCACTCATTTAACCGCCCTTCAACAGGTTACACTCAGAAGCAACAAGGAGGGCCTCTTCGCCATCAGAGTCGACAGGGCTTTTGAGGAGCCTGACGAGAAACCGGTCAAACGGCTCGATGCCGCAGCGCTCCCGGCCGATGAACCCTCCGTCAACAATGAAGGAGTCAACGGTCGCTACCGCAACCGTCAGGGTTATGAAACTGAACCGGAGGTGTGGGGTAAAAAAACGCCCTGGGTAGCTCTTCGGGGAACAAAAGAGGGGGAGGTGATCACCCTGGTGATCCTCGATCATCCGCAGAACCCCGGTTACCCCGGCTGGCCCCATGCACGTGGATATGGGCTCTTTTCGATGAACAACCTGGCGGGTAATACCATGAATTCTGCTGACCCACCCATCGAAATTGCGCTGAATCCGGGAGAGGAGATCTCCTTCCGTCACATGCTGATCATCGGTGGAGAGATGAGTGATGAGATGATCAACAAGATGATGAAACAGTTCCATAATCAGTAACAACACAACTATTCACCCTTAAACGACAATAAAATGAAAAAAGAAACAAATCCAATATCCAGGAGAAAGTTCCTGGCTGTCTCCGGAGCCATCGCCGGAACGACCATCGTGAACCCGGCTTCAAACATCCTTGCATCCAACATGGGCAGCAACAGCATGAACAACAAGAAAACAAGGCTGGCCATCGTCGGGCTTGGCATCAGGGGTACCAGCATGTGGGGCAGCAGCCTCACGAGAGAGTATGGCAACCTGATTGAGTTCGTAGGGCTCTGCGACCACAACCCGGGGAGGCTGGCGCTGGGCAAGCAGCTCATCGGTACCGACTGCCCCACCTTCGACAACTTCGAACAGATGATGCGCGAGACCAAACCCGACCAGCTGATCGTCACCACCGACGATGACACGCACGACCACTTCATCGTGAAAGGGATGGAGATGGGCGCCGACATCATCTGCGAGAAGCCGATGGCGATAGACGAGCAAAAGATACAACGAATCATCGATGCCGAGAAGAGAACAGGCAAGCAGTGTAGGGTCACCTTCAACTACCGCTACTCACCCCACCGCGCCAAGATGTGGGAGATTCTCCAGTCAGGTGAGATCGGTGAGCTCACCTCGGTCGACTTCCACTGGTACCTCGACACCTCGCACGGTGCCGACTATTTCCGTCGCTGGCACCGCCTGATGGAAAAAGGGGGATCACTCTGGGTGCACAAGGCCAGCCACCACTTCGACCTGCTCAACTGGTGGATTGGCAGCGACCCGGAGAGCGTCTATGCCCTGGGCGACCTGCAGTTCTACGGCAAGAACGGGCCCTTCCGTGGCGACAACTGCCGCAGCTGCAACCATAAGAAAGAGTGTGATTTTTATTTCGATATCACCAAAAACGAGCGACTGGTGAAGCTCTATGTCGAGAACGAAAAATATGACGGCTACCACCGCGATGGATGCGTCTTCCGCAACGATGTCAACATCTACGACAAGATGGCCGCCACCATTAAGTACATGAACGGCGTGCAGGTGGCCTACTCGCTCACCACCTACTCCCCCTACGAGGGCTACCGCATTGCCTTCAACGGCACAAAGGGACGTATGGATGCCTGGATACAGGAGTCCAACCCCACCACCGATGCCAACTACGACGAGATCGTGGTCTCAAAGAACTTTGGGAAGAGAGAGTATCACCACATCCCGCAGGGCAGTGGACACGGCGGCGGCGACAAGCTGCTCAAGGACCAGATCTTCATCCCCGGCACACCCGACCCGCTGCGGCAAGCCGCAGGCGTACGCGACGGCTCACTGGCCTGCCTGGTTGGCATCGCCGCCAGAAAGAGCATCACCTCGGGCGAAACGGTGATGATCAAAGACCTCACCTCCATTCAGCCCATGGAGAAGAAAGCCTGACAAATGAAACGATTGAGACAATGAGACGGCTCCCTTTCTTCCTGCTGACTGTCATAATGCTTTTACTCACGGCGACATTAAGTTGCGAGAAGAGTATCCCGGTAATTGAACATCCTGAGAAGGATAAGCCGGAGACAGAAAAGCCGGGTGAGACAAGCAACCACACCTATCCCACACCGGTTACCGAGGCGGCCCAGGCCTTCCCCGGTGCCCGGGGGGGAGGAATGTACACCAGTGGCGGCCGGGGGGGAAAGGTGATCCGGGTGACCACCCTCGAGGACAACGGCATGCCGGGTTCACTCCGCCATGCCGTGAATCAGTCGGGAGCACGTATTATCCTCTTCGATGTGAGCGGTACCATCAGGCTGAAGAGCAAGCTGGACATCACACAAGGGAACCTCACCCTTGCCGGCCAGTCGGCTCCCGGCGGCGGCATCACCCTGGCCGACTATCCCGTGGAGATCAAGGCGGACAATGTGATCGTGCGCTACCTCCGTTTCCGCATGGGAGACCTCCAGGTGACCAATGACCAGGATGCATTCGGTGCACGCAACCGCAAGAACCTGATCATCGACCACTGCTCCATGAGCTGGTCTACCGATGAGTGCGCTTCCTTCTACGACAACGAGAACTTCACCCTCCAGTGGAGCATCCTCTCCGAGAGCCTCCGCCTCTCGGTGCACGAGAAAGGATCACACGGCTACGGCGGTATCTGGGGAGGTGTCAACGCTTCCTTCCTCTGCAACCTGCTGATACACCACGACAGCCGCACACCCCGCTTCTGTGGCAGCCGCTACAGCAACAAACCCGATAGGGAGAGCGTTGATTTTCGCAACAACCTGCTCTACAACTGGGGGGCCAACAATGCTTACGGCGCTGAAGGGGGAAGCTATAACCTGGTGAATAACTACTACAAGCCGGGCCCCGCCTCCTCCAACCGCGGCAGGCTGCTACAACCTTATGCCGACGATGGGAAGAATGCCCAACCAAAAGGAACCCACGGTCGCTTCTACCTCAGTGGCAATTACGTGAGCGGCAACAACAGCGTCACCGCGAACAATAGACTGGGGGTACATCTGCACAGCACATTTGCAACACACGCACCCGGCGTGACGCTCGATGATATCCTTGCCGAAAGCGAGTTTGAGATGGCGGAGTCAACCACCGTCAGCGCCGCGGAAGCCTATGAACAGGTGCTTCAACAGGCGGGCAGCAGCCGCAGCCGTGACGCGATAGACAGCAGACTGGTGGAGGAGACCCGTACCGGCACGACAACCTTCAAGGGACTTAACCCGCAGAACAGCGATCCCTACCCCAAGCCGGGCATCATCGACAGCCAGGAGGATCTCAAGCCGGCCGATGCCGGTGCCGACTGGACCGCCTGGCCCTCCCTGGCAGAGGGAGTACTTCCTGCCGACAGTGATGGTGACGGCTTGCCCGACACCTGGGAAATTGCAAAGGGATTGGATCCGCAAACAGCCGATGCAAGCGGTCGTCACCTCAGCACCGCCTACGATAACATTGAGGTCTACCTTAATGAGCTGGCCACCACAACTGAATAAAACATCAGAACAATGATACGACCAAAGGCACCGATCACCATGCTACTGCTTGCAGCAATCACCTTCAGTCTCTTCCCGCAGGACAATATCTCCCGCACCTGGGTAGCCGACCGGGGTGATGGCACCTACCGCAACCCCATCCTCTATGCCGACTACTCCGATCCGGATGTCTGCCGTGCGGGTGAAGATTATTGGATGACCGCCTCCAGCTTTAACTGCATACCGGGACTGCCCATCCTGCACTCCAAAGACATGGTGAACTGGCAGCTCATCAACCATGCCATCGATCGGCTGCCGCCCGAGGCGCACTTCTCCACACCACAACATGGTAACGGTGTATGGGCCCCCTCCATCCGCTACCACGACAACATGTTCTACATCTATTACGGAGATCCAGACTTCGGCATCTTCATGGTGAAGAGCAATGACCCCACAGGAGTATGGAGCGAGCCCCAACTGGTGAAGGCCGGTAAAGGGCTGATCGACCCCTGTCCCCTCTGGGATGAAGATGGAAAGGTCTACCTTGTCTACGCCTATGCCGGCAGCCGCGCCGGTATCAAGAGCGTGCTGAACATCGCGGAGATGAATGCCGAGGGATCAAAAACCATCACCCCCGGCCGGATCATCTACGACGGCCATGCGCTCGATCCCACCATCGAGGGACCCAAGTTCTACAAACGTGACGACTGGTATTATATCTTTGCACCGGCCGGCGGGGTTGCCACCGGCTGGCAGACGATCCTCCGCTCACGCAACGTCTATGGTCCCTACGAAAGAGATGTATCGCTTGCTCAGGGCACTACTGATGTGAATGGCCCGCACCAGGGTGCCTGGGTCACCACACCCGCCGGAGAGGATTGGTTCTACCACTTCCAGGATGTCGGAGCTTTCGGCCGCATTGTCCATCTGCAACCGATGAAATGGGTGAACGACTGGCCGGTGATGGGCAACGATGCTGACGGCGATGGTTGCGGTGAGCCGGTACCCTACTGGAATAAACCGGCGATAGCAGGCAATCATCCCATTGTTACCCCTCAGGAGAGTGACCTGTTCGATGCCCCCACCCTTGGTCTTCAGTGGCAGTGGCATGCCAACCCGGGAGAGTGGTGGTCCTACAACGACACTGCCACGGGGACCCTCACCCTCTACTCCGTGCCAATACCGAATGATTATCAAAACCTGTGGGATCTCCCCAACCTGCTGCTGCAGAAATTCCCCTCCAACAGGTTCAAAGCCACCGCGAAGCTTACTTTCCTCCCCTCGGATGCCATCACCGGCGAACGCACGGGACTGGTTGTAATGGGGATGGACTATGCCCTGCTGGCACTGGAAAAAACAGACGAGGGGTTCACCCTGTCGCAGATCAGCTGCAAAGATGCCGACAAGGAAGGAGAGGAAGTGATCCATGCATCAGTCCCACTCTCTGCAGGAGCACTCTTGCTACGCGTGGAAGTTGAGCCTGACGCCGGTTGTCGTTTCAGTTACAGCATGGATGGGAAAAATTTCATCCCCCTGGGTCAATCGTTCACCGCGAGAGAAGGGAAGTGGATCGGTGCCAAGATGGGACTCTTCTCTTCCCGTCCGGTCAGCAACAACGACGGGGGACGCGTGGTGGTGGACAGTTTTATCGTGGAATAATGCCGTTCAATCATGAAAACAAAAAGCTTCTTCGCCTTATTAATCCTGCTGAGCTGCCTCTACTGGCAGTCATTTGCTCAGACTGTAATGATTGGAGGTGTGCCGCGCGACACCAGCTACACCGTCCACAGTTCCTACATCAAGGAGGTGAAACGGTTTCCATTTATCCGGATCGCATCGGCAGAGATCCCTGCCGGCATCATAGCGATGGAAGCCATTCCCTACAAGTCGGTCGGCAACCGAGAGTTGATGCTCTCAGTCTACCGCCCCGACAATGATGAAATTCTGCCCGCAGTGATGATGATCCACGGGGGTGGCTGGAACTCCGGATCACCCGATATGCAGAAGGCGCTCGCCCTTGGGCTGGCCCGCAACGGTTATGTCACCTTCACCGTGGAGTACCGCCTCTCACCTGAGGCACTCTTCCCCGCGGGGATGGAGGACCTGGAAGAGGCGGCAGCCTGGTTTACGCATCATGCCGCTCAGTATGGAGCTGATCCGGCCTCCCTTGTCGTTTCAGGCTCCTCTGCAGGCGGACAGCTGGCCGCGCTGATTGGTACACGGAACCGTGAGAACCGCTTCCGTGCCGTGATCAACATCGACGGCATCTCCACCTTCGTCAACCCTGAGACGGTAGATCGGGCTGAGAAAGCCCGCCTGTCGGGTGATAAAACTCCTGTCGATGCCCTCTGGCTGGGTGGCAGTTACAGCCAGAAGCCGCACCACTGGGAGGCTGCCTCGGCACTCTTCCAACTGCACCGGGAAAGCGCACCTGTATGCTTTATCAACAGCGCCATCCCCCGTTTCCACAACGGACGTGACGAACATATCCGGCTGCTCGACAGCCTGGGGATCTATAGTGAGGTGCACACCTTCGACGACACCCCCCACACCTTCTGGCACTTCCATCCCTGGCATCTCTCCACTGTCCGGCTGATGACCGCCTACCTGGATAAGATCTTCCGGTCGGCAGAGCCGGTCGACAGGAGCGGTTTTGACTGGGTAGTGGCACAGGATGGCACGGGCGACTTCACCACTGTGCAGGCAGCCATCGACGCGGTGCCCGATTTCAGGAAACGGCCCACCCGCATCCTGATTCGCAACGGCATCTACCGCGAGCGACTGGTCATCCCAGAGACCAAGCATCAGCTGACGCTGGTGGGTGAGGAGAAGAACCGCACCATCCTCACCTGGAACAACTTTGCCGCAAAGAAAAGCCCACTGGGGGATGAGCTCGGCACCTCCGGATCGGCCTCCACCTACATCACCCCCGACCTCTTCACCGCCGAGAACATCACCTTTGCAAACGATGCCGGACCGGTGGGACAAGCGGTGGCGGTGATCGTGCGGAGCGACCGGGCACGTTTCATCAACTGCCGATTCCTTGGCTTTCAGGATACGCTCTACACCCATAAAGCGGGCAGCAGGCAATACTACCAAAACTGTTATATTGAGGGCACGGTCGATTTCATCTTCGGCTCCTCCATTGCCTGGTTCGAGGAGTGCGAGATCTACTGCAAGGAGAACGGTTACATCACTGCCGCCTCCACCCCGCAGCAGCAACCCTTTGGATATGTGTTCAACCGCTGCACCATCACGGGTGACACACCCGATTCCTTCTACCTGGGCCGTCCCTGGCGACCCCATGCACGGGTACTCTTCATGGAGTGCGAACTGGGTGATGTGATCCGCCCCGAAGGATGGAACAACTGGGGCAATCCCTCCAACGAAAACACCGCCTTTTACGGTGAGTTCAACAACCGGGGCGCAGGGGCCTCCACCACACAGCGTGTGGGTTGGTCGCACCAGCTCACCAGAGATGAAGCTGTAACGATCACAAAAGAAGTGGTGTTGGGAAGTGATTTTTTTAGTGATTTTTAATCTCGACAGCTACAAAACCTACCAAGTAATTAGACTATCTTCTTACCTGAAAAGACACACTTTTTGGAACAATATTCCAAAACAAGAGAGTGTGTAAACAGGGTTCAAGGAGCCTCTAGCCTTATTGCACCCTTATTGCACCCTTATATCCACTCCAATAATTATCGGAGTGGATATGAAGATACAATAAGCTCAGAATATAGGAATAGCTTCCCAAAACAGGCAAAAAACCTGCCGATCTGAGGGGAACGACAGGAATGTTACACACAAGGCAGGCGCTGTCAGGCGATTCAACCGATATGTCAATCGCCTGACAGGAACAATCTTCTGCTTCGGTTATCTATTGTGAAATGGTAAGTAAAACAGTTTGCAGATCATGTTCACGTGAGCTGCCGCCGACCATCAGCTCATACGCACCGGGTGTAACAGCCACCGACTGGATCGACTCGTTCCACCACTCCAGCTCCTGTTCACCCAGGGTAAAGGCAACCTCTGCCGTCTCACCGGCCGGGATCATCACCCTCTTGAATGAACGCAAGGTTTTCGACGGTCCCCCGGCATCCCCCACCTTTCGCAGGTAGAGTTGCAACACCTCCTCACCGTCTCGACTGCCGCTGTTGGTAACCGGCACCGTCAGCTTCAGCGTTTCTCCGGCAGTGATCCCAGTTTTGCTGAGCTCCGGCGAGCCATGGTGGAAAGTGGTATAGCTCAATCCGTAGCCAAAGGGGAAGAGCGGCTCCTGATCCATGAAGCGGTAGGTGCGTCCCTTCATGCTGTAATCCTCAAAATCGGGCAACTGCGACAGGCCGCTGTAGAATGTGACCGGCAAACGCCCCGCGGGGTTGTAATCGCCGAAGAGTACCTCCGCCACGGCGGTGCCACCCTCCTGCCCCGGGTACCATGCCTGCAGGATCGCCTCGCACATTGCTGTCTCCGGCACCAACGCGACGGGTGAGCCGGAACAGTTGACCAGCACGATCTTCTTCCCCGCGCGGTGCAGGGCTGTGATCAGTTCCCGCTGTACCGCAGGGAGTTCAATGTCGGTGCGGTCGCCACGACGGAAGCCAGGAAGGTCGACTCCCATCTCTTCGCCCTCAAGCAAGGGAGAGATGCCACCGGCAAAGATCACCAGGTCGGCATCCTTCACCCGCTCCACCGAACGCCTGATATCCAGGTCATCCTTGAAACCGAGGTCGAAATGAAGCTGCGCCTCATTTTTCAACGGCTCGTAGAGGATCTCCAGCTCATAGGCTTTGCCTGCCTCTACCCTCATGGTATGCGAAACCTTTCTGGTTCCATGGCGGTTGGTGAAAGAGGCAATCTCTTCTCCGTTAACCATCAGCTCCACGATGCCGGAACAATTGAAGTCGAAAACAACATCACCCGACTCTTCCGGGGTAAGGATGCTCCGGTAAGATGCAGAGAAGTCGATGAGGTTCACCCCGGGAGCAAAAACGGTGGCACCCATGGCTGAGAAACGAAAGGGGGTAGCCACCTGTGCGCTGGTTACAGGATCTCCCTCCCGTGAGCTGTTGTTCCAGTAGCTCGCAGTGAAGCCTGCACCCTGCGGTGACTGACATTGGTTGAAGATGCTCCTGATCACCGTTCGTTCCACCCAGGAGCAGCCCTGCTCGTAGATGAGCCGGTCTTCGGGACCCAGTGCCGCCTGCAACCCCTGCAGGATGGTCACCGTGCGACGGGGTGTACCGTTATAATTGCCCCACTGCATCACCGAGTCGTTCGCATTGGGACCCATCACCGCGATGGTGAGCCCCCCTCTCTTCAGGGGCAGCATCTCATTGTTGTTCTGCAGCAGAGTCATCGACCTGCGGGCCACGTCAAGGGCCAGCGAGTCATGTTTTTGCGAGGCTACCACCGAGAGGGGGATCTTCGTCCAGGAAACCTTTTCCGCATCATCCATCTCTCCCAGGGCAAAACGGGAACGGAGCAGTCGCTTCAGGGAGATATCGAGCTCCTCTTCACTGATGAGTCCCTGCTGCACACTCTCCAGCAACGCCTCGTAACTGGTGCCGCAATCCAGGTCGGTACCGCTCCTCACTGCCGCTGCCGAAGCTTCTGCTGCATCAGCATGGGTCTGATGACCATCCTCCCTGTAGAAATCGGCGATGGCACCGCAGTCAGCCACTACCACCCCCTGGTATCCCCACTCACCGCGCAGGATCTCCATCAACAGCCGGTTGCTGCCGCAACAAGGTTCTCCCTCGAAGCGGTTGTAGGCACACATCACCTGCTGCACGTCACCCTCGGTCACCAGTGCCTTGAATGCCGGCAGGTAAGTCTCATAGAGATCGCGCGGATCGATCTGTTCCGCGTTGAACGAATGGCGGTTCCATTCCGGACCGGAGTGCACGGCAAAGTGCTTGGCGCAGGCATGCAGCTTGTCATACTTCTGGTCCGCCGGACCCTGCAATCCTTTCACCACGGCCACCCCCATACGGGCAGCCAGGTAGGGATCCTCCCCATAGGTCTCAATCCCACGGCCCCAGCGGGGGTCACGCAACAGGTTCACGGTGGGGGTCCACATGGTGAGTCCCTGGTAACGTTCGTAGCTTCCCTCTGAAGCATAGAAGGCATTCTTGGCGCGTGCCTCGTCGGAGACCGCTACAAAAGCGTTGAACAGCGCATGTTCGTCGAAGGAGGCAGCCATGCCAATGGGCTGCGGGAAAACGGTAGCCAGGCCTGAGCGACCCACCCCGTGCAGCGCTTCATTCCACCAGTTATATTCTTTGATGCCGAGTCGTTCAACCGGTGCGGAGACATCCATCATCAGCAGCACCTTCTCTTCGAGCGTCAACCGCTTCACAAGATCATCGGCTCTCTCCTCCGGAGAAAGTGAACTGTTGGTGTAGGAACGGTTGCATCCGGTCATCAGCATGAGAGAGAGCATACCGTAGAGAAAAAGGGATCGCTTGGAAATCATGGTCACAAATATTTTTCAGTGTTTGGAATCTGCATGGGTGCGAACAAAATCAACCCTTCAAAGATAATCATAAACTTATAAATTGTGAAAATTTGCGTCACACGAAAAAAAATATATCTTTGTCGGCATAAGATGACCAAAGTATGAAAAACGTACGAATCCTTTTAATCACATTCCTGACAGGAATAACATCCCTCACGATGAGTTGCAACAACACCCTAAAACAGAACGAAAAGAGCGTAATCCCGGATGAAGCCCTTAAAGGCAAGAAAGTGCTTTATGTCTATGGCGGATGGGAAGGGCACGAGCCGGAGCAGTGCCGCGATCTCTTTGTGCCCTGGCTGGAGTCGGAAGGGGCAGAGGTCTTTGTTTACGACAACCTCGACTGCTACAACGACAGCGCGTTGATGGAACGTGTGGATCTGATCATTCAGCATTTTACCCAGGGTGAGATCACCCCGCAACAGGAAAAAGCACTGCTCAATGCTGTGCGCAACGGCACCGGCCTGGCCGGATGGCATGGTGGCACCGGCGACTCGTTCCGCAACAACGTGGCCTTTCAATACATGGTGGGGGGTCAGTGGGTGGCGCACCCCGGTAATGTGATCGACTATGAGGTGAACATCACCGACAGGGAGGATCCTGTGACCATGGGATTGAACAATTTCGACATGCATTCAGAGCAGTATTACATGCATGTGGACCCCAACGTAAAGGTGTTGGCAACCACCACCTTCAGCGGGGAACATGACGACTGGATAGAGGGCGCCGTGATGCCGGTGGTCTGGAAGAAATCATTTGGTAAGGGAAGGGTCTTCTACTCCTCACTTGGTCATGTGGCCAGCGACTTTGAGGTACCTGAAGTACTGGAGATCATGCAGCGGGGAATTCGCTGGGCAGCCCAAAGCAAAGCGGAGGGACCCGAACAATGGCTCTCTCCGCTTTATCCTTCCACGTGACTTTCAAAGACAACCTTGCAAATGTATCACTTGTTGTGATACTGTTTTTCTTTCTCTGAATAGAAATCTTTCAGTACGTAGAATGCTTTCTTTTTGACTCCTTCACTGGAGATCAACCCCTTACGGTTGAAGAAGTCCTGAATATCCGGCAACTGCCTGCGGGGTGAATAAAAGTCAACCAATATCCAGGGTGAGGTACCGGCGAAACCATCCACCTTGTCGTACATCTTGAGCGTCAAATCGTAAAGTGCGGCCTGATACTCTTCTGTCCACCGCTCCTCTTGGTCGCCATGTCTCCCCTGCAAAGCTCCCGCACCAAACTCACTGATGAAGAAGGGTTTGTTGTAGGGAATATTCCACCCTCTGGTTTTCAGGTCCTCCAGCTTTCCGCCATACCATCCCAGGTAGCTGTTGAAGCTGATGATATCCACATGGGAATGCATCCGGTCGTTGATCTCGGTCACCCCATTGGTGGTACGCCCCACCTCCATGGCCATACTGATCAGTCGGCTGTCGTCCTTTGTCCGTGCATAATCCACCAGACTTATCAGGAAGCGGTCTCTTGCATCACTGTGGGGTGTCTCGTTGGCGACAGACCAGATCACCACTGCACCACGGTTCTTATCCCGCTCAATCATGTCATTGAGTTGCCTCTCAGCATTCGCATAGGTGTCGGGGTTCTCCCAGTGAATGGTCCAGTAAAGCGGAATCTCCGACCATACCATCAGTCCCATTTTCTCCGCCTCACGCACCATATGTTCGTTGTGGGGGTAATGAGCCAGACGGACGAAGTTGCATCCCATCTCTTTGGCCCATCCCAGCAACACCTTCGCATCCTCAGGTGTAGAAGCTCTCCCCTGCCTGAAGGGGGCCTCCTCATGAATGGAGATGCCGCGCAGGAAAACCGGTTTACCGTTGAGCAGTATCTCCTTACCCTTCACCTCGATCTGTCGAAAAGCAATCCTGTCGTTCAATGCTTTCCCTTCGTGAATCAATCTCACCTCATAGCTCCTGGGGCTCTCGGGGCTCCAGAGCTCAGGCTTGGCCTTCACGACAAAAGAGGCGTTTCCCGTTTGATCGGTGGTAAGCCGCTCTCTGATGCCCAGTTCGGGGATCTCCATCTCAAGCGAGACTCCCCCGACGGGACTATTGAGCCGGAGATAGCCGCTGATACGATCGTAACGACCCTTTTCAAGCTGTATAAGATAGTCATCAATAAAAGTCTCAGATTCCTCTACCAACAGCACATCGCGTGTGATGCCGCCATAGTTCCACCAGTCAGCATTCACTGTGGGTACTCCTTCCGGTATCCGGTCGTTGTTCACCATCACCACAATGAAGTTCTCACCCTCTTTCACCTTGCCGGTGACGTTGAAATGAAAGGGGGTGAAACCGCCAAGGTGTCTCCCCAGCAACTCCCCGTTCAGGTAGACGCGGGCATCGTAGTTGATAGCACCAAAGTAGAGAAATTGCTTCTTGCCCGGCTGTGGTGAATGGTTGAAGTAGCGTTGGAACCATACCGTTCCCTCATAGAAGAATAACTGCTCGTTGGCACTGTTCCAGTCGGTAGGAATGAACATCTTGTCGGCGGTATCAAAATTGTACTCCACCAGATCCGATTTATCTTTTGCCTTTGCATTCCTGAAGAATCCATTGGGATTCGGATTGAGCCGGTAATCATAATAACCGTTGCTGAAGGGATCAATGATATAGTTCCATTGCCCGTTCAGTGATGTCACATTGCGTCCGTAGACATTTTGCAACTTTAATTCCTCTGCTTGCAATTGTATGGAGGCAAACAGAAACAGTAAAATGGCCAGTTTTCTCATCGCTTTTATATCTTTATGAATCAATATTTTACCCCAGACCCATTGGCCTGAAACATTCCAGGTGAATCACACGGATGATAATTGATGTAAAGATAACAAAAATTGAACGATTTCATTTTTACTGTTCAGCGTTATTAAGCAGGCTGCCGTTCACCCTCACGTTCCTGAGGTTGAAAGGTTTGATGAAATCTCTATTTAACTCGGGATGGACTGCTTTAATGTTGAGGTTCTCAAAGGTGAAATGCGACAGGATGTACTGATCTGATTCTGACACATCAAAGAAACGGTTACACTCGAGGTCGATGTTGCGCATGGTCACGTTGCTGGAGTAGGAAAGCGGGATGCTCTCCTCCCCCTTCAGATCGAAGAACTGTGTCCAGGGCTTGATGTAGAGGAAGCTGCTGGCATTGCCGGTGATATCCTCCACAAGAATGAATTCATAATTCTGCGGGGTGTCGGGACGCATCTTCAACCAGAGGAGCCTTACCGCCTGATCCACCTGCAGGCGACGCACAATCACATTCCTGTTGTGAATGGATTCGCTGCCGCAGGTGAGCACGCCGTGACAGAAGCCAAAAGTACAATCCTCGATGATGATGTTGTGGTTGGCGCCGTTCTCTTCCAACTTGTCGGCATTGGGTCCCTTGCCACCTTTGAGTGCGATGGCATCATCGTTGACCGAGATATTGCAATTGGTGATGTGCACGTTGGTGCAGACATCAATGTCTACCGCATCGGAACTGGGTGCTTTCACCGGCTCACGGGGAGCGAAGATTTCAAGATTCGACAATCTGACATTCTCACTTTTATAGAGATGAGTGGTCCAGAAGGGAGAGTTGATCAACCGCACCCCGGTGAGATGCACATTCTTACTGTTCGAAATAAACACCAGGCGCGGACGCATCTCATCCAGGTTGGTGCATTGGGGATTGAACCTCCTTCGCAGCCAGAATGACTTCCAGTAACGCAGGCCGTTACCGTCGATGGTTCCCTCACCGGAGATGGTGAATCCATCGAGACCGTCAGCGTTTACAAGTGCAGCAAAATAGTCGATGCTCCTCCCCTCGATACGGGTAGGCAGGATGGGGAAGTTGCTGATGTCATCGCTCCCCTTCAGCACAGCATTCTTCTCCAGGTGGAGATGGGTGTTCTGCCTGAAGAAAAGAGCACCGCTGAGGTACACCCCTTTAGGAATGCATATCACTCCTCCACCATTTGCATGGGCCTTATCAATAACAGCCTGTATCTGTTCAGTCTGGAGCAGGGTGCTATCGTTCACCACACCATGATCGGTGATCCGGAAAATCTTACCCAGCTTCTCAATTTTCACCTCTTCAACGTTCCTGAACCAGTCGGGGATAACCGTTCCGTCGGGGAACCGCTCGCTTGCGAAAAAGGGAGCACTCAACAAAGTGCATAACAAAACAAGGATGGTTTTTTTGGTCTTCATAGCTTTTATCTTTTTTTTCATTAGTAGGTCCTGTGTGTTTTTACTGGATGTCATCCGCAGTAGGTTGTGAAGCGAACGTCACCGCATCACCCCCTACCTCGGGGCCCAGAAAAGTCTGCTCGGCAACGTTGGTGAGCCTTATCTTTTCTGTTTTGCGGCCTCTCACCTGATAGATAGTTTCGGACAGAACATCAGTCACCAGGTTCTCAACTGTAAGGTTACGCACATTGTGAAGATTCAGGGCTGCTCCTGACTCGGCAAATATTTGAATGTTCTTCAGCGTGATATCTTCAGAATCGATCAATTCTGCTCCCTCACGGGCATGCACCACATAATCCTCGATATGAATGTTCTCGATGTTCTGCTCCGGCAGACCATGGAAGTACATCGCCCTGCGTGCATTCCTGCAGGTAATCCGTTCCACAAAGATGTTCCGGAAAACAGGTGTCGTCTCATCTACAGTAGGCAAGAAATCCTCCTGCGGCACCTGATCGCCATCCTCAAGTGATTCCACAGCCGACTTGCCACCATAATAGAGGTTAAACAACAGTGGCTCCGTTGCAATATCAAACATGCTGATATCGGAGATGTAGATGTTCTCCACAACACCGCCGCGACCCCGGCGGCTCTTGAATCGCAGGCCCACGTCAGTACCCAGAAACTGACAGTTGGAGACAGAGATATTTTTCACACCGCCTGACATCTCGCTACCAACCACAAATCCACCGTGCCCCTTGAAGACTGTACAGTTGTCCACGATCAGGTTCTCTGCAGGCATGTTGCGTCTTCTGCCATCCTCATCTTTCCCCGACTTGATGCAGATGGCGTCATCACCCACATCGAAGGAGCTGTTCACAATCAGGCTGTTCCGGCAGGACTCCAGGTCGATGCCGTCACCATTCTGAGCAAAGGAGGGATTGCGTACCTGGATGCCATCGATGATCACATTCTCGCACATCAGCGGATGGATATTCCAGGCGGCTGAATTCTGAAAAATGACTCCCTGAAGAAAGACATCCTTACAGCTCTGGAGACTAACCATCACGGGGCGCAAAAAGTCTCTCAACGCAAGCCATTCCTCTTCTGATTGCAAGTTACGTGGCACGTTCATATCGCTGATGGTGTCGCCATGAAGATATGCTGCAGAAGGCATCCAGTAATCGTCACGTTTGAATACCCCTCCCTGAGAAGTTGCACGTTGCCACTGTCGTTCGGTAACCTTCTCTTTCTTCAGCGGGCGCCAGTAATGACCGTTGCCATCGATGACACCATTGCCGGTGATGGCAATGTTCTGCAAATCCTTTCCCCATATGGGTGACTGACAGCGACGGGTGTCCAAACCCTCAAAAGAGGTCTCCACCAGCGGATAGAGATCCTTGTCAGGAGAAAACAGTATGATGGAGCGATCGTCCAGGTGCAGGTTGATATTGCTCTGCAGGACGATGGGACCTGTGAACCAGACACCTGCAGGCACAATCAGTCTGCCACCTCCCCGTGAGGAGAGATGATCCATTGCCTTGGCAAAGGCTCCGGTGTTCAATGATGTACCATCACCCACCCCTCCGAAGTCGGCCACGGAAACGCTGTAGTCGGGAAATGTGGGAGGTGAGAGCAACGGCATCTCAAACGGGAGGTTCTCATAGAGATAACTGTAGGCTGAGTCCTTCCCGTTGCTATCATTGCAGGAAGAGAGCAGAAAAAGGGTAAACAGAAAAAGGGTGAATCGTGAAATTGTATGCATCATATCAATCGTTATTTATTCAACTCGAGACATCCCATGATAAAGGGACCGGTAGCCTTGGCATCGTTGTCTCTGATCTTCTCGCTGATGTAATATTCGAAACTGCCGTCACGATACGGATTACCTCCCAACCCACCCACGGAACAACACTGGGTGAGGGTTAACGTGCCGTCATCGTTTTCCACGATAAGCCTGTTCATCAGTCCCTGATAGGCCTTTTCTGCAACAGCTCTGTATTGCTTGTCGATGTATCCTTTATTCACTGCTTTTGCAAACGAATACATAAACATGGAGGAGACAGATGCCTCCAGATAATTACCCTCCCTGTCTCCCTGGTCCAACACCTGATACCAGAGCCCCGACCGATCCTGGTAGCGGGGCAGCGCTTCGGCCAATCCACTGATGATGCCGATCAATTCGTGGCGTTGCGGGTGATCAGCAGGTATAAAGTCCATCACATCTACCAGCGCCATAAACCACCATCCCATGCTGCGTCCCCAGAAGTTGGGTGACTGACCGGTCTCCCTGTTGGCCCATCGCTGCCGTTTACTCTCGTCCCAGGCATGATAATAGAGCCCGGTAGCTTCATCATAAGTACGCTTTGCAGTGACCAGGAACTGATTCATCACATCATCGATGAGTTCCGGCCGGTTGAAGGTGACGGCATACTCAGCCAGGAAAGGTGATCCCATGTACAACCCGTCGAGCCAGATCTGGTGCGGATAAATCAGCTTATGCCAGAAGACACCCTCGTGCGTGCGGGGATGCACTTTCATCTGATTCACCAGCCGATCCATCGCCAGCTTGTATTTCTCATCGCCGGTCTGGCGGTAGACTTCGAAGAGCACCTTCCCAGAGTTGATGTAGTCAATGTTATAGGTCTCCACCTTGTAGAGGTGAATCTCACCCTGATCATTGATCAGTGTGTCAGCCCATTCGATCACATAATCGAGATACTTTCGGTCGTTGGTTTCTCTCCAGACCTTCAGCATGGCCAGAGTTCCTACCCCTTGTGCGTAACCGAAGTAGAGTCGTTTGCCGTGATCCAACTGCCAGGCCTGCGGAGCACGTTTCATCTCCGACTCGGCAAACCTGATGGCTGTCGATTGTGCAATTGCACCCTGCATCATCAGCAGGGTCATTACACATATTGATATTATCTTGTACATAATGTTGTCGTTAAGGTTTTTATAAGATCGTCGTTTTCTGCCCTGGGCAGAAAACTCTCTGTTTATTTATCTTTCAAGCGTGACCGACATCAGTCCGATGACCACCTCGTTGGCAATGGATCTCACGGTGATGCTCTCCAGCTCCTTATCTCCCTCCAATGGCAGATCCAGAATGATGGCGGCTCCCCCATCGATTGAGCGTCCGTAGACCTCATCCGCCGGTATCTCATCGTCGAAGTTGCGGCTCACCTTTCCGGTCTTCAAACCCACCCTATAGGGTTGCGGATGTGAGAGGCGGAAGGCATGGTCGTCAACGAAGAGATCCTGCTCAATGGGAACCCATGTCTCCGGGTTGCGTAGCACCAGTTGTGATGATGTTCCATCGCAATAGGTGACCAGTACCTCACCGTTGGGAACATGCACCTGCATGTGGTTGGTAGAGCCCGCCATCAGCAGAAAGGCATGCGATGCATTTCCTGCCAGGGGGATGGTGACCGATGAGGGATAGTTGTCCCACAGCGAAGTAAAGGCGATGTTGGGCGCCTCATCCGATGGTGTCCGAAAGGGGATCCCGAAGGGTGTCTCAAAGACACCATCACGGCTTGCCTTTCTCAGACCACTGTCATCAATGGTGGCTGTAAGTGATGGATGACACCACTCACCAATTCCCTGCTTGGGTATCTGTAAGGTGGTGAAGGGCGACCGTGGGGAGAGGTACTCGTTGGTGAAGATCTGATCAACCGATGCATTCATATAGGCATCCATATCAACCGTTTCATATTGGGCATCCTCATTGACCAGATCCCAATTGAAACCTTTCGAGTCTGAGAGAGGTGCTGTTACCTGAATGGAAACAGCTCTCCACCATTCCAACTCACCCTCTTTCACACGGACAAAGAGTGTACGGTGTCCCGTTTCACCCTTTACGGTGCCACTGATGGTGTTGTTGCGAATTTTTGCAGAACGTAAAACCTCTTGAGGGTCATACAGCTCACGTATCCTGTTCTCCACAGGAATCTCAACCGGGCTGTTTGGTGCAGCCACCGCTTCGATTGCAGTGGTGGCTGTTTTTGATCCTTCCCAGACAATCTCAACCTGATATACATCTGCTATGCCACTGGCAATGGCAATCACCGGTGCTCCCACCGATTGCTCCATGCGCCAACGCACCTTGCGTCCATTGACGGTGATCGATCCTATCCGGTCGTAAGGGGCCTGCAGCTGCATTGTCAAGGCCAATTCACGGGGGAATGAGGATTTAATGGAATATCGGTCAGTCTGTCCTTCTCTTGCGAAGTGAAATGCAATGTCGGGTGTCTCGATGGAAGCGTAGTCCCAGTTGGCGGGAAAGCCGGGACGAATCACCAACCGCTGATTCATGGCATCGGGAAGGATGCCGAACAGACCCTGCACCAGTGCGCGTGAATAGACACCCACGGGGTCGCCAAAATCACGGTAGCATTCACCCCTGGCGGCATCATAGAAGCTGATCTGACCGATGTTGCCGGGGCTGTCTCCCAGGTACATACCATCCAGGATATTGCTTTTGAAGAGTTTGAAAGCCTCTTCGTTCCTGCCTGCCTGCCAGTAGGCGAGACTGGTGTGCCCCACTTCTGCAAAGGCTACGTTGTTCACCGACCAGGAGTAGGGAAACCAATTGGTGGTGGAAAGGGTGTAGTAGCCTTCATCCTCAAGCCCTCGTGCCTTGACAGGTATCCTGGGGATGGAACTGTCGATGTAACGGGTCGCCTGATAAGCCTGAAAAGGAGTGTGTATCTCGGAGTCGATGGCATGGTAAACCGTCCATACACCTGCCATGGGATGAATCATCTGCTCTCCCATGAGATCTTTGAACTCGGCCCACCACCCTTTGTGAGGGAGCCAGAGGGTGGAATTGATCGCCTTCAGAATCTTCGCTGCCTCCATCTGGTAGGGCTGCGGGTCCTTACCGATTTTCTCTGCAATCATTGCCGCCATGCTGTTTGCACGGTAGTTGTAAGCAGAGGAGTAGGTGACCGAACCGCTGTTGTACTGCAATGCATCGCTGGCCCAGATACAGGCATAGGCATCGTAAAGACCGTCATCGTTGGGGTCATAGTTGCGTTTCTCCCACTCCAGGTGACGCTGCAGCACAGGCCACATCTCCCTTACATAGTCCATATCACCGGTCCAGTTGAAGTGCCACAAGAGCTCATCGATGTAAACAAGGTTCATGTTGTAGTGGTGCATCTGATTGTTGTTGCGGGGATTGCGGCTGATATAACCGTTGCTGTACATCTGTGTGCCCCACCTCTTCTCAGCCCTGGTCAGGTTCAGCACCGAATCCTGTGCCGGATGAGCAATCACCGGCTCCACACCGGTCACCTGCGAGGCGGCGTAGCCGTTGAAGTGCCTTCTGGCGCGATCGTGCCACCCGATGGCATCTCCGGTATAGGCAGCACGCCAACCGTTGAGCGGCATGCGCCAACCGATGGCACCATGCTGCCATACAGCACTCTCCTCATCCCAGATACCATCGGCAGCGATGCTGAGTGCCCCTCCCAGGGTGTTGAAATAAGGATCAGGTGTATTGATCTTCACCGTGCCTGCAGTGGCACTCCGTTTCAGTTCCGCTTCTTCAAAGAGGGAAGAGAGCATCTCCTGTGTAAGCGGCTCGCCATCGTCAGCCTTTATCACCAGATAGATATCTTCACCTTTTATGGGTGATTGGGCAACCAGCAGGGGTCTGTTGCCACTCACCTCTGAACGGGTGAGGGCAGAAACGGTGTTAAGACTGTAGGGAGAGCCAAGCTTCAGGGTGGTTCCTTCAGAGAAAAGACCGGTGGTATAAAGAGGGCCACCTCTTGTACCCTCCCCGTAGGTAAGCCGGAACGATTCGTCACGGATGACAAACTGATTGCCCTCACAGGCATCAGCCTTTAGAGCGAACGCCTCTGGATCATCAACCCCCAGGTCCCCGTTCCGGGAGAAACGGCGATTGCTGGCTCCTCCGAAGAGGGTGACCAGTGTTCCTCCATCAGGCAAACCGCTTGCATCAACCCTTAGAATGATACCTTCGGCATCTGCCAGCGCCAAAACGGTGATCGTCAGGCTGCCCGTACCGAGCAGCGGATCTTTGATCTCATAGATGCGGCTTCCGGGCCTGTAGATCGATTTCACATACTCCGCATCATTCAACCAGAGGCTCTTCCCGTCGGAAAGCATTCCCAACTGAATGTTGCCTCCCATGTGCGGCATAAAAAGGCCAAATTCGGGCAAATCACCCGTTTCGATCCTGAAAGCAGTGTTGGTGCCGTAGAGGGCGCGGTTGAATTTCCGGTCACCATTCACGATTACGAAATCCTCTCCATCGGGACTGTATCTCAGTCGTCGCTCTTTGTTATGCCAGGAATCCATCGGCTGAGCAACCAGGGAGGTGGCAACCACAAATAGCAGCATCAGCGAAACTAACGTTCTCATAGAGATTATATTTATTTGGGCAGGCCCGGCACAATGGCCGGATCCTCATTACCCGTTACAATTCGTAATCAGGGCATGGGAGCCAGATCCTCCCACTGCACGTTCCATTTTCCATTTTTGGGGAATCCGGGAGTGTCCTCCTCGTTTCCGTCCCAGCCCGCACACATCATAGCCACGGCGGTGAGCAATCCCCCGTTACCGGGCAGATAGACACGCAACCGCTCATCCTGGTAGTTGTGTCCGTTCACCAGATAGGTATTGGTCCTTTTGTCCATCAGCAAGGCACCCACAGCTTTCTCCGGGTCACCCAGGCGGGCAGCACTCATGGCGGTCATCGGGTAATCCCATCCCCAGGTTTTGCCCCAGTTCCAGTTGTCCCAGATCCAATTCAGCGTATTCTGCATATAATCACGACGTACCAACTTCGATTCGGGCATCATACCCAATGCACCCAGCACTGCCGGATGGTCGGAAGTGAAGCGGATATCGATGTAGGTGTCGGTTGCATCCTCCGATGCAAGGTAGAGGCCATCCTGGTGTGCCAACGGTGAGAGCTTGTCGATCAGCTCATCCCATTTCATGTCACGCTGTTGTCCCAAGCGCTCTCTCCATTGCTGAGCTACCGACATGGCATAGTGCCAGTAAGAGAGTTCAAATGGCGGATTGATTGTCTCGGAAGCACGCAGTGTCTCCTGAGCAGGAATAATACCCTTGAGCAGATAACGTCCTTCCAGTTCATCGTAGGTGGCAAAAGATGCCATGAAACGGGCGGTCTCTTCCACCAGGAATCCATATTTATCCAATATCTCCTGTGAGGGATTGTTCCTGTAAATCAGCTCGGCCATATAGATGAAATGGGGTTGTTGCCAAATCAGGAATGAACCCACTTTCGAAGGAGCTTCCGTTGCAGAGGGATCGGTCATCTTCATCCAGCGGGCACCCTCAAACTGCTGACGCTCTGCGATCTCCATAGCCTTTGGATAGGCTGAGGCATACCAGTCCATGCTTCTTTCCAGTAGCTCCGTCCTGTTCCACAATGCAAAATGAACGGCATGCCACCAATGCATCTCGAGGTGGAACTTGCCGTACCAGCTGTTGTAGGTCAATCCGGTCTCCTGTGGTGGGTAGATGCCAGCCGACTGGATGGCCATGAGATATTGAGAGAGCACCACACGTCGCTCCAACTCCGCTGCACGCTCATCGGTGCTTTTCGAGAAGTCGACAGCCCCGCCGTTCTGCCAAAAGGCAGTCCAGTAGTTGGCTGAGGCATTGAAAGAGTCCATTGTGGGGATAGCATCGGTTTGCGGTATCTCTTCGGTAAAGGTGCAGGTGAATGCAAAGATGTCGCTTACCGGTGTGAGCACAAAGTAATGTGCCTCCTTCTCGGTGAGGGTTGCCTCACCCTCAAACTGCAGATCGATGTAATAGACGGTTGAGTCGAGTGTTCTCTTCAGCAGGTAGGAGTGTTCATTCTGTGCCACAATTTCGGTTTGATGCCTCTCAGGTGAGTCCCAGTGGGTGGCATCATCGGCATGCCCACCGGTGGGATAGGGAAAGCGCAGGTTCACCTGCATCATTCCCTTACCGATCAAGGATGATTGAAGCGCTACAGCCAGTTGATCCTGGTCGGGGTGTACCGCTGTTTCCACAACGGCGGAATCTGCTCCTATCATAAAACGACTGTGAATGATTCCCTCCCAGAGATCCAGCTCCTGGTTCAGGCCGGAGATCTGTTCTGGCAACAGCTTATTACCCTCCTGATCGTTCAGCTCCAATCCGATGTAACCGAGATGCAGACGGTGTGGGTTAACCCTGAAATAGTTCGCTGCATCCTGGCTTCTGCCCGGCTCATTGAACTGTACCGCGTAAGGTTCACCCCATCCCCTGAAGTTGTAATCCTTGAGTGTCTCTTCTGTGGTGAATCCCTCAACATTTGGAAAACTGTGCCACCCCCATTGTGACTGAGTGCCGAGGGGCACCCCCTCGGCATAGATCTCCGGGAAGGTCTGCAACCCCGTAGCGTCAACCGTCACGGCGAAGTTGCCATTGCCGGCAGAGAGTGAGGAGAGTGCCTCAAACTGGGCAACCTTGGGGTTATTACGCTTTACCAGCGCCAGCCGGTCAATCTTGGCGGGTTGATTGTTGCTACATGAGCAGATCACTGCGGTGAGCAGCAGCAACAGGAACTGCTTTGTTCGTGTAAATTTAATCATTGTCGGATGTAATTTTAAATACAAACCCGGAAGATGTTTCATATTTTCCTCCCTGCATGGCAGTAAAGAGATATGCCGGTTTGCCGTTTTTCATCAATATTTGAGGGCGCTCAAACCGCCCGTATCTTTTCAGGTGATCAGGAGCAGGTGGCTCATGCAGGTAAGCATCGGCCCCGAACCAGGCTATCCGGGGTTCACCCCAGTGAACCCCGTCAGTGGAGGTAAAGATCAATCCCACCTCATGGTCAAAATAACCCATGTCACGCATCAGCATTTTAAAGATGCCATTCTCCTGATAAACATAGGCATCTTCAACCTGTTTATTATCACCTAACGGGGAGAAGTCGACTACAGGATTGCCTTTATATCGTTTATAGGGTCCCAACACATTGTCAGAAACAGCCAGTCCATATTTTCTGTTGGCGCGGATGGGGCCCGACTCATTCCGGTAATCCTCCTTATTCCACGACTTGTAGTAGAGCCACGAATCTCCGTTGGGATGTATGATAAAGGCGGGATTGGTGGTGTTGCAATCGTCCCATGCACCCTCTTCACCCGCCTCCAGGAGAGGTTGGTCCATTCTCTTCCAGGGACCATAGAGTGAGCTGGCGGTGGCTACCCCGATGCGTTTGGTGTTTACGGTTTTATCGCTGTTACCCATGTAAAAAAGATAGTAGGCATCCCCAATCTTCTGAATATGAGGATTGTGACAGGTGGTAGCGTCAAAAAAACCGGGACGAGGTGCGAGCAGAGTGACTAGTTCTTTGTAAGGACCCTCAGGTGTGTCGGCCACTGCATGTGCGATCTCACTCTGATGAATCCATCTCCCCATTCCATAACGCTTCGGCCAGCGGGAGTAAAAAAGATGCACCTTCTCATCTTCATCGAAGATAGG
Source organism: Dysgonomonadaceae bacterium zrk40 (assembly GCA_016916535.1). Taxonomy (NCBI): domain Bacteria; kingdom Pseudomonadati; phylum Bacteroidota; class Bacteroidia; order Bacteroidales; family Dysgonomonadaceae; species Dysgonomonadaceae bacterium zrk40. The sequence goes on from CP070276.1 coordinate 1,576,828, forward strand.
TGCGCAACACCATACGTAATACTCTTCCGACTCCATGATCCGTCCCATTGGTTTCAGCTTAGTGCTGAAATCAGACAGCTTCTCCTGAGGATAATGCCCCACAACCTCTTTATCGATACTCTCTTTCAGAAGTGAATAGTGGTAGCCTGTAAAATCGGCCAGCGAGTTGAGATATATTTCCACATTGCTGTAATCACCATGCAATGTGAAGAGCGATGCATCCGTCGGATCGTGTGGATTGAGGTCCATCTGCTTTTCCCACGCATCGGGCATCCCGTCTGCGTCGCAATCCGAGGGACTCACTCCTCTTTTCAGCTGCGGCCATCCGCCAACAGCATCCTGCGAATCGATGATGCCTTTGTTCCCTCCGCCATAAGTCTCACCTCCAACGGCGGTACCTGTTCTGACCTCATTTACCACCCTGCTGTCGTAGGAGTCCCTGCGATAGCTGCATCCGGCATATCGAAGCACCTTTTCATAGGCGATCGCCGCGGGATCTTCCACAATGGGAACAAATGAATAGGGCTCCGTGGCTTTGATTACAGACTTACTGGTGCCCACCCCTTTCCAGTTGTCGGCGGTCACCTCGGCACTCCCATCCATTACATTGCCGGCCAGATAATAACCGCTGGTGCCATCTTCTGCCGGATCAAGAAACCAGGCTCTCAACTCAGGTGATGTTGCCGGTCCCGGTTTGTAGTAGTTTGCTACGAAGTTGATTCTACCATTGCGGCCGCCACCATAGGCCGCCTTATATCCCCAGTTGTAGACCACGTTGTTCCTGAAATCGACAGGGGCATAGCCATCGGAAGCAAAACGGGGGTTGCGGCTGCTGTGGTGTGCCAGCAGGTTGTGGTGAAAAGAGGCGTTGCTACCTCCCCAGATACCACCAAAGCCATGTGCCCCCTTGCTATGGGCTGATTTGGAGAGACTGTGTGTGACCATACACCACTGCACCGTCACATTCTCCGTACGATAAACGGTTAGCGCTTCGTCTACCGACCAGGAAACTGAACAGTGATCAATGATCAGGTCCTTCACCCGCATTGCACCCATGGCATCATCTTCTAAAACATGCAGGTCACCCATGCGTGCCCTGAGATAGCGGATGATGACATTGTTGGCCTGCACGTAGAATGGGTATCCCTTGAGACAGATGCCTTCACCTGGGGCACTCTGACCTGCAATGGTGATGCTATCGTTTTCAATGATCAGCTTCGACTGTAGATCTATGGTCCCATCGACGGTGAAGACCACAATGCGGGGTCCTTTCTGTTCAATGGCATGACGCAGGCTTCCCTCACCCGAATCATTCAGGTTGGTAACCCTGATGACCCTGCCGCCTCTGCCGCCGGTGGTGTATTTTCCGAACCCTTCAGCAGTGGGGAAGGCCAATGCTTGCGCACCGGCCGAACCCACACTCAGAAGAATCATACACAATGGAATGATCAATTGCTTCAACATCATGCTTTAAAGATAATATTTTTTTGCAATATTCTGGATTGTTTCTCCTCTTCGGATTAATAACAGGGATGTTGTTGTCCCGCAAGACCGGGATTCACATCGATGATATTGGTAGTGTTGAAGGGTAGGATCTCAACCTTCTTCTTTTCCAAAGCATAAAACATCCGTTCAATCCACTCATTCTTGGATGCCAGCCCTTCCACATCCTCCACAGAGAGGCCACCTTTCTGTTTCACGGAGTGACTGCCAAACATGTTCAGGATGGTGTAGTTTACTTCTGCTACTTCTGCACCAGAGGGAATCGACTCTTCGGTAAAATAGAGTTTACCATTCGATTTGTCCTCATAGAAGCTCTTTTCTAGGTAGCCTTTATTGGAAGCGTTCAGCGTGTTGAGCGTTGTCATTTCATCTGCACTCAGGTTCATTGAAGCAATATCTGCATCACTCATAGACAGATAGGGTACCGCAACAATCGGGTTTTGCATTACCCCTTTCACAGTCTTATAAGCGCGATAAACATCAACATCATCATAAGCACCTTCACGTCGGGCAAGCTGATAGAGCTTTTCCTTTTCAGCTGTCAGATGTTCGTAGAGAATCCCCCAACGTGTAAGGTCTGTTTTACGGAGTGATTCGTTTGAAAGCTCCAGTTTTCTCTCTTTAATGATTGCCTCTCTGAAACCATCATAATCGGATGGTATGGTACCTATCTTTGTGGCATCGTTCCTGAAAGCGCGCATGCGAACAGCCCTGAATGCATTGACGGCATCTGCCGTGGGCCCATTGTTCAGTTCATTCAGCGCCTCTGCATACATCAGCAGCACATCAGAGTAACGCAGCAGCGGGAAGTTGATGTTTCTTTTGCTGTCAGTAGCACCTCTGTCTTTCATCCAGTCGATACGGTATTTCCCAACACTGTTGCCAATATATGTACTCATCTGGAGATCATCATTTGCAAGGATGCCAAAATTACAAACAGCTACATCGCGTCTCTGATCAGCATCATTAAATTCAAAATAAAGGGTTGGCATGGCGATCATCTGTGGACCTCCCTTTCCGAAAGTTGCAGAGGTACCGCTGGTAGGAATTCCGTTTGTATATCCTGTACGAACATCTACAGAGTTGGGACCATACCAGCCGTACTCAAGCATCGATTCGTCGTTGTATTGCTTGAGGGCAAGGTCGCGGAATACCTGGTCATAATCACTCAGGAGTTGGTTCTCATTTCTTTGTATCACAGCTTCCGCAGCATCAACAGCGATTTGAAGGAGCTCTCTAACTCGCGCAGCATCATCCCTTTTGGCAATTCTCACAGTGGATTGGTTGTAGGGAACAGTACTCAAATCCCAACGCAACGAGTAGCCCGCAGCATGGAGTGCTACGCGTGACAGGATGCCATAAGCTGCATTTTTGGTGAAACGCTCAGCAGTGGCCACCATTCCTTCGCTCTTCCAGGGCAGCAGTTCAATGGCCTGTTGCAGGTCGGCCACACATTGATCCCAGATGGTATCGCGACTGACACGTGAAGAAGAGAAGGTGGTCAATTGAGCTGTTGGTTCCAGTGCGAATGGCACATCGCCGAAGAACCGAACCAGGTTCCAATAGGCATAAGCTCTGATGGCCAGCGATTCACCCAAAAGGGCATCGACCTTTTTCTGATCAGCATCTGACGAAGTCTGCATGTTAGGCAGGTTTGCAATGCTCACATTGGCGTACTCAATGGCTTTGTACATTGTGGTGTAGGTAGAGTTGAGCATTCCTGTGAGGTTAGTGTAGTCATAGTTTGACATGACATACTTTGAATTAGATTCCGTGGAGCTGGATTCGTCGGTACCCATCAGCAACTGATAACCGAGCTCTTGTGTATGCAGGAATGGGTAAGCACCCACAACAGTCATCTCAGCTCTGTTGATTGAGGCGAATATGGAGGAGCTGTCTGCTTTCGACTCCGAGGGCATGTCCAGCCAATCCTGGCATGCGGTAAAGAGTGCGAAGAAGGCACCAATGGCAAGAATATGTATTGTTGTTTTCATATCATTAAAGTTAATAGATTGTGATTAAAATTTCAGGTTTACACCTACCACCCAGCTCTTGGACCGGGGATATGATGAATTATCAATGCCCGGCGTGAGGGCGCTGCCCGATGCAGACACCTCAGGGTCATACCCGGTGTAGCGAGTGAAGGTATGGATGTTGTTCAGTGTACAATAGAAACGTACATTGCTGATCTTGGCCTGCTGGACGAGCTGACCGGGAAGCGTATAACCAAATGTGATAGTGTTAAGACGCAGGTAGGATCCATCTTCCAGATAGTAACTGCTGTGATCACTGATTGCCGTTTTATTGTTCTGGGAAATGTTCCAGAGAGTGGAGCTGTCGTGCTGATTTGGGTTGAGAGCAGCCAATCTTTCCAGATCGGTAGCTTCTCTGCCGGTCAGTGGGTCAATCAGCATGAAACGGTCTGCCATTTTAGCCACGCTGTTCTGGTTGGCCATGTAGGGACCGATAAAACGCTGGGTACTCATGTTGAACACCTCGTTGCCGTATACAAAGTTCATGAACAATGTCAGGTCGAACCCTTTATAGGTAAAGGTATTGTTGAGCCCCCCCGTGAATTTCGGCTGTGCATTTCCAATCACTGTGCGATCGTTCACCGAGAATACTGGAAATCCGTCCCCGTCTTTTTCACCTGCTACATCCTTATATTTCACATCACCTGGTTTCACCCCTGCACGTGCACTTCCTTTGAGATATGGCACATCGTCGTTGAGCCTGTAGGAGCCGTCTCCGGTCTGAGTGAAATCATTGGTGGTGTAAATACCATCGTAGATTAGGCCATAATATTGTCCCAAAGGCGATCCAACCTCAATCTTGTATCCCATGCGCGAGCTGTAATCCTGAATGAAGTAATTCAACTCACTGTCACCATACAGCGCCAACACCTTCGACCGGTTAAACGAGATGTTGAAGTCGGTCATCCATGAAAAATCATTGGTACGCACATTCACGGTGTTCAGGATCATTTCAACACCACGGTTGCGAATCGATCCCAGGTTCTGTATCTGGTTGGTGTAACCGGTAGAGCTGGGAATTTTATTCGAAATCAACAGGTTGTCAGATTCGTTGTTGTAGAGATCAACAGAGAGGTTGATTCGGCTCCTAAACAACGTGAGGTCAAGACCAAGATTGGTCGTGGTGGTTTTCTCCCATCGCAGTTCAGGATTACCCAAAGTAGATCCGGGTACGTAAGTGATGAAATCAGCCCCGTTATAGCCGTAATGCCCCGATCCGTAATTGGTGGCATACATGTTGTTGTCAATGTTGTTGTTACCTGCTGTACCGTAGCCTAAACGAAGTTTCAGGTTGTCAAGGTTATCGAATGATTCCATAAAACTCTCTTCAGAGATACGCCAGGCGGCCGAGGCCGAAGGGAAGTATCCCCATTGATTTCCCCGTGCGAACTTTGAGGAACCGTCGGCACGCAGTGTTCCGGTGAAGAGATAGCGATCATTGTAGTTGTAGAAGAGACGACCGAAACCCGACACGATGCCACTTCTATCCTTCCCAGAGTTCCATGTGTAGGGTGCCCCCATACTCACATCGTTCAGGCCGAAGTTACCATCGGAAAATGAACGATATTCGTTGTTCAGGTACATGCTCTCCACATAGTACGTCTCCTGACCAAGCAACACATTGAAGTTGTGCAGTTCATTGAAGTCAAAACCATAGTTTAATGTGTTTGTGATCTGCCATGAGAAGCGCTCGTTGTTGTTGCGGGAGCCATAACCGAATGGACTCATATTTGCTTTGGCCTGTTTGGTACTACCGTCGTCCCAGTAATCCTGACGCACCTGTTGCCACATATAGCTGCCGGAGGTACGGAACGTGAGGTCTTCCATCAGGTCAATCTCCAATCCGGCGTTCAGATTGGCCAGACGTGTGAAACGCTTGTTGGAGATGGCCAGGTTGTCCAGGATTGGGTTTTGTGCGTCATAATTGGCGTCGTTCATGATGTCACCGATAACAGTACCAATATCAGAATTTACCATTTCCTCGTTAGTCCATCTTACACCTCCGGTCACGGGTTGCAGAATTGTCTGCTTAAGCTTACCACCAAGAGAACCGCCACCATCGATGCTTGACGCCTGGAGACTGGAAGAGAAATCGAGACGTACACCTTTCCATAACTCGTGGTTTATTTTGCTGCGAATGCTGTTCTTCTGATAGCCGTGGCGATCCATGATGCCATCTTCACCTGTATAATTGTAACTCAAGATATATTTGGTCTTGTCACTGCCACCTGATACATTCACATTATGGTTATTGGTCAAACCGGTATTTCCAAATACGAGATCCTGCCAGTCGATAGCTGCACGATTGCCGTACTCTGAAGCTATACGGTCATATGCACCACTATAGAATTCCGATGAGTTGATATCACCGCCGAAAAAGTTGGCAAAAGAGTTGATTTCTCCACGAAGCGTTTGAAACTCGTACTGATACTTCACATAATCCTCTACACCGAGCAGATCGAGCCTCTTGCCCAAGCGATCAAAGCTGATAAAACCGTTGTAGGAGACTTCCGTCTTGCCCGATTTACCCGATTTGGTGGTGATAAGAATCACCCCGTTGGATCCGCGTGCCCCATAAATTGCAGTAGCAGATGCATCTTTCATCACATCAATGGACTCAATGTCGTTGATGTCGATATGACGCAAACCATTCTCCATCTGAAAACCATCCACAATGTATAGCGGTTCGGTTCCCTGTGTGATGGAAGTTCCGCCTCGTACAGTAATCTGAATGTCTGCACCTGGCGCACCGCTCTGCTTGACAACATTGACACCTGCTACCTTCCCAGTAATGGCCTGAGCTGCAGTGGTGACTGGTATCTTCGCGATATCACTCCCACTGATGGATGAGGTAGAACCGGTCAAATCTTTCTTGCGTGCGGTACCATAGCCAATCACTACCAATTCATCAAGTAACATCTCATCCGATCGCAGAGTGATGTTGAACTGACGTCGATTGCCTACCGTCACCCGTTGTGATTCGAAGCCCATATAGATAAATGTCAACACACTCCCTTCATCCGGCACATTCAATGTGAAGTTACCGTCAATGTCGGTGATGGTACCCATTGTTGTACCTTCCACCTGGATACTCACACCCGGAAGTGTTTCTGTTCCGTCCGTAACATTACCTCTTACGCTGATTCCATTTTGTGCAGCCAACGAACCGCACACTGCAAAAAAGGTCAAGATTAATAAAAGATGTCTGTTGAAAGATCTTTTCCCATTTTTCATGTTCTTTTTCATGTTATTGTAAATTTTTAATAAAATATTGAAAGAAAAGGATTGATAATTGCAACTATTGAGACGACTTTACATGGTAAGAAATCATTAAATCTAATCAATCGCAAGAATCCTGTCTATCACTGGCAACAAATGTATCATGACAGGAGATAACTGCACTGTAAAATTGTTCCGATACTCCCTACCAAGATACAGAGAGCAATATTCTGCGTTCAACGAACCGGACATATTGTCACAAACCCCGATTTTTGTTCATATCATCACAATTTGTTGATAAATACAATACCTTTTTTATATTTTTGCGTAAACCCCGATTCGATGATCCATTCATCTCAGATAAAAAGAGTCCTGCTCACCTTCGTCTCTCTGATGCCATTGTTGTTATATAGCAACGAAGGGATCCGGATTGACCATATTGACAACAAAGATGGATTGTCACACAACACGGTAAGGTATATCATCCAGGATCACCAGGGATTGATTTGGATAGCTTCCGTGAATGGACTAAACCGATACGATGGTTATAACTTTTCATCATTCTATCCTGAATTTTCCACACTCTCGCTTTCGGAGAACAATATAAGGATGATGTATGAAGACCAGCAGGCTTATCTCTGGATACAGACATCCTCCCGGTACTTTAACTGTTACAATCTCAACAACGAGTCATTTGTCGATTACACAGGAGATGGCGAAGCCCGTCAGTATCGCAACATAAAGGAAGCCTCAAATGGTGATATCTGGCTCTGGGGAACACAACAGGGTCTGTGCCACGTCACTCACCAGGAGACAGGTCTGTCGGGGAAACTTTATGACAAAAACAATATCGGCACCGATAATATCTCCTTTGTACTGGAAGATTCATCGGGAAATATCTGGGCCGGCACCGACAAAGGCCTGTTTAGCTTTAACAATGGAATGTTTCATCAGCCTGGTGAGAAAATGAGACGTTATCAGTTTCACAGTGCATTTGAATCAGGTGAAAAGCTCTGTTTTCTGACAAACAATGCTGAAATTGTGATCTATGATCAGCATAACAGGCATTTTCTTCCGGTGATCAATTATGCTCTCCAATTCCCGGGATTTCAAATCTACGAAACAGAATTAGTGGATGATGACCAAATTATCATCACAGGAAACCATTCCATGCTGATCTTTCACATTCCTTCTATGAAGGTTAACAACATCAGCTCTCTACTCAAGGGTGAAACCATCCGGGAGGGATATATTGTCAGAGACAACAAAGATAAGCCATGGGTCTACAACAAATCGGGTTTTGTATGGCATTACAACGCAGAGAAAGAAGCATTCAACAAATACCAATTGATTCCCGAACCGGTGCTTTCATTCATTGATCACGAAAGATATTCCATCTTCACCGATTCGAGAGAGATTACATGGATTTCTACCTATGGGAACGGATTGTTTGCCATCAAACAAAATGGAGAGATCGATCATTATACCACTTCAAACAGTGATCTCCGCACCAATTACCTACTCTATGTGACAGAAGATCATACCGGAAGCATCTGGGTGGGAACAGAAAATGCAGGCATTGCTAAATTCTCTTTCGCAGAACAGGCGAGGACACAACTGATACCTCCTTCACTACGTACAGCGACACACGAACAAACAGTCAGAAGTATTTATGAGGACCGCAACGAAAACCTGTGGATGGGCACCAGGAATGGAGATATCTGTGTTTATGACAGCAGCGGGCACAGAAAAGACCTGTTTAGTGGCAAGCAAAAGGGAATCTACACCATCCAGGCGGATCGTGAAGGGAACATCTGGATGGGCACAAAAGGAGATGGATTAAGAATCTTTCCCGCCGATGACTTGTCGGGCAGGAGCTTTTCCTACCTGCTATCTGAGGAGAGAGATGCAGGTGAGAACAGCATCTATTCAATTCTGTGTGACAGCGAGGGACGCATGTGGATCGGCTCCTTTGGCAATGGACTGTTCCTTTGTGAGTGGGAAGACAAAGAGTTGCACAGTCTCAGATTCAATCAGATCTCAGAGACACAAAGACAGGTCAGGTCACTCATACAGGACAAGGATGGCTACATCTGGTCGGGAGGTGAAAACGGTGTGGTCATCTTTCATCCCGACAGCTTGATTCAGGATGGTACCAACTACGAATGGTACTACTTCGACAAGGAGGATCCGGAATCATTGAACAACAATATAGTCAAAACTGTTTTCGAGGACTACACTGGGCGCATCTGGTTGGGAACAGCGGGTGGAGGCATCAACCTGGCCACAAAGAGTTCTTCTGAGGAAAGATACCGCTTCACCCACTACACAACGGAGAATGGCTTGACGAACAACATCATACAGGCAATTATAGAAGACCACAACCATAAGCTGTGGATCAGCACCGAAAGCGGACTATCCAAATTTGACGTGGGAGAAGGTTTTTTTGAGAACTACAATTTTGTTGACCGTTGGGAAAGCGATTATTTTTCAGAGTCTGTTGCTTTGAAAAGAGCGAACGGAAACCTTTTGTTTGGGAGTTACAGTGGTTTATACATCATTGATCCAAACGCTTTTGAGAAACAGTCCAAGCCACTGTCAACCCTATTGACCGACATGAGCATCAATGGGGTCAGTGTCTCTCCAAACAGTCAGGATACACCTTTAAGGGAGAGTATTACCCAGACAGGGCAGATCCGTCTCCGGTATAACCAGAACTCATTCGCACTTGCATTCTCCTCACTCAACTATCAGGAAATACATTCAAGCAGATATACCTACATCCTGGAGAATTATGACAAGGCGTGGAATCCGATCACGCAACACAATGTGGCGACCTATAAGAATGTACCTCCGGGAAAGTACCGTTTCAAGGTGAAAAGTGTCTCCAACATGATGGACAACCCTGAGAGAGTACTGGAGATTGTCATCAAACCACCATTCTGGCGATCACCAGGGGCTCTGATCCTCTATCTGATAACAGGTTTGTTACTGTTATACGTAACAGTGATCACCCTGATGAAGATGAACCGACTGAACAATGAAATCATCGTCGAGAAAAAGATGACTGCTCACCGCCTGCAATTCTTCACCAATATCTCACATGAGTTCAGGACTCCGCTTACACTTATTCGGGGCAGCATTGAAAGCATCTATGAGCAACAGCTCACACCGGTATTAAAGAAGCAGCTCGACACACTGAATAGAAGCTCTGAAAAGCTGATGAGGTTGATTGACCAGCTGCTCGCATTCAGAAAACTACAACATGAAGAGCTGGATCTGCGGCTTGAGAAGACTGATATCGTCTCATTTCTGCGAGAGATTTATGAGGTCTTTACCGAAACGGCTGAGAGAAAAGAGATCGAATACAGTTTTGAGACAACAGAAGAATCAAAAATGATTGTCACGGACAGAGGAAAAATGGAGATGATCATCTTCAACCTCTTGTCAAACGCCTTTAAACACACTCCACAAAAAGGAAAGATCAGAATAGAGGTTGCTTTCAACGAACCGGAAAAGCTCTGTACAGTAACTGTTTCTGACTCCGGTATTGGCATCCCACCCGAAAAACGAGAACTGCTATTTCAGCGGTTCAAACAGATCAGCTATTCCCCTACAGGGATAGGGATAGGCCTACACCTCTCAGCTGAACTGGCCAGGGTGCTTCATGGCAGAATCGATTACCGAGATTCTAATTGGTCTGGAGCCAGTTTTACACTCTCCTTCCCAATGAGAGCAGAACCTTCTGAGATTACTGAAAAAAAATACGATTCAGATGTATCAGTAAACGAACCGGAAACAGAAGCAGTGGGTGGTTTCATCTCTGCAGAGACAGCATCAGTGATACTAACGCCTGGACATAAACATAAGATCCTGCTGATTGAAGATGATGAGGAGATTAGTGCTTTCCTCAAAGACAAACTAAGTAACTATTTCGAGCTATCGTCAGCATCCAACGGGCTGAGTGGTCTGGAAACAGCAATCAAATCACCCCCCGATCTAATCGTTTGTGATGTAATGATGCCTGAAATGAATGGTTTTGAGGTGACAAGGAAGATCAAAGAGGATTTTGAAACCAGCCACATTCCCATCATTCTGCTAACCGCATACTCCTCTGCTGAACATCAACTGGAGGGAATTGACGCCGGAGCGGATGCCTATATCATCAAACCATTCAGCATCCATTACCTGATTACACGCATTCGTAAATTAATTGAACAGCGTGAGAAACTGCTATACAAGTTAGCACATGAACCGGGAATGACAAGTGCCATACCATTGCAGACTTCTGAGAAAGACAGGCTTTTTATTGAGAAAATCCACCAGGTGATGGCGATTCACCTGAAAGATACTCAGTTTTCAGTCGATGACTTTGCGAAAGAGATGAACATGGGCAGAACCCTCTTTTACAAAAAAATTAAGGGAATCACCAATTACTCACCCAACGAATATTTTCGTATCATCCGACTCAAAAAAGCTTCGGAACTAATGAAGAACAATGAGATGAATGTGGCAGAAATTGCATACGAGGTTGGATTCAACGATCCCGATTACTTTAGTAAGTCTTTCAAAAAACAGTTTGGCATCACTCCCACACAATTCCGAAGCGGCAACAAAAATAATTAAACAAATATTGATGATTTATCTTATAACGATTGTGATCGGTGATATTGATGTAGGCTGTAGCAATACTTTTATGTGGCAGAATGCTGATAAGAAGCACCATTGCATCAAAATGTCATCATATAGCCGATAGGATAATAATTCGTGTAGCAGATACCTCGCAAAACAATTAGAAATGTTTTGAAGTCGCAAAATAAAATAGTAAATTTGCCCTGCTACGTTTTTTAGACAAAATAATCATCAAACATTAAAATATATGAAAACAAATTATGAATTGCGCTACGCTGCCCATCCGGAGGATGCGAAATCTTACGACACGCAGCGGCTGCGCCGTGACTTTCTGATTGGGAAGCTTTTTGCTGCCGATGAGGTGAACATGGTATACTCCATGTACGACCGCATGATTGTGGGTGGTGCCATGCCTGTGGGTGAATCATTGCACCTGGAGGCTATCGACCCGCTCAAACAACCCAGTTTCCTTTGCCGACGCGAGCTGGGGATTTTCAACGTTGGCGGAAAAGGAAAGGTGAAAGTAGGTGAAACGGTTTTCACTCTCGACTACAAAGAGGCACTCTACATCGGCTCCGGTGAACGGGAGGTATACTTCGAAAGCGATGATGCTTCAAAGCCGGCCAAATTCTACTTTAACTCCACCAATGCACATAAGAATTATCCAGACAAGAAAATTACCAAGGCCGACGCCGTAGTAGCGGAGATGGGCTCACTGGAGGGATCCAACCACCGCAACATCAACAAGATGATTGTGAACCAGGTGTTGCCCACCTGCCAGCTGCAAATGGGAATGACCGAACTGGCGACCGGCAGTGTCTGGAACACTATGCCGGCACATGTTCACTCCCGCAGGATGGAGGCATACTTCTATTTCGAGGTTCCTGAGGATCAGGCTGTCTGCCACTTCATGGGTGAAGCCGAAGAGACCCGTCACATCTGGATGAAGGGCGATCAGGCTGTGCTCTCCCCTGAATGGTCAATTCACGCCGGCGCCGCTACCTGTAACTACACTTTTATCTGGGGTATGGGTGGCGAAAACCTGGACTATGGCGATCAGGATTTTTACAAGATTACAGACTTAAAATAACAACGAACAATGGTTAATTTTTCATTGGAAGGTAAGGTTGCTCTGGTCACCGGAGCATCATACGGAATAGGGTTTGCCATGGCCACAGCTCTGGCGGAGGCAGGAGCCACCATCGTATTCAACGACATCAAACAGGAACTGGTGGACAAAGGTATTGCCAACTATCAGGAAAAAGGCATCAAAGCACACGGTTACGTCTGTGACGTGACGAACGAAGATCAGGTAAACGATTTCGTGGCACGGGTTACCAAAGAGGTAGGGGTGATTGACATCCTGGTAAACAACGCCGGCATCATCAAGCGAATCCCGATGCATGAGATGAGTGCAGCCGAGTTCCGTCAGGTGATCGACATCGACCTGAATGGTCCCTTCATCGTTTCCAAGGCGGTGATTCCTCATATGATCAAGAAAGGTCACGGTAAGATCATCAACATTTGCTCCATGATGAGTGAACTGGGTCGCGAGACCGTATCGGCCTATGCCGCAGCCAAGGGTGGCCTGAAGATGCTCACCAAGAACATTTGCTCCGAATATGGTGAACACAACATCCAGTGCAACGGCATCGGACCCGGATACATCGCCACCCCCCAGACCGCACCCCTCCGGGAGAAACAGGCCGACGGCACACCCCATCCCTTCGACTCGTTCATCATTGCCAAAACTCCGGCTACACGATGGGGTACACCTGAAGACTTGATGGGACCGGCTGTTTTCCTTGCATCCGACGCATCGAACTTTGTGAATGGTCATATACTATACGTGGATGGAGGCATCCTAGCCTACATCGGAAAGCAACCCTAACCAAACAAGTCCCAATCCCAACCTCCACACAAGGAGGTTGGGCTAACTTCAACCAGTTGCAATGAATAATAGATTTCTTGGATTGTTGATGCTGGCCATCCTCATCGGAGGCTGCACCACACAGAAAAGTGAAGTGACGCTGAGAGTACAAAACAGCGGTACCGGCGACAGAGAGAACCAGATGGTGGAAATATCATGGGGGGACCTTAAGAAAAAGCTTGGCACTGTGGCGGAAAAAAGCCTTATCCTGGTAGATGATGAGGGGAAACAACACCCCTGGCAGATCGTAACCAACGATACAGACAGCAAATCGATCATTTTCCCGGTGACACTCAAAGCAGGTGGAACACAAACATTCCGTATCACCGAGGGTGAGCCTAATTCTTTCGAGCCTCTTGTTTACGGACGACTGGTTCCGGAACGGAAGGATGACTTCACCTGGGAGAACAACCGCACCGCCTTCCGGGTCTACGGCCCCGCACTGAAGGCCACGGGAGAGATCAGCAACGGAATGGACTTTTGGGCGAAGCGTACTGAATCACTAATCATTGACAAATGGTATCGCGACGACCTAGCAGGTGTAGCATCCTATCATGAGGACCACGGTGAAGGACTCGATTTTTACAAGGTGGGCAGGACGCTAGGCTTGGGAATGACAGCCCCAATCCACAGCGACACCCTCTGCCTGGGCGACAACTTCGTCACCGCCGAGATCATCAACAACGGACCACTGCGACTCACCTTTCGCCTGACTTATGAACCTTATGCCGTTGATGAAAAAATGGTGACGGAAACACGTATCATTTCACTCGATGCCTACAGCCTCTTCAACAAGGTGACCCATATCTTTGAAACTGATCTGGAGAGCTTGAACGTGGCTACCGGCATCGTGACCGATGAGAGCGTGGTGCCTGTCACATTCGGCGACTCCGGTGGCATCATTGCCTATGAAACACCCGGCAACGAAGCAAACGGCACGATTTATACCGCGGTTATCCAGCCGGCTGGTTATGAATCTGTTCAACTGTTCGACGGTCACTATGCCGGACTGAACAGCATCACACCAGGTTCATCCTACACCTCCTACGTGGGTGGCGGATGGAGCAAGGCCGGCTTTGACAATTTCGCCCAATGGGTCTCCTTCCTTAAAACTGAGAAAGCACAAATAGATCAACCCTTAACCATAGAGATTCAATAAGATGCAAAAAGTAGTTACTTTTGGCGAGATCATGCTGCGTCTTGCCACACCTGGATACCAGCGTTTTATCCAATCGAATAGCCTGGGAGCCACCTTTGGCGGCGGTGAGGCCAATGTGGCCGTTTCACTGGCCAACTACGGCATTCCAGTGGAGTTCGTAACCCGACTTCCACAAAACGACATCGCCGACTGGTGCATCTCCGACCTGAGAAAGTACAACGTCGGCACAAATGAGATTCTCAGAGGTGGCGAACGGATAGGCATCTACTTCCTCGAGACGGGTGCGGTGGCACGACCCTCAAAGGTGGTCTACGACAGGGCTCACTCCTCCATCGCATCGGTGGAAAAAGGGATGTTCAACTGGCGGGAGATCCTCAAAAATGCCACTTGGTTCCACTGGACCGGCATCACACCAGCCTTGTCACAAGGTGCGGCCGACGCATGTCTGGAGGCTATCCAGACAGCCAATGAGATGGGTGTCACCGTCTCGTGCGACCTTAACTACCGGAAGAACCTCTGGAAGTACGGAAAGAAGGCATCCGAGATTATGCCGGCACTGGTGGAGGGATGTGATGTAATTCTAGGCAACGAGGAGGATGCAGAGAAGGTGTTCGGCATCAAACCGGAAGGGTTCGAGGTGGAACATACCGGTGGGGAGGTCGATGCCGCCGAGTTTGAATCGGTATGCACACAACTGATGCAACGATTTCCCCGTGCAAAGAAAGTGATCATCACCCTGCGCGGCTCCATCAACGCCAACCACAACACCTGGGGTGGCTGCCTATACTCTGACAAGCTTTACCACTCGCGCCGCTACGACATCACACACATCGTGGACCGTGTAGGTGGGGGCGATTCCTTCATGGGCGGTCTGATTTACGGGTTGCTCACCTACAAGGATGATGACCAGCAAGCACTCGACTTCGCCGTGGCAGCCTCCTGTCTGAAACATACCGTTTACGGCGACTTCAACCTGGTCACCGCTCCCGAGGTAGAGACGCTGATGAAGGGCGACGGATCCGGCCGGGTAGTCAGATGATTTGTGTGAAGTTCATGGTGCATCTTTACAGTTCGGGGATTATGGTTTTAAAACTATACCTGATACCTGAGAACCAAATAATAAACACAAAAAGCTGATTGATTATAAACCAAAAGCTGAAGGCTGAACGCCGACCGCTGAATGCAAAAATTATGTCCAAATTTTCAAGACTCAAAGTATATCAGACAATCGAGGAGACTGGTATCGTCCCCGTCTTCTACCATCCCGATACAGAGGTTGCCAAGAAAGTGTTAAAAGCCTGCTATGAAGGCGGTATCCGCGCTTTCGAGTTCACTAACCGAGGCGACTTCGCCCATGAGGTGTTCACCGAACTGGTTAAGTGGGCCGAAAAGGAGTGTCCGGAGATGATTCTCGGTATCGGCTCCATCGTGGATGCCCCTACTGCGTCACTTTACATTCAGCTGGGTGCCAACTTTGTGGTGGGACCGCTGCTCAACCCCGATATCTTCAAGGTATGCAACCGCCGTCAGATCGCCTACTCGCCCGGTTGTGCCACCACCAGTGAGATAGGCCTGGCACAGGAGCTGGGAGCCGAGATCGTGAAAGTGTTCCCCGGTGGAAACGTGGGGGGTCCCTCTTTCGTGAAGAACATCAAGGGACCAATGCCTTGGACCAAGATTATGGTCACCGGAGGTGTAGAACCCACCGAGGAGAACCTCTCCGCCTGGTTCAAGGCGGGCGTCACTGCCGTGGGAATGGGTTCCAACCTCTTCCCCAAAGAGGTCATCAAAGCAGGCGAATGGGAAAAAATATCAGAGCTGTGCCGTGAGGGGCTGGCCATCATCCGGAACAACAGATAATCATTCATTCATTTAATATCAGAAAACAATCATGAGTAATCTACAAACAGGAAAGATGACCAATCATCGCTGGACCATCGTGGTGATGCTTTTCATGGCTACCACAGTGAACTACCTCGACCGACAAGTACTTTCACTGACATGGGCCGACTTTATCGCACCGGAATTCCACTGGACCAATAGTGACTATGGAACCATCACCGGGCTTTTCTCCATTTTTTATGCCGTATCGATGCTCTTCGCCGGCAAATTCATCGACTGGCTGGATACCAAAAAAGGGTTCCTTTGGGCAATCGGTGTCTGGTCGTTAGGTGCAATCATGCACGCCTTCTGCGGTCTTTTAACCGCCGGAATCACTGCCGGAGAGTGGACCATGAGCTTCCATGGTGCACGTGAGGCAATCTCCACAGTGGGTGATGTGTCGCTGGTGGTTTCCGTGAGTGTCACCCTCTTCGTGTTTGCGCGATTGGTGTTGGCCCTTGGAGAGGCTGGCAACTTCCCCGCCGCCATTAAAGCTACTGCCGAATACTTCCCAAAGAAAGACAGGGCCTATGCCACCAGTATCTTCAACTCAGGAGCACAAATCGGTGCCCTGCTGGCCCCCCTCACCATCCCCTTCATCGCCAAGGCGTGGGGCTGGGAGATGGCTTTTATCGTAATCGGAGCCCTTGGCTTCATC
This sequence comes from Dysgonomonadaceae bacterium zrk40, assembly GCA_016916535.1. Lineage (NCBI taxonomy): Bacteria > Pseudomonadati > Bacteroidota > Bacteroidia > Bacteroidales > Dysgonomonadaceae > Dysgonomonadaceae bacterium zrk40. Next base: position 1,593,843 of record CP070276.1, read on the forward strand.
TGGATGGGCTTCTGGATATTTGTATATCACAAACCGGAACAAAGCAAGAAGGTGAACGCCCTCGAGTTGGAATACATCAACCAGGATGATGCCACTGACGCTTTAGAGGGAAGGGTGAAAGCCGATGGCAATGCCGGCAAGAAGGTATCCTTCAAACAAGCATTCAAATATAAACAGACCTGGTCGTTCGCGGTGGGCAAGTTTCTCACCGACGGAGTGTGGTGGTTCCTCCTCTTTTGGATACCGGCATACCTCAGTTCAGTCTACGGACTTGACTCCACAGAAAGTGCCCCTCATGTCTTCGTGGTCTATGCCATCTCCATGATCTCGGTGTTCGCTGCCGGCTACTTCCCAGCCTACTACATGGAAAAGAAAAAGTTAGACCCCTATCAGGGACGTATGCGGGCGATGTTGCTCTTCGCCTTCTTCCCGCTGCTCATCCTCTTTGCCCAACCATTAGGAGGTCTGTCGGTATGGCTCCCGGTGATCATCATCGGTATCGCTGCCGCCGCTCACCAGTCCTGGTCGGCCAACATCTTTACCACCGTGAGTGATATGTTCCCGAAACATGCTGTGGGCACCATCACCGGTATCGGCGGTATGGCCGGCGGGGTGGGATCCTTCTTCATCAATAAGAGCTCCGGTGTGCTTTTCGACCATGCAGCCAACACCAACATGAAATTCATGGGTTATGAAGGGATTGAATCAGGCTACTTCATCATCTTTATCTTCTGTGCCATCGCCTATCTGCTGGGATGGAGCATCATGAAGGCATTGGTGCCGAAGTACCAACTGATCACAGATATGTAATCGGATCGATCAATACAAACCACCCTCCGATGGTGATTAGGGTAGGAGAAAGGCGAAATAGTTTTTCTCCTGCTTTTTGTTTCCAGCAAGAAAATACAAACTCTTATTCACTGTGAGCTTATATTTCACATATCATTTAAATAATTGAGGATATTGTTTTTATTAGTTTTATTTGTTTCTTTGTAAAAATGATCTCAGGTCATCTCAGTTACGTTTCACTTTTGAGTACAAGTAATTCAGTGCAACATTTCATGCTGACCACACCTAAGATATTTTTTTATCAACGGCTAAAACTATTCGGTTATATTTAATGAATGGAATACGCTACCGACTTATGAAAACAAAGTATTTACTATTGGCCATATTGGCGTTATTGCCCGCAGGGTTAACGGCCCAATCCGACTTCGACATAAGTGCCGATTATTCGCCATACGAAGACATGATTTTACTTCATTTGGTAAACAATGCGGATAAACCGATGCGAATACGCAATAATTTTGGAGGTGGAACTTCCGGAAGTTTTGTTGTATTTCTTCTTAAAGATAAAGCAGGTAAGGAAATCTCACTCTTTGAAGCTGGGTTCTTAGAAGGAGTGGACTACCAGCGTTTTGTAGATATCAGCCCCCGTTCAACCAAAACGATCAAGTATCGTTTAAGGTCTTTGACTCCGTCGAGTTATGATGTATCAGAAGTTTACTCAGTGGAAGCGAGATGTTACATTCACTATTTAATTTCAGGAAAAAATAAATATGATTTCTTCGATAAAGTTCTGACCATTAATACGAAGCAAGACTTGATGATCGACCCAGGATAAGATGCCCAAATGTCATCACAATAGCGTTGAACTCAACAGCAAGGTTTGACTATCATTCCAGTCAAATCGGGGCCGGGCTGACCAACCCTACTCAATAGCATCCAAATCACCCAATCCTGGGGTTATAGGCCTCTTCGGATGGAGTTACGCGCCAGCCTCCCCCAGGGCTTGAGCAGGTCGTCTGTCCAGTTACCCTCCGCTTCGGCGCGGGGCAGCAGCATGGAGCAGGTCTCGTTCTTGTCGGAGACCGACCAGGCGACCCAGCTGATCTTGCGACTCTCCATCCACTCCACATAAGTCTCCCACTCCTCCGTGCCGAGGCGTCCGTCGCCGTTGGCTTCCGAGCCGCCGCACTCCGACACAAAGATGGGGATTCCGCTGGCGATGGCATCGTCGGTGCGGTCGCGCAACCATGCCTCGTGGGTGGCTGCATAGAAGTGCATGGTGTACATGATGTTGGTCACTTCGAGGATGGGATCTTCCGCCACCAGGTGGAGGTCCTGGTCCCAGTGGGGGCTGCCCACCAGTATGATGTTGTCCGGGTCGATCGCACGGATCACATCGATCACCTCTTCCGAGTAGGCTTTCACCTCTTCCCATTCAAAGTAGTCGGGTTCGTTCCATATCTCGTAGATGACATTGGGATACTCCCCATATTTGGTTGCCATCTCGGCAAAGAACCCTTTTGCCTCCTCGAAGTATTTCTTGTGGGCATGGAAATCGATGATCACATAGATGCCATTGTCAATGGCAGCCTCGATCACGGGCGTGATGCACTGCAGCGCAAACGCTGGGTTCTCCCGGTAGTTGTCCTCGATTTCCAATCCCATGGCGGCGCGCACCACCGTGCATTTCCAGTCCTCCGCCAGCCACTTCACCGCACCCTCGTTGTAGAAGCGGGGCCAGAGGTTGTGCCATCCCAGGCTGGCGCCGCGTAGCAACAGCGGCTCCCCCTGCTCGTTGCTGAGCTGTGTGCCGATCACCTGCAGCTGTCCGTGCTGTGCCACGACCGTGCTGTCGGCCGCCGTTTCATTGTTGGTCTGCTGCCCGTTGCCGCAGGAGATCGCTGCCGACAACAACAACAGCATTGTAAATAACACACTGTTTCTCTTCATATCTCTTTATTTTTAATCATTAATCCTGTCTGATTCGTTCGATCAGCTCCAGGCACATCCGCCCATTGTGATAGGGGCACTTCCAGAAGCCCGCCTTGTCGTTCACCCGGTCCGTCTCCCCTTCCGGCGAGACAGACCAGTACCACTCACCCTGCTCCCTGTCTACAAGGTGCTGCTTGATGAAATCCCAGCTGTTGCGTGTTTTGTTGAGCCACGCATCATCTCCCGACAGCTGCCAGGCATTGAAGAAGCCGACCACCGCCTCTGCCTGTGGCCACCAATCGCACCGTTCGTCACGATGTCCGTTAGCCCAATCCCTTTCATTGATCAGTGCACCTTTTTCGTTCAGTCCCTCTGCCGCGGCGTCTGCTATCCGCAGTATAACAGGTTTCAACTTCCGTTGCGTCGCCTCGTCACCCAGCACCAGAGCTGCTTCCTCGAGCAACCAAGAGGCTTCGATGTCGTGCCCGAAGGAGTGGAGGGTCGATTTGCAATTCCAATCCTCATCAAAGAAGAGATTGAGGTGCCCGCTCTCCGGGTCGATGATCTTCTCAAGGAAGAGGTCGATCAGGTTTTTCAGCCGATGTGCCAGCTTCTCATCCTTCCAGACACGGTAAAGGTTGGTGTAGGCTTCCAGAACGTGGAGGTGGGTGTTCATCGTCTTCTTCTCATTGGCATCCTTCTCACTCAGCCGCAGATCATCCAGCAGCTGCCAGTCGCAACTGTAAGCCTCCATGTAACCGTTGTTCACGCTGTCGAAGCTATGCTGTTCAATGAGCCGAAACAGTACTTTTGCTTTTTCAAGGGCTTCTTCGTCACCACTAACGCTGTAATACTCAGTCAGCGCATAGATGAAAAAGGCCTGACTGTAGATCTGTTTCTTGCTGTCGGCAGGGGTACCATCGGCATGCAGCATCCAGTAGGTGCCACCAAACTGATCATCAAAAAAGTGTGAAAAGATATATTCTTTGGCCCGCCGTGCTTCGGCGAAGTACTCCTCCGAATGCAGTCGCAATGCCGCCGACGAGAAGGTCCATAGGATCCGTGCGTGGAGAATACCTCCCTTCGGGGCATCGGGCACCAGACGGTTCTCACCGGTCATCCGACCATAGAAGCCACCCCTTTCGTTATCCTTCATCCTGTTCATCCAGAAGGGGAGGATATTGCCGGTCAGTTCGTCACGTAGTTCTTGTTTCAATACACCAATGTCCATCGCTCTTTCTTCTGCTAAAGAATCACTTCCACCTCACCCACACTGCCAGCTGGCAGGAGTGGTATCAAATTGCCTTTTACCGGTTCGCCGTTCAGGGTGATTGCCTTCACTCCTTTCATCCGCTTCTCAGGGTTGTTCACGGTGATCCGATAGGTCACGCCGCGGTACCTGCGTGTCACATGATACTGTTCCCATTCCGGTGGAATGCAGGGATCGATGATCAGACCGTCGTAGGCGGTACGGATGCCGAGAATATACTGTGAGATGGTGTAAAAGTTCCAGGCGGCGGTACCGGTGAGCCATGAGTTCTTGGCCTCTCCCGGCCGGAAAGCATCTTTGCCTGCAATCATCTGGGCATAGACGTAGGGCTCCACCTTGTGCAGGTCGCTGATCGCCTCGCTATAGGAGGGACAGATCTTACGGAAGTATTCCCATGCACGGTCTCCCCGTCCCAGCACCGTTTCGCCGATGATGACCCAGGGGTTGTTGTGACAGAAGATGCCCGCGTTCTCCTTGTAACCAGGGGGATAGCTTGATATCTCGCCGTATTCGATGTAATACTTCGTGTAAGGAGGATTGTTGAGCACGATGCCATGCTCACAGTCGAGCCGTTCTTTCACAGCGTTGAGTGCCTTCTCTGTCATCCCCTCCTCCAGGCCGATGCCGGCCATAGAGCACCAGCCATTGGACTCAATGTAGATCTGCCCTTCGATATTTTCCTTCGACCCTATCTTGTGACCATTATAGTCGTAGGCACGCAGAAACCACTCCCCGTCCCAGCCATGCTGCTTTACGGCCTCCACCATGCGAGCCACATGGTTGCGTGCCCTGTCGGCTTCCTCATCCTTGCCTAGTCTGGTGCATAGCTCTACGTAATCACGCCCACTGACCACGAAGAGACCGGCGATCATCAGACTCTCTGCCTGTGATCCCTCGCTCCTGTTCTCGGTGGTCTGAAAGCTCTCGTTGGGGTCGTCGGAGAAGCAGTTGAGGTTGAGACAGTCATTCCAGTCGGCACGCCCGATCAGGGGCAGCCCGTGGGGTCCCAGGTGATTGATCACATGATCGAATGAAACGGTCAGATGGTCGAAGAGAGATACCTCGGTGCCCGGCTCGTTGTCGAAGGGTACGGCCTGGTCCAGTATCGCGAAGTCACCCGTCTCCTTTACATAAGCGGCTGTACCAAGGATCAGCCAGAGCGGGTCATCGTTAAAGCCGCCCCCAATTTCATTGTTCCCTTTCTTGGTGAGGGGTTGATATTGATGGTAACAGGAGCCATTGGGGAATTGCGTGGAGGCGATGTCAATGATCCGCTCGCGGGCTCGCTCGGGAATCTGATGTACGAAGCCGAGCAGATCCTGGTTGGAGTCACGAAAACCCATCCCGCGTCCGATACCACTCTCGAAGTAGGATGCCGAACGGGAGAAGCAGAAGGTGATCATGCACTGGTACTGGTTCCAGATGTTCACCATCCGGTCCAGCTTCTCCTCCCCTGTCTTCACCCGGAAGTTACCCAACAGTTGATCCCAGTAGATACGTAATGCGGCAAAAGCGCTGTCCACCTTCTCCACGCTGTCGAAACGGGCGATCATCTCCTTCGCTTTGCGCTTGTTGAGAGCACCCCCGTTCTCCCATTTCTCCTGCGGATCGTTCTCTGCGTAACCGAGCAGGAAGATCAGCTCCCGGCTCTCACCCGGTTCCAGCTCAATCTCGAGGCAATGTGATGCGATGGGCGACCAGCCGTGCGCCACGCTGTTGAGGGGCTTTCCTTCCATCACCACTTGTGGTTCATCGAAGCCGTTATAGAGGCCAAAGAACGATTCACGGTCGGTGTCAAAACCATCAATGGGTTGGTTAACAGAGTAGAATGCGTAGTGGTTGCGACGTTCCCGGTACTCTGTCTTGTGGTAGATCACCGACCCTTCCACCTCCACCTCGCTGGTGGAGAAGTTACGCTGGAAATTCTCCATGTCGGTAGCGGCATTCCATAGTGCCCACTCCAGAAAGGAAAAGAGTTGCAATCTCTTCACTCCGCTCCCTTGGTTGGTCAGCATCAGTTTATGCACCTCACCGTGGGTCTGCAGGGGGACAAAAAAGAGCAACTCCGCTTTCACACCGTTGTGCACACCCGTGAGGGTGGTGTATCCCATGCCGTGACGGCACTCGTAGCTCTCCAGTTCAGTCTTACAAGGTTTCCAGCCGGGGTTCCATATTGTCTCCCCCTCCCGGATGTAGAAATAACGGCCACCACTGTCCATCGGCACGTTGTTGTAGCGGTAGCGCGTCAGCCGGCGGAACTTGGCATCCTTGTAAAAGGAGTACCCCCCTGCAGTATTCGATATCAGGCTGAAAAAATCCTCATTCCCCAGGTAGTTGATCCAGGGCCAGGGGGTGCGGGGGTGGGTGATCACATACTCCCGTCGAGCGTCATCGAAGAAACCATATTGCATAATCCTGATCTTTTACAGTTGCATAAGCACTTAATTCATCTTTGCAGCCGCTCTCTTCACTTCCAGCTGTTCGTAGTTCTCCTTCACCTTCTTGTCAGAGAGCGGGTAGAAGTACATACCGATGAATGCCAGGAGACAGCAGACTGCCGGCAGCAAGGAGATCATAAACCGTTCACCCCAGATTGTTTCGGCACTTTGCTGCAAAGCGTCGGGCACGTACTTGAAGTAGGCCAGCATCCAGCCGCTCAGGGCGGCACCGATGGCCCATCCCAGCTTCTGCGACATGGAGGAGGAGGAGAAGATGAGGCCACTGGCGCGGCGTCCGGTGGTCAGTTCCTGATGGTCCACGATATCGGAGAACATCGACCAGAGCAGGGGCAGCACATAACCGGCGAAGATCGAGATGGTGAACTGCAGGATCAGGATCCAGGTGATGCTGTTGGGGATGTAAAAGAAAGCAGTACTCAGGATGCCCGCCATCAGGATGGCGATCATGTAAGTTCTTCGTTTACCAAAACGTGCGGAAAGGGAGGGAGCCAGCATCACCCCCAGCAGGTTGGCCGCTTGACCCACCAGGAAATAGATGGTGGTCATGTCCCAGCCGGTGCCGGCCATGCGGTAGCCGGCCTGCACGTAGTCGCGGAAGAAGTAGATGGCTACACTGTCACGGATGGCGTTGAAGAGCAGCGCCGCCAGCCCCGTGGCCACCAAGATCCACCAGGGCGCGTTTCTGAAGAGGTTCTTCAGATCCTTCTTCACCGAGGCGTTCTCCTCACTTTCGATCTGTACCACCCGCTCCCTGGTCCAGGAGAAACAGAGCAGGAAGAGCACCACGCAAATCACACCGATGGCGCCAACCCCCATCACCCAGCCCACCGGGTTGGTGCTGACTGATGTCTCTGCCAGTGCGTTTACGGCGGCGCCCTCACCACCGAAGTGCTTCGCGAAGAAGTCGATCAGCGGCTGCAGCAGCATGAAGGTGACGAAGCTGCCAATGAAGGCGAAGGCCATACGGTAGGAGGAGAGCGTGTTCCGGTCGCGCGGGTCGGACGAGATGACAGCCAACAGGGAGGCATAGGGTACATTGACCAGCGTGTAGACCAGCATCATCAGAGAGTAAGTGAGATAGGCGTAGACCAGCTTGCCGGTCTGTCCGAAGTCAGGCACATAGAAGGTGATGACACCCATCACCGCAAAGGGAAAAGCGAACCAGATCAGGTAGGGACGATATTTGCCCCAGCGTGTTTTGGTACGGTCGCTCATGATGCCCACCAACAGGTCGGTGAGTGAGTCCCAGAGACGGGCTACCAGGAACATGGTACCGGCAGCGGCGGCGGTTATGCCGAACACGTCGGTGTAGAAAAAGAGGGAGTACATCCCGAAGATCTTCCAGAACATGGAAGAGGCAGCATCGCCTAAGCCGTAGCCAATTTTTTCCTTTAAGGTGATCATGAAGTTGTTTTTCATTTTCGGGAGAAGCATCTCCCGTTGTTAATCAATTGTGTTTAGAATATCCAGGTTTTTTTCTATCTGTCTTTTAAGTATCTGTACCGACGCCCCCGAGGTGAGCTTGTCCTCCGGAGTGTGAAGGCAGTAGTCCACCAGCCGTTCCACGGTGGTGGTGGCCACGTGCATCCGGGTGTCTGAGGAGGCGTAATAGATGTAAAGGGAGCCGTCCTCATCGGCGATCCAGCCGTTGCTGAAGAGCACGTTGGAGACATCCCCCACCCGCTCCTCACCCTCGGGTGCCATAAAGTAGCCTCCGGGTGAAGCGATCACTTTTGAAGGATCATCCAACGAAGTCAGGTACAAATATAATACATATCTGAGACCTGCGGCACATCCCCGCACACCATGTGCCAAATGAAGCCATCCCTTTGATGTTTTAATCGGTGCCGGTCCTTCACCGTTCTTCACCTCCTTGATGGTGTGATAATAGCGGCGGTCGATGATTTTCTCCTCCTTCACCACGGCATTGGTCATATCGTCGATGAGTGCCCAGCCGATGCCCTGGCCGTTGCCGGCATCGATGAAGCTGTCCTGGGGACGGGTGTAGAGGGCATACCTGCCATCCACGAACTCGGGATGAAGCACCACGTTGCGTTGCTGGCTGGGGGAGACCAGGTCGGGCAGTCGCTCCCAGGTGATCAGATCCTTCGTGCGTACGATGCCGGCTGTCGCCTTCGCCCGTGAGAGGTCGCCCGCGGGCGCTGTCTCATCGTACCGCTCGGCACAGAAGATGCCGTAGATCCAGCCATCCTCATGGGCGGTGAGTCGCATGTCATACATATTGGTGGCGGGATCCTCCGTCTCGGGAATCACCACCGGATAATCCCAAAAGCGGAAGTTGTCGATGCCATTCGGGCTCTCGGCGATGGCGAAGAAGGACTTGCGGTCGGCACCCTCCACGCGCACCATCAGCAGGTAGCGACCGTTCCACTTGATGGCACCGGCGTTCATGGCGGCATTCATGCCGATGCGCTCCATCAGCAGCGGGTTGGTCACTTCATTGAAATCGTACCGCCAGTAGAGGGGGGTATGGGCGGCGGTGAGCACCGGGTAGCGGTAGCGGCGGTACCAGCCGTTGCCTCTCTCCATCGGTTCATTCTTGCGGGTGAGGAGGCTCTCATGCTCCTTCATCATCTCTTTGATCTGTTGCTTATATGACTTCATTATAATTTCTCTTATGTCGTTACTGATACAGGTTGGGGATATCGTTGCTGAAAAGGGTTTTGGGATGTTGGTAAAAGACGACAAAATCATCGGCCGAGAGCTGTCCCGGGTAAGGTGCATAATAGTGGTCAGGCCGCTCGCGGGCGTTGCGCCATACCATCACGTAACTCACCGGATAGCGGTCCAGCACGGGGAAGAGTACCGATGTCCACCAGTCGGCGATCGGTATCGCCTCCAGCCCTGTCTCGGTGAGTGCGATCGGCTTGTCCCGCATTTTACCCTCCTCCGCCAAAAAGGAGAGGATGGTATGGAGTGAGGATTGATAGGCATCGATCCCCTCTTCGTTGTTACGGTGGTAGCCATCCAGACCCAGCAGATCAACATACTCATCACCTGGATATCGCTCCATATAGATCTCACCGGGGCCCTGCAGGTCGGGTGAATAAGCGTAGAGCAGGTTGTCCACACCTGCCCCGTCGAAATGGCTGCGGGTCATCTCCCAGAGGGCGGTGTACTCCTCCACGCTACAGAGATCCCTTCCCCACCAGAACCAGCTGCCGGTATGCTCGTGCCAGGGGCGGAAGAGCACCGGTATCTTTGTTCCCTCCTCGGTAGTGAGGGCGTTGAAGAAGGCGGCAGCCCTGTCGAGCCAGCCAAGGAAAAGCTCATGCTTCTCCCCACCCGGCAGGATGGCAGCCACCACATCATCGCGACTCACATCCCAGGAGTCGCCACCGGTAAGCGGGTTGTCGGCATGCCAGCTTACGGTGATCATCCCACCCCGCTTGTAATGACGGATCATCTCCTCACGAATAATGGCGAAGAGGACATTGTCGATATTTTTTTCGCTGTCGTGTTCAATCTTCCCGATGTCAAAACCCATCACGGCAGGATAGTCGCCCGTGACGCTCCGCACATCGGAGCGACCGCTGTCACCCTCCCAGGTGACACCGTAGAGCGGGTCATCCTGATGACCGAACATAAAACCGTCCGCAGCAATCACCTTCAGGCTGGACAACAACTTTTCTGTCTCCATCGTTCTTTGCGGACTGATCATCTCCTCACCGTTACCCGATGATTTTCTCTCCACACAGGATATGCCGGCTAGCAGTATGGCTGACAGCAATAAACCCGTTATCATTGTTCTTTTCTTCATATGCATCTCTTATTTCAAATCAGGTAACTCATCGCGTGTAAGCACGTAGGGCTGTGCCAGGGCATCTTCCCACCAGCTGATAGGGGCATACTGGTGGGTCTTCAACTGGAACGCTTCGCTGCCGGGATCGCGGGTGCGATCATATTCGTACCAGGGCATAAACCATAGCCACCTGGCACCGTCATTCCATTGTGCCGAAATGGTTGCCACGTTGCCGCACTCGCTGAGGGCAACCGGTTTTCCGGGGTAACGGCTCTGCAGTGTGGCGAATTGGCTCTTGATCGTCGAGGCAGCTTGTTCATCATAGATATCTCTTCCCACCATATCCACGTAGTCATCACCGGGGTACCAGTCAGGATCAATCACCTGCGAGGTCCAGACCCAGATCAGGTTGTCCAGTCCGTGGTGGTGCGTCATCCGGTCGAACATCAGCCGCCAGAGCTTTTTATAGGGCTCCGGTCCGCCGCCGCCCCACCAGAACCAGGCTTCGCCTCCCGGGTAGGCTCCGTTGTTGCCGGCTGCCTCGTGCAGGGGACGCCACAGCACTGGGATATTCTTCTCCTTTAGCAGCTTCAGGTAACCGGAGAGCTTGTCGATATCGGTGATCATCCGCTTGTACTCATCCGAGTCGGGATCATCAATCTTCTTCACATCGAAACGGGTTTCATCCGGTGCACTGCCCCAATAGAAGGAATACTTTCCCTCCACTCCGCTGTTGGCAGGCACGTTCCAGTGCCAGGATGCCGATACGACACCCCCGCTGTTCCACCACTCCTCGGCCACAGTGATGTTGCCATAATCGATCCAGTTGGCAGGTGAGGCATGCAGGTGGATATAATCAAAACAGTTGATTGCCGGCCAGTTGCCGGTGTGATGGTGTACCCACTCCGCCTCGTTGATGTTCCAGGCCACGTGGGCCATGGTGCCGGAGAGAGTTTTCTTCCCTTCCTGTTGTTTCAGAAACTGCAGCAGCTTCTCCGCCTGAGGTGAAAGACCCTCACGCGGGGGTAACGATGGACAGGTTTTGAAGGTGATTCGGATCTCAGATGGGTTGGAAAGGCCTGTGGGACCTTTCACCGTCTGGGCAGGTACCAACAGCGTGTAATCGGTACCAGGCAGCAGCGGGGGTACCGTCATCTTCAGTTCTCCCTCCTGCCCTCGCCAGAGGTTGGTAACCGGCTGTCCGTTAAGGGTGATCAGCGATGAAGGGGCAAGCGTCACGTTCATGTTGAAGCGAAGTGTGATTTCTGTGATCCCTTCCGCCACATCTGTCTCGCCATCGGCAGGATCACTGGAGATCAGCTGCGGTGGCTCACCAACGGGCGGCTCATCCCCGCCAGATGAACAGGAGATTACCATCAGCAGGTTGATCAACAAAAGGCATATAACACACCTTAAAATGATTTTTCGAATCATTTTTTTCACAATTTTGTGCCTGTTTTGCAACCTGCACGGAATATTCAGAGATGCTGTCTGAACCGGCTAAAACAGGTGGCCGGCTCAGACAGAATCTACAGATTGCTTTATTACTCTATGGTTACTTTGGTAAATATCAGGTCAGATCCCTGGATAATGATGCCTGCGTCAGGATAGTCACTATCTGCCTCACCCTTATTGGCTTCGATCTGATCCAGGATATCCCTCGTAAGTATCACTTCGAAAACACGACTGGCGAATTCCCAGCCATACACATCAGTAGGGACCAGCGTGTTGCTGCCTATCTCATCAAACACCAGACCACCCCATAATCCGTTGTTGATCTGTGCCTGTGCCCAAACCTGGTCAATCTGGTCAAAGTAGAAACGCATTTTTGCACCCGCTTTCACACTGCTAAAAACAGATGCCGGGATGACAACACGCCCCCCCTCGCTCCAGGTAATTGTTACCGGTCCGTTCCAGACCGCTTTTTCAAGGGGTATCTGGTATTTGATGGATACCTTCGAGATGATCCAGTCGGAGCCCTGCATCACGATCCCGCCCTTTTCGCGGAAGCGCTGCACCAGCTCGGGGGTCAGTGTAAGCTCAATCTCCTTCACATCCTTACCACCGGCATTGTCGGTAGTCAGATAGGCACCACCCAATTCGGGGAAGAAGATGCCGTCATTGCTCCAGTTACCGTCGTTGATCTGCACCTGTCCCCAGGCCTCTTTCTGTGCGAAGTAGATCTTCATCTTGGCATCGGCGGGAATATCCCTTTCAAACTCACTGGCTGGAATCATGACACGCGGATCGCTCCAGGGACCCAGGTCGGTCAGCGTGTTGAAGATCACGATCTCTACATCGGTCGCCGGTACAAAGGCGATACTGTAGGTGATCTCACCGTTGGAGGAGATCAGCTTCACCTTGCTGTTGGCGTTGGCCAGCTGCGGTATCTCGAAGTAGAGCAGATCTTTGTTGAGGATATACTGTACAGCTGTACCATCTACCTCTACCCCTGTCAGCTTGTCACCGTTGGTGATGCCGATCGACATCACGGTACCGCCCTTGTTTGGATCCTCCTCCTCACCCGGCAGCACCGGGAAGTAGGCAAACTGCGGCGCTTCAATAGTGAGTGATTCAATCTCCACGCTCTCTCCATTGGCCATGAAGAGGGTCAGGATACCGCTCTCTACGTTCATGGTCGGCATGGCTACCGTCAGGCTGGTGGGTGTGGTGTTGTTCACCTCCACCTCAGCACCACCGGTGAACTGCACTTTGGCTACCAGGTCGAGATCTTCACCGGTGATTACCACGTTGTCACCCAACGGCACCGTGCTGTTCTCATAGGCGGTGAAGGTGGGTTTGAGTGTTTCGATGGCCACTTCAACCGAGACACCACTGCCTGTATTAAGCAGCAAGTTGCCGCTGGTGGCTGCGTCGGGCATCGTCACCGTTACTTCGGTAGCAGTCTGGTTATCTGGCTCGACGGCATCTGCCACACCGGAGAAGGTGAGCGAGGTGACCAGCTCCATGTTCAATCCTTCGAGGGTGATCAGGTCACCTGCACGCAATCCGGTGGCAGGGGTGGCCACCACGTTGGCCGGCAGTGCCAGTCCGATGTTGGCAATCGCCACCTCCACGCCCGATGCGGGGAGGACGATCACCACACCGTCGGTCATGTTGGCGGGCAGGGTGAAGCGTATCGCTTCTCCCGTTTCGGTTTCAATCACTTCAAACGGAACCTCGTCGCCGTTTGGCATGAGAAGGGAAACCACCAGGTCAAAATCTTCTCCGGCAATTTCAATCACCTCACCCGGCTTCTTGCCAGTCAGGTCGGCAGGTGCAGCCACCGAGGGAAGCACCACCTCCACATCACTCGCTGAGTATACCTCGATGGGTATCTCCTCACCGTTGGAGATGATGATCTTGCCACTCTGCGCCTCTGCGGGCACCGTCACTTGCAACTTCTTGCGTGTCTGTCCCGGCAGGAAGGCGCCGGCCTCAACTGCCACGTTGTCGACGAAGATCACCCGCTTGATCAGGTTGAGGTAATCACCCTCGATGGTGAGGGTCTCACCCGGTTTCACCTTCAATGGTGATACCTTGCTGATGGAGATCGGTTCGGAATAGGTAAGGGGGGTGCGTGTCTTGATTTCACCACTTGTGGTGACCAGTGTCAAAATACCCACTCCGGCATCCTGGGGGATCACCACCTTGATCTCCCGTTCGTTCACGGTGATGATGTCGGTCACCTGTACGGTGCCACCGGTCACTCCGGGGAAGATCACCGCGGTGACCTCGCCCAGATTCTGTCCGATAAAGCGGAGTTCACCGCCGCGCAACGCGGGGGAGGGTCCGAACGATTGCAGCAAGGGGTCGTTGTTCACCTCCTCTTTTTCGCACGATGGCATCAGCAGGAGGCTGCTCAGCAACAGCATGAGGAGTGCCATGCCGGACCATCTGTTTTTTCTGGTAAGTATATTTTTCATAATCTATGGTTTTTATTCGTTCGGAACAACTCTGATATTGTCGATGCAGATGTAGGGGGTGCAATCGGTACCGCTGATGCCGCCATGGTAAACGAAGAAAGTCAGTCCTCCGTAGTTCCCCTTGGGTGCCATCTCCAGGATGCCACCTGCATGGTCGTACTTGAACTCGGTCAGCGGCACGGAAACTGTTTCCCATCCGTCCGTCACGAAGCTGCCACTGCTTTCCCAAGGCCTCCAGAGACCGCGCGGTGTGGTACCGTCGGCAATGTAACCGTTGGTACCGGTGGTGGACCAGGGGGTGAAGATCATCTGCAGAGCGAGGGACGACCAGGGTTGCGTCACGTTCACCTCGAACTTGAGGGTGGAGTTTGCCGGATCGGAAGTGAACAGATCTCCTTGAGGCCGTCCGTTGGCCGAACCCCAGAGGTTGAACGAGAAGTCATCCTCGGCCCAGTCTACAGTGGGATCACCAACGAGTGAACCGGTAAAATATACATAGTTGCCGCTGATCCCTTCAGGATCACTGTTCTTGATCTTACCGGCACGCCATCCGCCGTCGGCATTGAGGTTGTCCCAGTCGAGAATCATGCCGCGGTCGTCACGGAACTGAAATTTTGAACGACCGAACCCGTAGATCGACTGCACGTTGAGATATCCCTTTTGTGCCCCCTCGGGGATGCGGAAGGTCACCTTCGTCTTCTCGATGCTGATAATCTCGGTTACAGGGATGTTGCCTGCCATGGTGATGGTGAGCGGCACGTTGGGATCGTCGATGAAGTAATCACCATAGAGAATGGCCACGTGCCCGTCGTGCGCGTACTCATTCGAGATGCGAGACACCACCGGACCGGGCACCTGTACACCAAAGTCGTAGGTGACGGTGTCATTTTCCTTTGTAATCATATAAATCTTGTCGGTGACTACCCCGGGGATCTCCTTAGGAATGGTGACGAAGAGGTTGTTGTCGGTGATGAAGCTGGAGTTGAGGATTGCTTTCTTGTCGTTGAACCACATCTCGCGGATGCTGGTCAGGTTCTTTCCCACCAGCACGATGCTGTTGTCCATGAAAGCTTTCACCAGCAGTGAATCTGCCGACTCCGGAGCAGGGACTCTCACATAGTATATTTCAGGTATACCTTCGGTCAACTCAAATTTGTCGGGGTTGTCGTCGCACGACTGCACTCCGAAGGTGAAGAGGGCGATCAGCAGCATTAGCAGCGACCATCCTGTTTTTTTGGTATCTATCTTTTTCATATTGGTGTATTTCCTCTTGTTAATATTGAATGGTCGACAGGTCAAACTCTACCGGATCCAACAGCAGGTTGGGATTCATGGTCAGGTCGGTATCCGGGAAGGGCAGCTGGAAATGGGCGTCGGTGACGTTGGGTGCCGATGCTCCGGTATCATAGTAGGTATCGTCCGGATTTAGCACACCGGAAGTATAGTACTGTCCCAGTCCGATATACTGGTTTCTGCGCTGTGCTTTGATCTCTGCAATCGCTTTGGCTGGTTCGTAATAGTGCCAGCGTACGTAGTCGTACCAGCGGTCACCCTCGCAGGCCAGTTCCAGTCGACGTTCCTTCCATATATCCTGCCAGGTGATGGAGGTTTTGGCTTCATAGCCCTGCACGGAGCGTCCCCGTACATCGTTGAAGGCCTTGAGTGCTTTTGCGTCGGAGGTGGAAGCATTGTTGCCCAGCACTGCTTCGGCATAGATCAGATATACATCGGAAAGACGCAACAGGTGTGTGCTGAGGCTGGTTGCCATGCGTGCCATCGCATGACCGATGCCGATCTGGTGGTCGTTGTCGTTGCCCACGATATGCTTCACCTCATTGGCACCCACGGGGCTCTGGTACTCCATGCTTTCCACTGCAAACGCGGTGTAGTCCAATCCTCCCTTGTCCACCCAGAAGTAGTCGTACTTGTCACCGTACATCATCATGGTGGCCTTGCGGCGGGCATCCACGTTGTTGCGGGTGAGGCTCAGGGCATTTTCACCGAAAGCGTCCTGCAGGTCGACCGAGGGACCGCCATAGCCGCCCCAAGAGGCACCATATTCATCTATGCCAAGGATACCGAGGTCGGACTGGAGGGTGTTCTGCGAAGTCCACTGGTTGGAGACCACCCAGTGCCATGCCAGTAGGCTCTCCTCGCTGTAGTTGTTCTTCAGGCGAAATACATCGGAGTATACCGGCAACAGGTTGCGTCCGCTCTGGTCGATCACCATGCCTGCATACTCGGCAGCCTTGTCCAGGTCATCTTGGTTGCGGCTACCGCTCATGCCGTAGCCAGCCTTGGTGAGGTACACCTTCGAGAGGAGTCCGTAGGCGGAGTAACGGTCGATGCGCCCGGGATCATTGCTTTCCGGCAGCCACTCGATCGCCTTCTCAAGGGTCATGATGATGTAATCATACACGTTGGGAATCGTCGCCTTGTAGATGCTGTTGTAGTCGCCGGCAGAGATCATGGCCGAATTGTTGTGGATGATGGGTACCGCCCCGAAGGTGCGAACCAGATAGAAGTAGGTCATCGCCTTCCACACCAGTGCTTCACCCTTGACGGTATGCTTCGCCTGCTCACTCACATTGGGACCGGCCTTCATGTCGATGTTCTCAATGATGCCGTTGCAGTAGGCGTTTACCGACCAGAGGGAGGCCGACATGTTGGTCAGGTCCTCATCGGTGGAGTTGATGGTGAAGGTGAGGTAGGGTGATGATCCCCAATAGTAGTTGCCCGAGAGCACTTCACCCACCTTGAAGAAACCTCTCTGGAAGTCGTACCAGGGAGAGTTGTAGACCGGATTGACTGCCTGGAAACACTGTTCGTCGGTCTGGTAAAAACTGTCTACCGTGTAGTTGTCCTCCGTGGGCCGGTTAAGGAAATCCTCGCAGCCGGAGAGCATGAGCAGCATGACGCTGACAATTACGGTTTTTGTGATGATACTATATTTGTTCATATCCTGTACTTATTGAAGGTGATTAAAACGAAAGACTCACACCGAAAGAGTATACCTGCGGGGAGGGATAACGTCCGTTGTCGAGTCCAAAGACATTCTGACTGGCGGTGCTGGCACCGATTTCGGGATCGTATCCGGAATAGTTGGTGAAGGTTGCGAGGTTTTGGATGTTCGCATAAACCCTGATGTTCTCAAGCATCCATTTGCGTGCTACATTTGCGGGGAGTGTATATCCCAGCGTGATGTTGCGTACGCGCAGGTAGGATCCATCCTCAATGTAACGGTCGCTGATGCGGTCGTTGTCGTTCGGATCGTTGGCAATCGCCCTCGGAATGCGGGTATCGGGATTGGTCACCCGCAAGTTTGTGATGTCGTCGGTCCATTCGTAGATGGTAATGCCGTTCACGGTGGCGGGGTAGCTCTTGTTGGGGTCGATCGGTTCCAGGTTGGCACGCTCGGTAATCAGCTTCAATTGGTTGTCCCATGCACTCTTCATGTTGGAAAGGTTGATGGCGGTGTAGTTCAGCACCTTGTTGCCGTAGGAGCCGTTGAAGAATACCGACAGATCGAAGTTCTTATAGCTGAAGCTGTTGGTCATACCAAAGGTAAACTTGGGCAGCGGGGAACCGATGTTGGTACGGTCGTAGGTGTCGATCACGCCATCAGGCACTCCTTCCGGACCGCTGAGGTCTTCAAACTTGAGGTCGCCCACCCAGGTAGTGTTGTAACGGTTGAAAACGCCGTCGGTGGGATATTTCTCCGGTCTGGGAGAATTCTGCAGGTCTTCCAGGTCCTTATAGACTCCGGCCACCTTATATCCGTAGAAGTTATAGAGCGGTTCTCCCACGTTACTGATGGAAACCACGTCGCTCCACTGTCCGTACCCTTCAATGTGTACCGCGTCAGTGCCGTCGAGTGCCACCAGTTTGTTCTTGTTAAACGAGATCTGGAACTCGGTATCCCATGTGAAGGCACCCGTGAGATTACGCGTGTTGAGGGTGAACTCCAAACCCCTGTTGTTGATGGTACCGTAGTTGCCATAGGGGGCTGCCAGTGCCGAGGAGGCGTTGCCGCGCGTACCCATATAGGAGGGCAGCTGCAAGGGCATCAGCATGTCTTTCGATGTCTTGTCGTAAGCATCCACTACCAGACCGATACGGTTGTCGAAGAAGTTGAGGTCGAGACCCAAGTTCCACTGTTCCTGTGTCTCCCACTTGATGTAGGGATTGGCGATGTTCGACTGGCGGTAACCGAGGCCGAGGCTGGAGGGCATGCGCACGATGGCAGCACCCCAGCGGTACCCTCCGATGTTGGAGTTACCGGTCTGTCCCCATCCGATGCGCAACTTACCGTTGTTCAACACCTCCGTGAGCGGTTCGAAGAACGCTTCGTTGGAGAAGCGCCAGGAGGCGGCGAAGGCATGGAAACCAGCCCAACGGTTCTTGGGTCCGAAGTTGGAGGAGCCGTCGCGTCGGTAGGTGTAGGTCCCCATGTAACGGTCGTCGTAGTTATAGGTACCACGTCCGAAGAATGAGGCCATGGCACTGCTGCCAAAGCCGGAATTGATGAGTGGATCGGTACCGAGGCTGGGGTTCTTGATGTCGTTGGAGGGGAGTGCAGAGGCGGTCACGCTCTGATATTCATAGGTAGACTCCCACATCTCCTGCCCCAACATTACCGTATAATCATGCTTATCCTGTTTGCCGGAGTATGTGAGGTAGTTCTTCAACTGCCAAAAACGGTTGTCATTCTTCTGGATGGAGCTCATGTTTTTCTCCCTGCTCCAATTGCCATAGCGTACGGCTGGCTCGAAGCGTTCGCCACGTGTGCTGCCGATGTCGAAGCCCAGCTCGCTGTGCCAGGTAAGGCTCTCAATCGGGGTGATATCGGCGAAGATGCTTCCGTTCAACTTGCTTCTCCCCAACAGGATATCTTCGTCGAGTACCATGGCGATGGGATTGATACGGGTGTATCCTTCACGGATCACCGATGCGTAGTTGCCGTCAAGATCGTAGATCGGTATATCGGGTGGTGTCAACAGTGAGTAGTTGATCACGCCCTCCTGGCTGTCGGCCAGTCCGAGGCGCTCGTCGGTCTGCGAGTACATGGCATTCAATCCCAGCTTGAACCACTTCTTGAGTTGTGCATCCAGGTTGGAACGGAAGGAGTAGCGATTGAACTCGGTACCGATGATGGTACCATCCTGTCCCATAAAGGCACCAGATACGAAATAGCGTACCGCATCAGTACCTCCCTGTGCAGAGAGCTGATGCTGATGCATGGGTGCCTGGCGGAACACCGCATCCTGCCAGTTGGTACCGGTACCCAGCAGGGAGGGATCGGCAAACTCGGGACGATTCTCGGAGAGGGATACCTGGTTGCTATACTCAGCAAACTCCCGCAGGTTCATCATCTCAAGGCGGGAAGCCTGACGCTGTACGCCGTACATTCCTTCATAGGTGAACTTGGCTTCTCCCGCTTTTCCTCGCTTGGTAGTGATGAGCACCACACCATTGGCGCCCTGTGCACCGTAGATGGCGGTTGCGGAGGCATCCTTCAGGATTTCCATCGAGAGGATGTCGGAGGGATTGATGGTGGAGAGGGGGGAGATGGTGGATACGGGGCTGTTGCCCAGCGCATCACCCAAACCGAAGGAGGATCCGCTGCTGCCGCCGCCCTGAACGATCACACCGTCGATCACGTATAGCGGTTCAGCATTGGCGTTGATGGTAGATTGTCCGCGCACGCGAATGGAAACGGAGGAACCGGGAGCCCCGGAAGTCATCACGGAGGTCACACCCGCTGCCCGTCCCTGAAGTGCCTGGTCGAGGTTGGTAATTACCGATCCTTTGATGGCATCCTCACCCACGGTGACGGAAGCACCGGAGATGTCACTCTTCCGCATGGTACCATAACCTACTACCACCACCTCGTCGAGCAGTTCGGTATCTTCGTTCATCTCGAGGTTGAAGGTGTTGCGGTTACCAACCACCACCTCCAGTGTCTGATATCCAATGCTGGAGATCACCAGCACAGGAGTGGATGAAGTGAGGTCGAGAGTAAAACGGCCTTCGATATCGGTCACCGTACCGTTGGACGTCCCTTTTTCCATGATATTGGCACCAATCATGGCAGACTGGTCTCTGCTGTCAACGATGGTACCGGAGACCCTTCGTTGTTGTGCCATCAACTGAAAGCTCATGATGAGAGCCATGCATAACACAAGGATGTTTTTCATATACATAAATTATCATTAATATAAATTAGATTCCACGATACAAATGTAGGGGCAACTGTGAAAAGGTTCAAATATTATCTTATCTAATTTTAATACTATTCTTACCTTAACATTGAATCATTTCAATCAAACAAACAACATGGCACTAATGCTTTTCTATTCTGAATTAGCAAGAAAATTCAATCGGGAAGATGTTGGGAAACGGATAGCTGTGTAGTAAAGGTGGTATTATTTTAACCCTTCACAAGACAGGAGGAAATGTAAAAAAAGGATAAATCAGATAATTTGCTTTGTTTTGTGGTAATTCTCACGGAACTCTTTCGGGGAACAACCCTTTCTCTTTTTGAAGATGCGGTTGAAGTTGGAGAGGTTGTTGAAGCCGCAGTCGTAACATATCTCGCCAATGGAGTTGGAGGTGTCGACCAGCAGGCGTGTGGCATTGCCGAGACGGATGTCGATAATATGGTCGGATACGGTCTTGCTGGTACGCAGCTTGAAAAAGCGGCTCAGTGCTGCCGGTGTCATGCCCACAATACCGGATAGATCTTCCAGCCTGATCTCCTCCCGGAAATGGTTGTTGATGTATTCGTAAATCTTACGCACGCGACGGCTGTCAGTATTATCCTCGATATGGGCGAACGAGGAACTGGCCAGGGTTCGGTAATTATTGCAGAGGGAGAGTTCATACAGGATGGTCAGCAACTTGATCACGGCATAAAACCCTGACTGTTCACTCGAGAGCGTACCAAGCGTGGGGTAAATCTTCATGATGGTCTCCATGGGGAAACTGATGCCTTTCTGTGCATTGTTGAGCATCTCCCGGATACTGCTGAACTGGTTCTTGTGGATGAAGTTACCGAAAAAGAGATCTTTCGAAAACTGGATGGTGATCTCGCGAATGCTTTTCGAGGTGCAGTTGTGCTGCTCCCAGACATGCTCCAGCTCCTCGCCGGCGATCAGTGTCAGGTCATATTTACCGATCACCTCCACCGAGTCGCCCACGATGCGACGAACCCCTTCCGCATTTTCAATGTAGTTGATTTCATATTCGCTGTGGGCATGTAGAGGATAGGTGAACTCCGATTTGATGCGGTCGGCAATGTAAAAGCAGTCTTTGTCCGACAATGGAGTCAGTTCATACAGGATATGGTTGTTGTGTTCGTTCATTGGGCATCCGCACTGTTAAAACCTGTTTGACAGTTGGCAAATTTATAGATAAAAATTAATATCCCATCGCTTTACCGATTTAAATCGCATAAAACACCCAAAATCAATTGAAGCAGCAATTACCATTTGCTTCTTACCGACGACCGGTAGACAAGGCTGTATTTGTCGAGATATTGTCTTGAAATTCTTCATCACCCCCTCATCATCTCCTCATAAAAGTATGAGGGGATAATGAAGGGGCACCAGTCGAGAACTATCCAGTCCTCATTTTATGAATAACCCGCCCTTACAGTACCGGAGAAGGTCCTGACCATTGGAACGCATGCTTTCGTAACAGAAGCATTTTCTATTACAGAACAAGAGGTTTTTGTTTCGGAAGGTCAATGGCAGGAAGGAACGGTGGATATGGAAGAAACGCTATCTGGGAGACTGTTGATAGGTAGTGGTCCCACTTGGGCTTGAACCAAGGACTCCCTGATTATGAGTCAGGTGCTCTAACCAACTGAGCTATGGGACCTTTGTTTTTGGTCGGCGGAGACCAAAAGCGGGTGCAATATTACAGTTTTTTAGTGAAAAATCCAAACGATTTTTCTGTAAATCACCGGCAGATACATTTAAATATCGGAATTGGGGAAATTGAGGGTGTGAAAATACCACATTTGTGTTATTTCATCATGAAAACAGTATCTTTATCTTTGTAACAAAAATAAACACATGTTTCGCAAGAAATACGAATGAGGTGCATTACTTGAATTAATTTAACAGAATATTTATGGCAGACATGACATTCCGCGTGAAAGCGCACAGTGAGAACCCGACAAAAACAGTGGTGAAAGCCCGCACGTTTCAGATGATCATTGATGAACCGACCGACCTTGGCGGTACCAACGACGGGGCCAATCCGGTGGAATACTTGCTGGCAGCCCTCTCCGGATGCCTTAATGTAATGTGCCACGTGGTGGCGCAGGAGATGAATTTCAAACTGAGAGGTGTAGAGATACAGCTGGCAGGCAAGCTGAATCCCGACAAGCTGTTCGGCAAGGAGACCGCCGACAGGGCAGGCTACAAGGAGATCACCGTGGAGATCAACCCCGATACAGACGCCGATCGCGCAACGCTTGAGAGATGGCTTGAGGTGGTTGAGTCACGCTGTCCCGTGAGCGACAACCTGAATAACCCCACTCCGGTACATATCAAGTTGAAATAAGTTCCACCTTTTAAATTGAGAGAGGGCTGCCACTGGGCAGCCCTCTACTTATTTTTGTTACTCTTCCGGATCGGTCCAGTCGCCATGATCCTTGATCAGTTGGATCAGGTGTTCCACCGCCTCCGCCTGTGGAATATTTTTCTCCACCAGCTCCTTGCGCCGGTAGAGCGATATCTTGCCATGCTCGGCCCCCACATATCCGTAGTCGGCGTCGGCCATCTCACCAGGACCGTTGACAATGCAGCCCATCACCCCTATCTTGAGGTGCCTGAGGTGGGAGAAGTGCTTCTTCACCAGTGCCACGGTAGTCTGCAGATCGAAGAGTGTGCGGCCACAGCTGGGGCAGGAGATGAACTCGGTCTTGCTGGTACGCACGCGGGCCGCCTGCAGGAGACCAAAGGCATAGTTATCGAGGTCGGTGATGGCAATGCTCCCTTCGTTGCTGAGCATGACACCGTTACCGAATCCATCGAGCAACACTGTACCGAAGTCGACACCTCCCTTTATCATGATATCCTCGGGATCATTCTCGCTATAACTACGCTGCAGTACCACCGGCACACGACAGTCCGCGCTGAGCAGTGCGTGGAAGAATGCCCGCTGCTCTCCCACACCGTTCAGATGATCGGTGGTCAGGATCAACACTACCTTCTTTTCGGCTTTGATCTGTGCCAGTATCGTTTCATTCAGTTCTGGATAAAAGATTCGCAGGAACTTGACCGGCGCGTTGCAACCGCCCATCAAGGCCATATTATTGACCGTGAAAAGCGGGAAATTGTCGATCCGCTCCTCCCAGGCGGGATAGTCGACGATCGACTTCATCCCCTTTGGGAAATTTTCCGGAACACTACTCCCCACATAGATATAGTCGGGTATGAAATGGGGATTGATGGTCATATCGGCTATACGGCTCCTGTCGGAGATCACCACCGGCAGGTGCTCCCCGCCAATGTTCCAGACCGCTTCGGTCTCACGCCTGTCGGTTGAGAAAGGGGAGAAACCGGGGTAAGGAGTGCCCTCAATGTCTCCATGTCCTTGACGTTGCATCACATAGTCCACCAGCTTGCGTGCCACCGGCACCTCCGCTTCAGGATCTTCGCTCAGCGATACCCGGATGGTATCTCCCAGTCCGTCGCTCAGCAGGGCACCAATGCCCACGGCCGACTTCATCCGGCCATCCTCACCATCGCCCGCCTCGGTTACTCCGAGGTGCAGGGGGAAGTGAATATCTTCCTGGTCCATACGCTCCACCAGCAGCCGTACCGCCTTGGTCATCAGCAGCGTGTTGGAAGCCTTCATAGAGATCACAATGTCGTTGAATCCCTCCTCCACTGCGATGCGCAGGTACTCCATGCAAGACTCCACCATCCCCTCGGGGGTATCGCCATAGCGGCTCATGATCCTGTCGGAGAGGGAGCCGTGGTTCACACCGATGCGTACGGCGGTACCATGCTCCTTGCAGACATTCAGGAAGGGTATCACCTGGGCACGGATCTTATCCATCTCCCGTGCATACTCCTCCTCGGTGTACTCCAGCTCGGCAAAGGTCTTCTGCTTGTCAACGAAGTTACCCGGGTTGATGCGCACCTTCTCGGCCACCGTAGCCGCCACCAGGGCTGCACGGGGATTGAAGTGGATATCGGCCGAGAGAGGGGTATCATATCCCTTCTCACGCAGCTCCCGGTGTATGTTGCGCAGGTTATCCGCTTCACGCACTCCCTGCGTGGTGAGCCGTATCAGGTCGGCACCGGCGGCTATGATCCGCTCGCACTGGGCTACGCTGCCCTCGGTATCGCGTGTATCGGTATTGGTCATCGTCTGCACCACCACCGGGAAGTTGCCACCCATGAAGATGCCACCCACTGGCACATCAACCGTGGGACGACGTTTGTAATTGAAAAAATCCATTCGTTTCCCTTTATTTCTTCAAAGGTAATACTTCTATCCAATATCCGTCGGGATCGATGATGAAATATAACCCCATCTCCTGGTTCTCATAGCAGACGGCTCCCATTTCCTTGTGGTAGGCGCGCATCTGATCGTAATCACCCTCCACCCGCACGCAGAGATGCTGTTCGTTGTCGCCCATGTTGTAGGGTCTGTCCCAGTCGCGCAGCCAGGTGAGTTCCAGGGTGAAGCCGGTGACACCGTCGCCGAGGTAAACAAGGATAAAAGAGCCATCGGAGGCCTCCTTCCTCCTCACCTCCTTAAGGCCCAGCGCCTTGTCGTAGAATGCCATGCTCTTTTCGAGATCGAATACGTTGATGTTGTAGTGGTCAAATCTTGCCTTTACTTCCATATTTGTGTGATTGAAATTGTTTTATAAAAATTGAAAACGGTTGAGGGGGATAACCGTTATTTCAGGTCGAACGATTGCCCCGGATGGCTCAGCGGCAGATAGACGGCACCGTTTCGTTCCGCTTCCATCTCAAAACGGTTCGCCTTCTCATATTGCTCTCCGAAGTGCATAGGCAGGAAATAACGGACGCCTATCCTGGAGATAAACTGTGATGCTCCCTTCATGTAGTCGCTCCCCAGGCGGGGATCAACCGGGAACATCACCAGGTCGAGCCGGTCGCTCTCTTCCGCCAGAAGTTCGAGCTCGCAGAGGAAGTTGTTCTCGTAGCCGAGTGACTCCTCTTTCGCAACCTCCTCGTTCCAGTGCCAGTTGTTGAGATCACCGGCATGGAAGATCCGCAGGTTGTTCCACTCCAGCAGGAACGATCCCCCCTCATCGGTGGAACCGAATGCTTTCAACCTGATATGCCGGTCGCTGTACCGCTCTTCCTTCCTGAGATAGACGGCATCGACACCTGCACTCTTTCCGGTACTGAGTAGATCATGCGAAAAGATGTAGGTTATGTTCTTTTTCCGTTCTTTCCAGGAGAGAATTTCCGGATTGAAATGATCCGAATGGGAGTGTGTGCACAACACGTAGAGATCCTCCTCTTTTCCGAGGAGGTAATCGCTGACCCAAGCGGTGCCATCTTCACGGATTGCATCTTTGTAATAGTCAAAGATCACCGAAAAGGAACCGAACTCGATCAAATAACAGCTATGATAAATATATGTAACTCTCATAATGTAAAACCTCCCTTTAATAACAAACGAGACCCGAAATGTTCAACAGGTTTCATATAAAAATTGATAAAAGACCATCGCCACATTGCAGGTTCATGGGCGAATAGATCGTTTTCCAATATCATACGCTATCCCTCTGTCGGTTTTATGTAGAGTAAAACTACAACCTTTCGGAATTGGTGGTTGGTGCTGAAAAAATCTTACTACTTTGTAATCAAATGTTTTACCAGTAAAAACCAGACAATCATGAAAAAGTATCTTACAGAATTGATTGGTACCATGCTACTGGTATTGATGGGCTGTGGAGCAGCCGTATTCGCGGGGGCCGGACAGCCCTTCGACTCAGTGGGCACCCTCGGGGTTGCCTTCGCCTATGCTATCGTCTGGCACAACATCACGGTGAAACCAAAAGTTACCACTGCATAAATCTCTACCGCAACAATTGAAGTAGAAAGGCTGTCTCATTATATCAGATGAGATGGCTTTTTTTCTGTTTATACGTTACAGTTTGAGTAGCGCTATTTCAGCAAGAAACAGCCTACCTTCTTCGTAACTGGTTCTAATCTCGTTCTAATCTCGTTCTAATATGGTTCTAATATGGTTCTAATATGGTTCTAATAGATTCGAACCAGATTAGAGTCAGTTACGACTGAATTAAAACGCAGTAAAAAGCCATATAAGGCGAATCTTAGTGGGTGGGATGAAAAAAAGAGCCATCTCATTTGAATATTGATACAGCCTCTTTTGGTCTCTCTCCTGTTTTTTCTGTAAAATTACAGCCTCGCGAGAACATATTCCCTTCCAATCTGTTTAATAACTGCACATTTTTTGTACATTTGCGCAGTTTTTATCAAAAAGAACCCCGATAGTGCCATTCAATGGCAACGAACGGGCAATCAAAAAAGGATTCAAATATGACTCACAATTTATTAAAAGGCAAAAGAGGAATCATCTTCGGTGCGCTGAATGAGATGTCCATCGCATGGAAGGTGGCTGAAAGAGCCGTGGAAGAGGGTGCCATCATCACCCTGTCGAACACACCGGTTGCGGTACGCATGGGCGACACCAACAAACTGGGAGAGAAACTGAACGCGGAGATCCTGCCGGCAGACGCCACCAACGTGGAGGACCTGGAAATGGTCTTCACCAAATCGATGGAGATTCTGGGTGGCAAGATCGATTTCGTGCTGCACTCCATCGGCATGTCACCCAACGTGCGCAAGAAAAGAACCTACGACGACCTCGACTACGATATGCTGGCCAAGACGCTCGACATTTCGGCCATCTCTTTCCACAAGATGCTGCAGGTAGCCCGCAAGCTGGATGCCGTGGAACGGGGTGGCTCGATGCTGGCACTGACCTACGTGGCGGCACAGCGCGTTTTCTACGGATACAACGACATGGCCGATGCCAAGGCACTGCTGGAGTCAATTACCCGTAGCTTCGGCTACATCTACGGTCGCGACAAGGGGGTACGTGTGAACACCATCTCACAGTCGCCCACCATGACCACCGCCGGCAGCGGCGTGAAAGGGATGACAGACCTGATGGACTTCTCCGAGCGAATGTCGCCCATCGGAAATGCCGATGCAGATGATGCGGCCGACTACTGCATCGTGATGTTCTCCGACCTCACCCGCAAGGTGACCATGCAGAACCTCTTCAACGACGGCGGCTTCTCCAGCATGGGCATGAGTTTGCGGGCCATGAAGCAGTACAGCAACGGCCTGGATGAGAACCGCGACGAGAACGGCAACGTGATTTACGGTTAATTACGGTTCTGTCAGACAAATAATTTAGCTTCCGTCGGCCGACGGAAGCTTTTTTTTCCTACATTTGCAGGCTTATGATGATCAGAATTTACAATGAGAACCCCAATCCGAGGGAGATAGAGAAGGTGGTAGCGGTACTCCGTGAAGGAGGCATCGTGGTCTACCCCACCGACACGCTCTATGGCATCGGTTGCGACGCCCTCAATGTGCGGGCGGTGGAAAAGATCTGCGACATGAAGGGGATCAACCCTCAGAAAAGCAACCTCTCCATCATCTGCAACGACCTGAGCATCATCAGCGAATATGCCAAGGTGAGCACCCCGGTCTTCAAGCTGATGAAGCGCAACCTGCCGGGTCCCTTCACCTTCATCCTGCCCACCACCTCCTCACTGCCGAAGATCTACAAGAAGAAAAAAACAGTGGGAATCCGTGTACCGGACAACGACATCATCCGAGAAATCGTTGCCCAGCTGGGCAACCCGGTGCTGAGCACCTCGGTGGTAGACGAGTTGGAAGAACCGGAATACAGCACCAACCCGGAGTTGATACACGAGAAATGGGAAAGCTTCGCCGATCTGGTGATCGATGGCGGCACCGGCGGCAACGAACCTTCCACTGTGGTGGATTGCTCTGACAGTGAACCGGAGATCATCCGACAGGGAAAGGGAGTGTTAAATCTTTGAAATATCTGCCGTTTGGATTAAATTCTTATATATATTTACAGTCATAACCACATATACATTCATCAATTCAACCCTATGAAACATCTTTTATATTCCCTATTCACGATGCTGCTGCTGCTCACGTCGGTCACCTCCTGCAAGGAGAGCGATCCGTTAGTGGATCAGGAAGAGAAGGGGACGCTCATTTCAGCAACATACAGTGCATATTCCTCCACCTTCATCCTCACTTACAGCAGTGGACAGACCGAAACGGTGACGGCCACTCTCAACCGCAACACCACCCCCCCCTCGGCCTCGGCAGAACTGGAGGACGGTACATACCTTTACAGAGCTGATGCCAGTACCTCCGGCAAGGCGACTATCAGCGATGAACCCCCGGTGGTGAACACCAACGCCCACCAGTATGTCAATGACTGGATCTACGAGGAGATGTCGCTCTACTATCTCTGGAACACCAAGATACCCTCCAGTCCCGATTTCACCCAATTTCCGGCCGATTTCTTCGACTCAATCTTGAACAAGTACAACGCCACCTCGAACCCTGACGGCGACCGCTTCTCCTGGATACAGGAAAATTATACCGATCTGCTGAAAAGTCTCACAGGCGTGAGCTCCGATGAAATCGGTTTCGAATACATCTTTGTAAGAGTAACCGAGACCCAATATTATGCATTGGTGCTCTACCCCCGCAAAAACACTGATGCTGAGACTAAGGGAATCACCAGGGGTCGCTTTGTGACCAAGATCAACGGGCAGAACATCACTTCGTCCAACTACCAGGATCTGTTTGGCGGTACCGGCAGCAAGACACTGAGTATGGCTGACTGGACGCTGGACAGCAGCGTAGGTCCTGAGGATGAAGATTACCCGAGTTACAAGCTGACCAACTCAAATGATGTGACCATCCAGATGCACAGCAATTATGCCGAGAACCCCATCTATATGGATAGTGTCTATACCGTGGGCAGCCAAAAGGTGGGCTACCTGGTATACAACTTCTTCGCACGGGACAACGGCGATGACAGCAACAGCTACGACAAGCAGTTGATGGACCGGCTGAGTAGCATACAGTCGCAGGGAATCACCGACATGGTACTCGATCTGCGCTACAACGGCGGCGGTGCGGTCTCCTCGGCGATTGCGCTCTCCAGCGCACTGG
Source organism: Dysgonomonadaceae bacterium zrk40 (assembly GCA_016916535.1). NCBI lineage: Bacteria > Pseudomonadati > Bacteroidota > Bacteroidia > Bacteroidales > Dysgonomonadaceae > Dysgonomonadaceae bacterium zrk40. Next base: position 1,623,248 of record CP070276.1, read on the forward strand.
TGAAGGATCGCTCAACCGACAACATCCTGGTCACCTCAGAGTACAACAGCATCATACACAACTCAATGAGAAATAAATATGGTGCAGACTACAACAAAGAGTACTTCATCGACAAGATAGAGGGGACCAGCTATCAAATCCCGGCGATGAACCTGCCGCGCCTTTACGTCCTGGTGAAAGACTGGACCGCCTCGGCGAGCGAGTTCGTGATCAACGGACTGAGCCCCTATATGGAGGTGACCCTGATAGGAGAGACCACTTACGGCAAGAACGTTGGCTCCACAAGCATCTACGAGGAGGACGACCCGAAAAACAAGTGGGGCATGCAACCCATCATCGTGCGCTATGCCAACAGCTTGGGCTTCTCCGATTTCACTGCCGGCTTCACTCCCGACTACGAGGTGGATGAGTTTGCAGATCTCTACCTCTACCCCTTCGGAGACAGCAACGACCCGATGCTGGGAAAGGCGCTCTCCCTGATTACCGGCACCACACGCAGCAGTAGTGCCAAAGCGCTGCATACACCTTTCCGTTCCTCGCAAGTAGAACGCATGACTTCCGAACGGATGTTGAAACCTCATCGATTCGATATGCAGGATGATGTCTGGGGTGATGAGATCAGGAAGTTGATGAAGTAATACACTTCTCTGCCACAAAATAAAACGAGGGTGAATCGATTCTGATTCACCCTCGTTTTGTATTACACGATCCTACTTTACTTCATACTTCTCCTGTATCTCATCCATGATGCCGAAAAGTTCTTCCAGCGTATTGGCACGCAACATCGCGATGCGGGTTGCCTTGAAGTCGGGGATCCCCTTGAAGATGGGGCTGGCAGCCAGGTGGCGTCGGTTGTGCAGGATACCCCTGATTTCATCGGTGCGCTCCACGCTTTGCTGAATCTGCTCTTTCAGGATATCGAGATACCATTGGAAAGATTTTTTAGGCAGGTGTTCACCGGTTTTGAGGTAATGCTTTACCTCCTCGAAGAACCAAGGCTGTCCGATGCTGCCGCGGCCGATCATCACCGCATCCACACCCGTTTCATCGAACCGTTGGCGGCACCCCTCCACGGTGGTCACATCGCCGTTACCGATGATGGGAATCGTCATGCGGGGGTTGTTCTTCACCGCAGCGATCAGGCTCCAGTCCGCCTCCCCCTTGTACATCTGCGCACGGGTGCGCCCGTGCAGGGTAAGGGCCGCTATGCCACAATCCTGTAGCTGTTCCGCCAGCTCCACGATGATTTTCGAGTTGTCGTCCCACCCCAGCCGGGTCTTGACCGTCACAGGCTTCTTCACCGCCCTCACTACCTTCTCGGTGATCTCAAGCATCACATCAGGGGTGCGCATCATCCCGGAACCGGCACCACGTCCGGCAATCTTCTTCACCGGGCAGCCGAAGTTAATGTCAATCAGGTCGGGATCCGCCTCCTCACAGATCTTTGCTGCCTCCACCATCGCGTCGGGGTCGCTGCCGTAGATCTGAATGCCGATAGGTCGTTCCTCTTCACTAAAGAGCGTCTTTGCCTTCGTCTTTTTCACATCGCGAATCAGCGCATCGCTCGAGATGAACTCAGTATAGACCATGTCAACACCGAACCGCTTGCAGAGCAGGCGGAAGCCGATATCGGTCACATCTTCCATCGGGGCCAGGAATACCGGCCGGTCAGGGAACTCCAAATGGGCAATCTTCATTCGCTTTTCTTTTTTACCAATATCTTTTTAACCCAGCTTCTCCTTCCACTCCTTCTCGTTGAACCCCACCAGCACGAAATCAGTGGTCACCACCAATGGACGCTTCACCACCATGCCGTTGGATGCGAGGATATCAAGCAGCTCGTCAGAGGTGGCCGTTTTCACCTTCTCCTTCAGGTTCTCCGATTTGTAGACCTGCCCGGAGGTGTTGAAGAACTTGCTGATGGGCAGTCCGCTGCGACCAACCCACCTTGTGAGCTCCTCTTTTGTGGGACGTTCCTCCACGATGTGGCGGGAGATGACCTCAACCTGGTTTGCTTCAAGCCATTTGGCCGCCTTGCGGCAGGTGCCGCACGATGGATATTGGATAAAGAGTGGTTTCATATTTTCCTGTGATTTCAATTCTTCTTCGTTTAGAGTTTGATCTCAATGTTATTCATTCTCAGGGGAGATACCTTCGACAGTGGGTTTTTATCGCTCAGCCTGAGCCTGTGCAGCTCCTGGCGGGAAAGCTGCATTGTCGGCAGCTTTTGTGCATAGCGACGCCACTCCCATAGCGGGGTGAGGCTGTAGCACAACTCCTCCTCAAAGCCGTTGTAATATTTTACAACCAGCTGGTTCAACCCCTTTTGCAATGGGATTAACACCGTTTCTCGCTGATGGTTCACCCTTTCAGGTGAAAAGTGGGCGGTGAGGTAACGTCCGTTCAGCAGGATATAGACCGCGTTGCCGCTGCCAATCTCCACCGCTGCCAACTGATCACGCGAGGAGTGAATCTCTTGCAGGAAGAGGAGGCTCTCCCGCTCCCCCAAGGGAAGGGTAAGCTTTTCTCCGTACCGGAAATCGGTAACCTGCTCCCAGTTCTCCTCCAATTCTTGCGCGTTCACTGGTGTTGCACGCTCCTCCTCAAGGAAGCCGAACACCCCGCGTCCCGGCTTTCGGTAAATGGGCCCCCATTGCACATCTTTTTCCGATGTCCTGATGGTCTGATAAAGGGATGAGCGTAGTGTCACCTCCTGTCTCGTGACATCCGCCTGCAACAGCAGGCTTTTCCCTGTTTCATCCTCCGTGAAATAAATTTCAGGGGTGATTTCCTTTTTCTTCGATGCAAACGACCAGTTGTATGCGAGCAGGCTCTTGTAGCCGGCGTAATAGTTGAGACTGGAGTGACCGAATTCACACTCCGCATTGCTCGGCATAAGTATACCGTTGTTCACCACATTTTCCGGGATGACACTGAAGCCGTCACGGAAGGCCACCTTCAACACCTCATAGGAGGAGGTAAACTGTTGGGGCAAGACAATATGGGTTGTGGTCTCTTTACCGCCCCTGGATATGAAACGTAACGACTCTCCGGAGGAGAGCAACCGTACCGAACCAATCTTCGCATCCAGATGATCCAGTTCAATCTCTTTTCCGGCATACTCCCGCTTCACGAAGAGATAGAGCGCATCCTTACTGGCGGTCACCTCTCCCCAGGGGAAAGAACGGTGAAAAGGAGCAGCCCGTCTGCCGTAGATCGCCTCACCGTTGGCTTGAAGCCATCGTCCCATCGCCTGCAGCAGCTCCTGCTCAAAAGGCACTAGGCTACCATCTCCTCGCGGACCGATATTGAGCAGGTAATTGCCCCCACGGCTCACCACCTTGATCAGACTTTCGATCTTTTCCTCCACCTTCGACTGCAGGGCACCCCGCTCCTGCCAGGAGCGGTAACCCCATGTCTCATCAAACACCGAGGCAGCAGTCTGCCAAGGCACAGAGAGGCTGTAGTCAGGGTACTCGTTGTCGGCCATCACACTGAAGTCCACAAAATCATTGCCCAGCCTGCCGCTGATCATGCAACCCGGCTGTAAACGGTTCACCAGCTCATAGAGCCCTTTGCTTTGCTCCGGTGTGAGCGATCCCATGTCGAACCATATCTCGGAGAGATCACCATAGCGGGTCATGATCTCCTCCACCTGCTTCAGGTTGTAGGCGTAATGCTCAGGGGTGAGCGGGTCGGCGTTGTGACTGGAGATGGGATAGGCGTGAGGGTAATGCCAGTCGATCAGCGAGAAATAGACACCAAACCCGATGCCACCCCGTGCGCAGGCATCGGCCAGCTCTTTCATCAGATCACGCCCGTAAGGGGTAGCATCCACAATGTTGAAACCGGTATATTGCGAGTGGTACATGCAGAAGCCATCGTGATGTTTCGAGGTGAAGACAATCGAGCGCATTCCCGCTTCCTTGGCCAGCGTTACCACCGCATCGGGATCCCACTGCTCCGGGTTGAACTGCTTGACACTGTTTCCATACCAGTCGCTGAAGATGCCCGCAAACGACTGGATCTGTTCGCTGTAGCCTCTTTTTACCGGTTGCCCCTCATAGACACCTCCATAGACTGAATAGAGCCCAAAGTGGATGAACATCGAGAATTTCCGGTCGAGCCACTCTTGCGACGGTTTCTGTTGTGCCGACAACAGGAGGGTGGAGCTAACCAGCAAAAGAAGGATTGCTTTGTACTTCATAGCGTGGGGTTTGAGGGGACAAAAATAGCGAATAAAACGAGAACTGGCAAACTGGCATGGTCGGGAGCGTTCTCCACTATCCCCTACAATGGCCACAAAAAACTGCAAATCGGTTCTATTTTACCCATAAATAGCGATTGCAGGCTTGTTGTCACAAGTATAATTTTGCAGGGTAGATTAGAGATCTGCCCAAAATGAAAATCAGTGTGAAGCAATTATATACATTATTGTTCTTTGTTTTTTATTCCTTTACCCTCGTCACCTTAGCCCAGACAGGCACAATAAGGGGAACGCTGCAGTTTGAAGATGGCACCCCCGTAGTGGCTGCGGTAGTCTATGTTCAGGCACTGGAACTGCATAGTGTGACCGACCTGAACGGCCAGTACGAACTGAAGGGAATCCCCTATGGCACCTATCAGGTAGAGGTACGATCCATTGAAACCCAGAAAAGTGTAACCCCTGTCACCGTAAACCAATCGTTGGTCACCTTCTCCCCGCTGCTCAGAGAGAGCAGCTACCAATTGGGTGAGGTGATCGTGAAAGGTGCTACCGAGAAGCGAATCATCGAGACCAAAGGATTTGCAGTGAATGTAATTGAAACCGAGCAGGAGGGGCTTAAAAACATTCAGACCAACGACCTCCTCAACAGGAGTGTGGGGGTCACCGTTCGCCAGAATGGAGGATTGGGCTCGGCGGTCAACTACAACCTGAACGGCATGTCGGGCAACTCGGTTCGCATCTTCGTGGACGACATCCCGATCTCAGCATATGGATCCTCCTTCAGTCTCAACAGCATTCCCCCGTCACTGATTGAACGTATCGAGGTCTACAAAGGGGTGATTCCTTCCCACTTGACCGATGATGCGCTGGGCGGGGCCATCAACGTGGTATTGAAGAAGAACATGCGCAACAGTCTCTCGGCATCGCTCTCCTACGGTTCCTTCAACACCTCTCAGGCAAACATCGACGGTCGTTACCGTGACGAAAGAACAGGCTTCACCCTTAACCTCTCCGGGTTCCACAACTATTCCGACAACGACTATGAGGTGTGGGGGAAGTTCGTGCGCAACATCCTCCCCAACGGGCGCTATGAGTATGTACGTGCCAAACGGTTCAACGATGCCTATCGTTCAGCGGGGGGCCGCATAGAGTTGGGGTTCACCAATGTGGTCTGGGCCAATCAGTTCTTCGTGGGATACAACGGCTCGGACGATTACAACGAGATACAGCATGGCACCTACATGTCAATCCCCTACATTGGACGCTTCTCCGAGTCTCAATCACATGCCTTCAACCTGCTCTACCGCAAGCAGAACTTTATAGTAAAGGGACTCGACCTGCAGCTCAGCGCGGTCTTCAGCAACCGCAGCCAGGTGGTGAACGACACGGTGAGATGGAACTACAACTGGTATGGCGAGAAGAGCCTGGGGCTTTACGGCGATCCCATCCTGCGGCCGAACGGTGCGCAGCAGGGTGCCCCCACCATCAGCCATACCGACCGGGATGTCTTCACCCTTCGATCGGGACTTGCTTACACGATAGTGCCACGTCACAAGGTGCTGATTAACCATTCCTATTACACCATCGACCGGCGGGAGTTTGATGAGATGCGTTCAGAGGTGGAACAAGCCTTTGTGGGCAGACGCGATCTTCAGAAGCAAATTGCCACCCTCTCTTATGAGATGACCTCCCACGGTGATCGCCTGCGCAGCAACCTCTTTGCAAAATTCTACCGGCAGATGATCGACCGGATGGACCCGGTATTGACACTTGACAATGGCGAGCAGGTCCGTACCGAAGAACGGGTGAACAGCACCAGAAAAGCTACCGGCTATGGTCTTGCACTCTCCTATGCTCTGCTGCCGGAGCTGTTGCTGCTCAGCTCTGCAGAGAAGGCTGTCAGGATGCCCTCAGAGAATGAGGTGTTTGGTAGCATTGGTGAGAACATTGTCGAAAACCCATATATCAACCCCGAGGTGAGCAACAACTTCAACATAGGCTTCAAAGCCGGTGATTACTACATGGGAGCACAGCGTTTCTCCTTCTCTGCCACCGGCTTTTTAAGGGATACCCGCGACAAGATCGTGCGACAGATCAATCCACGCCTGAACGATGCCATCCAGACCAGCCCCTTTGAGAACCTGGGCAAAACACAATCGCTGGGCATTGAGGCGGAAGCCAACTATGCCTACGGCGACAAGCTGAGCCTGTTGTTCAACCTCTCCCGTTTCAACACCCTCTTCAACATGAAAGAGGATGCCGGCGGCAACCGGCTCGATTATTACCGGAAGCAGATGCCCAACGAACCCTGGTTCACATTCAACAGTACGGCGCAATACACCCTCTTCAACCTCCTGCAAAAACGATCGCAACTCCACATTCATTATAGCTTCCGTTTTGTTGAGAGCTTCCAGACCACTTGGCTCGATATTGAAGATTTTAGGGTGCCCCGCCAGTTCATCCAGGATGCCGGATTCAGCTATCTATTTCCGGGAAAGAAATTTGTGGTCAGCTTCGATGTCAGGAACCTCTTCGACCGACAGGTGTACGACAATTTTGCCGTACAGAAACCGGGTAGGGCGTTTTACCTCAAGCTGAACTACACCATCAATCACATCAACATATAAAACCAGCATTATGAACACAAAACTATTCAGAACAACACTTTTCACCGCTATAGCAGCTTTCCTCTTCACCGGCTGTGAGCATGAAACGCTCACAGACAACCTGGAAACACCTCCCGATACCGAACGATGGATTACCGTGGCTGGTGCCCTGATGGGTGAAAACGCCGGTGATGGCAACGGGGGTACCATGGTCTATGCGGTCAGCTACGAGGATGCCCGTGACCCGAACATCTCCATCAACGTATTCGAGGAAGGATTTGGCGTGAAATCCAACCGTACCGCACGCCTGCAATCGTCAGAAGATGGCAACACCCTCTTCAACATCGCCTACACAGGTGAAAACGGAGGTGAGTTCTCCCGATACATCGTGAATGGTGGCAAGAACTTCATCCAGGAAGATGTGTCGGTGAGCATTGCGCAATATGCCGGCAGCTCGCCCCGCTGGGCCAAGTTGTTCGACGGTGATCAGGCCGGCATCGCAGTCAACGTGACAAATATCACCGCCAACAATGCAACATCAGGCTCCGGTGAACCCTTCCGCTACTACCGGGGCAGTGCCACCGTGCTGTCACTCGACCTGCAGAAAGTTGAGATCACAGGCTATAAGCAGTACCAGATACCCCTCTCCGAGGAGGAGGAGCTGCAAGGACACACCCTCTTCCGGCTCGATGCACCGGTGCTGAACAAGACGGGCAACAAGGTAATCATCGGTACCTGGATGCAGAAAAGAAACCCGCTGACGGGTGAAAGAGAAAGCGGCTTTGAACGGCTCGGCACCAAGTCGGTAGTGGTCGACTACCCCTCACTGGAGAACCCGCAGGTGATCACCTCCACGGTAGCCGACGGCGACTGCAGCGGCTATCGCAGTTTCAACAGCTTCCTCGGCGACGATGGCAACATCTACCAGGCAACACAGCGGGGCAGCAATGGCTCCTGGATCCTGCGGATTAACAGCAACAACCAATATGACAACACATACCGGTTCAGCCTTGACGAAGCTCTTGGTATCACCAACTCCTACATCGAGAGCTGGCGCTATGCCGGTAACGGTATTGCCTACGTGATGTACAGCCACGACGGCTCCGCCCCCTCTACCTTCAATGCCGAAGAACGTCAGAGCTTCCTGGCACGAATCGATTTGACTGACAGAACAGCCCGTCAGGTGGAACTGCCTTATGACCCAGATCTCTATTTCTTCCAGTACCAGGGCTTCCTGGTGAATGGCGATGAGGTCTACGTTGCCGTCACCCCGGTGGGCAAGGATGGTCACATCTACATCCTCAACAGCCGCACCGGTGCCGTGACTAAGGGAGCCCGACTCATTAACAAAGCGGGAAACCATTACATCGGAATTTATTGAATCACAGGGTTGATCCTTCCCGAGGAACAGCTCCCGGGAGGGATACAACCCATAAACATCATCCACTAATATGAAAAATTTACAACTTACCATTATCACTCTTTTTGCACTGTTTCTGATCACTTCTTGTCAGGGCAACGGTAAACAATCAGAAAAGAGTACCGCAGTTACAGCAAAGAGCGACAGTTTGAACTCAAACCAATCGAACCGCCGCCGGGGTCCCGACTACCAGGCACTCAAGCAGGAACTGCAACTGACAGGCGAGCAGGAAAAACAGTATGACGCGCTGCTGGAAAAATACCGCGGAATCCAGGAGGCCGGCCGTACTGCCTGGACAGGAGCCGACGGAAAGGTGGACAGGATGACGATGTTCGAAAAGATGGATGAACTTCGCAAACAGCAATCTGCCGAGATGGCAACCATCCTGAACGAAGAACAAATGAAGCAGTACGAAACCTTCACGGCACAGAACAGCCGTCGCCGGCCAGGTTATTCGGAAGAACTGATCAACCGTATCAAAGGCGAGCTCCAACTCGATGCATCGCAATCTCAGATGCTGGAGGCTGTGAACAAGGCATTTGAGAAGTCCTATCACGATGCGCACGATTTCTACCATGGCAATGGAGAACTGGCAAGGGATTATTGGAATCAATACGATGCGGAGCGAAAAAAAGCATTGAAACAGGTTTTCAACGAAACGCAATACGAACAGTACCTTGAAATCGTCAAGGATGTTACGCCTCAGGGCGGTCATTGATATGCGATTGCTAAAATCCCTGTTTCGAAAAAAGGGACGAAGTGAGTCCCTTTTCCGTTATCTGATATCACTCTCCCACCTCTGGTTGGGGCTGCTCTCATCCGTCGTGCTCTTCATCGTTTGCCTAGCGGGCAGCCTCTATGCCTTCCGCACCCCCTACCAGCAGTTCCAGAACCGCGAACTGCTGAATGCGGCAGTGCCTAAAGGAGAAAGTTTGTTGCAGGCTGAAGAAATTGAGTCGTTGTTTCACGACAGGGGAATGGTGATTGAGACAATCATACTCCCTTCTGGCAAAAAGAAAAACCTGATCGTCTCCTACCGCGAAAGTGAAAGCAACCTGAGCAGCACTGGTTACTTCAACCCATACACAGGTGAGGAGGTAGAGGGACATTACAACCGGAACTCTGAGCCCTTCTTTCAGATGCTGCTCAGCCTGCATAAAAATCTCCTGCTGGGAACAACGGGAAAGCAGGTAGTAGGAATATCGGTGATCATCTTCGTGATCCTGCTCCTGTCGGGAATGATTCTCTGGTGGCCTAAATCCCGACGGTGGCGAACCATCAAGGCTTCACTCCAGGTGCGCTGGAAAGCAAACAGCTTCCAGCTGAACTACAGCCTGCACCGTGTACTGGGCGTCTATGCGTTTCTTCCGCTGCTCTTCATCTCCCTCACAGGATTGTATATCGCCTATCCCTGGATGAAGAACGCGGTAATCATCACCCTGGGGGGTGAACCAATCCTGCAGCAAGAAGCTCAGGCAGACAATGAGGTTTCGGATGCATTCGCGGCACTGATGGAGGAGATGATGGAAAAAGAGGCGGAGAAGAGAGAAGGTCTGCAGAGGATTCGTTATTCGCTATCCGAGATAAAAGCGATGGCTGACAGCTACCTCGATTACCCAGCCACAACCACCATCGAGATGGCTGACGCTGAGAACCCACGCTACCGGGTGAGTAAAATCAACACCCACAACCTCCTCGGGGCCAAGGTTACCGATGCAGTCACTTTCGATCAGAAAGGTGAGATGCGCAGTCTTGAACGGTTCAGTGACCTTTCCTTACACCGCCAGTTCATCGATATCTCACTGCCGCTGCATACCGGCGAGATCATCGGCCTGCCCGGTATCCTTCTCTATGCGCTTACGTCGCTGATTGGATGCTCCCTACCGGTCACCGGTTTCCTCATCTGGTGGAAGAAAGCCGGGCGATCCGGCCGATAGCCTCAGTGGTACGCTCTGCGCTGTTGAAAGCGGTGAGGCGGAAATAGCCTTCACCGGCTTCGCCGAAACCGCTGCCTGGTGTCCCAACAATATGGCACTCTTCGAGCAGCCGGTCAAAGAACCGCCAGGAATCGAGTCCGTCAGGGCACTTCAGCCAGATGTATGGTGAGTGCTCTCCCCCGAAAACGGTATATCCATTTGCCATCAAGCCCTTTCTGATCACCATTGCATTCTGCATGTAGCTGTCGATCATCACCTGCATCTCCTTCTGCCCTTGCGGGGTATAAACCGCTTCGGCAGCACGCTGGATGATGTAGGGAGTGCCGTTGAACTTGGTAGACTGCCTCCTGTTCCAGAGATGGTGAAGAGAGACCTCACCACCACCGGTAGTGACCGATTTAAGCTCCCGGGGTACCACCGTGTAGCTGCACCGCAGCCCGGTGAAGCCGGCGCTCTTGGAGAAGGAGCGGAACTCGATGGCACATCGTTTGGCACCCTCGATCTCATAGATGCTGCGGGGGATGGTCTCATCGCGAATGAACGCCTCATAGGCGGCATCGAACAGAATCAGGCTTCCGTTCTCCAGTGCCCAGTCGACCCACTTCGTGAGTTCCTCCCGTGTCATCACAGTGCCGGTAGGGTTGTTGGGATAGCAGAGATAGACAATATCCACCCTCTCTTCCGGCAGTTCCGGCAGAAAGCCGTTCTCCTCACTGCAGCGCAACAGTCGTATCCTGCCGCTCTTGCCGATGCGCATCAGGGTGGTATCGAGGTAAACCGGGTAGACCGGGTCGGTGATGGCTACCAGATTCCCCTCTCCCAGGATATCGCCGATGTTGCCGGTGTCGCTCTTGGAGCCGTCGCTCACGAAGATCTCACCGGGAGAGATGCCAATACCCCGCTTTTGGAAGTCGGTCTCGGCAATCGCCTCCCGCAGGAAAGCATACCCCTGTTCGGGGCCGTAGCCGCGGAAGCTCTCCTTTACCCCCATTTCATCTACTGCCCCATGAAGGGCACTGATCACAGCCGGAGTGAGGGGCAGCGTAACGTCACCGATGCCAAGCCGTATGATGTCAGCATCGGGATGAGCAGCACGAAAATGCTTCACTTTCCCGGCAATGGTACTAAACAGATAGCTCTCACCGAGCTGAAGATAGTGTTGGTTTATTTGAAACATAATATGTTGATGTGTTGTTGTGTGAATCAATGCACCTCTCCTTTGAAAACGAAGTGGGCATCGCCTGTAAGAAAAACCCTGTTCTGCTCCCTATCCCACTCCACCCGGAGGTCGCCGCCACGAAGATGAACCAATGCTGCAGGATCGGCACGCCCGGTCAGCACTGCGGCAGCCAGCGCTGCACAGGCACCACTTCCACAGGCGAGTGTCTCACCGCTGCCACGCTCCCAGACACGCATCCGAAGCTCACTGGGGCTGATGATCTCCAGGAACTCCACGTTGGTACGCTGCGGGAAGAGTGGATGATGCTCAATCACGCGGCCGATAAGGGGCAGATCAAGTTTGTCAATCTCCTCATTGAATATCACCACGTGGGGATTGCCCATAGAGATGAAGGTGACAGGATAGCGCGCTCCTGCTGCTTCCAGGGGATGCTCAACAATCTCCGACAACAGAGACTGAGGTGGTTGCATCAGGCTCCCGTCGGTCATCGCGGGACCCATATCCACACGCACCTGTATAACCTGATTGCAACCGTCAGCAACCGTCAGCTGCAGTTGTTTGATGCCCGACAGCGTCTGCAAAGCAATCTCACGCTTGTTGGTGAGTCCCCGCTCGTAAAGGTATTTCCCCACACAGCGTGCGGCATTGCCGCACATCAGTCCCTCGCTGCCATCGGCATTGAACATCCGCATGGAGAAATCGCCCACTTCTGAAGGCCCGATCAACACCACTCCGTCGCCCCCGACCCCGAAATGGCGGTCGCTCAGTTTCCGTGAGAGAGCAGCAGGATCCTCAATCCGCTCCTCGAAGAGGTTGATATAGATATAATCGTTGCCGGCGGCATGCATCTTTTCGAATTTCATTGTTATCCCTGTTTATGCCCTTTCTCCAAATGAAAAAAAGCTGTCTGACTTCCATGGGAACCAAACAGCATTATGAAAGGCTTACACCCGAAGAAAGGGGTTATTTGTATACATTTGCTACTTGTACGGCAAATATACAACATTTTGTCGGATTTTCAGCCATAATATTGCGCTTATTTATACCGCACCCATTTGAACATCTCCTTGAGCGATGGCTTCTTCCCATACATCAGGATTCCCACGCGGTAGATCTTGGCAGCAACCACAGAGATCAGTATAAAAGTGCCGTAGAGCAGCAGGATGGAGAGGAGCTTCTCCCAGAGGGGAATGCCAAAGGGAATACGCACCATCATCACGATGGGGGAACTGAAGGGGATCAGTGATGCCCAGAAGGCAAGTGGCCCGTCGGGGTTGTTCACGCTGTAGAAGCCGGCGAAGAAGGCGAACATGATCAGCAGGGTGACCGGTGTGAGGAACTGACTGGTATCCTCCTCACTGTCGACCGCCGAGGCGAACATGGCAAAGATGGAGGCGTAAAGCACGTAACCGCCGATGAAGAAGAGCAGGAAGAAGAGAATCACCTCCAGCCAGTTGATGCTGAGGATGGCACTCATGATGCCCTGCATTTCCACTCCGCCCACATTGCCCATGGCGCTCATATCGGCCATGCCTCCCATGCCGCTGCTCATGGATGCAACCTGTTCGGGTGAGGCGATGAAGAGCGATAGCAGGCTGAAAAGCCCCCCGGCGAGGATGCCCCAGATAGCAAGCTGGGTGATACCCACCAGGCCGATCCCCACGATTTTGCCGATGAGCAGGTTGACCGGTTTCACCGAGGAGACCATCACCTCCACGATGCGTGTCTTCTTCTCCTCCAGCACGGCCTGCATCACCATGTTGCCGTACATCAGGATGAACATGTAGATCAGGATGGTGAAGACCATGCCGATGATGGTGGCCACTTCGGTGGAAGACTCGGTGACGCTGCCGTCATCCCCCATCCGCAAGGTCTGCAGGGAGATGGAGGGTCTCTCTTCAAGGATCTCCCGTACCTGCGTGATGGCTTCGCTATCCACCTCCCCGCTGCCGGAAAGCTGATCGAGTCGTTGCTGCGTCACTTTCTCCCGCAGCGTCTGACGGATGAGTGACTGCAACTCCTGCGGCGACTGTTTCTCGGAAGTGAGCGATACCGATCCCTGATCGTTGCTCAGGTCGCCGGTGATCTGCAGGATGGCAAAGAGCTCTCCCCCTACCTTCGTCTGGGCGTCTGCCTGAGCTTCTTCGCCAATAACCTCGAAATGAAATGTTTCGGTCGATTGCAGCAGGGGGGCATAGATGCCGCTCCGGTCGATCACGGCAATCCGTTTCACCTCCCCGTCGTTGAGGGTGGAGAGCCAGAGCGGCAGAAAGGTAAGCCCTACCATCAACAGCGGCATCAACAACGTGAGGATGATAAATGACTTTTTACGAACCCGGGTGATGTATTCCCGTTGGATGACTAAACTAAGTGTGTTCATATGTTTGTGCGATTGATTCGGATGAAATGATAATGAGGTTCTCAAGCAGTAAAAAGGATTACTGGGTGACGGTCTGAATAAATACATCATTCATGGTGGGCAGCTCTTCGTCGTAGCTCACAACCTCGTAACGGTCGAAGATTAGTTTCGCCAGCTCATTGCTGCTGATGTTCTCTGTCTTGCGAATGCGCAGGTCGATGAACTCGTGGTAGGGTTCTTTCGAGAGCAGGGTAAAAGAGGGGTGCTCCAGATCAAACCCGTTGCCGTAGAGCCGGAAGCGGAAGATGCCGGGACGATGCTCATTGCGAATGTCGTAGACGCGTCCCTGCAGCACCACCTCCGACTTGTGAATCAGGGCGATATTGTCGCAAAGCGCCTCCACCGACTCCATGTTGTGGGTGGAGAGAATGATGGTCTTGCCCTCCTCCTTGAGGCGGAGCATCTCATTCTTCACGATATCGGCATTCACAGGGTCGAAGCCGCTAAAAGGCTCGTCGAAGATGAGCAGGTCGGGGTTGTGGATCACGGTTGAGATGAACTGCACCTTCTGCTGCATCCCCTTGGAGAGCTCCTCCACTTTGCGGTTGTACCAGCTCGTGATGTCGAACCGCTTGAACCAGATCATCAGCTCCCTGTGGGCATCTTGTTTCGACATACCGCGCAGCTGTGCCAGGTACATCGCCTGCTCACCCACCTTCATCTTCTTGTATAGTCCACGCTCTTCGGGCAGGTAACCGATGCGGTAGACATCCTCCGCCCGTGAGGGGCGCCCTTCGAGGAGTACCTCCCCGCTATCGGGTGCCGTGATACGGGTGATGATACGGATCAGGGTGGTCTTACCGGCACCGTTCGGTCCCAGCAATCCGAAAACGGTGCCCTGTGGCACCGATATGTTCACCTTGTTGAGCGCCAGGTGATGGGCATACTGTTTTACAACTTCTTTGGTTTCAAGATACATATTGGTACTTCTATTTGTTGTTTCCGTTTTAATATTTCAGGATGATTCGTTCTCCCAGCTCCTTGGCCAGCAGTTTCTTGATCTGCTGCAACTGTTGCAACTGGACAATCAGTTCGCTCTCATCATCCGAAGAAGCATTTTTCAGCGCCTTCTTCACCGCTTCTATCCGCTGCAACACATAGGCATTCTTCAACTCAGTGGTGGCACGCGGAACATAGCTTTGGAGCAGGTTCTGTTCCAGCAGACGGGAACTTTGGTCTCCCAGCTCCTCTCCCAGGATCCGGGAGTGAATCTTGCTCAACTGATAGCGATCGCTCATCAGCTCAGAGGCCAGGTGGCTGATCTCCTGGTCGGAATGTGAGATGAAGTGACGGCCGGAGTTAAATGCTGCATCTTCCATGTGTTCAGACGCCTCCTGAAAGATGCGAAGGTAGAGCGCATTGGTGAAAACAATGTTGTCGCGTTCCAGGTCAAAAAGCACAAATTCAGTTACACCGGGACCCTCCTCCACCAGGACATCCTCTTCTACCACTTTCTTTCCCTCCTTCCGCTTTTGCTTCTCATACTTGCGATATATGGGGGTGTTGCCGTAGCGGATCACGTAGCGAATCACCTCCCGCTCGTATCGCTCATAAGGTCCAACCTTGACTGTTTTACCCAATTTCTGGGTGGCAGCGTTCACAGTGGCCGATACAACCTCTGTTCTAGATGCCGCCACAGTCTCCTCCCGCTCCTGCTGCTCCTTCTTGCGGTCGTAGTTGCGGCGTCTTATCCTGTTGGTCTCTGCAATCAGTACCCTTTCCTGGATCTGAAGCATCTGCGCAGATTCTTGTATGTATACCGAACGGGTGATGGAATTGGGTATCAGGGCGATGCTCTCCACCACGTTGGAGATGAGACCGGCTCTTTTTACAGGGTCATCACCGGTCTCCTCCAGCAGCAGCTGCGTCTTGAAACGGATGAAGTCAACCTCGTGGTCAGCGATGAAACGATTGAACTGCTCCGCATTCTGCCTGCGGGCAAACGAGTCGGGATCCTCCCCCTCGGGCAATAGCACCACCTTGACATTCATGCCGTCCTCCAGCAACAGGTCGATGCCCCGCAGGGCCGCCTTGATGCCGGCGGCATCGCCATCGTAGAGTACGGTAATATTCTCCGAGAAACGGTGAATCATGCGTATCTGACCGTGGGTGAGTGCGGTTCCCGAGGAAGCCACTACGTTCTCGATCCCTGCCTGGTGCATAGAGATCACATCGGTATAACCCTCCACCAGGAAGCACTTGTCTTGCTTCACGATGGCATTTTTAGCGAAATAGATGCCGTATAGTTCTCTGCTCTTCGAATAAATCTCGCTCTCGGGAGAGTTGACATACTTGCCCACGTTCTCCACCTTCTTGAGGATTCGCCCTCCAAAGGCAACCACCTTTCCCGAGAGGGTGTGCACCGGGAAGAGCACCCTTCCGCGGAAACGATCCACCAGCGGCCTGTTGTCATCTCCTCCGGCAGAAAGACCTGTTTTCAACAGGTAGTCGCGCCGGTATCCCGATTTCTGAGCTTCAGAAGAGAAAGCGTCTCGCTGCTCCAGGCTGTAACCCAGTTGGAATTTCTTCACGATGTCATCTCGGAAACCTCGCTCCCGGAAATAGCTTAGCCCCACCGCTTTTCCCTCCGGGTGGCTGTGAAGGATCTTCACAAAATAGTCGCGGGCATACTCGTTGAGAATGAACATGCTCTCACGATCGCTCTGGGCCTGCTTCTCCTCATCGGTATACTCCTTCTCCACCACCTCGATGCCATACTTGCGGGCAATGTATTTGAGGGCCTCGTAGTAGGAGAGCTGCTCGTGCTTCATCACGAAATGGATGGGTGAGCCACCCTCGCCACAAGCAAAGCACTTGCAGATATTCTTGGAGGGAGAGACGTAGAAGGATGGAGTGCGGTCGTCATGGAAGGGACACAATCCCACGTAGTTGACTCCCCTGCGTCGGAGTGTGACGAAGTCGGAGACTACATCCACGATCTGCGCGGCATCCTGAATACGTGCTATGGTGAGATGATCGATCATTGAGGATACGAAATTAATGATTTAGTTGGTGAATTCGGCAAATTTCAAAAATTATCTCTACATTTGTGAGAGACAAATCTGATACTAATAGTTGTACAGCTAAATTTTGCAAGATGGAGAAGATTGACTGGTCGAACATCTCGTTCGGTTACATGAAGACAGATTACAACGTACGCAGTTACTACCGCGACGGAAAATGGAGTGCCCCACAACTGGAGACCTCCGAAGAGCTAAGCCTCCATATGGCGGCCACCTGCCTGCATTATGGACAGGAGGCTTTTGAAGGGTTGAAGGCATTTCGTGGTAAAGACGGAAGGATTCGCATATTCCGCATGCGCGACAATGCCGAGCGACTGCAATCATCCTGCCGGGGCATCATGATGGCCGAACTGCCGGTAGAGATGTTTGAAGAGATGGTGCTGTTGGCAGTGAAGAAAAATGAGCGCTTCGTGCCTCCCTATGAGAGTGGTGCATCGCTTTACATCCGTCCCCTGCTGATCGGCACCAGCGCACAGGTGGGCGTGAAGCCATCGAAGGAGTATACCTTCCTGATCTTTGTCACCCCGGTGGGTCCCTATTTCAAGGAGGGTTTCAAACCGACTCCCATGGTGATCATGCGCGAATACGACCGGGCGGCACCCCTCGGCACCGGCACCTTCAAGGTGGGAGGCAACTATGCCGCGAGCCTGCGCTCAGGCGAGAAGGCACATGCGATGGGATACTCCGCCGTGCTTTACCTCGATGCCAAAGAAAAGAAATACATCGATGAGTGTGGCCCTGCCAACTTCTTCGGGATTAAAGATAACAGCTACATCACCCCCAAGTCGGAATCCATTCTCCCCTCCATCACCAACAAGAGTCTGATGCAGCTGGCAGAAGAGATGGGAATGCGGGTGGAGCGTCGCCCCATAGCGGAGGAGGAGCTCGCCACCTTCGAGGAAGCAGGTGCCTGCGGCACAGCTGCGGTAATCAGCCCCATCCTGCGCATCGACGACATCAGCGAGAACAGGACCTATCACTTTTCGAAAAATGGTGAGCCCGGCCCCGTGAGCGAGAAGCTATATCACAAGTTACGTGCAATCCAGTACGGCGATGAGCCGGACAAGTATGGATGGGTGACCATCGTGGAATAATAAAAAAAAAGCGGCAGGTGCCGCTTTTTTTTATTTTATTTATTTTATTTGTCTCCCCACTCCCTGTAGGGATGGATTGAGAGATAGGAGTTATAATAACGAACATTTCCTGTCACTTCAGTTCCGAGCCAGTCAGGTTTCTCAAAATATTCCGCCTCATTGTCAAGTTCCACTTCAGCGATCAACAACCCCTCATTCACACCTGCGAACTCATCCACCTCAAAAGTATGCTTCCCCACCCTGACAAGGTAACGGGTCTTCTCAATCACCGCATCCTCACAGAGAAGCAACATCTCTTCCGCATCTTGCAAAGGGACCTCATACTCCCACTCGCGGCGGGTGATTCCTCCTTCTCCCACAGCTCCTTTCACAGTGATATATCCTTTCTCACCCTTCACACGCACTCGTACCACACTGATGCCTGATAGCGAGAGATAGCCCTGCTTCATCAGGTAATGTTTATGAGCATGCGGTTTGTATGCTCCATTGACCAGGAATTTGCGTTCAATCTCGTAACCCATAGCAGTTGTTTTATGGATATAACAAATGAAATCAATAAGTGTTGGGGTTTAAAAAAAAGAATAAAAAAAATAACTATGTTTTTAAGCTTGCGTAATCACTACGAAAAAATAAAAACATAGTTAAGATTTTGGTTGGATTAAATAAAAATCAATGCGCGTAATTCTATTCTTTATTCAATGAATCTGTAACAAAAATAATATGTTTATCTGAATTAATAAAATTATTCATATGGAAAAGCCATCATGTTGAGGAATTATTCCACACTATTGTGAAAATAATATTACATATAATTCCATACCTTTGCGTTAGTCAAACCTAAAACAGCATTTCCAATGAAAAAACAGCTCTTTTTTTCTCTCTTCGTAGGAATCTTCCTTTTTGCTTCACCAAATTTATTTTCCCAAATGTCGGTATCTGCTCTCTTCAGTGACCACATGGTGTTGCAACAAAAATCAAAAGCACCCATTTGGGGCAACGATTCACCCGGCAGCAAGGTGGAGATTGTTGTATCCTGGAACGAAAAGAGCTACGAAGCGTTGACGAACCGGGAAGGGAAGTGGCAGACAACAATAGAGACACCTGCCGCAGGAGGTCCCTATCAAATAGTGATCAACGGGAGCAAAAGCATTACATTCTCCAACGTGCTGATTGGTGAAGTGTGGATCTGTTCCGGTCAATCGAACATGGAGATGCCCTTCGCCGGCTGGGGGAAGATCTTCAACTTTGAAAAGGAGATCGCAGCTGCAAATCATCCCCGGTTACGGTTGCTGCAGGTAGACAAGACCACCAGCACCTATCCGCTGGAGTTGCCGCCCATCTCTTCCGGAGGATGGCAGGAGTGCTCACCTAAAACCATCCCCTACTTCTCCGCCACTGCTTACTTCTTTGGAAGGGATCTCCTGCAGGAGCTGGATGTGCCTGTGGGGTTAATTCACACCTCCTGGGGTGGCACCATGGCAGAGGCGTGGACCAGCCTGGAGTCGCTCCAGCTGATGCCCGACTTCAAGGCACTAGCGGAGGAATATGCCGCGCTTCCGCACGACAAGGAACAACAAAAAGCCTATTTCGAAGAGAAGTTCATCGAGTGGCACCAGCAGGTAAACGCTTTGGATTTCGGAATAGAAAATGGTAAAGTGGCAACTGCTGCTGCATCGTTTCCGGAAGAGGGATGGAGCAGCGTCACCCTGCCCGGTCCCTGGGAGAACAACGGCCTGCCTGAGTTCGATGGCATCGCCTGGTACCGCAAGCGCATCGAGATCCCGGAGGACTGGGAGGGGCAGGATCTGATTCTCTCGCTGGGAGCGGTCGATGACAACGAGGAGACCTGGTTCAATGGTGAGAAGATCGGTGCCACCGAGGGTGCCGGAACTGCGAGACGTTACCATATTCCCGGAGCCCAGGTGAAGAGAGGAGAAGCAATCCTGACCGTAAGGGTGCTGGATACCGGCGGCCTGGGCGGCTTCATGGGCGATGAATCAGATCTCTACATCGCTCCGGCAGGAAAAGAAACCCTTCGGGAGAACCTGAACGGAGAGTGGTTGTTCCGTACCGCGGTCAACCTCAACGATGTGGGGATGCCGCCACAGCGAAATCCGGAGAGTCCACACTACCCCACCACGCTCTACAACGCCATGATCGCCCCGCTGGTGCCCTACACCATCAGAGGTGCCATCTGGTACCAGGGGGAGAGCAATGCCGGCCGTGCCTATCAATACCGCACACTCTTTCCGCTGATGATCCGCGACTGGCGAACAAAATGGGGTTTCGAGTTCCCCTTCTACTTCGTACAGCTGGCCAACTACATGCAGCGCAAAGATGAGCCTGCAGCCTCAGGTTGGGCAGAGCTGCGGGAGGCACAGTTACAGACCCTCCACCTCCACAACACCGGGATGGCAGTCACCATCGACATTGGTGATGCAAAAGACATTCACCCGAAGAACAAACAGGATGTGGGCAAGCGTTTGGCGCTGCTGGCACGCCATCATACCTACGGTGAGGATCTCGTAGCCGAGGGACCGCGCTATAACTCCTACCGGATCGGGAAAGATTGCATCCGCATCAGTTTCAAACCCTCCACAAGCGGGCTTACCGTCAAGGGAGAGGGCAACCTCAAAGGATTTACCATCGCCGGCCCCGATAGGATCTTCCACTGGGCCGAGGCGTACATCGAGGGCGACGAGGTGGTGGTGCGCTCAGCCAAAGTGCCCTTCCCCGTCGCGGTTCGCTACGGCTGGGCCGACAACCCGGAGTGTAACCTGGTGAACGAGGCAGGGCTCCCCGCATCACCCTTTCGTACCGACGACTGGCCTGGAACAACAATACAAAATCGGTGACCAATGAACAGAATAATAAATGAAAATCAACCTGAGGCAATTTTATAGAATTGCATTTTGGGTTAGTCTTGTTGGACTGATAGCAATCATCTCTGATTTAGGCTATACACAGACTATCATTTACCAAAAATTTATTGATGGGTTCTACTTCTTTGTTCTTGTTGTTGGTTTAATTTCAACCCTCTCACGATATATTCAGAAATTCACACTCATAAAAAGAAAGGTATTCATTTTTGACCTGCTGTCGGTTCTCTTTACCCTATGGATTTTTCACATGTACCTGTTTGTTGGTACTCCTTTTGATACCGACCTGTTGCTGGAAAATCCAATTTGGGTCAAAATCGCCGTGTTGCTTTCTTTTGTCAGAGAGTTTTCTGAAATGAGAATAAACCTCAGCAAAACAAGGCTCAACCCTGCCCAGATATTTATTCTCAGTTTTCTGGTGATCATTTTTATCGGCTCATTCCTGCTGGTTTTACCCAATGCTACTTATGAGGGCATCACCTATCTGGATGCTCTTTTTACCGCTACAAGTGCCGTATGTGTAACCGGACTAACGGTGGTGGATACCGGCACCCACTTCACGCTCTTTGGACAGACGATCATCATGATTTTGATACAGCTGGGCGGTTTGGGTATTCTCACATTTGCCAGTTATTTCGGTTATTTCTTCAAGGGGGGCACCACCTATGAAAATCAATTGACCCTGAGCGATATTACAAGCTCTAAAAAACTGGGTGAGGTGTTTTCAACACTGAAGTACATCATTCTCATCACTTTTGGAATAGAACTCTTTTCGGCTCTATTGATTTATTCTGGTACGGACCTGGCTGCTTTCCACTCCCCTTCCGAACAACTCTTCTTTGCTGCGTTTCATTCCATCTCTGCCTTTTGTAATGCAGGATTTTCAACGCTAAACAACAGCCTGTATGAAACAGGATTCCGTTATAACTACTATCTGCAATTGATCGTTATTCTCACATTCGTGATCGGAGGATTGGGCTTTCCAATTGTGGTGAACATACTAAACTATTTGAAATATCTCGCTTCCAACTTGCTGCCATACTCATCAAGAAATAAAAAACATCGCCCTTGGGTGCTGAGCTTAAACAGTAGGATCAACTTAATCACAACACTCCTCATTTCATTGGTTGCGTTCATTGTTTTTTATCTGCTTGAATACAACAACACGCTGGCAGAACACAACGGCTTGGGTAAAATAATCACCGCTCTTTTTGGAGCCACAACACCCAGGACAGCAGGATTCAACACCATTGACACTGCTGCGTTGTATCTGCCAACGCTCTTGATGGTTATGTTGTTGATGTGGATCGGCGCCTCGCCTCAGTCAACAGGCGGCGGCATCAAAACGAGCACTTTTGCCATCGCACTGCTCAATGTGATGAGTCTGGCAAGAGGCAGATCACGTATTGAGGTTTTCAGAAGGGAGATAGCAGATGTGTCGATAAGGAGAGCATTTGCCATTATAACCCTCTCATTTATAGTGGTCGGCATGGCAATCATCCTCATCTCCATTTTCGACCCCGGGAAAAAGCTGATTGACATAGCCTTTGAATGTTTCTCGGCATACGGTACCGTGGGGTTGAGCTTGGGCATCACAAGCGACCTTAGTAGTGCCGGAAAATTTATCATTATTGTTGTAATGTTTGTTGGACGTGTCAGCATGCTTTCAATAGCAATCGCCGCATTCCGGAAAATTAAGCATGAAAACTACACCTACCCAAAAGAGGAAATCACCATAAACTAAATTGGATTGAGATGAAATTTATCATTATCGGACTTGGAAGTTTTGGAGCATCACTTGCACAAAAACTCACTGCACTTGGGAACGAAGTGATTGGCATTGACATCAGCATGTCGAAAGTAGATGCTTATAAAGAAAATATCAGCTATACCATTTGCATGGATGCCACAGATGAGTTCACCGTTTCAGGGCTCCCGCTAAAAGAAACAGATGTGGTACTGGTGGCCATTGGTGAAAACCAGGGGGCAAATATCATGGCAACAGCTCTTTTAAAGAACCTCAAAGTGAAAAGATTGATTAGCAGAGCAATCGATCCATTGCACGAAAAGGTGTTACAGGCAATTGGTGTCCATGAGATCGTACACCCCGAAGAGGAGACTGCGGAACGCTGGACGAAGAAATTGTCGTTAAGCAATGTGGTTGACTCGTTCGAACTTAATGATAATTACAGCATCATTGAAGCAAAGGTCCCTGTTGATTTTATTGGGAAAACGATCATGGAGGTTGGTTTTCGTAAAGATTTCAATATCTTGGTCCTGACCATCCTACGTGAAGTAGAAGTTAAAAGCTTATTGGGTAAAACAAGAACCGTGACCCAGGTTCTGGGTGTTGCTGCTGCCAATGACCTCCTGGAGAGTGATGATGTGTTGGTACTTTTCGGCTCAAAAAAAGATCTGCAATTGTTTTTAAAACAAAAAACGGTATGAGCTGATCTGATCTGTTGAGAAACGATGCAAGGCATTGACTTCACAACGAGGTGAATCGTGATGAATCGCGAACAAAACAATTGGGAGATTGAGAGGTCCACAAAAAGACATTCGCTTGTGCACCTCCCAAATTTTTGGGAGTGGATTGGGAGGGGTATGGGAGAGGCTTGAGAGGGGCACCAGTCCAGTCCTTCTCCGATACAATGTCATCATCTTCTTCAGCAATACTGACCTAAGGAACTTTTCATCACAAAAACACTCACCGGAGATTCCGATAAGTGTTTAGATTTTACACCTCCTTCCGGTAATAGTGATAACAGTTCAGGGGGAATCACACACTGTTTCCAGTGATAACGGGGGGATGAAAGTTGTTGTCCTCTTAACATTGAAGCAAGGACTATCAATGATATATGTGAAAAATAAATTCTATTTCCAATCGTATTCATCATCAGTAACGGGACCAGACCATACAGCCCCGCCCAAATCGGTATTCAGGCTCACGGCAATGTGAGAGAACTCACTATCAGGTGTTGCTCCATGCCAATGTACAACATCAGAAGGTATTTCGACATAATCGCCTTTCTGCAAGAATCGGGCTGGTTGACCTTTGGCTTTATAAACACCTTTTCCTTCTGTGACGAAAAGGAGCTGGCCACCCGGGTGTGAATGCCAGTGTGTTCTTGCTCCAGGAGCAAAGGTGACATATCCTACACTGGCATGCAGTCCACTTTCCGTAGTTCCAAGCATGTTGAGCCATACCGTCCCTGTAAAGTTGGGACTGTTTGTCAAGCTTCCTTTTGACGACCATGATTCATTGCGATGATTATCTTCATCTCTGTTTTTTTTCATGCGATCGCTCACCAAATCATTTAAAACAGATTGAGCCTCCCGTGCTTCTTTTTTACCCACTTTCACTTTTAGGATTTCTATGAATTCATTTAACTGGCCAGGGGTGAATCCAAGATGCAGACATATATTCAAATGGGAACGTAACATGGGTTCAGCCCTGCCGATGCTACTGAGTACGGAAATGGTTACCAATTCACGCTCAGCAAATGTCAGTACATTACGTTCGAAAAGATCGGCGAACAAATGTTCTTTCAGGAATATCTCAATTACCGGCGCAAAAGCAGCATAACCACTTTGTGTATCAGGTTGCGGAACTCCGGTCAAGGCTTCCAGTATTTCCTTACCACGCTCGTACTTGCTCCTCTCGTCAATGATGCTTGAAGCATCTTTACCCACTTCATCTGTTATTCCCTTTGATTCGCGCTCTTTGATTACCTCCATGAGTGTTTGTAAACCCCTGATGCTGCGGGGAAATCCACTGTATGCATAGAGATGAACCATTGCTTCTTTCACCTCATTCACCGTTAATCCGGCATCCAGCCCTTCCTACAGTGCTGTTTTTAGCTGATGCAAATCTCCGATTGCAGTGTAAGCTGCAATCGGAATCAGGCTTTTTTGTTTCAGGCTCAACACATCCTTTTCGCCTGCCGTATCTTGGGCATTCAAATTACCAAACACACAAAAAACAATCATCAAAACGGTGAATGTAGGAATCTTCTTCTCTCTCATTTTCTTGCTATTTATGCTAATTATCATGAAAATATTGAACATAATTTTTACTTATCAGGCCATGTTCAGATACCTCCTCTCGACTGAATACGAGTCCTGCATTCGGTTGCTTTTTCAATCACATCCAGCCTTTGTTTTCGGGTATCACTTTTGCCAACAATTTGACCATCCGGTTGGATATCCAGGATTTCTTCCTTTTCGGTATCATATCCGGGCCAAAGAGGCAAACCTTCACCATTTGGGTTACCCGTCTTGGCAAAATTAGCCCAGTATGTGTTCAGAATATGGGCCACCTCTTCATCTGTTGTTGTGGTTTCAGCAACACCCCGGCGAGCGTTGATATTGTGAAAGACGTAGGCGATCTCAGCCCCGTGTCCGGCACCAAATGGCATCCATTCCAGGCTGTTGGCGGGAACATAACCATAATGGAAGATATAAGCCGGTGCATCGTTGGCGGCAAAGATCCTTGCTGCAAAGCGGGCCGGTTCGGCCCATACCCAGTCGGTATTAAACAGGGTGACAATCTCGGCAAGCTCTTTGTTTCCCTCCGGGTCATACGCTGCTTTTGCATCCTCCTCCAGTTTACCGAAAACAGAAAACAGTTCTTCCTTTGTAGTGACTGAATGAACAAAGTTCCCACCGATTTCGGCACTGCAGCTCTCGATGATGAGTGGAACGTTTAGATGCCTACCGGCTTTATAGGCACTCTCAGCCGTTTCCACAACAAGTTTGCCATCGAGAATAGGGCCGGAATAAATTCGGGGACCTCCCTCTCCATCATTTTCCTGACCGCCGTCCACGATCTCCGCAACACTCAGGGCACGTAATTTTTCCAGTGCAGCTTTATCCGTACCCTCAATGCCCTGTTTACGGGCGAAATTTACACCGATTGTTTCTGCAGAAACAGGATACAAGGGATCAGCGTTTTCCCTGTTAATCGGTCTGCCGGTGAGCACTCCATCCCTGCTGCCTCCGGAATGACTGATAGCCTTGTGGAAAAGTCCCTTTGCCAGTGGGATCGTAAGCAGTGAGTGTACCGCAACCCCTCCGGCTGATTGACCAAAAATGGTAACATTGTTCGGGTCACCACCAAAAGCAGTGATATTTTCCTGTACCCACTCAAGAGCAGCAATCATGTCCATAAAAGCGTAGCTTCCTTTTGGCTCATCGGGATGCTCCCTGGATAAAGCAGGAAAGGCAAAGTGTCCGAGACGACCGAGCCTGTAGTTGAAGGTCATCAGGATGACACCCTGTTTTGCAAACGCGTCACCAGCCGTGACAGCTCCTGCACCACTTCCGCCCACAAAAGCGCCACCATGGATCCAGACCATCACCGGATATTTGCTTTGGGGTTTGGCTCCACTCGGAACCCATAGATTCAGGTAGAGACAATCTTCTGATGTTCCTTCCCTAATGGTTCCTGGAGCAGTACCCCATCCTCCCTGTGCGCAGTCAGGACCAAACGACAGGGCATCCCTAACTCCTTCCCAGGCGGTCACAGGTTGTGGCGGCCGCCAACGATATTCACCCATCGGTGGTGCGGCATAGGGTATGCCTTTAAAAACCGATACATCATCGACAGTAGCTCCCTGAATTTGTCCAGAAGATATTCGTATGATGGGACCACCAACTTCTGCAATATCATATGCTTGTTGCGCGTATAAAGATAATGCGACTACCCATACAAAAAAAACTGCACCTATTTTCTTAATATCCATCACCTTATCTGTTAACCCAACTATCCAGCTGTTCCAGCGTCACATTGAAGAAGCGTTTGTCCTTGTTCAGCGAACGCATTGTAGTCATCTCTTCATCGCTTAGCGTAAAGTCGAAAATAGAGATGTTTTCCTTGATATGGACGGGATTGGTTGCCCCCGGAATGACGGAGAAACCCTCCTGTATATGCCATCGGAGTATAACCTGGGCAATACTTTTATCATGCGCATCGGCAATTTTTTTGATTACCGGGTCGGACAACAGACCCTCATCACCGTGTCCCAAAGGATACCAACACTCAATGATGATGTCATAAGGTTTTACCCATTCACGTATGTCGTTTCGCTGCGCATAGGGATGACATTCGATCTGCAACGCCACAGGTTTTATCTTCATGTGATCTACAATGGCATGGAAGCGTTCTTTGCTGGCGTCAAAATTACTGATTCCCAACGCACGCACCTTCCCTGATGCTACAGCTTTTTCCATCTCCTTCCAGGATTCGATGTAATCGCCAATAGGCTGATGGATGTAAAGCAGGTCGATGTAATCGGTCTGAAAGCGTTCCAGAATTTTGTCAATCGATTCCAATGTTTTGCCATCTGCATAGTCGGACACCCATAACTTGCTGGCAATGAAAAATTCCTCACGCGGAATACCGCTTTCCTTCATTGCTTCGCCCACAGCACCCTCTACACGATAGGCGGTGGCGCAGTCCACATGTCGAAAGCCATTTCTGAATGCCTCCAGACAAGCCTCCTTGGCCGCTTCGTATGAGATGGCAAAAGTGCCTAAACCCAGCCGTGGCATCTCCATTCCGTTGTTCAGTTTCAGGGTTGGCACAGCTGCTTTTGGCGCTCCCGGGGTCATCAATCTTGTAAACGATAGCGAACCTAACTTCCAGACATTGTCTTCTTTAATATATACTTCGGTTACTTCAAAGGGATTGGTCACTTCATTCCTTCCAACCACGGCAAGGAGGGTAATCCTGTTCAAAAGAATCGCCGTATTGTCAATGATATTGACGGATACCTCGTGGATATCGGCATTCTTGTACCAGATTCCACCACTTTGAATGATGTTAAGTTCCTGTTCGGTTCCCCATGAACCTCCCATATGGACAAAAACGGCTTTTTCATGGAAGAATTTAGACAATTCATCCACATTTTTGCCGGCCATCCATTCCCATTTCGCTTTTGAAAGGTTGATAATCTCCTGCTCTGCTTCACCGTTTTGGGCAACGGCAAAATGTACACTGACAACAGTTAATAAAAGTCCGATTAATGTTGATTTCATAATGTGTGATTGAATTAATTTATCCTGTTTACAAGTATCGATCAAAGAATTCTCCGAGCTTACTGGCCGCCTTATCCACATACTCAGGAACATAATAGGTCTGTATATGGGTCGCACCTTCAATCAGGAACAGTTCTTTATTGTCTGTTCCTGTAGCCAGTTTGAATGCACTTTCGGTCATGTAATAGGTGTCGGCCTTGCTGCCTGCCATCATCAACAGGGGCTGATTGATCAGCGCCATGCGGTCGTTTGCATCGAAAGCCATCAGGTCGATCAGGCTAGCGGTGGTATACCGGAAGGTAGAATTGGGGTGTGCATGGGTGCGGTGGTAATAATAATGACCTTCGCGATAGAGGTCAAAAGGCATTTGATCAGCCATCTCATCGGTTGTTTCGGAATCAGCCATGTAGCGCACTTCTCCACCGGCAGCTTCGAGGGCACGGGCATCAGAAGCCTGTTTCAACCGTTCCTGAACCGTCTCCAGTTGTGAATCCCTGAATCCGTTTCGTCTGACCATTCCGGAGTTGAACATGCTCAGTGTTGCCACCGCCTTAAATCGCTTGTCGGTCTGCGCTGCCGCGAGTGAATAGCCTCCGCCGCCGCAAACGCCGAGCAATCCCAGTCGTTGGCCATCTGCACCGGCATATTCTGTGATATAATCGGCCATGCCCCGGATGTCTTCAATCCGAAAAGCGGGCTTGTCCGTATTGCGGGGTTCCCCGCCACTGGCTCCCTGATACGAAGCGTCGGCAGCAATGGTAATGTAACCCGATTCCGCCAAACGCTGCGCATATAACCCGGCTACCTGTTCCTTGACACCCCCGTTGGGGTGGGCCACCACGATCACCGGATAATTTTTCGCCGGGTTGTAATTGGCAGGGGTGTATACATTGGCTGAAATCTTGATGCCATGCAACAGATAGTGGACCGGATGAATATTTACTTTCCCCGGCACGTTTTCTGTAATTGCACCTTGATATACCAGACCAAAAGGATTGTCTATCTTTTGCTGGGCAGCGGCAATCATGCTGATTGTCCCAAAAAGGGCTGTTAATAAATGAAATCTACCTTTTTTATTCATATTCGTCACTTTTATTATTAAAAACAGAAATCTACAAATCAACTTTATTTAAACTGAGAAGTTTAACCATTTTCGGATCACGATGATCGAAGAAACTGGTTGTTTTCAAATCAAGAGAGGCTATGATTTGCATATCTTCTGTTGTAAGTTCAAAATCAAGACAATTAAAGTTCTCCTGTATTCTATCTTTATGAACCGATTTTGGAATAACAACCACCTCTCTAAGGGTCAACCAGCGAAGAACTACCTGGGCAATCGATTTATTGTATTTCCGACCTATGGATGCTAAAGCTTCATTTTTAAAAAGATTGTTCCTCCCTTCGGCAAAGGGACCCCACGATTCGATCTGTACCCCATTCTCTGATAGAAATTTTTGTGCTTCAACTTGTTGGTGAAAAGGGTGTGTCTCAATTTGGTTAACCGCCGGTAAAATTTCATGATGAACGATTAGATCCATCATTCTGTCGGGATAAAAATTACTTACACCGATAGCTCTTATTTTATCTTCTTTATATAATTCTTCCATTGCCCGCCACGAACCGTGCACATCACCGTAAGGTTGGTGTATCAGGTATAAATCAAGATAATCAAGACCCAATTTATTTAAGGATCTATCAAAAGCCTTTTTTGTATTTTCATAACCGGCATCCTGTATCCAGACTTTAGTGGTTATAAATAAATCCTCCCGGGCGATACCGCTTTGTTTAATAGCATTCCCCACAGCGGTCTCGTTCAGATAGACAGCCGCTGTGTCTATCGATCGGTAACCGGTTTCTATTGCTGTAAGCACACTCTTTTCACACTCATCTAAATCTGTCATTTGAAATACTCCGAACCCAAGGATTGGCATTTCAACACCATTGTTAAGTTGTATTGTCTGCATACTTCTTTTTTATCGGTCTAATTCTTTGCTTTTTAACCACTCCGACATCAGGTCGGCAACTTCCACATTGTTCAAGTCTGAAAACGGGAAATGGGTATTGCCTTTAATGCCTATTTCCGGAAGGTGTACCACCGTTACATCTCCACCATATTTATTGACCGTATCCCGCCAAAGGCGAGCCATCTCAAGGCGCACCCTCCATCCGTCCTGTCCCGGGTTGGGGTTAGGCTCTTCGGGAATATTGTCACCGTAATAAATCACTATGGGGATTTTGGTCAATTGCTTGAAATCCTCCATAGGTATGCCAAATGCTTCGAGCAACCCGCCCGAACTGGGTAAAGATTCTGGCACTTCACCTTCGGGAAACAGAAATCCGGAACCTGGTTCATAACAAACGATACCTTTCACGTTTCGATTCTTTACTGTGGTGAGCCAACCCATCCCTCCCGAATGAGAATGGGTGACAAGGACAGCTTCGCCAATCTTGTCAAGAAGTGCGGAAACCGCATCCACATTGACGTTGATATCAATTGTCCCGATATTTGGGGTCATGCTTCGGAAATATTGTTCCAATGTGGCTGAATCACGGGCAAACTGCACCCCTTCAAAATAATCGGGCCAGATGCCAATACGAAAAGTGCCAAACCAGCCCTGTTCATCGGGGACGGGATCAATTGTCGCCGGTACCATACTGCGGCCAGCATCTCCCCTTCGAGGTTGATCGATGACATACACGGGAAAGCGCCTTCGCAAAAAGATATTCTGATACCCTTCCCTCCCGTCGGGTGTTGTCTCCCAGGTTTTTGAGAACTGACCCAACCCGTGCCACATCACCAGCGGATATTCACGTGCATCTGCCGGGACCTGGTAAAATACATACGCATGATCACCATGAAATGTCTGCCCCTCCGGAGTCTGGTTATAGGGGTCAAAGGTGCCCTGATTCTCAATAACGGTTCCCCCGACTGTGAAGCTGCCCTGTTCCTCTATTTGAATCACTTCGCTGTTTTGTTTCTCATCTTTGTTGGCACAGGATGAACCCAAAAGCAGCAGGAATATGGCAGATACCATCAGGGTTGTTTTAGGGTGATTTTCTATTGTACGGTACGTCTTCATAAATCGATATCTATATGGTTGAATAATATACTCTCTCAAGCGGTTAGCGGTCGATCATTTTTGCTGAACCTGCTGAATACCTGTCGCCTTGCGGTATTATTTTTGCAGCTTCGGCATCAATTTCCTCCAGCTCTTCCATGGTGAACGCCACGGTGGTTGACGCAATGTTTTCTTCTAAGCGGTGAATTTTTGTTGTTCCCGGAATGGGAACAATCCAGGGCTTTTGCGCACTTAACCAGGCAAGGGCTATCTGCGCCGGTGTCGCATTTTTACGTTCTGCTACTCGCTTCAGAAAATCGACAAAAATCAGATTAGACCCTATGTTTTCCTGCGATAACCGTGGTACCGTACTTCTGAAATCACCCGGTTCGAACCTGGTGTTCTCATCCATTTTCCCGGTCAGAAAGCCTTTACCCAACGGGCTGAAAGGCACGAAACCGATCCCCAGATCCTCGAGGGTGGGGATGATTGCTTCTTCCGGTTCGCGCCACCAGAGGGAATATTCACTTTGCAAAGCTGAAAGAGGTTGTACCGCGTGTGCCCTGCGAATGTTCTGTATGCCGGCTTCCGACAACCCAAAATATTTTACTTTCCCTTCCTGAATTAATTCTTTGACCGTTCCGGCCACCTCTTCAATGGGCACATCGGGATCCACCCGATGCTGATACAACAAGTCTATGGTCTCCACCCTTAGCCGTTTTAAAGAACCTTCCACCGCTTCACGGATATGTGTTGGCCGACTGTTCAATCCAACTGATTTGCCATGCTGTATGTCAAATCCAAATTTGGTTGCAATCACCACTTCATCACGGAAGGGAGTTAAAGCTTCGCCCACTACCTCTTCATTTGTAAAGGGTCCATACACTTCTGCAGTATCAAAAAAAGTGACGCCCAGCTCAACCGCTCTCCTGATCAATCTGATGGCCTCATTTTTGTCGGTAACGGTTCCGAAACCGAAGTTTAGTCCCATACAGCCTAATCCCAGGGCTGACACCTCTAATCCTTGGGTACCTAATTTTCTTGTTTTCATTTTGTATAAAGAATTTTCCATAGAGCAATCGGAGAAATTTGATTTTACAAAGATCTGACATCCTGACCAACAAATTTGTATACAGATTACGGTTTAACCTACCATTTTTACTGATTAATCCTGTAAGATAGCAATTTAATTGAAGTTATCACTATTTTTGTAGGCATTATATATAGAAAGTATGGAAGGAATTTACAGATTTGACACAGTTAATGCATACAACCAATTGAATAATCATGAAACACTGCATCCATTGGTGAGTGTGATTGATTTTTCAAAAGCCAAACCAAGAACTTGGGGGAAAGATAAGAAAGTGCGGATCAATTATGGTCTGTATTGTATATTCCTGAAAGATGTAAATTGTGGTGACATCAAATATGGACGTAACTATTACGACTACCAGGAAGGTACACTTGTTTTCGTTTCACCGGGACAAGTGATGGAGCTGGATAATGATGGTTTGGTCTATCAACCCAAAGGGCATGCGCTGGTATTTCATCCGGATCTGCTTCAGGGTACTCAATTGGCAAAAATTATCAGCGACTATAATTTCTTCAGTTACAAATCAAATGAAGCATTGCACCTGTCAGAACGTGAAAGAAACATAGTGCTGGATTGTTTCGCAAAAATAGAATATGAGTTGCAACAGAGTGTGGATAAGCACAGTAAGAAACTCATCGCTTCCAATATAGAACTGTTTCTGAATTACTGCAACCGTTTTTACGACAGG
The DNA here is from genome assembly GCA_016916535.1 of Dysgonomonadaceae bacterium zrk40. Lineage (NCBI taxonomy): Bacteria > Pseudomonadati > Bacteroidota > Bacteroidia > Bacteroidales > Dysgonomonadaceae > Dysgonomonadaceae bacterium zrk40. The sequence goes on from CP070276.1 coordinate 1,655,891, forward strand.
CAATTTATCACCAGAGAAAATGTCAATCAGGGAATAATAGAGAAATTTGAAGAGAAGTTGAACGACTATTTCTCATCAGACAAGCCTCAAAGATTCGGATTACCCTCCGTGGCCTACTTTGCAGATGTACTCCACTTGTCGGCAAATTACTTTGGAGATCTGATAAAAAAGGAGACAGGTAAATCTGCTAAAGAGTATATTCAATTCGAAATCATCAACCTGGCAAAGAACCTTATATTCAACAAGGAGATAACGATCAGCGAGATTGCCCATTCGTTGGGGTTCAAATACCCCCAGCATTTTACACGAATGTTCAAGAATGAAACAGGATTGACACCGAATGATTTCAGGAATCAGAACTGATATATCACTTCCAACATGCTATCTCGCAATTAAATATAAACATTGATTCATCCTACAGAGAGTCCCATTGAACACCTTGCCACGTGTAAAAAATCCAGTTTCAACAGGGTAATTATTTATATGGCGTTATCAGGGATGCGCGAAATTGAAAGCTCTTATTATCAAATCAATAGGGAAAATAGGAAGAACAATGGAGCAAATTGGTTGATTTGTTTTTGGTTGTTACAAACTGTTACAACACCTTTGTTAAACTAAGGTTAGACTAAATATCAAAACACTCACCGGAAATCCCGATAAGTGCTTGATATTCTGGTGATCCGGTTGGGATTCGAACCCAAGACCCACAGCTTAGAAGGCTGTTGCTCTATCCAGCTGAGCTACCGGACCATCCTTGTGCAAATTTAGGTTGCAAAAGTACGGCAATTCTCAGAATAAAAAAAATATCTGAAAACTATTTAATACAATTTGTCAATGAGTGGTTTGAGAAGAAACACCCCGAAATCGGTTATCCGCTTCCGGGGTGCAGTTATTTTACACTATTCTCTTAAAACAGAAGTAGCATCAGAGCACTCCCTGCCCCATCATCGCCCTGGCCACCTTCATGAAGCCGGCAATGTTGGCTCCTTTCACGTAGTTGATGTAGCCGTCGCTCTCGGTACCGTACTTCACACAGCTCTCGTGAATGTTGGCCATGATCCACTTCAACTTCTCATCCACCTGCTCGGCGGGCCAGCTGTAACGCTCCGAGTTCTGTGTCATCTCCAGTCCCGATACCGATACCCCACCGGCATTGGCGGCCTTTCCCGGGGCGTAGAGGATCTTGTTCTTTAGGAAGATCTCCACTGCCTCAGGGGTGCTGGGCATGTTGGCTCCTTCAGAAACGGCAAACACACCGTTCTTCACCAGCTCCGCAGCTTCTGATCCATCAATCTCGTTCTGGGTGGCCGAAGGAAGAGCGATATCACCCTTCTCACCCCAGGGACGGGCACCCGGCACATACTTGCAGCCGTACTCTTCAGCGTACTCACGGATGCGGCCACGGTAGAGGTTCTTCAGTTCCATCACGAACTTCAGCTTTTCTTCGGTGATGCCATCGGGATCGTAGATATATCCGTCTGAATCGGAGAGGGACACCGGGATGGCGCCCAGTTCAAGCAGCTTCTCACAGGTATATTGTGCCACGTTACCGGAACCGGATACAAGGCACTTCTTGCCCCGAATGTCGATGTTCTTCGTCTTAAGCATCTCCAGCAGGAAGTAGACGTTGCCGTAACCGGTGGCCTCGGGACGAATCAGTGATCCGCCGAACTCGCGTCCCTTGCCGGTAAAGGTGCCGGTAAACTCTCCCGCCAGCTTCTTGTACTTGCCGAACATGTATCCTACTTCGCGACCACCCACGCCGATATCTCCTGCCGGCACATCGGTGTCAGGGCCAATCACCCGCCACAAGCCTTCTACGAAGGCCTGACAGAAACGCATGATTTCACCGTCGGACTTGCCACGCGGGGAAAAATCAGATCCACCTTTGGCACCTCCCATCGGCAGAGTGGTGAGGGCATTCTTAAATGTTTGTTCAAAGGCGAGAAACTTCAGGATGGAGGGTGATACCGAAGCATGGAAACGAATGCCCCCCTTGTAGGGACCAATGGCATTGTTGTGCTGCACGCGATAGCCCATGTTGGTCTGCACCCTGCCCTGGTCGTCCACCCAAGTCACACGGAAAGAATGAATTTTGTCAGGAATGGACAGCCGCTCAACCAGATTTGCCTTTTCAAACTCAGGATGCTCGTTGTAGACATCCTCAATCGACTCAATCACCTCTTCAACAGCCTGATGATACTCCGGCTCGTTGGGGAAACGCCGCTTTAAAAGATCGATAACCTCTGTAGCTCTCATGAAAATTTGGTTTAAATCAGATAACTCTTTAATAAATCAGTTTGAAGCGCAAAAATAGATAAAAATTCCCAACTGGAAAATTATTCAGATGTTTTTCTTATTTTTGTCACAAAAAAAGCTATTTTTTTAGATTTTTGTAAATCGGAATAAACACGATTGCACCTGACATCAGGATGGAGACAACAGTCATGCCGTTGATTTCTGCATAGAGCAGGATGTAGACCACCAGGACGATCCAAAGAATGATGATGAATGCAATCTGTATCTGGGAGAGTTTTCTTCTTGCCATAGTGTTCGGGTTAGATGATGCAAAGATAGCAAAATGAGAGAAAGCGTTTGGTTGGAGACTGCAAGAATTGTTACGTTTTTGTTACATTTTGGTTACCAGTCTCTTTACACTCATTATTTTTTGATTTTTCTCTTTCATATTTCGGAAAGAAAATGCAAATTTGCACATTCTTTCATCGCAACTAAGGGAGATCGTATGCATTCAAGGTCCCATTTTCTATTGACGGTACCAACACCAACCCGCCTCTATCCGGCATTTGACGGAGAACAACCCATTGTATAAATAAACAATTAAAAACAACAACAGATGTGTGGAATTGTAGGTTACATTGGTAATAGAGAGGCTTATCCGATCCTCATCAAAGGGCTTCATCGACTGGAGTACCGCGGATATGACAGTGCCGGGATTGCACTGATTCACGAAGGCAACCTGAAAGTTTACAAAGCAAAGGGTAAGGTGTCAGAATTGGAGCAGTATGCAGAGCAGAAAGATGTGAGCGGCAACATCGGCATCGCCCACACCCGCTGGGCTACCCATGGTGAACCCACGCAGCACAACGCCCATCCCCACTATTCACAATCGGAGGAACTGGCCATCATCCACAACGGCATCATCGAGAACTACTCGTTATTGAAAGAGGGATTGATCAGTGAAGGATATACGTTCCAGAGTGAAACCGACACCGAAGTGTTGGTACAGCTGATCGAATTCATGAAGAAGAGTAATGGCTCGGATCTCTCCACTGCGGTGCAGCTGGCCCTCAACCAGGTGGTGGGTGCTTATGCCATCGCAGTGCTGGACCGTCATAATCCTGATCTGATCGTGGCCGCCAGAAAGGGAAGTCCCCTGGTGATCGGCATTGGCGAGGATGAGTACTTCATTGGGTCGGATGCCACTCCCATTGTTGAATATACCAACCGTGTCACCTACATCGGTGATGAGGAGATCGTCACCATTGAAAGGGGAGCGCCACTAAAGATACGCACCATTGGCAACATTGAGAAGACACCCCGTTTTCAGAAGCTGGAGATGACGCTCAGCCAGCTTGAAAAAGGTGGATATCCCCACTTCATGCTCAAGGAGATCTTCGAACAACCCCACACCCTGAGCGATTGCATGCGGGGGAGGGTGAACGTAGAAGCAGACAACATCACCCTGGCCGGGTTCATCGACAACCGGGATAAGTTTCTCAACGCCCGTCGCATCATCATCACTGCCTGTGGCACCTCCTGGCATGCCGCCCAGATAGGGATGTATGCCATCGAGGAGTTCGCCCGCATACCTGTGGAGGTGGAGTACTCGTCTGAGTTCCGCTACCGCAAGCCGGTGATTCACAAGGATGACATCGTCATCGCCATCTCCCAATCGGGCGAAACCGCCGACACGCTGGCAGCCGTAGAGCTGGCCAGGAAAGAGGGAGCCTTTATCTTCGGCATCTGTAATGTGGTGGGGTCATCCATCCCCCGAAACACCCACTCGGGTTGTTACACCCATGTGGGTCCTGAGATCGGCGTGGCTTCAACCAAAGCATTCACCGCACAGGTGACCGTGCTGACGATGTTGGCAATCCTGATCGGCAAGGAGAAGGGAACCATCAGCCGCGATGAATACCTCACCCTGATCCGTGAGCTGGGTCTGATACCGGATAAAGTGGGTGAGATCCTGAAAAAGAATGAACTGATTGCACAATATGCCAAAACCTTTACCTATGCCGGCAACTGCATTTACCTGGGCAGAGGCTACAACTTCCCTGTAGCGCTTGAGGGAGCACTCAAACTGAAAGAGATCTCCTACATCCACGCGGAGGGTTACCCCGCGGCTGAGATGAAACATGGTCCCATCGCACTGATCAGTCACGAGATGCCGGTCATAGTTATCGCTACGCAATCCGACACCTACGAGAAGGTGACCAGCAACATACAGGAGATCAAAGCCCGCAAGGGAAGGATCATCTCAGTGGTGACCAAAGGTGACCGGGTGGTGAGCGAACTCTCCGACTTCTCGGTAGAGGTACCGGAGACACTCCCCTGCCTCACCCCATTGCTGTCGGTGATCCCTTTGCAGCTGCTGGCATATCATATTGCGGTGGTAAAGGGATGTGATGTGGATCAACCGCGTAACCTCGCCAAATCGGTGACGGTGGAATAAAACAACAAATCATCTGTTTATGGATTCAATTTACCTGATTATTATCATCGTATTGTTGGGGCTGGCTACGCTCGACCTGATTGTGGGTGTCTCGAACGATGCGGTCAACTTCCTCAACTCCAGCATCGGGTCGAAAGTAGCCCCGCTCTGGGTGATTCTCACCGTCGCCTCCATAGGGGTGCTCTTTGGAGCAATGTTCTCCAGTGGGATGATGGAGGTGGCCCGCAGCGGCGTCTTCTACCCCGAAAAGTTCACATTCCCGGCGGTAATGACGCTTTTCCTGGCGGTGATGATCACCGATGTAATCCTTCTGGACCTTTTCAACACCTTCGGGTTACCCACCTCCACCACCGTCTCACTGGTTTTTGAGCTGTTGGGATCTGCCATTGCAGTAGCGCTCTTCACCCTATGGACCAGCGATAGCGGCGGACAGTTGGGCGATTACATCAACAGCGGCAAGGCACTGGCCATCATCTCAGGTATCTTTATCTCAATTGCCATCGCCTTCGTGGTGGGAAGCATCATCATGTACATCTCGCGACTGATCTTCTCCTTCAACTACGGTAAGCGATTCCGCTACCTGGGAGCCATCTGGGGAGGAATCGCGCTGACAGCCATCATCTATTTCGCCATTTTTAAAGGTTTGAAAGGCAGTGTACTGGTAACACCGGAGCTGCTTTACTATCTGGAAAACCATATGGCCACAGCTCTTCTTTACAGCTTCGCAGGATCGACATTGTTGATGGCACTTCTGCAGCATCTCTTCCGGGTCAACATCCTGAAAGTAATCGTATTGGCAGGCACCACGGCGTTGGCCATGGCCTTCGCCGGCAACGACCTGGTCAACTTCATCGGTGTCTTTATGGCCGGTTTTGACTCCTACAGAATTGCGGGTGAGGTGGCAGCCGGCGGTGGCGACATCCAAACCCTCTACATGGATAGGTTAAACGAGCCGGTTGCTGTCAACGTCGCCTGGTTGATCGGTGCCGGGGTGATCATGATTATGGCGCTCTGGTTCTCCAAGAAATCGCGCTCGGTGACCGAAACAGAGGTGAACCTCGCCCGCAAGGGGGAAGGTATTGAACGCTTCTCCTCCTCCCCCCTGTCGCGCTCCATGGTGCGGGGAAGCCTCACCGTCAGCAAGTCCCTCGACAAGATCATGCCCGCAGCTGTGAAACGCTTTGTTAACCGGCAGTTTGAACCGGTAGACACAGAAAACGGTGCCTCCTTCGACCTGATTCGTGCATCGGTAAACCTCACCATCGCTGCACTGCTGATCTCGCTGGGTACCTCCTTGAAACTCCCTCTATCAACCACGTTCGTCACCTTCATGGTGGCCATGGGTACCTCACTGGCCGACAGAGCCTGGGGACGTGACAGCGCCGTTTACCGCATCAACGGAGTGCTGACAGTTGTGGCCGGATGGCTGATGACCGCACTGGTGGCACTCACCGTCTCCATGCTGATTGGTCTTTTCCTGATGTGGGGCGGCAAGATTGCCATCGCGGTGATGATCCTGGTGGTAGGCTTTATGCTTTACAAGTCAGGCAGGATGCACACCAAGCGTAAGAGCCGCGAACAGCAGCATCAACAGGTGCTCTCGAGCGAGATTCAGTTGGTCACCTCCTGCAATGAGGAGGTACGAATGGTGCTGGGCAAGACCCTTTCCATATACGAAATGGTGCTTCACGGCTTAAGGGATGAAGATCGCAAAGGGGTGAAGAAAGCGATGGGTGAAGCCAACGAGCTTTATGAGAAATTCAGGGACAAACGTACCTACGAGGTGGTACCCACGCTGGAGAGCATGGAGATGAATGCACTCGACCTGGAGCAGGAGTATGTGCAGCTGGTGGATTACTCCTATGAAATCACCAAATCACTGAAAGCAGTATCGGAAGCTACCTTCAGTTACATTGACAACAACCATGCAGCCTTCTCGAAGGAGCAGATTGAAGACCTGGAGATGATTCACAAAATCCTCACCGAAGCGTTCAGCGGCTACAACGAAATGGACCAAAAGAACGATTACACGCAGTTCTCAATTGTTACCAACATGCGGGATGTAATCTTCGACCTATACAAGAAGCTCAACAAGCGACAGATCAAACGGGTGAAAGCAGGCAGTTCCACCACCCGGAGCAGCATTCTCTTCCTCAACCTGGTGAATGAGTCAAAGATCATCACCCTGCAGTCGGGCAACCTGCTCAAGGCGCACCGTAACTTCAAGGAGAATTATGCCAAGGCGGGACCGGATGTGAACGCCAAGACACTGATCCGGCAGGCAACACTGAACCTCTAATAATTATAGGGGGGGGGTGAAGCGAAATCTTACCCCCCCCTATTGTGTAATGTCAAAATGACATTCGGTCAGATGCTGGCTTATCTACTCTCATCGTGAGGGAAAGAATCGTGACAGAACCATCCCTGAAAGACTCAATTTCATTTTGATCCAGATAACTGGCTAGGATATGAATGGAAATGACAACCATTTTCTCATTTAGAAATCGCAGATCTGCTGAACAACAGAGTCTGACACGGTGAACTGAGACGATATTATAAACGATGAATAAAAGCACTTTTCGCATCGCACTGATGGACTGCCCAAGTGAGGAGCAACTAATTCGGATGACTTTACAGCCACTTGGAGAGGTAAAAACGATGCTGTTCTATATCCCGGACAGAAAACTGGAGGTATATCACAATGGCGAACCCGATATGGTGTTGGCAGCCCTGGAGTCACTCAAATTACAGACAAAATTAATATCTACGGAAATTACTCACGAACAGGAGGGGGAAAAAAGTGATTCGGGACAGCGCAAGATTCTTCTTGCTGTGCTGATCATCAATTTTGTTTTCTTTGGCCTGGAGATGTTGTTTGGCATACTCTCCAACTCAATGGGGCTGGTTGCCGACAGTCTCGATATGCTGGCTGACAGCCTTGTTTATGGACTTGCCCTCTTTGCAGTGGGGGGGAGTGCATTACGCAAAAAAAATATTGCCCGTACAGCCGGCTACCTCCAGCTGCTGCTGGCACTGACAGGAATGATGGAGGTGATCCGCCGATTTGTGGGAGTTACCGAACTGCCCGATTTCAGGACCATGATGGTGATCTCTTTCCTAGCATTGATTGCCAACGCAATCAGTCTTTATATCCTACAAAAAGAGAAAAGTAAAGAATCACATATCCAGGCCAGCATGATTTTCACCTCCAACGATATCGTCATCAACATCGGGGTGATTGTAGCTGCCCTACTGGTCAACCTGCTCCAGTCGGCCTTCCCTGACCTGGTGATAGGAGCAATCGTATTTGCCATCGTAGTCAGAGGGGCATACAGGATCCTGCGTTTAGCAATATAATCAGGCAGATGTGACCCAATAAAACAAAAGAGTGAGGAGTTAATTTATTTCTGCGTCAATCCGATTTTCATTTGCTGGCTGCCGGAGAGATTTACCTCCATGGTGGCCGGCTCATAGGAGATTAATTCCACCACAACCGAATACCTGCCTGGTTTCACGCCATTGATGGCAAAATTTCCATCCAAATCAGAATAATATTTTTTTCCATCCACCACGATGGCAGCACCTGCCAGCGCTTCATGATTCTTTTCGTCTACAACCGAACCGGTCAGTTGCAGCGACTGCACCATTTCAACCGGAGCAACCGGCTGCGATTCTTTTTCTTTCTTCACCTCATTCGACTCGGTGTCGGCTATGGCCGACAAAGAGATCAGCAGTGAGGATGCAAGCAGCAACAGAGATTTCATACGATTTATTCTTTTAAAAGTTCTTTAACTGAGACAAAAGTACATTGATGTCACCGATAAAGCGGTTACGAATCAATGAAGTTTTTGTTACATTTTTTGTTCAACTCGAAGCGGATCAATAACTTTTCTCATCCAGCAGCGCACCCTTTTGGTCCCACATACGCCAGAGACCGGTTTTCTTGCCCTCCCGGTAGTTCATCTCGTAACGCAGGTTTCCCAACTCATCCCAGATTCGCCAGGTACCGTGTTTCAGCCCGTTCTTGTACTCCGCCTCAGAGAGTATTTGTCCGGAGAGGTCGTAGCTCCTCCACAATCCGTGCATCTTCCCATCTTTGTAGGAGCGCACCTCCTGCGGTTTGCGGTTTTCAAAGTAGACGATGTAGGGTCCCTCCGGCATACCATCGCGGATCTGCATCTCCAGTTTCAAGGTGCCATTTTCGTAGTACTCCCGGTAGTCACCTGTATAGAACCTGATCTGTGTCTTATCGGCATAGTAATAGCCGTTGCTGTAGTAGACCACCGGATCGGAATGTTTCTGATCCTGTGCGGTCAGTAGAACAAAGAGAAAAAGCAGGAAAAGGGTTGTTTTTGTTCGCATGTCTGTCTTGTTATGAATGAGGAATATCCCGCGCTGTATCAGCAGCGGGATATTCTGGGAAAAATTAAATGAAAGGTAGTCTGTTTACTGAAACCATACCCAGGCTGAGATATCCAGTTTGCCCTTCTGGTAGGTCCCTGTGAGTGTGGCAGCTATTCCTTCGATGAGCACGTTGGTCAGCGGGCCATCGTTCGACATATCCACCTGCTTGCTATATCCTTCCAGATAAACATTGGTCATGGTCGCGCCGGATTGTTTCTTGAACTGCAACGCTGTTCCTGAGGGGGCCGAAGCATGGCTGTTGACGGCAGTGAGATTGATGATCTTCGGATTGTTGTTCACACCGTCGGCTTCTACCACTGTGGAGAAGCCATCGATGGTGTGTTTAACGTAAGCGTTGGTCACTGTGCCGTTCCACCCTTCGGTCCAGTCGATCGCATCATCCTCGTTGTTCTCCAGGTAGAGGTTCTGGGCCGATACCGTGCCACCGAAGAACTCCACACCGTCGTCCGCGCCGTTGATGATGGCCACGTTGCTGATCTGTGTAGCGCTACCCACGGCATAGAGGGTAAGGCCGTTGTATTCCGACTCGGTGTTGATCTTGGCCCCTGATCCCTTGATCACCAGGTAGCTGATGCTTCCTGAGTTGTCGTCATCCTTGGAGCCTCCATACTTGAAGTTGCCCACCTCGGCGGTGGCATTCGCACCGGCAGTGGTGGTGGCCTCTCCGCAGATGGTCAGCCCACCCCAGTCCTGCGGTTGGGCGTTGGGGGAAGTCATGATCACGGGATCATCGGATGTGCCCTGGATATCAATCTGGGCACCCATCATCACGGCGATGTAGGTCTCAGTCTCCTGTCCCTGCGAAGCAACTGCCAGGATGCGAGTACCGGCGGGGATGGTCAGCTTGCCGCTTTCCACGATATAGGATCCGGTGAGGCGATATGCCTTTCCGGGATCCAGCGTCACATTACCGTTCTGTTTGCCGTTCAGCTCAACCACCTCAACGGCACTGGCCTCAGCCCAGCTCCAGGAAGATGGATTGACGGTGGGGTCAGCATCGTATGCCTTATCATGACTTGCAGTTTCTCCCTCTATGATCACGTTTGAGAGCGGTCCATCGTTGGCCATGTCGATGAGAATGTCATACCCCAGCAAAGATAAGCCGGTGATGGTTGCACCCGATTCTTTCTTAAACTGCAGTGCTTTTCCTCCGGTGGTGGAGACTGCAGTGAGATTGACAATCTTCGGGTTGTTGTTCACACCGTCGGCTTCTACCACTGTGGAGAAGCCATCGATGGTGTGTTTAACGTAAGCGTTGGTCACTGTGCCGTTCCACCCTTCGGTCCAGTCGATCGCATCATCCTCGTTGTTCTCCAGGTAGAGGTTCTGGGCCGATACCGTTCCGCCGAAGAACTCCACACCGTCGTCCGCACCATTGATGATGGCCACGTTGCTGATCTGTGTTGCACTACCCACGGCATAGAGGGTAAGTCCGTTGTATTCCGACTCGGTGTTGATCTTGGCACCTGATCCCTTGATCACCAGGTAGCTGATGCTTCCCGAGTTGTCGTCATCGTTGGAGCCTCCATACTTGAAGTTGCCCACCTCGGCGGTGGCATTCGCACCGGCAGTGGTGGTGGCCTCTCCGCAGATGGTCAGCCCACCCCAGTCCTGCGGTTGGGCGTTGGGGGAAGTCATCACCACCGGAGCGGCAGCAGTACCGTTCACATTGATCTTACTTCCCATCATCACGGCAATGTAGGTCTCGGTAGCCTGCCCCTGCGATGCGTTGGCAATGATTTGGGTACCGGCCGGTATGGTGAGCGTGGCGCCTCCGTCCACGATAAACTGGCCTGTGAGACGGTAGCTGGTGCCGACATCGAGGGTATAATCTTCTTTCAGCACACCCCTCATTTCGCCGCTCTCAAGCAGTTCTACTACCGGATCGGTTTCGGGTAATGTACCTTCACCTTCACAATTCACGAACAGGAACAGCGATGCGATGACCATCATCATCGAAATTCCCTTGAATAACACATTTTTTTTCATAATCCTGATATTTTACGATTGGTTCATATTCCTGTTTACTAAAACGTATAGTTGACAGACAGTTGCATACGCATTCCTTTCCGGTAGGACTCTACCACATGGTTTTCCACTTCACGACTGTTCAGGTCGCGCAGGTTCTGCGTCATCTGCATCTCCGGGTTGAGCAGGTTGCGTGCCACCAGCTTCACCGTAAGATGATCGGTAAGTCCCTTGCTTAATACCGCATCGAGGGTGATTACTCCCTTCTCGATGATCTCATCGTTGTAAAGATAATCCCTGTTGGTTGCATCCTTGGGACTTCCCATGGCATAGATCCTGTCGGAGGAGTAGTTGCCAGAGAGACTCGCCTGCCAGTTTCCCGGCAGATGAGAATAGCTCAGGGTGAGGTTGGTGATCAGTTCTGAGGCACCCTGCAGTCCTGAGCTTGTTTTGTTGTTGTACTGATATGCTTCCAGCAGGTCCTGTGAAACCCACATGCGGGTACCGTTGAGAATCATACGCAACGATTGCAAATCGTTCTTGAAGAGGTTGAGACGTGCTTCTGCTTCCAGGCCTATTACCCCTGCCTGTTTGCCGGTGTTGGCATAGATCAGGTAACCCGCCCCACCGGTGAGAGAGGTGATGTTGATCGGATCCTCAATCTTCTTGTAGAAGGCGCCCAGAGAGATCAACTCATCGGTCGATTTGAAATACTCCCACTTGACGTCTGCATTCCAGTTGCGTGATGCCTTTAGCTCGGGGCTACCCTGAATAAGGGTGCTGTTGGGTGAGGTGTAGGCAAAGGGTGCTATCTCCTTGAACTCCGGCAAGGTAATGGTCCTACTGCCGGAAAGGCGCAAGGCCTGTTGTTCCGTGATGTTGTAGCGAAGATTGACGCCCGGGTAAAACTGCTTGTATTCTTTCCGGATACGCGGCTCCCGCAAGGGGTCATCGTTGTTGATGTCCCACTCTACATCCATCCGGTCGTACTCGTAACGCACTCCGGCATTGCCGTCCAGTTTCCCGCGGCTGAATCCCAGCTCGACGTAACCTGCCAGTGCCCGTAGCGTAGCGTTGTAGAGATCCGGCGGGATCGTTTTGATCTTTGAGGAGGCGAAACCGGAATCGTGGAAGAGCGAGGTGAGGTCATCCACATTGTCATCACCCTTGCGCACGCCCATCATCTGCACCCCCACAAACTGGTTGCTGAAATCACGTTTCTTGTTGCGGTAGTTGATGCCATACTCCAGCTTCCAGGGTGAACTGCCTACGGTCAGATCAATCTTGTTGCGAAGGTAACCGTTGAGCTCCCGGTCGTCGATCTCCTGGCTCGATTTCCGGTTCTCAAAATCGGCGATGCGGTAGGAGAAGTAGATGCTACCCTGGTCAAAGCCGGTGTAGTTCCTGATCCTGTTGGGTTCATCGGCAGCGGTGAGGTTGTAACCGAGACCCCACTCCAGGCGATTCTTGTCTGAGAAACGATGGTCTCCCAGCAGCTGGTTCACCAGCACCATGGTGGTGCGGCTGTTCATGTCGCGGGTGAAGAAGGAGTTGGAAATCTCATCCATGTCGAACTTGAATCCGTTGCCATTGCGGCCCTGTTCATAAACCTGATCGGTGAGTTTATTGATGAAGAGAAGATTGTAATTGATCTTGTGGTTGTTGTTGAAGCGATAAGCCAGGTTGAGCAGCCCGGTCAGGTTGGCACTGCTGCTCCAGGTCTCGGTATCGGAAAAGTCGGAGTAAACCGTGTTGGAATTGAACCGTCGGTAGACCCCGGTGGTGTGTGAGTGATCGCTCTTGTAGGAGAGTGTGTAGAAAAGTGTCAGATCTCTCTCCCGGAGAGTAAACTCTTTCCCGCCGGAAGTGGTGAACCCAAAATCGAGCGGTAGGCTTTTCCCACGGGGATCCCACGACTGTTTGGTGATTGCATCCACGAGATTATACTCCCTTCTGTAAAAGGTGAGCATTCTGTTTTGCAGGTTGGGGGTGACACGGAAATTGCTGAACTGATTGTTGCTCAACAGGCTGGAATTGACTCCGCCCTGCAACTCCAGGGTGAACTGGACGACGAACTCTTTCGAGACAATGTTGATGTTGCCTCCTGTCTGATCAGCATAACCACCTGAGCTGTACGTCTTGGTAATCCCCACGTTCTGAATCACACCAGTACTGAAAAGAGCGAGGTCGATGTTTTTCCGTTCCACATCGTCGGAGGGTATCGGCAGGTCGTTCATGGTGGTAGAGACATATCGGTCGCCCAGTCCACGCACATAGACCTCTCCCGACCCTTCGCTCTTCACCACGCCGGTGATCTTGCTGGTGGCCGTGGCGATGTCTGAGACACCCTGCAGGGAAAGCTGCTGAGCTCCCACGCTCTCACGGATTACCGTGGCGTTCTGCTGATCTCTCATCAGGATACGTTCCGATTCCAGGCGGGGTGTTGCCACCACCACCACTTCGTCGAGGCTCACCTCATCCGTCTCCAGGGCAATCTCTAACAGTGTCTCCTTTCCGCCTTCAACCTTGACCTCTGTGATTACCAGGGGGCGATAGGCGATGTAGGTTGTTCGCAGTGAATAACTTCCGGCAGCCAGTCCGTTGATCAGGAAATTACCATCCAGGTCGGCCGCAGCCCCCGAGGTGGTGCCTTCCACCAGTACCGAAGCACCGATCAGTGGCTCCCCGGTGGCGCCATCCACGATGATGCCTTTTATGGAACCTGTCTGGGCCAGTACTGGCAACATCGTTGTCACCAGGAAGAGGGTGACCATTGATAACCGTAACAATTTTTCTTTCATCCGATTCATATTTCGCTGCAAAGTTCCTTCATTATTGTTACAGAGCAGTTACAGTTCGGTGACGTTATTGTTAAGTTTTTTCAGGGCACAAAAAAAGCGGGATGTTACTCCCGCCGAACTCGTATAACTCACTTATGATGCTACATAAGCCGTTACATATGATATTAATTTCCACTTAATTTTGTTCGTAACTGACTCTTTACTTGTTCGAATCTATTAGAACCAGGTTAGAACCAGATTAGAACGAGATTAGAGCCAGATCCGAATGAAATGGAAGTGATCTATACTCTCCTCTCAATATTTCGGTTTCTTTTTCTTTCCCTTTCCGCCGAAATCGTTCTCGTAGAATTTCTTTTTCCTCCCCTTTGAAGCCTGATCCTCCTCCTGTGCCAGGTGGACCTGCAACTTCCGCTCGTCGACATACATCCCCTTGAACGACTTGACCACCCTGGGGGCCAGTTCCTCGGGCACTTCAAAGAAGGAAAAGCTCTTCAGCAAGTCGATCCGACCGATGGGTACCTTTCCTTTCACGTGGTCGTTGATGAAGCCCATCAGCATGGCCGGGTTGATGCCATCCATCTTCCCCACGTTGATGAAGAGGCGGGCATATCCCTTCTCCGGCTGGCGGCTGCCACCCTCCCGGTCGTTGCTCCGCTTGCCGTAATCACCTTTCTGTCCGCGGGAGGAGCCCTCCTTCGGTTCAAAAATTTCCTCTGCCTCCTGGTAGTATTCGATCAGTCGGTTGAATTCGAGGGAGACCATCCGCTTGATGATATCCTCTTTTTCCAGCCACTCCAGCTTGCGGAAGATGGAGGGAAGCAGTCGTTCAATCTCCGCCTCGTTCACCTTTACCTTCTCTATTTTATCGACGAAGTTGAAGAGCTGCTTCTCGCAGATCAGATCTCCCTTGGGGACTTCACGCTTCTCGAACGTCTTGTTGATCAGTTTTTCGATCTGCACTACCTTCCCCTTCTCTTTGGTGTGGATGATGGCGATCGAGGTGCCGGTCTTCCCGGCCCTGCCGGTGCGGCCGCTGCGATGGGTGTAGATCTCGTAGTCGTCAGGCAGCCCGAAGTTGATGATGTGGCTCACGTCATCCACGTCGAGGCCGCGTGCCGCCACGTCGGTGGCCACCAGCAGCTGCAGGTTGTGGTTGCGGTACTTGCTCATCACGTAGTCACGCTGCGCTTGCGACAGGTCGCCATGCAACGCATCGGCATCATAACCATCCTGCATCAGCTTGTCGGCGATCTCCTGTGTCTCCTTGCGGGTGCGGCAGAAGATGATGCCATAGATATTGGGATAGTAATCCACAATCCGTTTCAATGCAAGATATTTGTCTTTGGCGTGCACCATGAAGTAGAGATGCCGTACGTTCTCGGCACCCTCGTTCTTGCGACCGATGGTGATCTCCATCGGTTCTTTCATGTACTTGCGTGTGAT
The DNA here is from genome assembly GCA_016916535.1 of Dysgonomonadaceae bacterium zrk40. Taxonomy (NCBI): domain Bacteria; kingdom Pseudomonadati; phylum Bacteroidota; class Bacteroidia; order Bacteroidales; family Dysgonomonadaceae; species Dysgonomonadaceae bacterium zrk40. The sequence goes on from CP070276.1 coordinate 1,671,224, forward strand.
CTTCTCGATCTCCTTCGGCATGGTGGCCGAGAAGAGAAGCATGCTCCGGCTGTCGGGCAGGTGCGAGAGGATCTCATCGATGTCTTCCGAGAAGCCCATGTTGAGCATCTCATCCGCCTCGTCGAGCACCATGGTGTGGACATCGCCAAGGGAAACGGTCTTCCGCTTAATCAAGTCGATTAGCCGCCCGGGGGTGGCTACGATGATGTGTACCCCCCGTTTGAGGGTTCGTATCTGGCTATCAATGCTGGAGCCACCATAAACAGGCAGGATCTTGATGTCTTCCACGTAGGTGGAGAAGTCGGTCAGGTCGCCCGCTATCTGGAGACAGAGCTCACGGGTGGGACAGAGGATCAGTGTCTGCGGCGTGAGCTGCTTCACGTTGATTTTCTGGATCACCGGGATGCCGAAAGCGGCAGTTTTGCCGGTACCGGTTTGTGCCAGGGCGATGATGTCGCGGGTGTGTGCCAGCAGGCGGGGGATTACCTCACTCTGTACCGGCATGGGTTGTTCAAAGCCGAGCTCAGTAACAGCCCGCTGGATTTCGGGAATCACTCCCAACTCTTGAAATGTACTCATTGTAAAATGGTTTTAATGTGTGTGTGATTGTTGCTTTTTCCCCCTGCTCCACACATCCATTTACATAAGTTGGTCCAACGACCGTCACGGCACGCTGCAAGCAATGCTGCATGCTAAATGTGACACCCGGCGCAAATGCTGATAAAGTTGAGAGAAAATTCAATGACTATCTGTGATTTTTTGTGCTGATGAAGATAACCACTGTTCAGGAAACAGGATAAAAAATCACCTTTTTTTAAATCGGCTGCAAAGGTATGAAAATAAATCGGATAAAGAACTATCAGAACTGATAAAGTAGGTATTTTCGCAGTAGGTTTCGTTTTCCGCTGGTCACCCTAAGCTCTTTCTCAAGGTAGTTGTCCACCGATCCATATGTAAGTTTGATATAGTCGATGGCATAGTTGAGATAAGCCCTGTTTACGGACAACATGGCTGTCACAGCCTCCTGTAGAGGTTCAGAGAGGTTGCGGGCGTCGATCTCCACCATTTCAGGATCAATGAATTTGTTGGAAAGAATGTATTCCTCTTCGAGTGAACTCTGTGGTACACCAATGGCATAAAGAATCAGGTAGGCAGCGAGCCCCACTCCATCCTTTCCAAGAGAACCACTCATAAGGATAGGATAGTTGCTGTCATTGGCGAGGATATCAAACAGCTCACCAAATTGTGCCTTATGGTTCTCCAGGATGTTCACATACTCCTCCTGCACGTAACGAATCGCATCACTGCGATCAAAATTTTCATCTTCAAGCTGTTCGTCAAGCTTCTGAGCATCCATCGGCATCAGTGGGAGTGCGATCTTACGGATGGAGGGATGCAGTAGAATGGGATATCTGCGGGCAGTGCGTTCGGAGCGAAAATCAATTACGGTGCGGATATTGAGACGCCGAATCTTCTCCTGGTCGTAGAGCGTGGCATTGCTCAGGTTGCCTGATCGGTAGATCTCTCCCCATTTCATCTGACGGTTGTCAGTGGTAAAGTAACCTCCGATGTCGCGGAAATTCTTAATCCGGTTCATATCAATGGCACGGTTGGCAACCACACCTGAATAGACACCACCTGTTCGCAGGATGAAATATTCCCGCAATCCGGAACCGGTAGGATTGAGCCTCATCACCTGATCGGTAATCTTGCGCGAAGTAACGGGACTGAAACTGGTCAGTGAGCTATCGGTAAGCGATGAGAGTATTTCTATGTTCCCCTCCTGGTCGGGGCTCACTTCCCATTTGAGCAGAAAATCACCTTCCAGGTCTTTTTCTACCACAGAGGTAATCTTGACTGTTGACATGCAGGAACTTCCCACTATCAACAGCAACAAGAAAAGAGATGTATGAATCCAATCTTTCACCATAGGTACTTTGAACAAACAAATGTACAAAAAACTTTGTTCTTATAATCCTGCCGGTAAAGGCGATTAACAAACAATAATGAATTGATCCTCTTTTTAATGGTTTATGGGTTAGATGTTTATGATGAAAGATGAGTCCGCACCCACAATTGTTGATAACTTGTGCACAGGCTGTAAACAGAAAGATGAAAAGAAAAATTGAAAATAACAGAACCATTCTTGTATAAAAATTGAATCGAACTGACCAAACTAATTTCTCATTTTTTTACAGAATCTTTTGACTCTTTTTCAACAGCTGTTTCAGCCTATCAGAAAATTAATTATTAACTTTGCCTCTTACCAACAATTGTGTATAACATTCACAATTCTTTCAATATCAAATAATAAATAAATACTCTCCCTGTTGATAAAGGTTGATAAAGCCATTGTAATTGATCATAACCCATCGCAATGCAAATCACCAGAAAAGTCATCAACAGTTTCAACAGACATTCATAATCATCATGATTCATTTTAAATTTAAAAAAATATATATAATAAATAGATGATGAAAGAAACAATCATAGATCAGATAAACTTACTGAGGAAAGAGAAGAATGCAATCATTCTGGCACACTACTACCAGGAGGCAGAGATACAGGATGTGGCCGACTTTGTTGGCGACAGTCTGGCATTGGCTCAGTGGGCTGCGAAAACCACAGCTGACATCATCGTTCTCTGTGGCGTTCATTTTATGGGTGAAACGGCAAAGATATTGAGTCCGGATAAGCGTGTTTTTATTCCTGATCTGAAAGCCGGATGTTCACTGGCTAACAGTTGTCCTGCGCCGGAATTTGAAAAATTCATCGCCAACCATCCGGGACATACCGTAATCTCATACGTCAATACCACGGCAGCGGTAAAAGCGTTGACCGACATCGTGGTGACCTCTACCAATGCCCGTCAGATTGTAGAATCGCTTCCGGAAGATGAGAAGATTATCTTCGGACCGGACAAACATCTGGGTGATTACATCAATAAGATCACCGGCAGAAATATGTTGCTTTGGGACGGCGTTTGCCATGTGCATGCACAATTCTCACTGGAGAAGATATTGGATCTTAAAAGAGAACACCCTGATGCATTGATTCTCGCACATCCTGAGTGTCCCGCTTACCTGTTGGAAGTTTCTGATCATGTGGGTTCTACCTCTTCCATCCTGAAGTATGCCACCCAATCCCCTAAAAAAGAGTTCATCGTGGCTACCGAAGCGGGTATCCTGCACCAGATGCAAAAAGACAATCCGGACAAGATTTTTATTCCTGCTCCACCGGAAGATGCCACCTGTGCCTGCAATGAGTGTTTTTACATGAAGATGAATACACTTGAAAAGTTGTATCTCTGTCTGAAAAATGAGCAACCCGAAATCTTTGTGGAGGAGTCGGTAAGGGTAAAATCGGTAAAATCAATTGAACGGATGCTGGAGATATCCGAGCGATATGGTTTATAATGCTGTTTCAATCGAATAACGACCAGACGGATTGCAGGAGATGAGAAGGTTCATTTCTTTTTTGTACCTTTGCATCCCAAATAAAAAAACAGCAATCATCCGTTTCAGATAAACGGACCTAAAATAGCGATCAATGGCTTTACAATGTGGCATCGTGGGACTTCCCAACGTGGGAAAATCTACCCTCTTCAACTGTTTGTCGAATGCTAAGGCACAGGCAGCCAACTTTCCCTTTTGTACGATAGAACCGAACGTGGGGGTAATCACCGTACCCGATGAACGGTTGAACAAGCTGGCTGAACTGGTGCATCCCCAGAAAATTGTACCCACCACTGTAGAGATCGTGGACATTGCGGGACTGGTGAAAGGGGCCAGCAAGGGCGAAGGGCTTGGCAATAAGTTCCTGGCCAATATCCGGGAGACAGACGCGATCCTGCATGTGTTGCGTTGTTTCGACGATGAAAATGTGACGCATGTAGACGGCAATGTGGATCCCGTAAGGGATAAGGAGATCATTGACGCCGAACTGCAGTTAAAAGATCTGGAGACCATTGAGGCACGCATCAACAAAGTGGAGAAACAAGCCAAGACAGGTGGCGACAAAGAAGCCCGACTGGCATATGAGGTCTATGCTCGTATCCGGGAGGCACTGCTGAAGGGTGAATCGGCCCGGACAGTCACCTTTGACACCAAAGATGAAACAAAGGCCGCAAATGAGCTCTATCTGCTTACCGCCAAACCGGTGCTCTATGTCTGCAATGTGGATGAGGCAAGTGCTGTCAGTGGGAACAGCTACGTAGAGGCAGTACATGAAGCAGTAAAGAACGAAAATGCAGGCATCCTGGTTGTCGCTGCAAAAATAGAATCTGAGATTGCCGAATTTGACACATACGAAGAGCGGCAGATGTTCCTCAATGAGATAGGACTCGAGGAATCGGGTGTGAGCAGACTGATCAAAGCTGCGTATACCCTGCTCAACCTTCAGACTTTTTTGACGGCCGGTCCGCAGGAGGTACGGGCATGGACGTTCCACAAGGGCTGGAAGGCCCCCCAATGTGCCGGTGTGATTCATACCGACTTTGAGAAGGGATTCATCCGTGCCGAGGTCATCAAGTATGCTGATTACATTCATTACGGATCGGAGAGCGCCGTAAAAGAAGCGGGGAAAATGAGCGTGGAGGGGAAAGAATACCTGGTGCAGGATGGTGATATCATGCACTTTAGGTTCAATGTATGATAAATTTCAAAACAAGATATTTTAACCAATCACTTATGGATACCACAGAACTTTTCGGCTACCTCGCCATGACTTTTCTTGTTGTCTCTTTTCTTCCCACGCAGGTAAGAAAAGTGCGAATGATCAACCTGATTGCCTGTGCTTTGTTTATTGTATACGGGGTACTGCTGGGATTCAAATGGCCATTGATCATCTCAAATGCAGTAGTGTGCATCATTCAAATCTATCATCTCTTTTTTAGGAAACAGAAAAACTGAACTGTATGGTTCATCCTGCAACCGTGGTGGGGATGCCCAGCTCCCCCACCCTGCGGGCAATTTCCTGCAATACCTCATTTGGCGCTTTTTCAAGCTCTCTGGCGGGTGTTTCCCTGTCGATGGTATAGATCATCACCTCGCGTGGCCGGAGCGATCTGACGAGCCCTAACCATGCTGAAACCTCTTTCTCGGTCGTGTTGTCCACTACCCTCCCCTCAAAACGGCCACGCAGAAACATCGACTGCAGGATAAAATCACCCTCAAACAAACGATATCGTTCCACCTGCTGGCTCACGCTGTAAGTAGCCGCGTTGGGACGGTCTATTTGTCGCGCTGTCTCATCGAAAGCAGAATCGAGCTTCAAAATGGGGTTTTCTATCTTTCTCATGGCGTCGAACACCTCTTTCTTGTTGAGGTGAAGACCGTTGGATAATACACTGATCTTTGCTTGCGGGAAATAGCGGTCACGAAGCAACAGTGTGTCATCGATGATTCCCTCAAACTCCGGATGCATGGTAGGCTCTCCGTTGCCGGCGAAGGTGATCACATCGGGTGTTACACCCTCTTTTTGCAACTGTATCAGTTTATCCTCCATGGCAGCCCGCACGTTCTCCCTGTCAGGCAGTTTCGTTTTGGTGCGGAAGTCCCTGTTGAATCCACATTCACAGTAGATGCAGTCGAACGAGCAAAGCTTCCCGTCGTAGGGCAATAGATTCACACCCAGTGATTTGCCTAACCGGCGGCTTTGCACCGGTCCGTATACGATTTCATGAAAGAGAATGGTCATATTGAATAGATTATTGGAGTTGTCAGTTGTCAGTTGTCGCCGAAAATAAAGAACCAGGCAGCCACCACTAAAAGAGCGACAGCATCCCTTCTGTTCCGAAGGCTATGAGCAGGTAGCGGAGGAACTTTCCCAGCGTCATGGTGCTCATCACCAAGGGGACGTTGGCACGCATGAATCCCAGTGCCACAAGAATTGCATCTCCCACTGCCGGCAGGAATCCGAAGAACCCCATCACCCCACCCTTCCCATGGAGCCACCGGATGATCTTGTCTATTTGTTCCGGTTTGATACGGAACCATTTTTGCAGCCATTCCGTCTTGCCAAGTCGTCCCAGGTAGTAACAGGTAGCACCCCCCAGCGCATTGCCCACGGTGGCGAAGAGAATGCACTGCCAGGTGTCCAGGCCCGCTGCGATCAGTGCGGCGAAGACCACTTCTGAACTGAAGGGCAGCACCGTAGCAGCCAGGAAGGAAGCCAGCAACAGACCCCAGTAACCATATTCTACCAGACCGTCGAGCATGGCAATTAATGTGCTACAAGCCAGTTCTCACCCACCCCCAGATCGGATACCAGTGGTACCTTAAGGATATAGGCATTCTCCATCTCCTGGCTTACGATCTGCCGCACCTTTTCCAATTCATCGGGTAAGACGCTGAAGTTCAGTTCGTCATGCACCTGAAGGATCATCTTCGACTGCAGCTGTTCCTCTTCTAACCTTGCGAAGATGCGGATCATCGCCACCTTGATGATGTCGGCGGCACTTCCCTGGATGGGTGCGTTGATGGCGTTGCGTTCGGCATAACCCCTTACAGTGGCGTTACGTGAGTTGATATCGGGCAGGAAACGCTTGCGGCCGTAAAGTGTCTCCACATATCCTTTTTCGCGCGCCTGGAGAATAGCCTCGTCCATGTATCTCTTCACTCCCGGAAAGGTTGCGAAGTACTCGTCTATCAACTCTTTGGCTTCCCCACGGGGGATGTTGAGTCGTTCCGACAATCCGAAGGGACTGATCCCGTAGATGATGCCGAAGTTGGCGGTTTTCGCTTTCCGTCGTTGGTCGCCGCTCACCTCTTCCAGTGGTATCTTAAAGATTTTTGCTGCGGTGGCGGCATGAATATCCTGTCCGTCGACAAATGCCTCCACCATGTTCTCGTCACCGCTCAGGTGGGCCATGATGCGCAGCTCAATCTGTGAGTAGTCAGAAGAGACGAAGAGACACCCCTCATCGGGGATGAACACCTTGCGCATCTCCCTACCCCGTTCATCGCGGATGGGGATGTTCTGCAGGTTGGGGTTGGTGCTGCTGAGCCGGCCGGTAGCCGCCACCGTCTGATTGAAAGAGGTGTGTACCTTCCCTGTTTTCTCGCTTACCAGCAGGGGAAATGCATCCACATAGGTGCTCAGCAATTTTTTAAGACCACGTTGTTCCAGTATCTTTTCGATCACAGGATGCCGGTTGCGTAGTTTTTCAAGCTCCTCCTCGCTGGTCTTGTATTGTCCCGTCTTGGTTTTTTTGGGTTTATCTGCTATTTTAAGCCGGTCGAAAAGCACTTCCCCAATCTGCTTGGGTGAGTTGACATTGAAAGGGATACCCGCCATCCCGACAATCTCCTCTTCAATTGCTTCCAGCTCCCTGCTGTACTGTTGCGAGAGTTCTTTCAGAGCTTCCAGGTCGAGACGTACACCGGTCCACTCCATCTCGGCCAATACATAGACCAGGGGAGCTTCCACATTGAAAAAGAGATGATCCAAGCCGTTCTGCCTGATCTCCTCTTGGAGTATGTTCTTTAGTCTCAAGGTGATATCGGCATCTTCTGCGGCATAATCTTTCACCACCGACGGATCTACCTCCCGCATGCTCTTCTGATTCTTGCCGCGCGGACCGATTAACTCTTCGATATGGATGGTGCGGTACTGCAGGTAGCTCTCCGCCATGTAGTCCATCCCGTGCCGCTGTTCGGGGTTCAGCAGGTAGTGGGCGATCATGGTGTCGAACAGCTTGCCTTTCACATGTATGTCGTACTGTCGCAATTGCAGGATATCATATTTGATGTTCTGACCAATTTTAACGATCTCCCTGTTTTCAAAAAAAGGCTTGAATATCGCTATTTCATTCTTAGCCAGCTCACGATCGGCTGATACAGGCACGTAGTATGCCTCACCTTCACGAAAGGCAAAGGAGAGACCCACCAACTCACTCAGGAGCGGATCCACACCTGTGGTCTCGCTGTCGAAGCATACCTCTTTCTGAGCCGATAACAGCGCCGCCAACTCCTGTCGCTCCTGCTCTGTGGCTGCCATCCGGTAGTCGTGAGGGGTGCTCCCGATATCGGTGAATCCGGTAGGCAAAGCAGCTGCATCATTCGCATCCGCAGCATCAAATTGTGCAAAGAGGTCACCCTGAACCGGTTGTGCGGAGGGGGGTGGGGGGGTATCCTCCTTCAGCACACGGCTCAGGAGGGTGCGGAATTCCAGTTCCTCGAAGATCTTTCTGATCGCCTCCTCGTTCTTCTCGCCACGGACGAGCGATTCCTCCTCCACCTCGATTGGAACATCTGTCTTGATAGTAGCCAGCATGCGTGAGACCCTGATCTGATCGATGTTTTCTTCCACCTTCTTTTTCAAAGCACCTTTCAGCTGGTCGGTATGCTCCAACAGGTTTTCAATGGAACCAAACTCCTGTAGGAGCTTCACTGCTGTCTTTTCACCCACCCCCGGGCAACCGGGGATGTTGTCAGAAGCATCACCCATCAGCCCCAGCAAATCGATCACCTGAGAGGGGTGGGAGAGACCATACTTTTCAGTCACCTTCCTTTCGTCCAGCAGATCGAAATCATTGCTGCCATAGCGCGGCTTGTAGATGAAGATGTGGGGTTCGGTCAGCTGCCCGTAATCCTTGTCGGGAGTCATCATGTAGACGTCGAAACGCTTTTTGTCAGCCCTTTTGGCCAAGGTTCCAATCACGTCATCCGCCTCGTAGCCCTCCACCTCCAGCACCGGTATGTTGTAGGCACGTATGATCTCCTTGATCACCGGTACCGACCATTTGATGTCTTCCGGAGTGGCTTCACGTTGTGCCTTGTAGGCCTCAAATTCAATGTGCCGGAAGGTGGGTCCCGGCGGATCGAATGCCACTGCGATGTGTGAGGGATCTTCCTTGCGCAGCACCTCCTCGAGGGTATTCACGAAACCGAAAACGGCAGAGGTGTTCTGACCTTTCGAGTTGATCCTGGGATTGCGGATAAAAGCGTAATAGGAACGATATATGAGTGCGTAGGCGTCGAGAAGGAAGAGTTTTTTCTTGTTCATAGTCTCCTGTAATAACATTAAGGAAACGTAAAGTTACGAATATTTGTTGCGAAGCGGAGAAATATTTTTACTTTTGTAGCTGTAATTTCAGGTTTTGATGGACCAGGGTCAGCTTATAAAAAATTTTCTTCGGGATGAGATGCTCCTTTTTGAGGAGTATCTGCAGACATCGGTGAAAAGCGATAATCCGCTGATCAACGAAATGGTCGGCTACCTCTTCAACACCTCGGGCAAGCGATTGAGACCCCTGTTGGTGCTGATGACGGCAAAGGCATGTGGCGGAATCATCCCGGAGACCTATCACGGTGCCGTAACGGTTGAGTTGCTGCACACCGCAACCCTTATCCACGACGATGTGATCGATAAGTCTGACACCCGTCGGGGCAAACGTTCTTTGCATGCGGTTTATGACAACACGCAGGCAGTGTTGCTGGGCGATTACCTCCTCTCCACAGCTTTGCTGGAGAGCGTCAAAACCAAAGACCTGAACATCATCCGGATCATATCGGAACTGGGGCAGAACCTCGCGGAGGGTGAGCTGAATCAATTCACCCTGGCAAACAAAATCATTGTGGATGAAGATGCCTATTTCGAGGTGATCGACAAGAAGACAGCCTCACTGATGCGTGCCAGCATCGCCATTGGTGCCATCACCGGTGGTGCCGACAGTGAGATGATCGCGCGATTCACACAGTTGGGCAGCATCCTAGGCATCTGCTTTCAAATCAGGGATGACATTTTTGATTACTTCACGAAGGATGTGGGCAAGCCCACCGGCAATGATATCCGTGAAGGGAAGATCACGCTTCCCCTTATTTACGCCTTGCAACATGCCCCCGAAGCCATCTCGGCCGAGATGATGGATATAATCAAATCACGTGATTACAGTGATGACAACATCTCCCGCCTACTCACCTTTTCAAAGGAACAGGGCGGCATCGATTACGCATACGGGAAGATGAGTGCGCTGATTGAGAATGCTGAGGAGATGGTCTCAGGGTTCCGGTTGAACGATGATATGGAGTCGTTAATGCGACTCTTTCTCACCTACCTGAAAGACCGCAGATACTAAAAAAATACCACCCCGGGGTGGGGTGGTACCTTCATCTCAAACCAGATCATAATCTATCTTTACTGAATCTCAATGAGCCTGGAGTTGGGCGTTTTCTCTTCGTTTACGATCGGTATGTTCACCGACAAAACACCGTTTTCAACCTTGGCCGATATCTGATCCTTCTCCACGTTGTCCGGCAGGATCATGGTGCGTTGGAACTGGGTGTAAGTGAACTCACGACGCAGGTAGGTACCCTTATTGTCATTTTCTTCCGATTCATTTTTCTTCTCGAAAGAGATCACCAGGTTGTTTTCCTCATCGATTCTCACGTTGCAATCTTCCTTGGTCATGCCGGGAGCGGCAACCTCTACCAGAAAACCGTTTTCGTTTTGCTGGATGTTGATGGCCGGTACCGATCGGCTGTTGCTTGGTGTCCATTCATTGCCGAAAAAATCATTGAATACGCTCGGCAGCCAGTTGTTCGTACGTCTGATAATTGTCATAATTGTATCCTTTCTTTCTTTATTTGTTTTGTTTTACTTTCATTGTTTACACTCACACCAAAGAAATTGCAAATGATATGCCGCAGCAAAACATGGAGTGCAAAAGCATTAAAAGCGGACAATATGGCACATTATCCTGTTTGAAAGCTCCTGTGAAGCCAAATAATGCGACAAAAAGGCAGTCGCCTCCTCTCTGTAACGGCATGAAAAAAGCTGTAAGCCCGAAAGCAAACAGCCTTTTGATAGATTTTTTTGTGAAATTGTTACTCGAGTATCCGGTAACTCTTTTTTCCGTAGTGTTTTTTACCATATCGGTCGGTGGCACGTACTTCTATCTGGTGTTCACCGGGGGAGAGGTCTGTTTTGATGGCACCCTGCCAGAGATGGGTACTGTTCACCGCGTTTGAAGGTCTGCGTCCCGGCAGCAGTTTATCTGCGAAGTCCCATTCAATCAGCTTTACCGAGTAGGAGGGATCGGCTGCTTCCAGGTAGTGCATCTTTTGCCAGTCTCCGTTGCCGATGCGATACTCAACCAGGTCTTTGGGGCTTCCCATAAAGAAGTTGACCATGATGCGGGAAGTGTTTCTGCCCTTGAATTGTACTACTTTTGGGGCATAGATGTGCATCTGATAGTCAGCATCTTTGCCGGCAACCTTGTACTCCACGCTGTATTGGTTGTTTTGCACATGCAGGAACGCATAACCCTGTGGTGTGCCGTCGCGCATGGTGGCATCGGGAAGCCCGTTTTCATCCTTCTTTCCTGAATACCAGTCGCCTGAGGTGGTTCCAACGTTGTACTCATGCAGTGGTTTCTTTCCCAGCCATCCTTCTGCGGAGGTGTATTCAATCTGGTCCTGCAGGTGGGTGTGGGCTGACATCACCAGTACATTCTCGTAATCCTTCAACAGATCGAAGAGTCGCTTTCTGTCTGCTTCCCGGTACCCTGCAAGTTCTTTCATTTGGATATGCTGTGAGAGGACAATCAGTTTATCTTTCGGTACATGCTTCAGGTCGTTCTCGAGAAAAAGCAGCTGGTCGAGTCTGTATCCGCCCCAGTAGCCATTTCCGTCGCGCGGATCAGGATAGAGGATGTTGTCCAGCACGATAAAATGGGCATTGCCATAGTTGAATGCATAGTTGGCACTGCCGAAATTCTTTTCGAAGGTCTCATCAGAAAGATCATCGGTTGGTGCATCGTAATTCATGTCATGGTTGCCCATCACGTTGTACCATGGGAGCTGCAGATGTCGCATACGCTCTTTGTAAACAGGCTGTAGGTCGAGGTTATCACCCACGATGTCACCCAGGCTGATACCGAAGAGGGTGTTGTGGCTCTTCTCCACATCCTCCACGATCTTGCGGGTGAAATAGTCTAGGTCATCCATCGAGTAGGGCTGTGGGTCCCCGAAGACGATGGCTGTGAAACTCTCCGGTTCATCGTAGCGGTGAAGGGCAAAATCGATTGATCGCGGAAGCTCACCTGTGGGCAAGACACCTTTGTAGGTGTAGTTGTTCGGTGATCCCTCCGGCTTGTAATGATAATAGAACTGCGGGATAAAATCGTCGTTCAGGGCGGGTTTGTATCCTGCGGGCTTGATCACGAAGAGGGTGTTGCCACTCTTCACCGGAATACGGTAGCTGCCGTCGTCACGGGTCAGCACCACATCGGTTCCGTTGGAGACCGCTACACCGTCAATACCCGCTTCCCGGCGATCTTTGCGGCCGTTTCCGTTGGTGTCTTCAAAAACGAAACCACTGGCCAGCTGCTGTGAGAAGAGTGGGAGGGAGGTGATAAAAAGAAGAATGAACAAAAGATTATTTTTCATTGCTGAAATTTTTTTTGTAATGTTGAACAGATTGTTTGGGCAAATATACCATTTTATTTGGAACCCATCGGTTACGAAAAAATGAAGATTTCAGTTAAGAATGGAGGCCAAACCCCCTCAGAAGTGTAGGTTTTTCGCCTGTTTTTGGAAGCTATTCTTTTATTCTAACCTAATTCTATCTTTATATCCACTCCAATAATTATGGGAGTGGATATAAGGGTGCAATAAGGGTGCAATAAGGCTAGAGGCACCGAGAACCTTGTTTCGTCCTTAAAATGGATTACGCTACAAATACGACAAAAGCAAAAAAAGGCCGTCTCATGTCATATGATGAGACGGCCTCCTGAATTGATGATCCAATCTGTTTAGTAGGCGAGGAGCGCTTTCTCCCCTGTTTCCCTGATGTCATTGAGAGGTATCAGGGTGAAACCCCATTGGTACTCTCTGTTGGCGGGAAGGGTGTACTCCGGCAATGGACGGGCACCCCAGCTGTTGTAACCCGCCACACCCTGTTGCTTCATATCAACGCACACCTCCACGTAATCACGCGGTGTGATGTCGTTGATGTGTGTCTGGCGGGGTTTTCTGTTGCGTGCATCCGCGTCGTTGCGTCCTTCGATCTCCTCGCGGTTGAAGTTGTTCCACTGATAGGGACGGTGCGTTGCCTCTTCCGAATCAAAATCTTCCACGCTGTTGTGGAGAGCATTGAACCCGATGGTGTTGTCTGCCAGCACCATCAAACCCTTCTTGCCGTTGGAGAGAGCCACCCAGCGGGTATCGCTGCGATGACCGTTTTCCTGCGGTCGCACGTAGGGGAAGTAGAGATCACCGGCGTTGCTGCTGTAGAGACCCACCTTCGATCCGGAAGCCCTGTCAATGTAGTTCTCACCGGGTCCACGTCCGAACCAGGATACCTTCTCCATCGTTACCGGAAGTCGGAAACGCATGCCAATGCGCGGGACATTCAATGTGGAGGATGCCTTTCTGGCCGCTGACGCCTCGGGTGAGTAGGTCGCGGTGAGGGTGGCCTCCGAAGCGCTGATCGTTTCTTCCTTCATGTCGGTAGAATGAAAGGTGATGGCTGTATGCACGATTCCTTCCGGGTAGAGGCTGTATTTCACGTCGTAAAGGTTACCGGCGGCGAGCAGGTAGGTCACCTTAAGCACCATCTTATTGCCCTCTTCGTAGGTTTTGGCATCTGTGATCCTGAAATCCCGACTCGACTCTTTCCAGACCTGTAGGCGGGCGGGAGCTCCATTGCCGTAGTCGTTGTCGTTGGGAGCTCTCCAGAAGTTAGGCTGCAGGCCGAAACCATCATCGAAATAATCGGTTCCGTTCACCTTGTAGGAGGTGACCATGCCCAATTCCTTGTCGAAGCGAAAGAGCAGTTGTTTTCTTTTTATTTCGATGATCTCACTTTTCTCAGTCACCTTCCAGCCCGGGTTTACGATGCTGCTGGCATATTCCGCTTTCTCGGTTTCCAGGGGCAGCCTCAACTGCTCGAGGGCCACCTGGTGACCTGCCGGCAGCAACTCTGTAGCCTCCTTCCTTGTCACCTCAAAGTTGAGGAAATATTCTCTTCCGGCTTTGGGTTTGATGCCCGCTATTGGAAGCTCCATCTCTACGGATTGCTGGGGTGCCAGGGTTACAGGCAGTTCACCGGTTGTCATTGCATTGCCATTTTCGGTGATGTTGTACTGAAAGCGGTAAGCGTCGCTGTTGGTAAAGTAGTGGCGGTTGGTGATGCGAATCTTCCCTGTGGCGAGATCCACTGCCTCAAAGGCGAAGTTCTGGTGCACATACTTCACTTCAGCCATGGCAGGGTGGGGGGTACGATCGGGACCCACCACGCCGTTGCAGAGGAAGTTGCCATCGCTGGGAGTGTCCACACCGTAATCCCCTCCATAGGTATAGAAGAGGCGGCCCTGGTCATCATACGCTTCCATGGCCTGGTCTACCCAGTCCCAGATATAGCCTCCCTGGAGGTTGGGGTATTTGTATATCGCCTCCCACTGGATGTCGAGATTACCGTTTGAGTTTCCCATGGCGTGCGAATACTCCGAGGGGACTACCGGTCGGTCGCTGCCATTCCTACCAATCTCTTCAAGCCATGCTGCGCTGGGATACTGTGGCACATACATGTCGGTATTTTGATCCCACAACGCCCGTTCGTAGTTGACCGGTCGCTCCATCAGTCCGCGGTCCTGGTCCTTCACGAACTTGTAGGTGTAGAAGAAGTTGATGCCGTTACCCGCTTCGTTGCCGAGCGACCAGAAGGTGACAGAGGGGTGGTTCTTGTTCCGTTCGAACATGTTCACGGTTCTTTCCATGTGTGCCTCCTTCCATTCGGGATGCCTGGAGAGTGATCGTTCACCGTAGTACATGGCATGCGACTCAATGTTTGCTTCGTCATAGACGTAGAGTCCATACTCGCTGCAGAGTTCGTAGAAGCGGCGTGACTGCGGGTAGTGGGAGAGACGTACCGTGTTGATATTGTGCTGTTTCATCAGCTCAAAATCACGGATCATCAGCTCCTCGGTCATGTAATGACCCGTTTTCGGGTTCGTCTCATGGATGTTCACCCCTTTAAGCTTTATCGGCTGGCCGTTCACCAGCAGCAGGCGATCTGTCCGATCGCCACTGGTCACCTGCTTGATCTCAATGCGGCGAAAGCCGACAGGGTAGGGGACCACCTCTCCTGTTTCCTGACCCTCACCGGTAACGGTGATCAGCAGCTTGTAGAGGTTAGGGTGTTCGTCGCTCCAGGTGGCTACATCGGCTAGTTCAGCGGCGAAACGAACCGACTGCACCCCATTTGAATGCACCGATAGTCTCTTGGATCCTGTGGCAACCCTGTTACCCGTCTCGTTGAGCAGCTCATAGCTGACCTCAGCGGCTGATGCACCCCTGCCATAGTTGGCCACGCTGGTTTCCAGTTCAAAGATGCCATCACGGTAACTCTCATCGAGGGTCGATTTGACACGGAAGTCACGAAGTGAGGTGCGGGGTTGAGACCAGAGGAACACATCCCGTTCGATGCCACTGATGCGCCAGAAGTCCTGCGCCTCGAGGTATGATCCTGTGCTCCAGCGGAATATTTTGATTGCCACGCTGTTTTTTCCCGGTTTCACGTAGGGTGTGATCCTGAACTCGGCGGTGGTCTTTGAGTCCTCACTGTAACCCACCTCCCGGCCATTGACGTAAAGGTAGACTCCCGACTTGGCACCATCGATGCTGAGGAAGATCTCCCGTTCATCCCACTCCTGTGGGATGGTGATCTCCCGACGATAGACACCCACCGGGTTCTCTTCCGGCAGATAGGGAGGTTCCATCTTTGGGTAGCGGGTCAAAGGATCCCGCTCCACGAACTCGTAGGGATGGTTCACGTAGATGGGTGTACCGAAGCCTTGCAGCTCCCAGTTACCGGGTACATGGATCTCTTTCCACGCATCGAGAGCGACTGCTGAATCGGTCACATTCACCGGCAGATCGCGATAGCTCTCTGCGAAGTAAAAGTTCCATGTGCCGTTCAGGGAGAGGTAGTAGTTGCTCTCTTCAAATTTTTTCTGCAATGCCTCCTCTTTGCTGTCGTAGGTCATGAACTGGGTACGGGGATACTCCTTGTTCACCTGTACCACGTTGACATCCTGCCAGTAGGGGATTGTACGCCGCGGTGAGACATTCATATATTCCTGAGCCGATAACGGACTGATTAATAGAAAACTGGCGAGAAATATATAAAGATTCAAAAGACGATTCATATCAAGCTAATATTTTATAGTTGGTTGGTAATAATTGTTTTTCCGGCGCGATCAAACTGTATTGATCTCTGCGAGCAATGCATCAGCCAGGCGACTGGCACCCACACGGAACAGGGTGTTGTTGCACCATTCTTCACCAAGAGTCTCTTTTACAATGGTATAATATGTGAGCGCATCTTCCGGGGTAGCCACCCCGCCGGAAACCTTTATCCCTACCTTGCGTCCTGTTTTCTGATGGTAGTCACTGATGGCACGGCACATCACCCAGGCCGCCTCCGGTGTGGCACCCGGATAACCCTTACCGGTAGAGGTCTTCAGGAAATCAGCACCGGAATAGAGCGAGAGAATCGATGCTTTATAGATGTTTGCACCTGTTTTCAATGCACCGGTCTCCAGAATCACCTTCAAGGATGCCTGGCGACAAGCCTCTTTGATCTCCGAGAGCTCTTCACACATCTCTTCATAATCTTCTCCAAGAAAGAGACCGAGGTTCATCACTACGTCGATCTCATCTGCCCCGTCGGCCACAGCCAGTGCTGTTTCCGCCACTTTTACCTCCGTAAAGGTTTGTGACGATGGGAAACCGGCAGATACAGAAGCGATCCGCACGTCGGCCGTAAGCGCTTCCTTCACTGTGCGGGCAAAATTTGGATAGACACAGATGGCCGCCACATTTGGGATATCGGGTCGGGTACCGTCGAAGTTGTTCACTTTCTCGGTGAACTGCCATACTCCCTCACGGGTGTCGGTGCTGTTCAGGGTGGTAAGATCGATGCAGCCATAGATGTTGCTGTAGACCTCTTTTCTTCTGTTCTGTTCACTCTTCTCAGTCAACAGTTTATTCACCTGTTCTGTCACCTGCTCATCGGTAAGCCTGAAAGGATAGGCCTGCAGGGTGGAATGATACTTCTCTTTTTCCATAAAGGATCAAAATTTATTGGTTTAGTTGAAATTATTCGTTCAGTTTTGGATTCTCCTTGTGACGGGTGGCATCCCTCTTGCTTTTTTTCGCAATGTTCCTTTTCAATGCCTCTTCCATGTCAACACCTGTCTGGTTGGCCAGACAAAGCAATACCCAGAGTACATCAGCCATCTCATCCGCCAGTTCCGCCTTGCGGTCGCTCTCCTTGAAGGACTGTTCACCGTAGGTTCTGGCGATGATACGGGCCACTTCCCCCACCTCCTCGGTGAGGATGGCCATGTTGGTCAGCTCACTAAAGTATCGTACACCATGGGTGCGTATCCACTCATCGATCAGTTGTTGCGCTTCCAGTAGTCTCATCTATTCCCTGTTTTTTGAATCGATCCAGATGGTGACCGGACCGTTGTTGTTTAACGCTACCTGCATATCGGCACCAAACTCTCCTGTTTGAACCCTCCGGCCTGAGTGTTGTTCCAAGGCTTGACAGAATTTCTCATACAGGGGGATCGCTTTCTCCGGCTTTGACGCACGTATGTAGGAGGGACGGTTACCCTTCCTGGTGCTGGCATGAAGAGTGAACTGCGAAACGACCAACAGCTCTCCGGCAACATCAGAAACCGAGAGGTTCATCACTCCATTCAGATCGTCAAAAATTCTAAGTTGTACGATCTTCCTGCAAAGATACTCAATATCGTTGTCATCATCCTCCTCTTCAATCCCTACAAATAGCAACAGACCATTGTCGATGCTGCTTTTTATTTCACCACCGATTGTAACGGCGGCACGCGATACGCGTTGAATCAATACCCTCATATGTCCGTTTTATTGTAGCTGTCACTGATCCATTGGCGAATCAATGCTGCTTTACTTGTTCCAATCAGTTCAATGATCTCCTGGTCGGTTGCCTCCTTGATCCGTTTGATGCTCTTGAAATGAGTGAGCAGTTTTCTTTTTGTCTCTTTGCCGATTCCTTTCACACCATCGAGCTGTGAGCTGATCTGCGACTTGCTTCTCTTTTGTCGGTGGAAAGTGATGCCGAAACGGTGTGCCTCATCGCGTAGCTGCTGAATCAATTTCAGGGTCTCTGAATTCTTGTCAATGTACAGCGGAACGGAGTCACCCGGATAGTAAATCTCTTCGAGCCGCTTCGCGATGCCTATCACAGCGATTTGACCATAGAGGCCAATTTTCTGAAGCGATTCCACCGCAGCGTGGAGTTGCCCCTTACCTCCGTCAATCACAATGAGTTGGGGTAGGGTAGACCCCTCGTTAAGCATGCGAGCGTAGCGTCTTTCAACGATCTCCCGCATCGATCCGTAATCATCAGGTCCTGTCACGCTTTTCACGTTAAAATGGCGGTACTCTTTTTTTGCCGGTTTAGCTTTTTTGAATACCACGCAGGCTGCCACCGGATGTGTGCCCTGGATGTTGGAGTTGTCGAAGCACTCGATGTGCCAGGGCATCTCTTTCAGACGGAGATCTTTCTGTACCCCCTTCAAGATGCGTGTTGCTCTTTGGTCGGGATTCAGCATCTCCGATTTTTTCAGCTTGTCCAGTTTATACTGCTTTACATTTTTTTCCGACAACTGTAACAATGTGCGTTTGTCCCCACGCTGCGGAATGGTGAAATCTACCCCTGACAGTTTCAACTCGGGCAGGAAGGGGACAATGATCTCCTTCGAGTTGCTGCCGAAACGTTGTCTCATTTCAACGATGCCAAGGCCGAGCAACTCTTCCCGTGTCTCTTCCAGCTTCTTCCGGTACTCAAAGGTGTAGGCCTGGTTGATGGCCCCGTTTACCACATGGAGGTAGTTGATGTAGGCCGCCTGCTCATCCTCCTCCAGTGCAAAGACATCGAGATTGTATCCGAAGTTACTGACAACTTGCGATTTCTCCCGGAAATTCTGAATAAGCAACAACTTCTCTTTCAGCTCTTGTGCCTCTTCGAAACGTAGTTCATCCGCCAGTTTCTGCATCTCTTCGCGAATTTGCCTTTCGATGATTGAGATATTTCCCTTGAGGATTTCTGTGATTTCAGCAATGTTGCGGTTGTATTCCTCCAGCGACTGCAACCCTTCGCATGGCCCTTTACACTTTTTGATGTGGTATTGCAGGCAAACTTTGAATTTACCAGCTGCAATATTTTCAGGTGCCAGGTTAAGCCTGCAAGTACGTACCTTGTAGACATTGCGAAAGATTTCCAGCAAGGTGTTTACCGATTGTACCGAAGTATAGGGTCCGAAGTAACGGGAGCCATCTTTCACGATGTTGCGTGTTTTGTAGACACGCGGAAAAAACTCGTTTTTGACAACAATTGAGGGGTAGCTCTTGTCATCTTTCAGTAGCACGTTATAGCGTGGACGGAGTTGTTTGATCAGGTTGTTTTCCAGCAGGAAGGTATCTTCCTCCGTGTTCACGACGATGTATTTGATCTTACGGATATTCCTTACAAGGATCCTCGTCTTGGGATGTTCATGCTGCTTGTTGAAGTAAGAGGAGACCCTTTTTTTCAGATTCTTTGCCTTGCCTACATAGATCACCGTACCCTTTTCGTCGAGAAATTGGTAACAACCGGGCTGTTGCGGGATCACTTTAAGGGTATCTTTAATCTCCTGGTTCATCTTTACACGAATGTTGCTGTCTTGACAAAGGTACAAAAAAAGCCCATTTTTGTTCCCCTACATATCGGTACAACAAAAATGAGCAGTATTCAATCAGTAGGTCTTCTAAATAGAAAATTTCAGGATCGAGCTTACCTCCACATCGTCCGGGAAAAGCGATCGCCCATCCAGGTCCTCCAGTTCAATCAGGAAGTTAATGTAGATGTTTCGTACGCCAAGTTTTTTCACCAGGTTGTAGGCTGCCACCATGGTGCCGCCTGTGGCCAGGAGGTCGTCGTGAATCAATACCACATCATCCTTCGTGAGGGCATCCTCATGAATCTGTATGGTGTCTTCGCCATATTCCTTGCTGTAGGTCTCCTCGATGACCTTGTAGGGGAGTTTACCCGGCTTACGGATTGGCACGAACCCTGCTTCCAGCTTGATGGCTACTGCCGGTCCCATGAAAAAGCCCCTCGATTCAATGCCCACCACCTTGGTGATGCCTTTGTCACGATAGCTCTCGTAGAGAATGTCTGAGAGTTCTTTGAGATGCTCCGGCGACTGGAACAGGGTGGTGATGTCCTTGAACTGAATACCCGGGATAGGGAAGTCCGGGATGTTCCTCACGGAAGCTGTTAGTTTTTCAATGCTCATTTTATATGCAATTAATTGTTTTTTTTGGAAATGTTCCACGTGAAACATTTCGGTTTCTTATCTTCCAAGCAACACCAGCAAGACCGATATGTCGTTGGGCGAAACACCGGGTATCCTGCTTGCCTGTGCGATTGTTTCAGGGTTGATACGGGTCAGTTTCTGTCTTGCTTCGGTGGAGAGAGACTGAATCTCGTTGTAGTTGAATTTGTCCTTGATACGGATATCTTCAAGCCGTGTGATCTTGTCAGCCATCACCTGTTCGCGCTTGATGTATCCGCTGTACTTGATCTGGATGTCGGCCGACTCGATGATCTCCTCCTTCCGTTCCGGGATGCTTTCCAGAAGTTCACGCAAGGGTGCAACCTCACGTGCCATCACCTCCAGGTCGATGTGTGGTCGCACCAGCAGATCGATCAGCTTCACTCCCTGTTTGAGGGGAGAGGTGCCTATGCTCTCCAGGAAGGGATTGATCCTGTCTGCCTTGATGGAGAAATCATTCACGAAACCGATGATCTCATTCACTTTTTCCACTTTGTTCGTAAGCAGATTCATTCGTCCTGCAGTCGCCAATCCCAGTTCATATCCCCTGCGGGTGAGCCGTTCGTCGGCATTGTCCTGCCGAAGCAATATGCGGTACTCGGCGCGGGAGGTAAACATCCTGTAGGGTTCATCCACCCCCTTTGTGATCAGGTCATCAATCAGTACCCCGATATAGGCTTCGTCGCGTTGCAACACAAATGGACTGCCCCCATGGCAGTTGATGTGGGCGTTGATGCCCGCCATGATGCCCTGTCCTGCGGCCTCCTCATAGCCTGTCGTGCCGTTGATCTGGCCGGCAAAAAAGAGGTTTTTCACAGCCTTTGTTTCGAGGGTGGGGTAGAGCTGCGTGGGGTCGAAAAAGTCATACTCGATGGCATAACCGGGACGGAAGATATGCGCGTTGCGAAAAGCGGGAATGCTCTGCAGCGCCTTCAACTGGGTTTCCAACGGCAGTGATGAGGAGAAACCGTTGAGATAACATTCGTGTGTGGTTTCACCCTCCGGTTCGAGGAAGAGCTGGTGGCTTGTTTTCTCGGAGAAGGTGACAATTTTTGTCTCAATGCTGGGGCAGTAGCGGGGGCCGATGCTCTGTATCTGTCCGTTGTAGAGCGGTGAGTCATTCAGTCCCTCCCGCAGTGCGGCATGCACCTCATCCGAGGTGTAGGCGATCCAGCAACTCCGTTGTTTGAGGGTGCGCTGTACCTCCGGGAGATAGGAAAACTTGTGGAAATCGATGTCCCCTTTTTGTTCTTCCAGCAGTGAGTAGTCGATGGATCGGGCATCGATCCGCACCGGTGTGCCTGTCTTCATCCTGTCGGTGCGGAATCCTCGCTCCCGCAGTTGTTCTGTCATCCCGAAAGAAGCCGGTTCGGCGATGCGACCACCGCCGATCTGCACCTTGCCGATGTGGATCAACCCATTTAGAAAGGTGCCGTTCGTAAGGATTACTGCACCGGCGGTGAAGGTGACACCTATGCGGGTTTTCACACCTGTTACCCTGTCATTGTCAAAGATGAGCTCGGTGACAGTATCCTGCCACATGAAGAGGTTGGGGGTGTTTTCGATGATGTCCCGCCAGGTTTCGATGTATTTCACCCGGTCACTTTGTACGCGGGGACTCCACATGGCAGGACCCTTGGAGCGGTTTAGCATCCTGAACTGAATGGCCGTGCGGTCGCTTACGATGCCCATCTGGCCACCCAAAGCATCAATCTCACGTACGATCTGGCCTTTGGCCACACCACCCACGGCAGGATTGCAACTCATTTGTGCAATCTTGTTCATGTCCATGGTGATGAGCAACGTCCGGGAGCCCATGTTGGCTGCGGCCGTTGCTGCTTCGCAGCCGGCATGACCTGCACCCACAACTATGATGTCGTAATTGAAATTCATTTTCTTTTAATCGAAGGTGCAAATTTACTAAAAAAGAAAACGTTGCCTGTCGCTTATACTGTTAATAACCGATAATATCCCATCAGCTGCTCTCACTTGATGTTGAGCCGTAGGTGTATGGGCAGGTGGTCGCTGTAACCGCCCACATATTTGCCGCTGTAGGTGCGGTTGGGCTTGGGTCGGTTGTTGCGACCGAAGTAGAGGAGCCAGGATGGGTTGAACAGGTCGGCATCTTCCGGTTTGCAGTCGATGGTTGTTGACATGAGCAGGTTTCCTGAGACGATTACCTGGTCAAACATTAGCCATCCCTTGTGGTAGGTAGTCCCCAATCCTTTCTTGTATCTTGGGTAAAGAAGGTTGTAAAGCCCCATGCTTTTGACTTCCTCAAAGCTTTTATGTGCACCCAGCACCTCGTCCACGCTGTTGTCATCCGGTGTGTCGTTGAAGTCGCCCATGATGATCACATTCGCTTCCGGTTCTTCCGCAGTTAATTTGTAGACAGCGTTCCTCAATTCACTGGCAGCAAAATAACGTCTCCTTTCTGAAAGTTCGCGTCCCTCGGCGCGTGAAGGAAAATGGATGGTGAAGAGATGCAGCACTTCCCCATTGGGGATTGTTCCTTTCACATAAAGGATATCCCGGGTACGATCTTCAATGCCCGGGAGACGAACCAGTACCGGGTGACTCTCCAGCACCCTGAAAGTACCGGTGTTGTATATCATAGCCACATCCGAACCCCGTTCATCGGGACTGTCGTAATGAACGAAGCTGTATCCCTTCAAGCCTCTCTGATTCATTTCCTGCAACATGCTCTCCATTACAGTTTTGTTTTCAATTTCAGCAAGCGAGATGACATCAGGATAATTTGGATGAACGATCTTGGTGATTACATTTGTCAATTTTTCAACTTTATCTTGGTAACGATAATTGGTCCACTCACGAAATCCTTCCGGTGTGAATTCATCATCCATCGTGTTGGGATCATCAACGGTGTCGTAAAAGTTCTCGGTGTTGTAGAACATCAGAGAGAAGGTTTTGGTCATATCAGAAGTGCTTTGTTTTACATATGTGAATTATCGGAAGGTCTTGAGTCGTTTTGTAAATTATTGGCTGTTAGAATTCAACAGAAATAGTGCTTTATCTTCTGCCTCCCTCATCTCTTTTTGCTCCTTCCTGTTCTTGTCACGCAGGCCACAGAGGTGCAGCACACCATGGATGATCACCCGTCGCAGTTCTTCCTCAAACGGAGTCTGATACTTTTGTGAATTGCTGCTTACCGTCTCAAGGCTGATGATGATATCCCCAGCGATGGTATTTTCTTCCGAATAGTCGAAAGTGATGATGTCGGTGAAATAATCATGCTGAAGATAGTGGCGGTTCATCTCCAGGATTTTCCGGTCGTCACAAAAGAGGTAGGAAAGTTCTCCAACCTTCTTGCCATAATTGGCAGCAATCGTTTTGATCCAGTTTGCCGTCTCACGTTTTTTGATTGCTCCCGGAAAGGGGACGTTCTCTGATTGAAATCTGATGGCCATAATTATTAATATATATTAACGTTGAGGATCGCATATTTGCTAACCGAAAAAGAGGTAGGCCGTGAATATGGCAGCGATGACACCGGCCAGATCGGCCAAAAGCGCATAGGGAACGGTGTAGCGCGAATTTTTTATGTTCACGGCTCCATAGTAAACAGCTACGATATAAAAAGTAGTGTCGGTGGCTCCCTGCAATACGGCTGAAAGACGTCCTGTAAATGAGTCGGCACCGAAGTTTTTCATCGTGTCTATCATCATCCCCCTGGCGCCGCTACCGCTGAGCGGTTTCATCAGTGCCGTGGGCATGCCATCCACCCAACGGGTGTCGCTGCCGGTCATCGCCACCAGGCTGCGCAATCCATCCATGAGGAAATCCATCGCACCCGAGGCCCGGAAGACACCGATGCCCACAAGGATGGCGATCAGGTAAGGGATGATGGTGACAGCAGTCTTGAAACCATCTTTTGCACCGTCGATAAAGGCCTCAAAGATGTTGATTTTTTTTCGCAGCGCCTTTAAGATGAAGAGGCAGATGATAGAAAAGAGAATGATGTTGGCAGCCAGGCTGGAGACAATGTTGATCTGCTCCTGCGGCATGGTGCGGAAGAGCAGCACGGTGGCAGCGATGATGGCGCACATGCCCAGCAGGAAGCCCATGATGGCGCGTTGGAAGATGTTGATTCCCTGCCTCAGGCATACTGCGATCACTCCCGCGAGTGTGGCGGCGAAGGTGGCGATCATGATGGGGATGAAGACATCGGCCGGGTTGGCAGCACCCAGCTGAGCGCGGTAAACCATCACTGTGACAGGAATCAGGGTGAGTCCGGAAGCATTCAGCACCAGGAACATGATCATCGGGTTGGAAGCCTGTTCCTTCTGTGGGTTGATCTCCTGCAGCTGTTGCATCGCCTTCAGACCGAAGGGGGTGGCAGCATTGTCGAGTCCCAGCATGTTGGCAGAGATGTTCATCAGCATTGATCCCGCGGCGGGGTGGTTTTTCGGAAGGTCAGGGAAGAGTCGTGAAAAGAGGGGTGCCACAGCGCGAGAGAACAGCTCCACCATGCCGCCCCGTTCACCGATCTTCATCACTCCCAACCAGAGGGAGAGCACTCCCGTCAGTCCCAGTGAGATCTCGAAACCGGTACGTGCGGTGTCGTAGGTGGAGTTCATGATGTCGGTGAAGACCTGCATGTCTCCAAAGAAGAGCAGCTTTACCAGAGCCACCACAAAGGCGATAAGGAAGAACGCGATCCAGATGTAGTTCAATACCATATTCAGCGGAAATCAAGGTTGAAAAAGAGTTGTTACTGACATTCAACATCCAAAGGTACAATTTCTGCTATTTTATCAAGAAGGAAAATAAGATATTTTGTAACTTTACCAGGCTGAACAGAGAGCCTTCGATTAAATGCGCTGGAAGGATTTTCTATATTTTCAAAGAGGATCGAGGTTGGGTGTACTGCTTCTGTTGATCCTGATCGTGTTGACGCTGATCCTGCAGATATTGCTCAGCAGCCGCCGTTCATCCCGCTTCGTGTTACAACAGAACGATTCGCTCATTCAGGCATTTGAGCAGTTTCAACACAGCGGGGAAGTTCATCAGGAGGAGAGGATGATTGCTCCTTTAGGAGAACCGGAAGGATTGAAATCCGTGTCGGGAGGTGATGAAAGAAAACAAGCTGACGCTTCCGGTGGAGAGGGTAGGGATCGCAACTATCCCTCATATCGCGTTGCGGCGAAGCTGCGGCCGGGTGAGACCATCACACTGAATGAGGCCGATACGACACGTTGGAAGATGATCCCGGGCATCGGCACCAGCTATGCGTCCCGCATTGTGAAGTATCGTGAGCTGCTGGGAGGCTATGTGCGCAAGGATCAACTGTTGGAGGTGTATGGGCTAAACGAGGAGTTATATGCCCGCATAACGCCCTATATTACGCCGGACAGTGTATGGCGACCACTGCCGGTGAACCTTGCTGAGTTCAGTGAGCTGTTACGCCATCCCTATCTCAATTATGAGCAGGTGCAGGCCATCTTTAACCTCCGGCGAAAGAAAGGTAAAATTGAAACGATCCGGGAGCTGGCGATGCTGGAACAATTTACGCAGGAGGATATTAAACGTCTGGAGCCCTATCTGGAGTTTTAAACTCTGCAGATTGGACTTGTTACCAAAGAGACGCCCAATAGAAGGTTTCTTTTATTGAGGCGCATTTTGATAGACGGTTTCCAATGTGTAAGAGGTGTCTGTCGTATAATAACCTCTTGTCATGACCTCCACAATTTCTTTGCCATTGTTGACATAATTGCCCGTCGCATGATCAATCAGACCGGAACTTTCATGCCCGGTACCGGTGCTGCCGTTGTCCCAGTAAAAAGCGGCCATGCCATAGGTGCGGGCAGCCTTGCACAGATATTCAAGGTAATATTTCCGGAACGACTCGGAGCGACTGTCGCTACGGTGCACGCAGCCCATCTCTCCGATATAAACGGGAATACCCTTGTCGACATAGGTGGCCTTCAAATCAGCAAACACCTTCCTCATATGATCTTCGTCACCCCATTGCTCTTTCTTTCCGGTGGCACCGGTGTGTCCCCACTCACCAAACTTATCAGTCAGTGTGAACTCATGAGGGTCATAGTAGTGTACCGATACCAACAAGCGATCTGTTGCACTATCCTCCGGCAGATTCAGGTGTTTCATCGTCAACTCGGGATTGGTGGTGTAACCGCTAACACCCAGGTAACGGGTGGCATTGTTGCCACCGACGGCACGCACGGCATCGACAAACGTTTGTTGCCACTCATTGAGGATGGCATATTGCTTCCCGCCGTCACTGGTATTGTCACCATAACCCCATTTACCGTCATGAATCTCATTCACTCCTTCGAAGATCAGGAACTCCCCTTTCTCTTTGAAGCGTTCGGCTATCTGAGACCACATGGCACTTAGTTGTGCCTTTATGGCCTCGTTGGCAGCGGCGTTTGAAGCTGCTTTCGTGATATCGAGCCAGTTTCCGCTTTCATTCTCACTTCGGTGACCATCATGGTGAATGTTGATGATTGCTTTCAATCCTGCTTGCTCAGCATAACCCACAACCTCTGCCACACGTTCCAGCCATCCGGAGTCGATTAAATATTCAGGTGCCGCTCCCACTTTGCCTAACCAGGTGACGGGTATGCGTACCGATGTAAAACCAGCCTCCCTCACCTTGTGGAGCGTCTCTTGTGTGGCTTTTCCGTTACCCCACAGTGTCTCGCCAGACACGTTGTTGGCATGTGCATCGAGCTGATTGCCCAGATTCCATCCCAGGCCCAGCTGCCGAGCCACTATTACTGCAGGCTGCGTCTCGTCTGCAGGGTCGATACCGCTGTTGTTTCCCTTCTCCTGGAGGACGATGATGGTCTCCTGCTTGTCGCCGGCGGTAACGGTGATGTTTGCCTTGCGCGAGTCACCTTTATTGGCCTCTGCCATGAACAGGAAAGAAGTATGGTTCTCCTGTGGTATGGATGATTTCAAAGACAACCACCCGGCGTCGGACACAGCATTGGCCAAAGGCCGCGAGCCCACACTGATGATCGTCTCACCACCGTTGGCAGGGAGGCTTTTGGATGATATGCTTTTTATGTCAAGGAAAGGATGGTCCTCCGGGGAGTCATTCGAAGAAGAGCATGACAAGCTGACAAGTAACATCACAAAGGTTGCCACTATTTGCAGAACGGGAAATTGGATATTCTTCATGTTATAACGGGTTACAATTGATATGATATGTTTTCAGCCGCAGTCATTTCTCCAGTGCGGCTATGTTCTCTTTCAGTGAAGCGATCTTGCTTTCCGCATCCGCCTTCTTCTTTCGCTCGTTCTCTACGATCTCAGGTTTGGCGTTTTGTACGAATCGCTCGTTGCCCAGCTTTTTTGAAACCGACAGCAGGAAGCCTTCGGTGTATGCCAGTTCTGCTTTCAGCTTCTGGAGCTCCGCTTCCAGGTCCATCTTGTCGGTCAGCGGCACCGAATATTCGGTGGTGCCCACCATGAATCCTGCAGCTCCTGTCACTTTTTCGGAGACTACCGTGAGTGAGGAGAGGTTACACATCTTGGTGATCACACTGTTGTACCGGTCGTTGTGCCCTCCGATGACCTGTAACTCCAAAGCGTCTCTGTTGGGAATATTCTTCTCCAGGCGGATGGTGCGTACCCCTGCGATCAGCTGTTTCACCTGTTCAAACTGGTTCAGCAGTTCCGGGTCAGTTGCACCCTCTTTGGGTTGCTGAGCGGTCATGATGCTATCCCCTTCCTCTCTTTGAAGCAGTGCTTGCCACAGTTCTTCGGTGATAAAGGGCATAAAGGGGTGCAGCAGGCGGAGCAGCGCATCGAAATAGTCAAGGGTTACCCGGTAGGTCTCGCTGTCGATAGGCTGCTGGTAGGCAGGCTTGATCATCTCCAGGTACCAGGAGGAGAACTCATCCCAGAAGAGCTTGTAGAGAAGCATTAATGCCTCGGAGAGGCGGTACTTGGAGAATAAGTCTTCCAGTTCAACGATGGTTTCCGTAAGCTTGCTGCCAAACCAGTCGATGGCAATCCGTGCCGACTCCGGTTGTGGGATGGTGCCGTTGGTTTCCCATCCCTTGATCAGGCGGAAGGCGTTCCATATCTTGTTGTTGAAGTTACGTCCCTGTTCGCAGAGGGTCTCGTCGAACAGCAGGTCGTTGCCGGCGGCTGAGGAGAGCAGCATCCCCATGCGGACACCATCGGCACCGTAACGGTTCATCAGCTCGATGGGATCGGGTGAGTTGCCCAGCTGCTTTGACATCTTGCGTCCCTGATTGTCACGTACGATACCGGTGAAGTAGACATTCCGGAAGCAGGCATCCTGCCGATACTCGTAGCCCGACATGATCATACGTGCCACCCAGAAGAAGATGATATCGGGTCCTGTAACCAGATCGCTGGTTGGATAGTAGTATTGGATGTCGCTATTCTCCGGCTGCCTGATACCGTCGAAAACAGAGATGGGCCAGAGCCAGGAGGAGAACCAAGTGTCGAGCACATCCTCATCCTGTTTCAGCTCATCGATTGTAAGTGGATAGTCAACGATTTTTTTTGCCTTTTCGAATGCCTCCTCAGGAGTCATCCCTACCACCACACCTCCCCGGGGGAGAAAGTAGGCCGGAATGCGGTGACCCCACCAGAGCTGTCGGCTGATACACCAGTCCTTGATATTTTCCATCCAGTGGCGGTAGGTGTTCTTATATTTCTCAGGGAAGAAACGAATGGTATCCTGCTCCACCGCTTCGGCGGCAGGTTGTGCCAACTCATCCATCTTCAGGAACCATTGCATCGAGAGCTTCGGTTCAATTGCCTCATCGGTACGTTCCGAGAAGCCCACCTTGTTGGTGTAAGGTTCGGTCTTCTCCATCAGTCCTGCAGCCTCCAGATCCTTCTCTATCTCTTTGCGAACCGCGAAACGTTCCTTTCCGGCATACATGGCACCATGCTCGTTGAGTGTGCCATCGGGATTGAAGATGTCGATGGAGGGAAGGTTGTACTTCTCTCCCAGCATGTAGTCATTCACATCATGTGCCGGCGTCACCTTTAGGCAACCGGTACCGAACTCAATGTCTACATAGTCATCCTCGATCACTGGGACCACGCGGTTCACCAATGGGACAATCACCCTCTTCCCCTTTAGGTGTGCGTTCTTTGGATCATTAGGGTTGATGCACATGGCGGTGTCGCCCATGATGGTCTCCGGGCGCGTAGTTGCCACCACTGCGAAGCCGCCGTCAGGATCCCCTTCGATCATATACCGCAGGTAATAGAGCTTGCCGTTCACCTCCTTGTGGATCACCTCCTCGTCGGAGAGAGCGGTGAGCGCCTTCGGGTCCCAGTTGACCATCCGCACACCGCGGTAGATCAATCCTTTCTCGTAGAGATCGCAGAAGACACGCAGCACGCTTTCCGAGCGGGCCTCATCCATGGTGAAAGCGGTACGCTCCCAGTCACAGGAGGCACCCAGCTTCTTCAGTTGCTCCAGGATGATCCCTCCGTGCTCGTGGGTCCACTCCCAGGCATGGTTGAGAAACGCATCACGGGTGAGATCGCTCTTTTTGATCCCCTGCGCTGCAAGTCGGTTCACCACCTTCGCTTCTGTGGCGATGGAAGCATGGTCGGTGCCGGGCACCCAGCAGGCATTCTTTCCCTGCATGCGTGCACGGCGCACCAACACATCCTGGATGGTGTTGTTGAGCATGTGCCCCATGTGCAGCACACCGGTGACGTTGGGGGGCGGGATGACGATGGTATAGGGTTCACGTTCATCCGGCTCGGAGTGGAACAGGTTGTGCTCCATCCAGTACTGGTACCACTTCTCTTCTACCTCTGCAGGGTTGTATTTGCTTGCAATCTCCATATTTTGATTCATTCGTATTCTTGACGCAATTCAACGAGCGAAAAGACTATTTATCTGAGTTGTCTCCTGAACGTTGTGTAAATGAAGTGCAAAAATACAAAAAATGCGCTTGATAGCGCATTTTTTTGTCAAACGACTATATTATCGTAACATCTATTCTTCGTAAATCAGGTAGGGTTTCCGTTGTTGCTTGAACTGCTCCACATCACAATACCATCTTTTGCTGATCTCCTCAGCTGGTTTGCCGGCAATGATGTCATGCCGGATGTAATCAACGCCGACCAGCTTTTCGAAGAAAGAGGAGAAGAACTTATTCCCCATATTCAGGTTCCGGTAGGCATCGATCAGGTAGGTGAGATCGAATCCGGTGGCGATGATCTGTTCATCCGGTAGCTCACGCAGATCCACCCCGTAGCATTTTTTGTTGAGCATCGGCGGTTTTCTCGCACCCGGCACACTCCTCGGGATAAAAGTAAAGTCCGATCCGCGGTAATCAGGATGTCCGTACACCTCAAAGGGGTAGGGGGTACCCCTGCCCAGGCTCATCATCGTTCCTTCGAAGAGACAGGTGGAGGGGTAGAGGTAGATGGCGTGGTTGTTGGGTAGGTTGGGAGACGGAGCGATGGGCAGCTCGTAGCGTGTCTGGTGTGTGTAATTCTCGCAGGGAATCACGGTAAGCTTGCAGATCCTCTTCCCGGGGAGCCATCCTTCGCCGTTGATCATCAGTGCCAGTTCGCCCAGTGTCATGCCATGTACCACCGGGATGGGGAGCCATCCCACTCCTGACTTGTGCTTCATGTCAAGTATCGGTCCATCCACATACATGCCGTTGGGGTTGGGGCGGTCCAGCACGATCATCTGCTTGCCATGTTCCGCACAGGCATCCATCAGGCGTGCCATGCTGGCGTAATAGGTGTAGAAACGGAGACCCACATCCTGAAGATCAAAAACCAGGATATCGAATGCTTTCATCTTCTCGGCGGAGGGCTTACCGTTGCCACTGCCGTATAGCGACCAGATGGGGATGCCGGTTTTCTTATCCACCGAGCTGGATACATGTTCACCCGCGTCGGCAGTGCCCCGAAATCCATGCTCGGGTGAGAAGATGCCCACCAGATTGTGCCGGTGCCGCAGCAACAGATCAACCAGATGCTCATCACCCGCCATGCCGGTCTGATTGGTCATCACCGCCACCCGCTTTCCTTCCAGCAGGGGGAAATAGCATGCTGTCCGTTCCGCTCCCACCTTCACGATCTCCTGCGGTTGAGCAGGAAGGGAGGCAACAAAGGCTGTCAAAAGAATGAAGAGTGTTATTTTTGTCATTCCTCGGTGATTGTTTTTGTATACTTACGCTGTTCGTGGAGCCGGTCGAACTCCTCCTCCAGTTGCAGCAGCTCCTTTTTTATCTCCGACAGTCGAGCAACCGCCTCCACCCGTTTGGTCTCCTCATCTTTCTTGCTGCGAAGCGTTTGTCGTGCACCCTCCAGTGTCATCCCTTTCTCTTTCACGAGATGGTAAACAATCTCAACCTGCTGGATATCCTCCTGTCTGTACTGACGGGTGCCACCAGCCGTTTTTTTCGGGTTGATGTTGTCGAACTCCTTCTCCCAGAAACGAAGCAGGGAGACATTCACCGCGAAATGGTCTGCCACCTCCTGTATGGAGTAGTAGAGTCGCTTTTCGCTGAACTGAATCGGTTTCTTTCGTTTGCCCATGGCTGTGAATGGTTATTTTTTGATGATATAGATGATTGAACTGCTCTGTTTCAGATCAAACAAAGAGAGTAGATAACCTGTCATGCCTCTAAGGAATGCCTTTGGAAATCTGCTCCAGGAAGAAGAACCCTTGTAGGATTCACTTATAAGACTGATATAAAACGCATCGAGCGGCATGCGATAATGTTTCACCACCCTCATGCCGTGCTTTTGCATCAGTCGCTCCACCGTTTCGGGTGTGAAATGCCAGAGATGGCGCGGCACATCATAGGCCGCCCACTGCTTGCCATACACACCTGCGTCGTATGAGTGATGGTTGGGCAACGCGATCACCAGCGTGCCCTCCTGTACCAGCATTTTGCTGATTTTGGCAACACTCTCGTTCAGTTTCTCCAGGTGCTCCAGCACATGCCAGAGGGTGATCACCTCAAACGAATGATCGGGCGTAAATCGATCCAGATCTTCCTGTACATTCAGTTGGAACTGGGTTAGAGCTTTTTCCCTTGCCATCTTGCTTTTCTCAATCCCTGTCACCCTGAAGCCGGCCGCTCTTGCTGTCTGCAGGAAGTGACCGGTACCACAACCGATATCCAGCAGTTCAGCCTCGTTGTGATTGGTAAATCGCTTCACAAGCCTTACTTTCCGCTGCAGCATCTTCCTGCGGAAGAGTTGGTAAAGCTTGTTGGTGACTCCTTTGTCTGAGTCGGAATGCGAGATATAGTTGGGTGTATCGTAATAATTCCGGATAATCTCTTCCGGAGGAAAGTGATTGGTGAAACGAAATCCGCATTGCAGGCAGTCACATACCGGAAACAGCTCACTGCTGGAGAAATAATCCTCACAGTCGAACCGTTTCTCTAGTTGATTGCTGCGGCAAATGGGACATTCAGAAATCACTACAGTTGACATAGTTTTTGTGTTGGAAGTTATTTGGCGGATACTTAAATCGAAAGTCACACATCCGCCACAGTTGCAAATGTACGAAGAAATGTTCGTAAACAGGAAAGCATTGAAAAGTGATCTCTCCATTTCTGTTCCGTAAAACACAAGAAAATAGTATCTTTGCACTTCGAAATTGAAATGAGCAACATCATTCAGATTTGCGCACTGCGTTTTATCGAAGTCCGTAAATTAGCGAATTAATGAAAACAGCAAACCTACAGAGAGATATGATCACGTCGAAAGAAATCCGCCAGTCGTTCAAAGATTTTTTCCAATCGAAGCAGCACCAGATCGTGCCATCGGCACCCATGGTCATCAAGGATGACCCCACGTTGATGTTTACCAATGCCGGTATGAACCAGTTCAAGGATATCATCCTGGGAAACGCCCCGGTCAAGTACCCACGGGTAGCCGACTCTCAGAAGTGCCTTCGTGTGAGCGGTAAGCACAACGACCTGGAGGAGGTGGGACATGACACTTACCACCACACGATGTTCGAAATGCTGGGCAACTGGTCCTTTGGCGACTACTTCAAGAAGGAGGCCATCAGCTGGGCCTGGGAGTATCTCACCGAGGTGCTGAAACTCGACAAGGAGCGACTCTACGTGACCGTCTTCGAGGGTTCAAAGGAAGAGGGACTGGAGCGTGACGATGAGGCTGCTTCTTACTGGGAAGCATTTTTGCCGAATGAACGGATCATCAACGGCAACAAGAAAGACAACTTCTGGGAGATGGGAGATACCGGTCCCTGTGGTCCCTGTTCCGAGATCCACATCGATATCCGTCCAGAAAGTGAGCGTGAGAAGGTGAGCGGACTGGCGCTGGTGAACCAGAGCCATCCCCAGGTCATCGAGATCTGGAACCTCGTCTTCATGCAATACAACCGCAAGGCGGACGGCACTTTGGAGCCGCTCCCTGCGAAGGTGATTGACACCGGCATGGGTTTCGAGCGGCTCTGCATGGCGGTACAGGGAAAGCTCTCCAACTATGACACAGACCTGTTTCAGCCCATCGTTCAGAGGATTGCGGAGATCACCTCCCATCCCTATGGTGAGGACGTCAGGAAGGATATCGCCATGCGGGTCGTTGCCGACCACCTGCGTACCATCGCCTTCTCTGTGACCGACGGACAATTACCTTCCAACGCCCGTGCGGGCTATGTAATCCGTCGCATTCTTCGTCGTGCTGTACGCTACGGTTACACCTTCCTGGGGATGCATGAGTCGTTCATCTACCGCTTACTGCCCACCCTGATCGATGTGATGGGCGAAGCCTACCCCGAGCTGCAGGCACAGCAAACACTGATTGAGAAGGTAATCAAGGAGGAGGAGGAGTCGTTCCTCCGAACCCTGGAGACCGGCATCAAAATGCTGGAGAAGAGCATCCCGGAAACCAAAGTTGAGTACCTCAGTGGCGAAGTCGCTTTCCAGCTTTACGACACCTATGGTTTTCCTGTCGACCTGACAGAGTTAATCTTGCGGGAGCATGACATGCGGGTCGACCTGGCCGGCTTCGACGCCGAGATGCAGAAGCAGAAACAAAGGGCGCGCAATGCTGCCGCAACGGAAACAGGCGACTGGACAAGGCTGCACGAGGGTGATCCAACTTTTGTGGGTTACGACGAGATGGAAAGCAGCACCCGCATTCTTCGCTATCGTGCCGTAAAGCAGAAGAACAAACAATATTATCAACTGGTGCTTTCCCGTTCACCCTTCTATGCCGAAATGGGTGGACAGGTGGGCGACAGCGGCCGCCTCACAGCTGCTGATGGCAGCGAATGGATCCCCATCTTAGACACCAAGCGGGAGAATAACCTGGCGGTGCACCTCACCGACAGGCTCCCCGCAAATCCGGATGCGGAGTTCATAGCCCGTATCGATGAGGAAAAACGCATTGCCACCGAGTGCAACCATACTGCCACCCACCTGATGCATGAGGCATTGTGTGAGGTGCTGGGCAGCCATGTGGAGCAAAAAGGGTCTTATGTTTCATCTGATCTATTGCGGTTCGACTTCTCCCACTTCCAGAAGATGACACCGGAGGAGATCCGTGCGGTGGAGAGAAAGGTCACCGCTGCCATCAGGGGCGACTATCCAATAGAGGAACATCGCAATGTGCCGATTGAAGAGGCTAAAGCAGAGGGAGCGATGGCGCTCTTCGGAGAGAAGTATGGCGAGGTGGTTCGTACCGTTCGATTTGGCTCTTCCATTGAGTTATGCGGAGGGACACACATCTCCTCTACCGGCCGCATCGGGACCTTCCGCATCGTGAGCGAGAGTGCCATCGCTGCAGGTGTGCGCCGCATCGAGGCGGTCACCGCAAAAGGATGTGAGGAGTACCTCTATGCCAAGGAGGATGCGATCCTGGAGATCAAAAACATGCTCAACAACGTGCCTGATATTATGCAGGGGGTACAACGCCTCATGTCGGAGAACGATGAGATGAAGAAGCAGGTACAGGAGTTCTTGAAAGAGAAGAGCGAGCAACTGCGCCAACGAATCATTGAGAAGAGAGTAGAACTGGATGGGATTACCCTGTTCCGAGTGGAGTTGCCGGTAGGGATGCCCGACGTGGTGAAGGATATTGCTTTCCAGCTGAAAGCGCAGTTCCCCGAGAAAATGCTCTTCGTGGCCGGCGTTCAGTTGAACGGTAAACCATCACTGACGGTGATGTTGAGTGACGACCTGGTCGCGAAAGGGTTGCATGCCGGCAACATGGTGCGAGAGGCGGCGAAGCTGATCCAGGGTGGTGGTGGTGGACAACCCCATTTTGCCACTGCCGGCGGGAAGAACAGTGATGGTCTTCATGCCGCCGTGGATGCAATCGTACAGAAGGTGACGCAAAGCTAATTCGGCAATGGCACAGAGTTATTTCGATGTGACATAAAAAAGAGTTCATTCATATGTATCTGTTCAGAAACACTTTACTATCCTTACTGCTTTTTCTATTCACCCTGCCACTGATGGCGCAGGAGCCGGCAGAGAGGGTCAATCCCTTTATCGGCACTACTAACTATGGCACCACGCATCCCGGCCCGGTACTGCCCCACGGTATGATGTCGGTGGCCCCCTTCAACGTGATGGGATCGAAAGAGAACCGTTTCGACAAGGACAAACAGTGGTGGTCCACCCCCTATTCGTACGACAACTGTTTCTTCACCGGATACTCACACGTCAACCTGAGCGGTGTGGGCTGCCCCGAGATGGGGTCCCTCCTGCTGATGCCTACGAGTGGTGAGTTGAATGTGGACTACATCCAATACGGGAGTGGCTACAGCGATGAGTACGCCTCGCCAGGTTATTACACCAACAGGCTTACGAAGTATGGCGTCAGGACTGAGGTGACGACCACTGAGCGCAGCAGCATCGCCCGCTTCACCTTTCCGGAAGGGGAGGGAAATATCCTGCTCAACCTGGGTGAGGGACTCACAAACGAGTCGGGGGCCTGGATGCGTCGGGTGAGTGATACCGAGGTGGAGGGGATGAAGTTACTGGGCACCTTCTGCTACAACCCACAGGCGGTCTTCCCAATCTACTTCGTGATGCGGGTGAACAAGGCACCACAACGCTTCGGCTACTGGAAACAGCAGCGTGAAATGGGAGTCGAGGCGCAGTGGGATTCTACCAGCGGCACACGAAAACTCTACACCCGCTACACTCGTGACATTGCCGGTGACGACATTGGTGCCTGGTTCAGCTACGAGTTGGAGGAGGGAGAACAGGTGGAGGTGCAGATTAGTGTCTCCTTTGTCAGTACCGAGAATGCACGACTCAACCTGGAGAGAGAACAGCCCCGGTTCGACTTTGACCGTGTTCGTTGTCAGGCGCGCGAAAGATGGAATGAGGCACTCTCGGTGGTAACCCCACAGGGCGGAACAGACGATCAGCAGACAATCTTTTATACGGCACTCTACCATTCACTGATACACCCCAACCTGCTGAATGACGTGAACGGGGAATATCCCGAAATGGAGGGTGATGCTATTCGTCACACGGCGACGAGCCGTTACACCGTCTTCTCTCTGTGGGACACCTACCGCAATGTGCACCAGCTGCTGACACTGCTCTATCCCGGCAGGCAGCTCGACATGGTGCGCTCGTTAGTGGAAATGTACCGTGAAGGTGGTTGGTTACCACGCTGGGAGCTCTACAGTCGTGAGACCCTCACCATGGAAGGCGATCCGGCCATCCCAGTGATCGTGGACAGCTGGATGAAGGGGCTACGAGACTTTGATGTGGAGACCGCTTGGGAGGCGATGATCAAGTCGGCTACCACACCAGGGAGTGATAACTTCATCCGTCCCGACATCGATGATTACCTTGCCAAGGGATATATACCCCTTCGGGAGGAATATGACAATTCGGTATCGCATGCGCTGGAGTATTATATCGCTGATGCTGCCCTGGGCAAGTTTGCTGCGGCACTTGGTAAGGAGAAGGAGGCTGAACAGTTCAGCCGTCAATCACTCAACTATCGCCGCTATTACTCACCCGAATATGGAGTCTTCCGTCCCATCCTGCCGGACGGCACCTTCCTGACCCCTTTCAACCCCAAACAGGGGGAGAACTTTGAGCCGGTGCCAGGCTTCCATGAGGGTAGCTCCTGGAACTACTCCTTCATGGTGCCGCACGATGTGGAGGGACTTATTCGACTGCATGGGGGCACGAGAAGGTTCGTGAAGAAGCTGCAGGAGGTGTTCGACGATAACCACTATGACCCCACCAATGAACCCAATATTGCCTATCCCTACCTTTTCAGCTATGTGAAGGGAGAGGCTTGGCGCACCCAGGAACTCACACAGCAGCTGCTGGAGGCACACTTTAAAAATAGCCCCGACGGACTTCCAGGCAACGATGATACCGGCACCATGTCTACCTGGGCTCTCTTTACCATGATGGGTTTCTACCCCGACAATGCCACTGATCCCTCCTACACGCTCACCACGCCGCTGTTCGATCGGATCACATTGCAGCTGGATACTGATTATTATGAGGGCCGGCAGTTGGTAATCGAGACCAATCGTCCATCAGAGGGAGCACGATACATCGACTGGATTGCAGTCGACGGACGCCCCCTAAAAGGCTTCCGAATCAGCCATGAGGAGTTGGTGAAGGCGAAGAAGATCGTCTTCCATCTGAAGGCGAAGAAATAGAAAAGTGATTTAAAGCCTGATCAATTCCAGCAATCGCTGCCACTTCTCAGGCTTTTGTGTGGCAAAACGATATACCTTGCGGTCGCGTTGAAGCTGCTTCCACCACTTGCGCCAGTAAAGCGCAAAATAGAAAGTAAGAGGCATCAACAGGAAATAGGCAATTGCCGGCAGCCATTCGCCGGTGATGAATCGTACGGCAAGCGACTGCAACAGGTCGAACAGCGGCACGAAGATCAGTCCTGAAGCATATCGTGCTGATGCAACAAACTGTTTGTCCTTGAAAAGTGTTTGCAGTTTCTTCTGTAACAGGATGGGGAAGAAGCCGTTGAGGAATCCGATGAGCGCCACCGGGGCGGAGATGAGCAATGCCAGTATGCGGGTAGTCAACAGGGTTGCTGTTTTCGGCCTCCAAAGGCGGTCGGTTGATTGTAAACCCTCCTTATTCATCAAGGCAGAAGCTTCACGGAATTGGATCATCTTTTTTTCAAAAGCAACTTGATTCTCTTCCTGAAGCTTGTCAAGCTCCCGCACGATGTGAAGCGACGCCTGTAGGAAACCATCCTTTTGCCCGGGGAAAAGCTCTTCTGACAGCCTGTCACCATTCCAGTCAATCGTGCGGCGATACTCCTCGTAGTACTCTTCACTCTGTATGTTCACCACCATCTTTTTGAGGCTCTCTTCCAGGTCTTGTCGCAGTGCATTCACTGCCAGTACAGGGTTTTCATTGTAGAGATCCCTGTATTGATTCACCTCGATAGGGGTTCCGAAGGTGATGTAGACCTCAGATAGAAAAGCGAAGATGTCGCGGTAGTAAATTGATACCGGCACGATCTGGCTGTTCAGTGTAAAACCCGTTGAAGCCTCAGTAGGAAGTACAATACGAGGCACCGCCTTTCGTATGGGAAGTAGCGACTGTTTAGGGTTGTGCACACCCTCTGGGAAGAGTGCGAGGTGTTTGTTCCGCTTCAGTATGCGTGCCGCGTTGTTGAAAACTTCGTTGTTTCTATCCAGGTTATCCTTTCCATCACGCATCCGGAAGACTGGCATGATGCGCATCCCTCTCAGGACCCATGCAATCAGCTTCTGTTTGAAGATATCGGCACGCGCCAGGAAGACCACTTGTTTCTTGTGATATGTGGCCATCACCACCAGCAAGGCGTCGATCAAAGCATTACGGTGGTTGGGGGCGAAGATCACCGGCCGATGCTTCGAAACATTCTCGCTTCTGCCGGAGAAAACAATCTTGCTAAAGTTGAGACGTAGGGCGTTGTTGAAATAAAACTTGGCTATCGAGTAGCGAAAGTCGTAACGGTATAACATGATGCAAGGGTTTAGAGGGTTCCTGTTTTTGCGGGACGTTTACGCCAGTAGAATGCCAGGAGCAGTCCTGCCACGATGTGCCAGATGCCCCACCATGCGGCGATGAACGCCATACCGCCCAGGTTCAGCTCAGCGGGGAAGATACGTGGATTGAAGATGAGCGCCAGTCCCAGTCCGGAGTTTTGGATACCAGTCTCGATAGAAATGGTTCTACTGTTCAGTTCATCCACACCTAAAAGACGTGGCAGTGAGTAACCGGTGAGGAAGGCAATGCCGTTGTGGATAAGTACCAGCAGGAAGGTGAGGTGAATGTAGCGTAGAAAGATGCTGAAATTGCCTGCCAGTGCAGCTACGATGAAACCAATGAAGAAAATGATGGATGCAGCCTGTACACTCTTTTCCACTTTTCTCACAAATTTGGGGAACTTCATCCCAACTGTCATCCCCAGGATCACCGGTATCCCCAGTATCAGGAAAACGGTGCGGAACATCTCTGCCGGTTCGATGGCGATGGGTACCAGCAGAGGTGAGTGTTTCGCATAGAGGCTACCCCAGAATGCGAAATTAAGTGGTGTCATGAAGAGGCTAAGGATGGTGGTGATGCCGGTGAGGCTCACCGAGAGCGTGATGTTTGATTTTGAGATGGCGGAAATCAGGTTGGAAACATTTCCACCGGGGCAGGAAGCCACCAGAATCATACCCAGTGCAACCGAGTTGCTGGGGCGGACCACCAACACCAGCAGGTAGGTGAGTGCCGGAAGCAGGAGATATTGTGAAATGACTCCCAACAAAACAGGTTTGGGACGCATTATGACAACTCTGAAATGTTCAGGTTTGATACCGAGTGCGACACCAAACATGATAAAGGCGATGGCGATATTCATCAGGTAGACGCTCTCCTGGTTAAAGTTCAGCCGGACTTGGT
Source organism: Dysgonomonadaceae bacterium zrk40 (assembly GCA_016916535.1). Taxonomy (NCBI): domain Bacteria; kingdom Pseudomonadati; phylum Bacteroidota; class Bacteroidia; order Bacteroidales; family Dysgonomonadaceae; species Dysgonomonadaceae bacterium zrk40. Next base: position 1,711,481 of record CP070276.1, read on the forward strand.
TAAGTGGTTCCATATTGCCGAAGAGCGACAGGATCGGGGCAATTTGCATACTCTACTTTTTGACTTTATGGTTACAAATATACAATTTTATTGTGTATTTAATTTCCTATCTTTGTGTAATAGGAAAAAATACAATTATGAGTGCACCTCTTGCTGAACGGCTTCGGCCACAAAACCTCGATCAGTTTATCGGCCAGAAACACCTGGTGGGTAAGGGTGCTGTGTTGCGTCGCATGATCGACTCGGGCAGGATCCCCTCCATTATCTTCTGGGGACCTCCCGGCGTGGGAAAGACCACCTTGGCCAACATCATTTCCAATACACTGAAGGCGCCCTTTTATAAGCTGAGTGCCATCAACTCGGGGGTGAAGGATGTGAGGGAGGTTATCGAGAAGGCGAAGAATGCCCGTTTCTTCGACAGTGCTGCCCCGATACTCTTCATTGATGAGATACACCGCTTCAGCAAGTCGCAGCAGGACTCCCTGTTGCATGCAGTGGAGACCGGAACAGTGACCCTGATAGGTGCCACCACCGAGAACCCCTCCTTCGAGGTGATCCGTCCTCTCCTCTCTCGTTGTCAGGTATACGTCCTGAAATCGCTCGAGAAGCAGGATCTGGAAGTCTTGCTGCAGCGGGCGCTCACCGAGGATCAGATCCTGAAGGAGCGTAAGATAACCGTATTGGAGAGAGATGCGCTGTTTCGCTTCTCCGGTGGGGATGCCCGCAAGCTACTCAATATTCTGGATCTGGCTGTTGCCTCCGATGATGCTATTGAAAACAGCGAAGAGGAGTTGGTGATCACCGACAAGCTGGTGACGGAGAGGCTTCAGGAGAACCCGGCTGCCTATGACAAGGGAGGAGAGATGCACTATGACATTATCTCTGCCTTTATTAAGTCGATACGGGGCAGTGACCCCGATGCGGCGATCTACTGGCTGGCGAGGATGGTGGCCGGTGGCGAGGATCCCAAGTTCATTGCCCGCCGCTTGGTGATCTCAGCCGCAGAGGATATTGGCCTGGCCAACCCCAACGCCCTGTTGCTGGCCAATGCCTGCTTTGAAACGCTTCAGAAAATCGGCTGGCCGGAGGGGCGAATCGTGCTGGCAGAGACCACGCTCTACCTGGCCACCTCTCCCAAGAGCAACTCAGCCTACCTTGCCATCGACAAGGCTCTGGCAAAAGTTGAGCAGACCGGTAATCTCCCGGTCCCGCTGCACTTGCGCAACGCCCCTACCTCGCTGATGAAGGAGCTGGAATATGGGAAGGAGTACAAATATGCACACGATTACAAGGATAATTTCGTGCAGCAGGAGTATCTGCCAAAGGAGCTCAATAAAAGTCGTTTCTGGGACCCGCAGTCCAATCCCTCAGAAGTCAAGATGCAGGAATGGATGAAAAAGCTCTGGGGGGATCAATAAGATCAATACCACTCCGCACCACGATCGTACGGGGAACTGCGCTGTTCATACTTCAGATCCTGCAACAACGATGAGTTGGCACGAATGGAGAAGTTGTAAGATTTATAGGGCCCAATGGGGATAAAACTGGCAGACATGCTCCAGCAATGCAGATTGCGGGTGAGGGTACAATTGACGCTGGTGAATTTCTTCGCATCAAAGTTGTAGTCTGTGTTAAAGGTGAAGTTCCAGTTTTTGGTGGGTTGCAGAGAGCCACTCAACCCGAAGTTATGGGTCAGTCGTCCTTTGTATTCCATTTTCTCTTTATCGAATTCACCATAGCCATAGCGCAATGAGTAGTTCATTGAGATGTTCCAGTTGACCCCATTTTTCAGGTAGCCATCGGCATCAAATTCGCCCATCGAACTATCACTCTCGTTCATCGAGAGGTCTCCACCGCGCGTTTCATATGGGTTCTCCCCCATGGTGCCATCGTCCGGGAGTCCTTCATCCGGATTGTCAGCATCTTCATCATCCTCATCATCTTCACTTTTATCACGACTGAACAGCTTCTTGAAGGTATCCTGGTTGAGGGAGTAGGAAAAACTGGTGCCGGTGTTCATCAGCTTGCCTATTCCCCTGCCATTGAGTACCCTCAGCTTGTCCACCTGACGTGGGTTGCCGTTCTGGTCAAGCTCGTATATGTAGGGATCCCAGGTGGCATTCAGGCTGAGGGTGTATGATTTTGAGAGTTTCAGACGGATGTTGGAGTTGATCATGCTCCACTTCATCGAGTCGGCCATCATGTTGTAGCTGAACCCTATGCCCAGATCGTCGATCAGACTTATCTTACGGGTGCCGGTAGAGTCTTTGTCGTCACGTATCTTCATCTCCAGGTTGTTCTTGAAGTCGAAGCCAATGCTCCCGCTCTGTCCCTTTGGTGCAGTGCCGAACATCATGGAGGAATATGGGGAGTAGGTATAGGTTACATCTTCGCCATATTCGTTCTTGTAGGAGTAGGTCTCGTAGAAGTTGAACCTGGGATCACTGAAATCGGGACGATAGCTGAGACTGATGCTCGGGGAGAAGACGTGGCGGATAGCCTGCACTTTATCACCAAATATTTTCCAGGGGGTGTACATCCCATAGAGTTTGGTCTGCGCACTGAGCGATGCATTGTAATCATAAACACGTTTGAACCCCATCACTGTATCCACCGGTACATTTCTCTTTGCGATGGGATCCCAGGCCTGCTTATGGGCACCGGTGTACCACCGCTCGGTATAGTTGATCGAGGGGGAGACCTGGATGAAGTCGAATAACGAGAAGGTAGCACTCACCGGTATGTTGTGGCGCATGCCGTTGGTCCAGTCCCTCACCAGGTTTGCCTTGAGGAACCTATCCTCCTTGGTTGTGATGGAGTTTCGGAACTCACCGGAGTAACTCATCGAAATTTTCTCATACCAACGCTCTTCACCCACTGCATCTTTCCGCTTGAAGGGGTTGATGCGGCTCATGTTCATTGAAACATTGGGCAGCGTGGCTGCGATGGTGGAGTCACGCGAAACCTGGTTGACGCTCATGGTGGCGGAGAGACTCCAGGGGGAATCGGGGAAACGCTGGGTGATGTTCACGCTCGAGCTCTTGGTGTTGTTGGATGCTTCGCGTGAATAGAGTCGGCTGAGGTCACGATGGTTGTTGCGGCTGGTGGAGAAGTTGACGCTGGCCGAGAGAGTGCGGTACATGTTGGCCTTGGGATCCTGTGAGTGGGTCCAGTTGATGCGCAGGTCCTTTGCCACCGAGTAAGCCTCCGGTACCACTTCTTTCAGCTCTTTCTCACCGGTCACGGTGTTGAGGTAGTAGACATTGACGTTGCCCGAGTACTTATACCGTTTGCGATAGTTGGAACGAGCTCCCACGCCCCATGATCCCTTGGTGTAGATCTCGCCGGTGAGTGAGAGATCGATGTAGTCGCTTAACGCGAAGTAGTAACCGCCGTTCTGGAGGTAGAACCCACGGGTCATCTCATCACCGTAGCTGGGCATGATGATGCCTGAGGAGTAGGTCTTGGTGAAGGGGAAGAAGGCGAAAGGGAGTACAATTGGAAAGAGCGGCACATCAGCCACTACCAGCCAAGCAGGGCCTGTCACCACATCTTTGTCGGGACGCACCTTTGCCTTTGAGAGGTTGAGGTAGAAGTGGGGGTGGTCGTGGTTGTCGCAGGTGGTGTACTTTGCGTTGCGCATGAAGAAGGAGTTGTCAGCATTCATCTTGGCCTCATTGGCTACGATATTTCCTTCTCCCTGCTGGGTAACCACGTTGTGGATAAAAGCCTTTCGCGTTTCAAAGTTATAGCGAACCTTCTTCATCTCGTACTCGGTGCCTCCTTCCGCGAAGATGGGTAAACCATATTCTTTCCCCAACGAATCCAGACCGTATGTAGAAGAGATAAGGCTGCTGTCCATGTCCATGGTGATGTATTCTCCCTTGATACCCATCTCGCCGTATTTGATGTCAGCTTCTCCAAAGAGATATCCCATGTTGTCTGCGGTGAAGATCATTGAATCTTTGGCAGTGTAGAAGACTGCCGCTTCCAGTGTTTGCTTTTCAGTGACCGAAATGGAGTCTTGCGCTTTGATTGAGAGAGAATCCTGAGGAGATACTGATAATGAGTCCTGAGATGTGGGCATCAGGGAATCCTGGCCCGCAGCAAGAAGCGTATCAGAGAGTGCAACGAGTGAATCGGCTCTCTGCGTGAGTCGTGTGGAGTCGGCCGTCAGGGTTCTGTTGGTAGCAATACTGTCGGGGAGAAGGGTAGTAAGGGTGTCACGATCAATAATCGCCGTATCGGACGGTAGAGCTTCCGATGCAGCGGGCTGACCTGTCTGATCTGCTGTGCTCGTCGCCTGACGGACGGAAGAGCAGTGGATGAAGAGTGTCAACAGGAGAAAAAGATATGTAACACGTAACAGTCGCCTCATGCGCTATAAGCAGATAACCTCCTATGGTTTTACCCGCAAAACTACTCATTAAAGAGTGATTTTGCAGCAAAAATAATAAAAAGAAACTTAAGAAAGTCGGAATAAGGCTTTTTTAAAGAGATTGAAATCGTTTGGTAGCTCTGTTGTCTCTTTTTTTTCCTGCATGAATGCAGCCAGTGCTTGCGGTATTTCTGTTTTGATTCCGGTGCAATCCTCCACGATCTCCTTGAACTTGGCAGGGTGAGCGGTAGCGAGAAAGATACCCGTTTCACCCGGTTGCAGTCCTTCCTTTAGGGCGAGGTACCCACAGGCACCGTGGGGGTCGAGCAGGTAACCGGTGCGTTGCTGCGCCTCTCTAATGGCATGGCAAATCTCTGCATCGTTGTAGCGGTATGCAGTGATATCGTTGGTGATGGCGTGATGGTCGTGCCCGTAAAGGTCCAGGATTCGGTCGAAGTTGCTGGGAGCACCAACATCCATGGCGTTGGCGATGGTCTGCACCGATGACCTGGGGGAGTAATCCCCCGTGAGCAGGTATTCACGGAACACATCGTTGCGATTGTTGGCAGCGATGAATCGCTCCACCGGCAGTCCCATCCGTTTGGCGAAGAGGCCGGCGGTGAGGTTGCCCAGGTTGCCGCTGGGTACTGAGATTACAGCCTTTGCAGCAGGATTGTAGCGCATCAACTGTGCCCAGGCATGGAAATAGTAGAACGACTGTGGCAGAAACCGGGCTACGTTGATCGAGTTGGCGGAGGTTAGCCGGAGCTGACTGTTCAATTCCTCATCCATGAAAGCGTTCTTTACGAGTGCCTGACAGTCGTCAAAGGTGCCATCTACCTCCAGTGCCGTGACGTTTTGTCCCAGGGTGGTGAACTGTGCCTCCTGGATATCGCTCACCTTACCGGAGGGGTAGAGCACGTACACACGAATCCCCTCTACACCGAGAAAGCCGTTGGCCACGGCACTGCCTGTATCGCCTGATGTGGCTACCAGCACCTTCACTTCGTCCTGTTGTTCCTTTTTTACGAAATGAGAGAGCATGCGTGCCATAAAGCGCGCACCCACATCCTTGAAGGCAAAGGTAGGGCCGTGAAACAGTTCCAGCACCCAGATGTTCTCCTCCACTTGCCGTAGCGGAATCCCGAAGCTGAGGGTATCGGCCACAATGGCATCCAGCTCATTTTGAGGGATATCATCGCCGAAGAACGACCTTGCGACGGTTTGGGCGATAGTGGTCAGGCTCAGCTCGGTGATTTCCTTGTAAAATGATGAAGGCAGCTGTCCGATGGTTTCGGGCATGTACAACCCCCTGTCGGGAGCCAGTCCTTTCACGACGGCTTCCTTCAGGGAGACGGCGGGCGATTGTTTTTGGGTGCTGTAGTAGCGCATGTTATTTTAGCTATAGGTTGAAAACTGCTTTGATGAACTGGTTGCCATGTAGCTGTCCGTAGCTTCCTTCTCTTGCAGCGAATTCATCGTAGTGCTGCACGTTGTCGGGTTGAATTTCTCTGTGCCAGATCAGGAAGGGAATTGCATCACGGGTGTGGGTGCGTTTGGCACAGGGGGTGGGGTGGTCCGGCAGGATCGCGATGGTGACCGGCTCGTCCCAGTTCAGCGTCTCCTCGTATATCGTCTTGATGATGCGGGCATCGAGATACTCTATCGTCTTCACCTTCAGATCCACATCACCTTCGTGGCCCGCTTCGTCGCTCGCCTCCACATGGAGGTAGACGAAGTCTTTCTCCTTTAAGGCTTTCAGTGCGGCTTCGGCCTTTCCCTCATAGTTGGTGTCGTACAATCCGGTGGCTCCCTCCACCATAATCACATCCAGCCCCGCATAGACTCCTATCCCACGAATCAGGTCTACTGCTGAGATCACAGCCCCACTACGAATGGGGTAGATCTCGCTCAGCGGTTTCATTTGTGGGCGATAGCCGGGCGACCAGGGCCAGATGCTGCTGGCCGGATGCATACCCTCCTTGATTCTTTTCCTGTTCACCGGATGATCGCGCAACAGCTCCTGAGAGGCCATGATAAGCCTGTTCAGTGCGTCAGCGGTAGCTTCGGCAGCCGGGTGGGAAGCCCTGATCAGGTAGGGACGAAAGGGAAGTTCAGGAATGTCGTGCGGCGGGGTACACTCAATCCGTTTGTCACCCCCCTGCATTTTCAGCAGGTGGCGGTAGGAGACACCGGGGTAGAAGCGAAAAGTCTCATCTCCCAGTTTCTCGTTCAGGAAATGAATCAGTTCTTCTGCCTCTTCGCTGGAGATGTGCCCGGCAGAGTGATTGATCAGCTGATCACCCTCGATGCAAACCAGGTTGCAACGCATGGCCATCTCCCCGGGATGTATCTCCACCCCCATGCTGGCAGCTTCCAGCACCCCTCTTCCCTCGAACACGGCAGGAAGGTCATAACCCAGCACCGAGAGATTGGCAATCTCACTGCCGGGGGCAAAGCCGTCGGGCACCGTGTGCAGTAGACCGTTTCTGCCCTTGCGGGCCAGCAGGTCCATGTAGGGTGTATTGGCTGCCTGTATTGTTGTTTTGTCTCCCAAGGCAGGGATAGGTTCGTCGGCCATTCCGTCGCCCAGGATGATGATTGTTTTGTGTGACATCTTAGCGGATGTTAGCAATGGAAATGATATCGGCAAAGACACCGGCAGCGGTGACGCTTGCACCGGCACCGTATCCCTTAATCACCATGGGGTACTCGTTGTACCGCTCGGTGGTGATCATGATGATGTTGTTGCTTCCCTCCAGGTCGTAGAAGGGATGACCTTTTTCTACCTCACGCAACCCGACCTCGCACCTTCCTTTGTCGTAGGAAGCTACAAAACGGAGTTTCTTCTCTTCCCTGGCAAGCTCCCTGCGACGTTCTTCGAAAGCGGTATCCAATTGGGGGATAGTCTGCCAGAACTCCTCCAGGCTTCCTTCAAAATATTGTTGCGGTACGAACAACTTTTTCACCACATCCGACTGTTCGATGTGGGCACCCGCCTCACGTGAGAGGATCACCAACTTGCGCGTCACATCCAGTCCGCTCAGGTCAATGCGCGGATCGGGCTCGGCGAATTGCGCCTCAACCGCCATGCTGATGGCTTTGCTGAAAGGAACCTCCTCGCTGAGTGTGTTGAAGATGAAGTTGAGGGTACCGGAGAGCACCGCCTCCAGCTTCACGATTCTGTCGCCCGAGTTGGTGAGTGAGTTCATCGTGTTGATGATTGGCAACCCGGCTCCCACGTTGGTTTCAAATAGGAATTTGACACCGCTCTTGCGGGCTGTCTCCTTCAGGTGGTGATAGTTGTCGTAGGCCGATGAGGCAGCGATCTTGTTGGCGGTGACTACCGATACGTTCTTCGCCATCAGCTCATCGTAGATTTCTGCGATAAGCGGACTGGCGGTACAGTCCACGAAGACCGAGTTGAAGATGTTCATCTTCAGGATCTCATTGCGGATCAACTCCGGAGAGCTCTTGACGCCGTGTTCCATCAGGTTGTCGAAGTAACCCTCGAGTGGGATACCATCGCGGGTGAAGAGTGCTTTGCGACCGTTGGCGATGCCAACAATGTTAATGCGCAACTTGTTCTGTTCTTTCAGCGTTAGCTGTTGCTGTCTGATTTGCTCCAGCAGGCGGCTGCCCACGGTGCCGGTTCCAACGACGAAGAGGTTCAGCTCCTGATAGGGGGAGAGGAAGAAGGAGTCGTGTATGACGTTGAGCGACTTTTTAAGATCCGTCCTGGATATGACGCAGGAGATATTGGTTTCACCGGCACCCTGTGCCAGGGCCACGACACTGATACCGTTCCTGCCGAGAGCCCCGAAGAACTTGCCGGAGATACCCGGTACATGCTTCATGTTCTGACCCACAATGGCGATGGTAGCCAGCTCGTACTCGATGATGATCTCATTGATACTGCCCATGGCGATCTCATGTTCAAACTCGCTGTTGAGCACCTTCTGAGCGGTAGTGGCATCCTGTGTACGGACACCAATGGAGGTGCTGTTTTCTGAGGAGGCCTGCGAAACGATGAAGACGCTGATGCCATTGTCGGCCAGGGCAGAGAAGATCCGTTTGTTGACACCAATCACGCCCACCATGCCGAGGCCCTGGATGGTGATTAGTGCTGTGTCATTGATGGATGAGATTCCCTTGATGATTTGCCCGTTGGGGTTGGGTGCGATGTTGCGGATCAACGTACCCTCGCACTCCGGACGGAAGGTGTTCTTCACCCGGATGGGGATGTTCTTGTGGTAAACCGGGAAGATGGTGGGTGGATAGATCACCTTCGCTCCGAAGTTGGAGAGCTCAATCGCTTCGATGAAGGAGAGCTCCTCAATCACGTATGCCGAGTTGATGATCCTGGGATCGGCTGTCATAAAGCCATCCACGTCGGTCCATATCTCCAGTACGGAGGCTTCCATCGCAGCGGCGATGATGGCTGCGGTGTAATCCGACCCGCCGCGCCCCAGGTTGGTGATGTCGCCGTTCTCGCTGCTGGAGGCGATGAAACCGGGGACGACGGCCACCTTCGGGGGGGGCATCTCAGAGAAGGTTTTGCGGATCAGCTGATTGCAGCGTGCCAGGTCGGGTAGGTGGTTGTGGAACTGGCGGCTGGTCTTGATGAAGTGCATAGGGTCGTAGAGCTCTGCTTCATTTATCACGTGACTGATGATCAGCGACGAGAGCCGCTCTCCATAGCTGACGATCTTGTCGGAAGTTTTTTGTGAAAGATCGCCAATCAGATAAACCCCACGCAGGATGTTGCGCAGATCATCTAATAGCTGTTGTATTTTCTGTGTCACCTCTTCCCTGAGTTCTGCAGAGAGAATCATCTTTTCAATGATCTCCTCATGCCGCGTGATGATCTCCTCGAGGATGCTTTTGTATCCGGGGTTACTGTTCAGTGCAAAGTCGGCAGCCTGCAGCAGCCGGTCGGTTACTCCACCCAGGGCGGAGACCACCACGACCACCGGCTCATTCTCCTTTTCAATGATCTGCTTGACCATCTTCAAGCTATCGGGGCTCCCCACGGAGCTCCCGCCAAATTTCATCACCTTCATACCATTAATTTTTATGATCTCTGAAGTCCACAGCGCTACATCGATTCATGATGCTACTCTCTGTCAGATCAGATTGTTCCGCACGGGCGGAGTTGTGAAATATAAGATGTTGGATTGTTGTGCGATAACTGAAATTATCGCTTGTGCAGCTGAGGCCGCTTACGGATGTGAAAATTTACCTAACCCCCCAAGGGGTCATGGTCAATGTAGTGGAGGTGCGGGTATATGTGTAATACAAATTCTGCATTGGTTGCCTTGAATTTGTTGCAAAGATAAGTGAATAATTGATTCAAATTACAATTTCGCAGGAAAAACCTGTTTTTAACATTAAAATATCGATTTGGTCTTGAATTTTTAAATGGAATCACCTTCTTCGAGTGATCAAATCCGGCAATTCCAACCACTCATCACTTGACGAAAGTGAATCTTTCCTCGCAGGCGCATACACCCTTTATTTATCTCTTAGACATGATACTGCCTGATTTGATATAAGAGTGGATGAAGATCTCACATGTGAATATGTATATAACCTGACAGCTTGCATAACGATGCTTTATAATTGTGAAAGCTCCACAAATAAGTCTAAGGATTGAGTATCTGTTTGGCATGGAGTAGTTGTTGTTGCCAGTCACCGGAAGGTTCGAGCGTCTCGAAACCGGCTATAGCCTCTTCCAGCTCTTCCAGTTTAGCGAGTGCTTCGGGTGTGCCTTCTTCGTTGTACTTTTTCCGAAGTACCCTGATTTTTTCCGCATCCTGGATTCCTTCCACCAGCCGTTCAAAGCGGATGGAGCTGCGGGCATCGGGATAAACCATGTAGGTGTCTCCTGCCGGCCATGTACGAAAGCGGGAGTCGGTCAGCGGATTTTCCACCCAGGAGTTGTAAGCCCAACGCAGGAATCCATCGAAATCGCATGCCACTGCGTACCATGCGGCGTATACCGATTCAGCCGACGGGGAAAAGGTGAACATGTTGGGAAAACTGTCGGCGCAGCTGACGTAGTAGGTGGTGATGAGCCCCTTCGCTCTGCGTGCTGCAATCTCCTCTTTGCTTACCTTAGCCTCTGCCCCCACACAGATATCTCTGATCCATGGGTATTCCTGGTAACTCTTGTGGTTGTCGGCAAGAGAGACGCCCAGATCGGGAGCGTAGCGCTCCAGCAGTTCCAGTGCTGCCTTCATGTCAGCCGGGGCACGCTCATCCATGGCGATATTGGTTTTTTCCAGCCATCCCTTTTCCCTGAGGTGACGGGTGAAGTCTTTCAGGAAGACTCCCCACAGCTCTTCATATTCCTTCGACTGTGCCTTCAGCTCCACGGTAACCAGTTCGCCCTTTTCCATGTCGTGGTAGTGCATCTGGTTGTTCCAGGTGAGGAGTGAGTAACAATTGATCATTCTGTCGATACCCAGCTCCATCATAAACGCGACCCACCGGTCGAAGACGGTATAGTCGAAGCTCCAGCTCCGGTCTTTGTTTTTCGTCCAGATGATCATGTCGGCATAGGGATCGTAGCACTGGTTGTTCCAGGGATCCTTGTTCAGGGTAGCGGTAATCACCTTCTGACCAGCATCTGCCAGCATTTGCATGAGCGGGCGCATCTTCTCGAAATGTGCCTCGCTCCAGAGCTCCAGCCCATGTACCCGTGCCACGGCAGAAGGGTGTTGCCAGAGGTCGAGGTGATAGAGCCATTCAGATGGTGGTGGCAGCTGCTGATCCACCACCTCCAGTTCAATCTCAAACTCCTGTGGCGATTGATTTAGGGCATGGATGATTGCTTTTCCCCGATAATTCCCGGCGGCAGCATCGGCCGGTATGTTGAAGGTGAGCCAGAGCGGTCTCACTGTTTTTGCCTCCAGGTCGAAGCACTCCAGGTGATCCAGCATATCGGGTGCCAGTGAGGCGGGGAAGTCGTCCGGCTTGCGGTGACCGCAACCGGGACCATACTCATCGGTCATCACGTATCGAACGAATCGTGCCTGAGCAATTGAAGAGGGAATTGTGCCCCCATTGCCCATGAAGTCGTTGAACCCACACTCCACCTGCCGGATATCCTCAGAACTCCATAGCAGAATTTGAGCGGATACTTTCTCCCCTTTCCATCCCGTTACCTTGACACTCTTCACCGGTGCTATCTCCGGTGCTACAGACTTGGGCAACTTTTTATCTACTGAAATAAATGAGGCATGCAGTCCTGCCGTCACGTGTGACCAGTCGGAGAGTGTGTCGTTCGTGGGGTCTTTCATCTCTTCGAACGTGGTACACTCTTTTTCGGGCTGCTTGCTCTTGCAAGAAACAATAGCCAGAAGGAATGATCCAAGAAAAATAACGAAAAGAAGTCTGAATGCTGATGACAGGAAGTGCATGGTTTTGAAATTTTGATTGTTTTCAGCACAAAGTTAATAAAATATTTAAATTATCTAACAGCCTTCTCTCCCCGGTTCTGTTCTGCCCTTCATTCCTATTGTTTCGCTGCCACCGAATGACTTTAATCGAAGATCAGTTCAACGTCACATTCACCATTACCGGGAAGTGATCGGACGGGAAGTGTCCATATTGCATGTCGTTCAACACCCCGTATTTGTTCACGGTGAAATGTCTGGTTGTCCATACATAATCAATCCTGTTCTGCATTTTGGCATTCAGGTTGAAGGAGTTGAAGGTGCCGGTAGTACCGTACGGAGGTTTTTGGGTAGTGCTGTAAGCATCATTCAGTAGACCATCCTGGAGTATTATCCTGATAGGCTCGCTATCCGGTGTTGCATTAAAGTCACCCGTACAGATTACCGGTTTGTCACCAGCAATCTCCCGCACTTTTTGCAGCAACAACAGCGATGAGTTCTTACGTGCTACCTCTCCCTCATGATCGTAGTGCATGTTGAACAGGTAGAACTCGCTGCCGGAGACCTTATCCCTCAAAGAAGCCCAGGAACAGATGCGGTTACAACAAGTTGCATCCCATCCCTTTCCCGGAACATCGGGTGTCTCGGAGAACCAGAAATCACCGTTGTCCAAAACCTCAAATCGTTCTTTTTTAAAGATGATTGCAGAATGCTCGCCTGCCGTTAATCCGTCGTCACGACCGCTACCCACGTAGGCGTAATCGCTCAGTTCCAGGATGTCAGTAATCTGATGGTGAAATCCTTCCTGAATACCGAACAGGTCAAACTCGTGAAAGGCGATCAATCCTTTCACCATCTCCTTTCTGTTGGGCCATGCATCCAGACTGTCGTTAGGTGTGTCCATACGTATATTGAAGGAAGCCACATTGATGGAAACGGGGATATCAGATGCTACTTTGCAGGCTGATAGGAACAGCAGCATTGCCGCCGTAAAAATTAGTACTGTTTTTTTCATACCAAATTCAATTCAACCTTTTCAAATCTTTCCGGTGATATTCAATCAGCCCTTGCATCGGATCCTTGTCAATTACCCCGGGTATCATACCCTGTTCAATAATCACCTTCTCCAGGAGCTCCCGAAAATGATATGCTATGGATCCGACGCAGTTAAAACTGTATCGTTGGTAGTTGGGATACAATGCAACAATATTGCGGAAGAAATCGCGGAAGGCACCTGTTACCACCTGCGCGTAATAGGTATCTTCCTGTAGGTGGTCCCCGGCGAAACGGGCAAAAGAGGCACAGTAACGATTGGCAACGGGATGTTCATACACCCTGTTCAACAGATCATTGCCACCAAGGTGATAGGTCTGATAAAATGCATCCCTTATACTTTTGGGCATCACCTCCCTAATATAGTCTCCGATCAATTTCTTGCCGATGTAGCTGCCGCTGCCTTCATCTCCCAGCAGAAAACCAAGTGACTCGATGTTGGCGACAACCTCTTTTCCGTTATATATGCAGCTGTTGGCTCCCGTACCGAGGATGGCCGCGAAGCCCTCCTCCTCGCCCAGCAGGGCGCGGGCGGCCGCCAGCAGGTCGGTTTCGATGGTGATGGCTGCCTTGCGAAAGATGGCGGAGATCCCCTGTATCAGGATATCGTCACTCTCGGGGGAGTAGCCGCCACCGGCGCTGTAAAAGAAGATACGGGTTACATCGCCAGCCTTCTCTTGTATCGCAGCGGGCAGCATTCTCCCAAGTGATTCGCGGATCTGGGCGCTATCCACGAAAAAGGGGTGATATCCCTCGGTCTCGAATGGCTGTGGTGCTCCACGCTGATCGAGCAGCACCCAGCTTGTCTTTGTTGATCCACCGTCGGCAATCAGTATCATATAGCTCTATTTTTCTTGGTAATATATGTCAGTATTGTCACGTTGTTCATCTCTGGTTGGCGGATGAGGTGTTGCCGTCTCTCAGGAGCTCTTTGTCCTGATCTTATGTCCCCACAGGGCGTAGAGCGCGATGATCAGATAACCGGGTACCACCATCCAGTAAGCCTGGCGTGCATCGAGGCTGTCGGCCAGCCGCTCATAAATGAGCGGCAATACCGCTCCCCCTGAAATGGCCATCACCAGCAGCGAAGAACCCACCTTGGTGAACCTCCCCAGGTCGGAGATCGCTAGGGGCCATATGGAGGGCCACATCAGTGAGTTGGCCAACCCCAGCAGGGCGATGAAGAGCACCGATGTGAAACCGCTGGTCAGCTGTGAGGCGATGATGAAGAGGATGCCCAAAAGTGAGGAGAAGATGAGCGACTGCTGCTGGGAGAAGTAGCGGGGAATGCCAATGATGCCAACCACGTAACCGGTCAGCATGAAGAAGAGTGTCATCGAGGTGAACAGCTTGGCACTGCTCATGGCGATACCCTGAAAGGAGCCATACCCGATGATGGTGTTGCCGGCAATCACCTCTACCCCCACGTAGATGAAGAGGGTGAACACACCCAGCATGAGGTGGGGGAACTGCACAATGCTCTTCTTCGAGGCACTGTATGGCGTTTCAGAAGTGAGCTCCTCTTCCTCTTCCTCAACCACCTCCGGCAGCGAGGAGAAATGGATTGCCAGGGCTACCAGCAACAGCAGGCCGGCGATGAGCAGGTAGGGAACAACCACCTTGCGGGCCAGCTCATCGAGCAGAAACGTTTTCTCAGCAATTGCCATCGTTTCCAGGGCTGTGGTGAGCCCGTCGGCATCCTTCAGGACGATGGATCCCAGGATCAGGGGACCCAGGATGCCTGCCACGCCATTGCAGATGCCCATGATGCTCATGCGGCGGGCTCCACTCTCACGCGGGCCCAGGATGGTCACGTAGGGGTTGGAGGCGGTTTGCAATATGGAGAGACCCAGTCCCTGCACAAACAACCCTAAAAGGAAGACAGCGTAAATGCGGGTCATCGCAGCCGGTATAAACAGCAATGAACCAACGGCCATGCTCACAAGACCAAAGGTGAGGGCATTCTTGTATCCAATCTTTTTCAAGAGGTATCCCGATGGGATCGCCATCACGAAGTAGGAGATGTAGAAGGCGGAGGAGACCAGCATGGCCTGGATCGATGTCAGCTCACAGGCAATCTGCAGGTAGGGAATTAACACGGCGATGGCCCAAGTTACGAAGCCAAAGATGAAGAACAGTCCCCCGATGATCACCAGGGGATAAAGATAGGCTTTCTTGCGCGTTGCATCCATCATTCCTGTACGCCCCCGTTTAGGTGCAGTTTCTTCAGCGCGTTGGCCACACTGCCATGCTCAAGCAGGAATGCACGCGCCTGTTCGTAGTCGCTGATGCTGGACTTGTCCATCAGGATGCGCACCGCCCTGTCGGTGATCTTGTAGTTGATCAGCTGCACGTTCACCATCCTGTTGTCGAGCACCCTGCCAAGCTGTATCATCACCGTGGTGCTCATCATGTCGAATACCATCTTCTGGGAGGCGCCGGCCTTCATGCGGGTGCTGCCGGTCACAAACTCGGGACCGGTGATCAACTCGAGTGGATAATCGGAGACCGCCGCGATGGGTGAACCGGGGTTGTTGACGATGCAGCAGGTGGTGATGCCGTGTGCCTGACATTGTTCCAGGCCGTAAAGCACGAACGGCGTGGTGCCGCTGGCCGAGATGCCCACCACGATATCTTTCGGGCTTACCCCCTTTTCGGTGAGCATCTCCCACGACTCTTCCGCATCATCCTCTTTCTCCTCCAGGGCAAGGATCAGCTTGTCTATGCCACCGGCCAGCACGGCGCAGATGGTGTCATCTTCCATGCCGAAGGTGGTGGGCAGCTCCAGCACATCGAGCACCGAGAGACGCCCCCCCGTGCCTGCCCCCAGGTAGATCATCCTTCCCCCTGCCTTCACCTTCTCCACCACTGCCTCCAGCATCAGGTCGAGTTGTGGCTTGGCCGATTCGATTGCCAGGGCTATTTTCTTGTATTCGGTGATCAATCCGGAGGTGAGCTCCCTGACGCTTTTCATCTCCAGATCGTTGTATAACGAGGGTTGTTCAGTAATCTTTTCCATAGTCTTTTTATATTTATTTAATTATTTAAAAAATGCTAACACTATTAATTATGTTAATTCAGATGTTTAATTTAGAGCATATTAAATATTTTTAATTGTATTGGCAGCTCTGTGAATTTTCCAGATTGCATCAGCAATCAATTCCATATTTCCCCTATCGCCCAACAGCATGGTCTGCGTGAACCACAAGGCTTCATCGCATAATTTATCATTCACAGGGCAGTTGATCTGTTCCTGCCACTGTTTCATGCTTCTCTCTCCGTAAATTTTCAGGTAGTGCTTGTTCTTCGAAAGATTTTGCACATATGCCTCTTTGGGAAGAGATGTGTATCCAGTAGAACAGGAAATTCCTTCAGCGTTCAGAGCCCTGATAAATTTTGAACGGTCCATACCAGCAAATGCCTCCTTGTCGTAACGGAACATGTAGAGGTGATAGGCACTGCGGGTGGTCCCTTCGTAGAGCTTGGCCGGCTTGACCCCAGGAATCTCTGAAAGAAGTTTGGTGAGATAAGCAGCGTTTTCAGAACGTTGTTTGATCTGTTCCGGGATACGTGTCATTTGTGCCAACAAAATGGCAGCCTGAAACTCAGTCATTCTAAGGTTTGAACCGCGTGTACCGGAACCGGGTTCAAGACTCGCCGCATTGGATCCTTGTCCCTGATGGTGGAAACTGTAGCATTTGTTGTAAAAATCCTCACTGTTGGTGATGATGGCACCTCCCTCGCCTGAATTCAAATTCTTGGATGCCTGAAAACTGAAGGCGCCACCAAGTCCGAAGGTCCCCACTTTCTTCCCTTTCCACTCTGCAAAATGTGCCTGACAGGCATCTTCGATCACGGGAAGATTGTATTTCTTGGCAACACTCATCACCGCATCCACATCAAATGATGAACCACCGATATGTACAGGCATCAATGCACGTGTCTGGGATGTTATAGCAGACTCAATTTTTGAGGCGTCGATCTGAAAACTCTCAATATCGGTATCCACAAAGATGGGGAGTGCATAGTTTTGTACAATCACGTTGTATGTGGCAATAAACGTATAAGGTGGTAGGATCACCTCGTCACCGGGCCCAATGTCAAGAGCTCCAAGCATGGTGGTCAGGGCTGTGGTTCCACTCGATGTGGCAAGTGCATGTCCAGAACCAGTCATTTTGCTGAAATCTCGTTCGAACCGTAGTGCTGTGGGGCTTCCCAAACGGCACCACTTGCCACTGTGCAATACTTTCACCAGTTCCTCCTCTTCGGGAGTACCAATCACCGGCCATTTTTGCCATGTACCATTGAATGAACGTTTGCCTCCAAGAACAGCTGGTCCGTGTGTCTGAGAATGCATCGAGATTGGGAATCCAGATAATCCCAGTGCAGTACCCACACTTAGTATTGAGGTATTTTTTAGAAAATTTCTACGTTTCATGTATAATTTTTTTTATTTCAGTATAGTATTTCTCTATAATTCAATAATTATCATAGTACACTCTAAGTGAAAATTTTTAGTGAGTTATGTATGTTTTTGATTTAATTTTCTCAACTATTCTGCTATCAATATCTTTTGGAAAGATTCCTGGCATTCCATACCAATAGAAAGAATCATGACCTTCATATGTTTTTTTTATAACATGGTTTGAGTCAGGCAAATAACTAGAAACGTCGTTTGAATAACCAATTATCGAAACAATTTCATTAGGGAAAAGATTTTTGATTTCCTTGCTATAAGAATTTACTGGCTCTCTTGATAAACCAATGAGTTTCCAATTTCCTATGTTTATTGTTTGAATATATATTGGAACATGTGAAGGAATCAAATTTTTATCAAGTTTACATAAATGTAAATCAGACCATCTGACAAACATTTCAGCATTTATGTCACCTGTTCTATGTGAGTTTTTAGTTTTGATGCTTACTATTTGCTCTTTACTAGGGATATTAAGTTGTACAAGAAGTGAGTCAAAGGAAAATGATATTTGTCCACTGATTTTTTCCATAGATTCTTCCATCCTTAGTGCTACTTCTGAACCCAAAATTTCACCAGTTGTCTTATAATCTTCAAATCTAGGATTAATATCACCACCACATCCCTGTAAGAAAACAGATGTTTTTGCAAGTGTAGTTTCTTCAATAAACTTTCTTGCTGTTCCAGGATAATTTGGGCTGATTGTATATGAATATAGATCCTTATTTGGGAAAACAGGATGACATCCTGTTAAAAAAATAACATTGTTTAATACCCCATTTAAATTATTAATTTTGACTATATCTAATGAATTGTCAATATTCTTTACTTTCAAACTTCTATTGAATCCGATAAGCGTTTTAGTTCGGCCAAATGATAACTCTGATTTTTCCATTTTAGCCATAGCTCCTAAAGTAGCCTTAATTGTTGCCTTTTTTAGCTGATCGTTAAATCTATTATCCGGAATACCTGAAGCTCCGAATGATTCCCAATTTCTTGATAATGGAGCAAAATGAGTATGAGTTACGTTTATGAGTATTGCTACTGGTTGAATTCCTGTAACTTTACTAATTTCACTTTTTATTTCTGATGACAGTTTATAGTCAATGGTACAAATATCTAAACTAATTAAAGCAATTGTTTTAGTTCCGTCGCTGATAACAACCGAACGAACAGATAGATCACCTTCAGAGGTATTCTGTGAAATGAATAAATCATTATTAAGATTAGTACCGAATAATCTCCCATCTAAAATAGCCAAGTGTTTTATATATTCAGAATATGTTTCTCCATTGAAGTAACCAACATTCATCCATGCGTTTTCTTCTTTAGTCAAACAATATTTCCATATTCTTTGATTCCGTGTAACAACATAGAGGTACCCATCATATGAAATTAATGAAAGCACTTCAGGTTTAGTTTGGGCCTTTTCCTCCCAAAATATTCCCTTTTCAGTAAATGTGCCTTTTAATAATATATTATCTGGCGTAATTATATAAAAATTATTATTCGCGGAAGTTATTGTTATTGCATCCGGAATTTTTTCACCTTTGACCCAATCTTTAGATTTGTCCGATAAGTCGTATGTATAAAGGTGGTTGTCCAGTGAAATTGCATAAAGTTTTTGATTGAAACCTGTCAATAACTTGAATGAATTCGAACTTAATCCGGCAAGTAATGTATCAGATTTTTGTTGTCCAATTTTTAACCATCTATTTTTGCTATTTGTTGTGTCTCTTCTTAAAATTTCACCATGTTGGTTTATACCATACAGTTTATTTTCAATACCCGTCAAGTATACCAAATTGGGAAGAGTTTGAAAAAATTTCCATTGAATTGTGAATCTCCCTTCTGAGGGAGCTCCATAACCAGCAAGTGCGCTCGAAAAAATAGATTTTTCTGGTTCTATACTACCATGATCACTACCTACCAAATAAATGTTTTGACTGTTCGTAATTAAAGAGAAACAGATGAGAAAAATATTGATTAGAATAGTTTTCATGTTGATATGTATCTTTTTTCTGGTGTAATAATGTACTTGGAATAATAGATTTTCATATGATGGGTTGAAAAATTATTTTTCCTTAAGTTGTTCATCCATCCATAATATGTCACGTTGGATAACATTTTTTGTATCCGGATAAATACCTGGGAATTTGTTGATGAATTTAAAGAGCAGATTTTCTAGTTCAAATTTGTACTTTATTGCATCTTTTTCGCTTGTATGCAATAAGCGTTTAAATTCATCACGTGCACTGTTTATTCTTGTACTCTTACTCCGATATGTTAGTGCCCCAGGGTAATATGATATCAAATCTCTTAAAATAATTTCCTGCTGTTTGTTCTCACTGTTGTATTTTATTGCTTGAACAATTGATTGACTTGGATTATAATTTTTCGGATTAATTGCGTAATCAGCCATAGTAAATAAGGGCATTCTGTTCATCAAGTTATCCCGCATTGGATTTCCCATTATTCCATGAACTACATTGTTCAGTTCAGGATCACGTCCAGTAACAGGTGCGAGATGCAAAGAATTATTGAAATCGTTTACCGGATAATTATCCCATAGTATAAGATCATGACCTATAATATTTTTATATTCTATAGCATCTTCAATTGTTACCTTATTGGAGACAACATCATCACCTGTCCAAAAACAAAGAATATCTTCGTTTAAATATGTTGAAATTTCAATTAAATATGCTTTCTTGTCTGGCTCATTCATTGTATCTCCCCAATACCATGTTGGACAAAATATCATTTTACAGTTTGGATCATTTTCTAACAATGCATCATAAAGCCTATTTGTGAAATCTGATTGACCAATACCATCAACTTTCATACCTTCATGTAAATGAAGATCGTCTAGTGCTAGATAAAACCAGTTCACGCCTTGGTCCTGAAACCACTTATATCTTGATAGTAATGTTTCAAAATCTTCTTCATTTTCTGTGTCTAGTGGCCTAGCTGAGTACAACATAGGATTCATCCCAAAACAAAAATTAATATTGTGTTTTTTTGATTCCTCTATTACTTCTTTCCACTCTTTTTCCTGTTCTGGATTAAAAGGTACCCACCAATCATTAGTTCCAATTTCGAATTTGTAGTCGCGAAAGAACGAGCCATAACAAGTCGCAAGAAAGTTCATTCCATAAGATTTAAGTGTTGGTATTTCAGATATATATTGTTCTGGACTCCAGAAAAAACCTTTGGTTCCTCTTATGGTAAACTCATTTCCTTGGTCTTTTTTTCTTGAAAAATAATTATTCTGTTTATTTTTTGACAAATCAATGGTGTAACCATGAATGGGTTTCTGAGAAAAGATTGGAAGTGATAATAAAATGGTAAAAATGAATATTATTTTTTTCATTGCATTAGTTATTGAATTTGTTTGATCAATTTATGAATCTCTGTCTGAGAATAAATTTGAAATTAATTTTTTAAATATAAAAAAACAACATTTATGTTTTAAGTACTGGCAATTGAATTATTTCAATTGCCAGTACTATGTTTCTACTTCAAATAAAGTTTTCTAATTCTTAGGTGTTCCTGATCAGGTATATAGATATTTCCATCTGAGTCAATTGCAACTCCCCAACCACGATACGGAACTTCTGTACCCCAGCCTTTTTCGACGAATGGTGTTATGGCGCCAGTGCCCATGACAGATGATACATATCCGTCCGGATGAATTTTTCTCAAGTAATAATTTTGTTTGTTAGTTCCGTCTGATACAAATAGATTTCCGTCCGGAGCAAGTGATAGTCCCTGAGGATTGAAAAATAGCGCTTGATCGCCTGGGCCGTCAACATGTCCAATTTTTGTCCGATCAGCCGGACCCGCGATACGGACAACTGTTTTGTCTGGATTAATTTTCTTGATGCAATTGTTTAATGCATCACAAACATATATAGTACCATCCGGACCTACAGCCAGACCTCGTGGACTGTTGAAGGAACTAACCGAATTGGCTATCGCAGCATTTAAATCATCCCCGGCAATTGTTGATACTATATGATCTGGGAGAGTAATTTTTCGAATTGCGTACCGATCTCCAACAATAAGGTTTCCATCATTATCAAGTGTAATACTGTAAGGTTGATTGAATGTTCCTTCTGTCCCGACACCATCTTTTGCGGATGTACTTGTTACATTACCTGCAATAGTGGTCACAATACCGTCAGGTGAAATTTTTCTGATGAGCTTATTGGTGACATCGGCAACATAGATGTTATCATCATTCCCTACTACAAGATCATATGGATATTTAAATGTTGCATCTGCACCTATCCCATCGTTGCTGCCATATATCTTATACTGACCAGCCAGGAAGATAACTTTGCCATCAGGAGTCAACTTTCTAACGGTACCACCACCAGATTCAGCAATATATATGTTTCCATTTTTGTCTAGTGCCAAGTTTACCGGTTGTGTAAATGCTGCTTCCATGGCATTGACCGGTGTCAGACTAGATCCCAGAACTCCGTTTCCTGCAATGACCTCGGTGTAATAACGCAATAAGTGAAAAGGAAGTGTATTGGAAATGCCATCACCAACTTTCACAGTTACCATTACATCTGAATTTTCATCTGCAAAAGCCGGAACAGATACCGTGAGTGATGTCTGTGTCGCATCAATTACCTGACCCTCATTGTTGCCAAAGAATACTTTATTGTTACTGATCTCCGGATCGAAACCATTACCGGAAATGGTAATACGTTCATAAAACTCTGCATCATTTTTAGATAATGAGTGTAACGCGACAGTTGCATAATTGAATTGTACTGATTCTGAAACGTCATCATAAGAGGTCACAGTTACATTAGCAGCTCCTGATCCAGGAGGAACAATTACTTTTAGTTCTTCATTTGAAGAACTTACAATATTTGCTTCATTATTACCAAAAGTTACTTTGTTTTCACCAGTTGGAGATTTAAAGGTACCTTCCAATCTAACTGTGTCGCCAGGGAATGCAGAGGCAGGAATAATGGCAGTCAAGGTCGTTTTCGTAACCACGTATTCAAATTTTAGGGCACCTGTTTTATTTCGCCCAACAGCCACAGTTACATTCACTGATCCTTTACCTTCTGGAACAATCACATTCAACTTGTTTTTTTCTGCAGATTTTACAGTGGCTACAACATCATTGAACTGAACAAGATTGTTAAACGGGTTTTCGTTGAAGTTATCACCTGTCAGAATTATTTCATCCCCAACTGCACCTTTATCTGGTGTTATTGATGAGAGAGTTAAAGTAGGAATAAGAAATTTAAATGGCACTCCTTCGGATGTTATGAGGTCCCGTGTTACCGTCACATTGACAGTTCCTGTTCCGTTGGGCACAAGTACTTTCAATTCAGTTGTACTACTGTTTTGTACCAATGCAATATGTTCACCAAACCTTACAATATTATCTTCAGCATTTAGAGCAAAGTTTTCACCCTTAATGGTGATTACATCATTTACATAACCCTCGGAAGGAGAAATTTCGGTAATAATTGCTCCTCCGTACATCTCGGGTTCAGGACTCTCGCAGGTTATCATCAAAAGTATTGTTAATAACGCGAAAATGGGTATTAATAATTTTCGGTATTTCATTTGTTTGATTTTTTAATTGTGAAGTCAACAACAATTGGAAGATGATCAGATGCTTGTGTGAGAATAGTATGAGCATTATTTTTAAAAATAATCTTTTCATTCCCGAAAATATAATCAATGCGTTTTGTAGGATTATTTGCAGGGAAAGTGTAAAAACTATTTCTTGTTGAAAATGCATCATTGTATTTGTTTGATATAATTTCTAATGGTACACTCTCGGGTGTTGCATTTAGATCACCGGCAAAAATTACAGGTTCATTATCAACATCTGCGAGAAACTCCAATGTTTCATTTGCCTGCTTGATCCTTCCTGATTCTGTAAGGCCAAAATGTGATACAGCAACATTAACAATTTGACCATTTTGCAACTTAATCTTACTTTTTGTAATTACCCGTGGCCATTGATCACCTTCGGAGAAGAACCTGGTGCCCAGATGTTCGATAGTTGATTTTGTTAATATTGCATTTCCCACCTCTCTCTCGGGGTTTGGTGAATTTTCAATTATGATTGATGCTCTAAACAGATGATTCATTCCAAGTTCATCTGCCAAATACTTTGCCATATCCATGTTATTGGAACGGTCACTGTAAAATTTGTCAACTTCATTTAGAATGATAATATCTGCTTCAGCATTTTCTAATACATCCTTAATCCGGTCAATATTAAAGATCCCGTCTCCACCTACACCAAAGTGGATATTATACAGCAGAACACGAATATCTTCCTCATTTTTTTCAGACGTTTTGGTATCATCAATGCTGTTATCATGACATGCATAAAGGATAAACGATACTAAAAATATGCCTAGGGTTGATAATATTTTTTTCATATTATTTTTATTTTCAATTAAAAATTCCAGCCAGGATTTTGAACAAGATTTTCATTTATAGATAATTCATTCAATGGAATGGGATACAAATAATCTCGATTTTCATTAAATGTTTTAATTGTAAATGGCTGTGGCAACAGATAACCATAAGTACCATGAGACAATATCTTGGTGTCTCCCAAAACCAGGTATGTAATACCTGCCATAGGTTGTGCCGGCTCATTCTTGACAATCATAAAGTCATCAACTCCGTCACCATCCAGATCCTGAAGGCTCATTTTATCAAAATAGATACCGGTAAATCTTTGTTCAAGTAGTTGCCCTCTCCGCCATCTCATTAAATCCATTCGGCGTAAACCTTCAAAAGCAAGCTCAATTCTTCTTTCCCTTCGTACTTCCAGTATGGAAGCACTTGTCACTTCCGGATAAAGTAATTGCTGACTTGGATCAATCTTCAAATCTTCAATTTTTAAATCGGGCAGGCCTCCACGTTTTCGTGTCAAATTTATCGTTCGGTTCAAATCATTCTGGTTGAGGGTCCCAAGTTCAGCTTTTGCTTCAGCGTAGTTCAGCAAGACTTCAGCGTAACGAAAAACGGGAATTGCATTTGCACTTTCATTGTATGCATCATTATTGATCCCTGATAAGAACTTAGTTACCTGATAACCAGTTGCAGCTTTCTTAAAATCTGGAAGCAGCACCTCTGTTGTGCCTATTCTTTTATAACCCGGGGTTCTTATTGTCTGAGAGAGTCTTCTATCTCTACCTGTACATTCCTGTGAAAACAGAAACCTTTTAGATTCGGGAATTGAAGAATAGAATGAACCATCTTCCATGAGGTATGATTCAACCATCTGTTTTGTCATGCCACTTCCACCAATCATTGTTGGTGCTAATAGCATATAGTTCATTGCATGGACAATACTTAATTCTTTACTGTATACCCTGGAAAGAATGAATTCGGCGTTTGGTTCATCTTTGGTGAACATATCCTGATAGTCCGTAATTTTTCCATTGTCATAAATGGAATAACCACTCTCCTCCATGAGCTTAAGAGAAGCGTTTACGGATTCGTTTAAGAATTTATTTGCTGAATCGGTCAACTTTAGATTTTTGTGATACTTACGGTATGTACCTTCGTAGAGACAGAACCTTGACTTTAGTGCTAATGCAGTCCACTTAGTGATTTTTGTTGGGTGTCTGTCCGCATCCAGAAAGCCAATTGCCGTATTTAGGTCAGACAGTATTGAGTCAGTTACAAGGATTCGGGGGTCACGTGGCTTGTACAATTCAGGAGAGTTGGTCTGAAGAGGAGTCGAATACCAGGGAACATCTCCAAATAGTTGTAACTTATCAAAGTAGAACCAAGCTCTAAAAAACTTTGAAAGGCCTTCATAATAATTTAAAACTTCATCAGGTAGATCTGCTTTTCTATAATTTTCCAGGAAATAGTTAATACTTCTCAATGTGCCCCAATCCCAGCCTCCACCGGAAGCAGGGACAGTCCTTACTCCGGCCAAAAATGCGCTATAGACATTCAACTCAACGTTATCACTGGTACTGAAATCACTCTCAACGACATCTAAACCTGGGACATAACTATAAAATCTGTTTGAATATAATTCCAGTTCTGCTTCTGAGTTGAAAAAATTGGAATCAGTCACCTGCTTCGTGGGTTCTCTTTCCAGAAAATCGTCATCGCAGCCTCCAAGAAGCATGATTACTATGAAAAGTAATGTTATATTTTTTTTCATCGTTCTTAATGTTAAAAATTAATGTCAACACCTAATGTAAATGTTTTTTGTGTAGGATATACCAGTCCAGCTCCATTGCTGTTAATATTTGCAATACCTTCAGGATCAAATGATTCGTGTAGTCTAGTAAATGTGAGTAAATTTTGACCTGTAAAGAATATCCTGAACTTATTTATCCAAACATGATTGGTCAATTTTTGAGGTAATGTATATCCGAAAGTCAATGTTTTCAGTCTCAGGTATGATGCGTCTTGCAGATATTTTGTCTGAATAGCACCAAGCTCGTAATTGCTCTTTTGCGCAATATAAGCTCTCGGACGTGGGAAATATGCATTGGTGTTCTCAGGGGTCCAATAGTTATCTACATGATGTTCCATTACAGGATTGTAATATCTGTTATAAAAACCCCAGAAGAAAGATGATTCGGGCCCGGGATAGAAATCTCGTTGACCAACACCCTGTAAGTAAAGATTTAAATCAAAACTACTCCAGTTAGCAGAGAAATCAATGCTAAAAGGATAACGAATTGAACTATTCCCAATCCTGGTCAGATCGCCATGATCATATAAGGTTTGTTTACCTTTTGTGATTTTTCCATCGTTGTTTAAATCTGCAAACTTGATGTCACCAGCACTTAGGTCATTGGGCAGCATTGATACTTCTGTCTGATCAGCCCATCCCATTGCATCTTCATCTGACTCGAAGTACCCCAAGGTGGATAATCCCCAAATTGTGCCGATTTCCTCTCCAACATTGTATCCGGAAAGTAGTTGCCCATCATTTCCGCTGAACCTTGTTATTACTGCTTTGTTATCTGACATTACAAAAGAAACTGAGTACCTGCCATTTTTATCAAAGATCTTGAAATTATCCTGCCAGGTCATTGAGGCTTCCCAGCCTTTTACAGAAAGATCTGCTGAATTTGTCCGAGGAACTGATGCTCCCAAAGTTGCAGGCAATGAGACTCCAGCCACCAACATGTTTCTTGTTTCTCTTTCATATACATCAAAACCGAAGTTCAGTTTGTTTCTGAAAAAGCCCATATCAAATCCAATATTCTTTGAAACAACTGTCTCCCAGGTCAAATCTCCTGCAACTAGTCCTGGAACCGACATTGCATACAATCGTTCACCTTCGCTGATGTAAGACATTTGACTTTTGCTCATCGTGGAGAAGTATGAGTATGTATCAACTTGTTGATTGCCCAATGAACCATAAGAGGCACGTATTTTAAATATATTCAGGAGTGGTTTCGTGAATGCCATAAAAGGTTCCTCTGAAATCATCCAGCCTACAGCAGCTGATGGGAAAAAGCCCCATCTTCTTTGACTCGGAAACCTTGACGTTCCATCATAACGACCATTTAGTTCTACCAAATATTTAGACAAATAATCGTAGCTCACCCTATAGAAATAACCCCTTGTCCCCCAATCATACGCATTATCTGAGACTGTTTGTATCCCTTCACCAAGATTCAAAGAACCATAATTGGGAAACATATTCTCAGTAATTCGGCCGGAAAAGAGATTATAGTCGTTTGAACTCTGGTTAAAACCTACAACTCCTCCCAGAGTGTGATTTCCGAAAGTTTTATCATAATTAGCATATAGATTAATCGTCTGCATCATTCCCTGGGAATATGCAGATGCGTAATAATCAGTCATTGCACTCAGCGGTGCAACTCTACCTGGCCTAGAGGCATATGAAAGTCTGAATTTTTGGTCATCACCACGGGAGCGATCCCACCAAATGCTGTAATCTCCTTTTAAAGATAAATTATTGGTTATTAAGAATTCGCCACCAAATGTGTTTCGTACAGTGTTCGTTCTCTGGATTGTTCTACCGCCATCCTTTAATACACCTAGTGAGACCATCCCCCCATAACTGTAGTTTCCTTCATTGTCATAAGGAGATGAGAATGGCGCACCTAACTGGGAGATAAACCTGAGGATATTATTAGAGCCCGTAACATTTGTTATGGGTGAATTATAATTTTGATCTTCAATTGAGAAATTGTTGAATATTGACAGCGAGTTACTCAACTTTACATCGAGTTTTGTTCTCATACTATATTTTCTCAAGTGATCAGTGGCTTCTCTGTATGCACCATCCTGGTTAACGATACCTGCTGATATGTAATAATTTATCTTGTCACTTTTTCCTGAAACTTCACCGAAATGCCTGCTAAACGGTTGTTTATCGTTGAATATCATTTTATACCAATCTGTCATTCTGCCAGAAATGAAACTGAAATACATGTTATCAACAAAGCTTATAGGGAGTGTTGGATCTTCGTTATAGGCAGTCAGATATTCCTGTACTTGATTGAGCGCACTCAGTTCGCTGCCAGTCCAACCTACGTATGCTTCTTGAAGTATTTCTGTATATTGTAAACCATCAGTTAAAATTTTTGGTGTTTTCAGTGGCTGACCATAACCAAAGCTCGATGTGTAACGAAACTTAGGTTTCTCAGAACTGCCCTTTTTCGTGGTAACAAGTATAACACCATAGGATGCTTGTGCCCCGTAAATAGCAGCAGATGATGCATCTTTTAAAACGCTAATAGTTTCAATGTCTTCAGGAGAAATCAAGTTTATGCTGCCAGGCACACCATCAATAAGTATCAGAGGTGAACCTCCATTTATTGAGTTCATTCCTCGAATATTAATCGAAGCATTCCGATTGATTTGACCATCGGAGAATGATATATTGAGGTTCGGTATTGCTCCCTGTAATGCCTGACTGATATTCGTTACTGCTTTGTCTTTAAATGTCTCTGATGATACTTGGTTTACGGAACCAATAATCTTACTTTTGTTTTTACTCCCGTATCCAATGACAACTAGCTCATCTAGCAATTCGGTATCTTCCGTCAAGGTTACCGTGATTGATGATCTGCCATCGATTGAGATAGATTTAGACAACATGCCTACAAATGAGATGTTCAAAATTACATCATCTGAAAGATTTTGGATGGTAAATTTCCCATCAGTATCGCTTACAGTTCCTTTGGATACTTCACCTTGTACAACAATTGTTGCGCCGATGATAGGTTCTCCGTAGATATCTAAAATGGTTCCTGTTATTGTTTTACCGGGTTGTTGATTTCTGGAATTTATAACTGTCTCCAGTAACTTTTGATCGCTGGATCGCTTTGAAAGGACGATATAATTGTTTTCAAAATCATATCCAATGTTTAAGTTTGAAAAGGCTTCTTTCAGATATTCAGATACCTTATTGGACTTCTCCAAAAGATTTATCTCTTCTGAGGTATTAATTTCACGATTACTGTATACTACGAGATAATCGGTTTGATTTTCAATTTCCCGGATGAGTTCACCTATTGTAATTGTTGTTGATTTTAACTTAATAGATGCATCCTGTGCATTAGAATTCACTGCCGACAGTTGAAATACAATGGCAAAGAAAAATAGCAAGCTGATTTTCATGATTTTTAATAAATCTTTAAGATCACTCTTTTTGATCACAGAGTGATGGGATGAAATGTTTATTTTCATATATTTGCATGTGTTTTAAGTGAATACTTGATGTCATTCTGGTGTTGGCTTGAACTTGCGATGGGTGTTGGCGCACCTGTCGCTTTTTATTGTGTAGGGTGGTACTATCTCATAGGCAATCTTTTTTTTTAGTGTAAATATTCGTTGTCACCATCTGATCCAGTTTATCGTGCAAAAGTACAAGATTGATGAAATCTTATGCTTTTTATCAGGTTAAGAATTTATTAAGTTGGCTCAATATGGTAAAATATATAAATATATAAGCGGCACATATCATCTGTACAAGATGATCATATTTTTCTCTTTATCTTTCTGAATCTTGAATGATTGTATCTTCTGCAGAATATGCAGAATCTCATCAATGCCGTCGCGTTGGCGGAACTTACCGGTGTAGCAGACGTTGAATATCTCCGGATCTTCAACCTGTATGGTGATGTCGTAGTATAATTCCAGTTTGCCAATGATGTCAATCAGCCGCTCATTGTCGAAAGCATAAATACCCTCGCGCCAGAGAAGATGCTCTGGGTTTTGGAGACTTTCCAGCTTGATCACGTTCTCACAGTATGTAACCTGTTGATTTGGGGAAAGCAACACCGGTTTGTCGTTTTTCCCTGTCTCACTCACCATCAATGCTCCCTCAACGAGGGATGTCCTGGTGTAACCAGATTCGGGGTAACTGTATACATTGAATTCGGTGCCCAGCACCTCCATGGTGAGCTGTTGTGTGGTGACGATGAATGGTTTTTTTCGGTTTTCAGCCACCTCAAAATAGGCTTCACCAACTACCGAAACCTCGCGTCGTTTTCTGTTGAACCGGGCGGGGTAGGTGAGGGTGGACTGGGCGTTCAGCCAGACCTGTGTGCCGTCGTGCAGGGTAAGTTGTGCCCGTTGACCAGCGGGGACATAAAGGGTGTTCATCTCTGTTGCAGAGGTTGAGGGAAGAGTCAGGGCGCGAGTCAGGAAAAAGGTTGAGGCGATCAGTAAGAGAGAGATGGCAGCATATTGCAGGAGGAAGCGCATCCTCTTCTGCCGTTTTTTCTCATTCATCCTGTGGGTGAACCTGGAAAAACCCTTCTTTCCCTCCGATTCCTGCGTCGGTTCTGGGGCCAGCCGTGTAAGGGCGTAGATGTTCTGCAATCGGATGTATTCCTGCCGAAGCTGTTCGTCATTCTTCATTTGCTGGAACAACTTCATCCCTTCGGACCGATTCAGTTCACCTGAAAAATATTTCGATAAGATTTCTTCCATTCAAAGGCTTGCTTTGTATGTAAAACGAACGAGGGTGAAAAAACCGCCAAATAAAAATTATATCAGCAGAAAAAAAAGTAGGGGGATATACTCTTTGAGAGCATCTTTCAATTTCCGATGGGCGATGGCCATCTGGCTTTCCACCGTGTGAAGGGAGATGTTGAGCTCTGCCGCGATTGCTTTCTGCTTCTTGCCCTCGATCTTGTTCATCACAAAGATCTCACGGCACTTCACGGGCAGTGTTTCAATCGCTTTCTGTACAACAGACTCGATGTCGGGTTCAGAAAAGATCTTATCATCAAATGCCTCCAGCGATTGCAACTTCATCTGCAACTCGATGTTGTAATCATCCATCATCTTCTCTGCGCCTTTTCTGATTACCGTTTTATGCCGCAACAGGTCGAGACATCGGTTCTTTGTAGCAGTAAACAGCCAGGCGAACAGTCGGGTGTGAGACATCAACACAAACTGCTGCTCCCATAATTCGAGGAATACATCCTGCACGATGTTCTCCGCGTCTTCTTCACAAATGAGGTATTCTGTGGCGAAGCGCTTCATTCGTAAGTAGTGTGAGAGGTAGATCTCTTCAAATTGACTGCTATTTTGTAACGAGATCTGCATGGAGTTTTTTGCTTTTCTTGACGTTTGAATTGCAAACATACAAAAAAAGTTGAAAACAAGCTTTACGGATATTTTTTATTCATTTGATATGCCTGGAAGAGATATCTATTTTTCTGTTCATAATTTATAATTGTATGCTTCCCAATTTAAGGACGAGACAGATCTCGTTCTAATCTCGTTCTAATCTCGTTCTAATATGGTTCTAATATGGTTCTAACAGATTAGACTCAGTTAAGAGTTATATTAGATTCAGTTTGAGTCAAAAAAGGTTGCTGCCCTTGAGAAGAGATTCCCGAAAGCTTCATTGAGCGAACTCTGGTCCTTCGACTGGGAGGGAAAGGGATTCTCGTGGGTATAGTTGAAAGGGTAGTCCTCCAGGGTGATGACCGAATGGGTGGTCTCCATGCCAAGTGCTTCACGAACCCCGTGATAGGGGATCACGCTGTCCTTGGCCAGTGCAACTCCTGCAATCCGGTTGCGCATATGGCTGAAGAAGGCTTCGCGCTCATCCTGTAGCCTCTCCGGGATGATCATCCGGAAGAAGGCTTCAAAAGCGCTGTCCCGACGCCAGGGACTCTTCGCCTCACAACCGAAGCGGTTCACGTAATAATCCTGCATCCGGTTAAAAGCGGCCTTGTCCATGATGCTGCGGGAGATGCCGCACATGGAGCGAAAGATGCTGCCGCCACAGAACATAAAGAGTTTCGAGTCGGAGAAGAGCTGTTTCTCATTGGCCATCAACGCCACCTGCGAAAGAAAAGCCCCGATGGAGTAGGCGAAGATATCGATCTTGCATCCCTCTTTAAAGAGGGGATGTTGTCCGCTCCTGATCTCACTGAACAGTCTGGAAAGGTCGTCCCAGGTCTGTCTTCCGGAGAGATAGAAACGCTCCGGGCTCTGCGTGATGCGTTCGCTCAGTGCCACGTTGGCGAAGCTCACCGAGCGATCGCCCTCGTAATGTCGTTTCCGGATATTGAGCAAGTTGGTGAGGCTGCGCGGGTTGGACCAGTCGAGCGGCGCCCTGTTGATGTGAAAGGCGATTGGGAATAGAATCACCGGTCGCCCGGTCAATAGGGCGAGTTGTTCAGCCCAGGGGAGGTACTTGCTCCAGCTCCGTTCATTGAGCCCGTGCAGTAGCAGAATTGCCTTTTCACTTCGGGCAGCCCCTTCCGGCAGGAATACCGGATAATCGAAGATGAAGTTCTCATGGATGTGGAGCGTCTGTTTTGATAGATCCCCCTCCTCCCGGCAGGGTTGGCTGTTGAACCGATAAAAGCGTATCTCCAGACCTCTACCCGGCAGTTTGGTGTCAATACCCAATTGAAAGAGACTGTTCAGCTGCGAGTATCGTTCGCTATAGTTTGTCATAACTGGTTCTTTTTCAACAAAGGAAGTCTCTTTTAGTTGTTCCTGCAACTAAATGGGAACAGCGGATTGGGGAGGGGATGAAGTGAGGTATATGGGGTGAAATTCTCTATAGAGGGGTGAAAAAAAACTCCATATAAGTGGTTTCTTTTGGTTTCTCATCCATAATCATCTACTTTTGCAGGGAGCGCAAACCAATCGGAAGCCACGATGAACGAAAAG
This sequence comes from Dysgonomonadaceae bacterium zrk40, assembly GCA_016916535.1. Taxonomy (NCBI): domain Bacteria; kingdom Pseudomonadati; phylum Bacteroidota; class Bacteroidia; order Bacteroidales; family Dysgonomonadaceae; species Dysgonomonadaceae bacterium zrk40. Next base: position 1,743,945 of record CP070276.1, read on the forward strand.
ATCCCGCCATATCTCTACGAGAAGAAGAACAGCATCACCATGATCCTGTTCACAGCGCTCTTCGCCCTGCTGTTCATCAACCTCTTCCAGCCATTTGGTTCCCGCAACTGGTACCCGGGTGTTTCTGATGTCAAGTACTTTGCTTTCTCCAGCCTGATCATCCTCACCGGCATGCTGGTGGTGGTGATCAGCAGGGTGATCCTCTCCTACCGTTCTAAAAGGCACGCAATCCTTTACTGGCACTATGGACTCTGGATCCTGGCGGAGATAGGGGCGATGTCGATCTTTTACACCCTCTTTGCACAGTTTTTCCCCAAGGACGGGATGATACGTGACATCTCCGATAGTTTCCGGCAGAGTCTCTACAATACAGCCCTGGTGCTGTTGTTACCTTATGCCATCTGCTGGCTTTATTTCTCATGGAAAGAGAAGAGTGTACTGCTGGAGCATATGGGACAGGAGAAAGGTGTTGATGCCGCAACAAAAACGATGATTTCATTTCACGATGAGAAGGGAGAGCTCAAGATCTCCATTGTGACCGAGCACCTGCTCTATATTGAGTCGGCCGACAACTACACCACCCTTCATTATCTCAATAAGTCGAAACAATCGCATTTCCTGCTGCGCAACTCACTGAAGCGGTTGGAGGAGCAGCTGGCAGACACCTCCCTGGTGCGGTGTCATCGTTCCTACATGGTCAACATGGACAAGGTGAAGATCCTGAAGAAAGAGAAGGGAGGCATCATGCTTGAACTGGATGAGGAGAACACGCCCGATATCCCGGTGTCGAAGACCTACTACGACTCTTTTATGCAGGCCTTTTCACGCTATACGGTATGATGGTCCCTATACCTTTTTCAGATATACCGAAACTGAGCCATCGCCCACCGGAAACCAACCACGCCCGTCCTCACCGATGATCACCTCCTCCTGTTGGTGTCCCAGTTTGTCAACCCAGGCTGTACCGGCATAGTCAGTTCCGACAAACATTGGCTTTACACCCCCTTCGGAATTGCTCATGATTACCACGCAGCCATCGGGATGATGTTCGTCGCCGCGACGGATCCACCCCACCACATGCTCATGGTCGAAGTAATCATCTTGTTCGCCATAGGCGAAGTCGCGCCGCACATCCAGCAACTGGTCGATCATCCACTGCATGCCCGGCTGTGGATGTTCGCCGCCGGTACCGTAGTAATCGCCCAGGAAGATGCAGGGGTATCCATCCTGCCGCAGCAGGATTAGTGCGTAGGCCAAGGGTTTGAACCACCCTTCTACAAACGATTCCAGGTGGCTGCCCGGTTGTGAGTCGTGATTGTCGACGAAAGGTACGGTGGAGAGTGGGAAACGGCTCAGTACGCTGCTTTCGAAGAGTTTTCGCATATCGTAACCCGGTCCCTCCACTGCGCATTGCTTGAAGTTGAAGTGGAGGGCCACATCAAACAGATCGATCTTGTATTCCACGTTGTGCAGGTAATCATCGATGGCCATCTCATCGTAATACCAGTATTCACCCACCACGTAGAACTGCTCGCCGAACTCGCCCCTGACATGATCCACCAGGTCTTTCACGAACCAGTCGTTGATATGCTTGATGGCATCGAGACGAATGCCGTCCACGCCGGTCTCCCGAATGAACCAGCTGATCCACCGCTTTGTCTCGGCTTGCACCTCCGGGTGCTTGTAGTCGATGTCGGTGAACATCAGGTAGTCGAAGTTGGCGAACTCCTGGCTCACCGAGCGGTCTTCGGTGTCGATCCCCTTGTTTTCTCCCTGGATCACATAGATCGCATCCTTGTTGTCGCGGTGGTTGTAATCGGTTGCGGAGAAGTGCTCCCAGCTCCACTGGAAATCGGAATAGTTGCCATTGCGTCCCGGGAAGGTGAAACGGGTGTATCCCTCTATTTCATATGGTTCCGTAATTCCCTTGTTGCGGTCGTGCGGGTCTACCTCCACCACGGTGAAGGTTTGCAGCTCATCGCCCCCCGCCTTGTGGTTGAGTACCACGTCGGCGTAGACCGCGATGCCGTTGTCGTGGAGCGCTCCGATACAGGCTTGCAACTCCTCTTTGGTGCCGTATTTGGTGCGTACGGTTCCTTTTTGGTCGAACTCACCCAGGTCGTAGAGATCGTAAGCGCCATAGCCCACGTCGTTCGAGCCTGTACCCTTGTAACAGGGGGGTATCCATACACCGCTCACCCCAATCTCCCTGAGATGGGGAGCATCTTCTCTGAGCCGGTTCCATAGGCTCCCATCGTCGGGGAGGAACCACTCAAAATATTGCATCATGACTCCGTTTGTACGCATGTTAATAAAGAGATTAATCAATAAAGAAACTGAAACCAAAATCAAAGAATCACCAACCAGGAATAGACACACAAAATAAACACCCGGAGGATGCATTAGTTTTTGTGAAGAACGAAAAAATGGGGTGGCGGGTGCAGATAAGTCATAACTTATTACTACTTTTGCAGTTGCAGCAGGTCGGTTTGTCGCTGCGACTTTCGTTGTCGCAGAGGAAAGTCCGGGCAACGCAGAGCACCATACTTCCTAACGGGAAGCTGTCCGTGAGGGCAGACTAGTGTAACAGAAAAGGACCGCCTCTGCTTCGGCAGCGGTAAGGGTGAAAAGGTGGGGTAAGAGCCCACCGGGTACCTTGGTAACAAGGTATGCCGTACGCGTTATGGGTTGCAAGGCCATGTATACCGGATAGGTCGGGTTGCTCGCCCGATGCCGGGGGGTAGGCCGCTAGAGGCAGGTGGTGACACCCGTCCCCAGATAAATGACAGACGCCCCGTCTTGTACGGGGTACAGAACCCGGCTTACAGACCGGCTGCTTTTTAATATAACATACGCACGGATGGCAAGAAGAAGGAAGAAACGTGATTATGACGAGGAGGAGAAACCGGGCAGGCTGGAGCTGATGAAGATTCGGATCAAGGAGCTGCTGCATTTCCTCTCCTATGGCATCTGGCGGCAGAATCCCGAGACGCTCTCCAACAAGAAAAATATTCTTTATGACTCCATCAAGACGGTGATCCTCACCGTCCGAAACGTGCAGGAATTGAATATTCCTGCAAGTGCCCGCTCGCTTACCTACCGCACCCTGCTTTCCATCGTACCGCTGCTTGCGGTGATCTTTGCCATTGCACGCGGCTTTGGCATCGAGAACATTATGGAGAGCAGCATTCTCAGCTTTATGTTGGGTGAAAAGCCCAATAGCGAGCTGGTGGCAACAGCCTCCAATCTTGATACCGACAGCATGGCCATCTTTTCCGAGCCTATGAATGACACGCTGGCGGTTGGCGGCAGGGCAGTTGATGATGCTGAAATGACTTCAGGCATGGCAGAAGCAGCCACGGCTGACGGGCGTACCCGTGAGTTTCTGAACCTAATGTTCGAACTGATTGAGAAATCTCTCGAGGAGGCACGCGGGGGAGGTGTCTTTGCCGGAATCGGTATCCTGCTCTTTCTCTATACCATCATGAACCTGTTTGGTGATATCGAGAACAACTTCAACAAGATATGGCGCATCTCACGTGGCAGGAGCATCGGACGCAAGGTGACCGACTATTCAGCCATGGTGCTGCTGATCCCCTTCTTCTTCGTGTTGGTGAACGCCCTCAACATCATCAGCTACCCGCAGAACAACACGCTGAAGATTCTTTACATCCTCTATCCTTTTATCCCGCGACTGCTCAACATCGTACCGTTGGTGGTGATGATCTTCATCTTCACTGCCCTCTACAAGTTTCTTCCAAATACCAAGGTGAAGTTCCTTAACGCCCTAATCGCCGGAGCACTTGCAGGTGTGGCGTTCCAGTTCTTCCAGATGCTCTACCTCAGCGGACAGCTTTGGATTACACGCTACAACGCCATCTATGGTACCTTTGCCGCCATCCCGCTAATGCTCCTCTGGCTGCAGATGTCCTGGTTCATCGTGCTGATTGGTGCCGAGATCTCTTATGCCGCACAGAACGTGCGCAACTTCTCCTTCGAGAAGGAGACACGCAACATCAGCAGGCGCTACCGTGACTTCTTCACACTAATGATCACCTCTGCCATCGTGCAACGTTTCGCCGATGAGAAGCTGCCACTGACTGCTGAGCAGCTCTCCCAGCGCTGCAAGGTGCCGGCACGCCTCACCAGTGACATCCTCGATGAGCTGTTGGAACTGCGCATCATCTCTACCACGCCCTCACCGCACGATGAAAGGGTGATGGCCTATCAGCCTGCGATCGACATCAACCTAATTACTGTGAATGGATTGATGAGTAAGCTCGATGAACAAGGATCGGAAGATTTCATGATTGATATGGAGGGTGATTTCAGGGAGCACTGGGATGCGCTGGTCAACTCACGCATGAGCATGTATGAGAGCGACCACGACCAGCTGGTGAAAGATCTCTGAGCATTTCTCTTACTTGCAGGCCAGAAAGCGATAGCCTGGTGACTGGAACTTTTTAGTCTCGGTGCGCAATTCCTTTACATTCCCTCCGCACATCTTTTCCAACAATTGCCAGAACCTGTCACCATGGTTCATCTCCACCGTGTGTGCCAACTCATGCAACACCACGTAATCGATCAGTCGCTCCGGCAACAGCATCAGGAAGAGGGAGTAATTGATGTCCTTCTTCGTTGAGCAGCTACCCCAGCGTCCGCGGCTGCTGCCAATCTTCACGCTCTGGTAGGTGAGGCCGTGTTGCCGCGCAAAATGCGCAGTCTTGGCCGGCAACACCCGCTTGGCTTCAATCCTTAACACATTGATGATCGCTTCTCGGATGCGCTGTTGTACATCCTCATGGTTGATATCCAGCTTTAGCGGTATGAAGATGTGGAGCTGTCCCTCTTTCAGCGAGAGACGCATATCCTTTTGATAAGGGTCCCGGACCAGCATCGCTTCAAAGGTGAGGGAACCTATCACATCCTCTTCTTTAAAGATAATGGGTGGTGGCGGTTTTATCCGCAACAGCCGTGGACGAAGCTCTTTCAGGAGGGAAGGAATCCGCCGTGGATTAAAGTCGTGGGGTACTGTAAGCCGGATATAATCTTCCTTCCGTCGGGCTATGATCTTTTTCGCCCGTCGGTTGGGCATCACCAATATCCTGCCCAGCTCCCTGTCATTCAATTCCATCATCATGCAAAAATAATGATTTATGCAGAAGAAATAAAAATATCTATCTTTGTATCGACAAATGTGAAAAAAAACCCCATGCGAATTATCAGTTTCCTGGAAAGTGTAGGTGAATACGCCCTGCTGTTGAAACGGGTCCTGACCTTGCCGGACCGGTTCAGCCAGTTCCTGAAGGAGTTCCTGAAGGGAGTCTACGCACTGGGTGTAAATTCAATCTGGATCGTGGTGATCATCTCCTTCTTCATCGGAGCAGTGATTGTGCTTCAGATTGCAGTGAACATCGACTCACCCATGTTACCGCGATTTACCGTGGGACTGGTATCGCGTGAGATCATCCTGTTGGAATTCTCCTCCACCATCATGTGCCTGATTCTCTCCGGCAAAGTGGGATCGAACATTGCCTCGGAACTCGGATCCATGCGGATCACCGAGCAGGTTGACGCTCTGGAGATCATGGGCGTCAACTCTGCCAACTACCTGATCCTGCCAAAGATTGCCGCCTTCGTTGCTTTCATGCCGGTGCTGGTGATCTTCAGCATGTTCATGGGTCTCTTTGGTGGTTACTTCATTTGTCTGGTACTGGGCACCCCTTCGGTGGAGACCTATGTCTACGGCATCCAGGCCTTCTTCACCGAGTCGTTTGTCTGGTACTCCATCCTGAAATCGATGCTCTTCGGCTTCATCATCTCGTCGGTGGCTGCCTATTTCGGATACACCGCCAGCGGCGGTGCACTCGAGGTGGGAGAAGCCAGTACCCGTTCAGTAGTGATCAACAGCATCCTGATCCTGGCAACTGACCTGGTCTTCACGCAACTGACCATGGGATAAAATGATATTGAAATGATAGAGGTAAGGAACCTGGTGAAGGAGTTTGACGGTACGATGGTGCTAAAAAACATTGATGCCACCTTTCAAAAGGGGGTGGTCAACATCATCATCGGCAAGAGTGGATCTGGGAAGACGGTGATGCTTAAGTGTCTTGTGGGGCTTGTACCACCTACTTCGGGAGAGATCCTCTACGACGGGAGAAACCTCACCACCATGCGCAGTCGCGAAGTGCGACGGCTGCGACGCGACATTGGCATGCTTTTTCAGGGTGCGGCTCTGTTTGACTCACGCACGGTACTGGAGAACGTGATGTTCCCCCTCGAAATGTTCTCTCGTAAGAATCGTCGGGAACGTCGTAGAAGGGCTGAGTTCTGCCTTGAACGTGTGGATATGTTGGATGCTGCCAACTTGCTCCCTTCAGAGATCAGCGGAGGGATGAAGAAACGGGCCGCCATTGCCAGGGCCATCGTTCTCAACCCGAAGTACCTCTTTTGCGACGAGCCTAACTCGGGCCTTGACCCCAAGACGTCGCAGGTGATCGACGAGCTGATCAGCGATGTGACGATCGACTTCAACATCACCACCATCGTGGTGTCGCACGACATGAACTCGGTAATCAACATTGGTGACAACGTTATCTTCCTCAACGAGGGAATCAAGGAGTGGGAGGGGAGCAAGTCGCAGGTGATGGATGCCGACAACGAGAAGCTGAACGATTTCGTCTTCGCGTCTGACCTGTTCCGCAAGATCAAGGTGGCGGAGGAGATCATCAGCGAGGATGAAAAAGGTTGAGCCGAAGCGATAAAGAAATAATGTGTTGAACAGTACAGCGATAATTCGGCCGCGGTACCAAACAATTCCGTGGCACTAGTTGTTATTCTGTGGCGGCATTCCCCGCACTCCGGCATCCGGCCGGAAAAGATATTCTCAGGCGGCACGGCAGCAACTGAGCCGCTTTTTTATTATGACAACCATCAATAAAACAACCAATATGTTAGAGATAAAAAACCTGCATGCAATCGTCGAAGAGAAGGAGATCCTCAAGGGGATCAACCTGGAGGTTAAACCCGGAGAGATCCATGCAGTGATGGGACCCAACGGTTCCGGTAAGAGCACGCTGGCCTCAGTGCTGGCAGGCAATCCAAAGTTCGAAGTAACCCGCGGCAGCATCTTCTTCAAGGGGAGCGACCTGTTGGAGATGGAACCGGAGGATCGTGCCCGCGAGGGACTCTTTCTCAGCTTCCAGTACCCGGTGGAAATCCCCGGGGTGAGCATGGTCAATTTTATGCGCGCCGCTGTCAATGAGCAGCGTAAGTACCGAGGTGAGGAACCCATCTCGGCAAGCGACTTCCTGAAGTTGATGCGCGACAAGCGGGAGCTGCTCGGCATGGACAGCAACCTGGTGAGCCGTTCGGTGAACGAGGGCTTCTCGGGTGGTGAGAAGAAGAAAAACGAAATCTTCCAGATGGCGATGCTCAATCCCCAGCTCTCAATCCTCGACGAAACCGACTCCGGACTCGACATCGACGCTCTGCGTGTGGTAGCACAGGGCGTGAACAAGTTGCAGACGAAGGAGAACGCTACCATCGTGATCACCCACTACCAGCGACTGTTGGAATACATCAAGCCCGATCATGTGCATGTCCTCTACGCAGGCAGAATCATCCGCTCCGGCGGTCCCGATTTGGCGCTGGAACTAGAGAAGAGAGGCTATGACTGGCTGATTAACCCGTAACATGCAACCCATCAGAACAATGATAGAACAACAATACAAGGATCTGTTTCAACAGTTTCGCAGCGAACTAGATGCCAACTCCGTGGAGGGGTTGAACCGGCACCGGGATGCTGCATTCGACCGTTTTCAGCAGATCGGATTCCCCACCTCCCGCGAGGAGGATTACAAGCACTCCAACGTGGCACGCGTCTTCGATACAGACCTAGGTCTGAACCTGCGCAACATACCCATCCCGGTGAATCCCTACGATGCGTTCAAGTGCGACGTGCCCAACCTCTCCACCCATCTTTATTTCCTGATCAACGACCGTTACTACGACAAGCCGCTGGCGAACGACCCTCTGCCGGAGGGGGTATTCGTTGGGAGCCTGCAGCGTTTCTCGGAAGTCTATCCGGATATCTTCAATGCTCACTATGGGCAGATTGCCGACTACTCCGACAACGGCGTGGTGGCCTACAACACCATGTTCGCGCAGGATGGCTTCGTAGTATATGTGCCGAAGAACGTAACGGTGGAGAAACCGCTACAGCTGATTAACATCCTACGCGGCGGGGTGGACCTTAGCGTAAACCGCCGCTTGCTGATCATCGCCGAGGAGAACGCTCATGTGAAGCTCCTGGTGTGCGACCATGCAGTGGATGATGTGCACTTTGTGGTAACACAGGTGACAGAGGTCTCTGCCGCTGCACATGCACAAGTGGATGTCTACGAGCTGGAAGAGAACTCATCGAAGGTGACTCGTCTCAACAATCTCTTCAGTGAGCAGATGGAGCATTCGCACGTAGCAACCAGTGCAATTACCCTTCACAACGGCTACACACGCAACAATTACCGCTTTAGAATCCTGGGAGAGCACGCCCATGTGGATGCCGGGGGGCTGGCCATTTGTGACGGTAGTCAGCACATCGATAACTTTGCCTTCCTCGATCATGCCGTACCTCATTGCACCAGCAACGAGCTCTTCAAGACAGTGCTCGACGACCGGGCTACCGGTGTCTTTTGCGGGAAAATATTGGTAGAGAAAGATGCACAGAAGACACAGGCTTACCAGAACAACCGCAACCTGCTGGCTTCCTCAACGGCGCAGATGTTCTCCAAGCCGCAGCTGGAGATCTATGCCGATGACGTGAAGTGTTCACACGGCCTCACCACCGGTCAGCTCGATGAGGAGGCACTCTTTTACATGCGTGCCCGCGGTATCGACAAGGATGAGGCGAAGCTGTTGCTGATGGTGGCCTTCACACGAGATGTGGTTGATCTGGTACGGATTGATACCCTTCAGGAACGCTTGGCGATGCTGATCGAGAAGCGGTTTCGCGGTGAACTGATGCGTTGTGGTAATTGCAACGTATGCAAGTAGTTGAAAAAGCATGTTGAAACTGATAGATATCGACAAGATCAGGGCTGATTTCCCAATTCTTACGCGTGAGGTTTACGGGAAACGACTGGTATACTTCGACAACGCGGCCACCACACAAAAGCCACGTTGTGTAATCGACAAAATTACAGAGATGTACACCACCGTGAATGCCAATGTGCATCGCGGTGTGCATCTCCTCAGCCAGGAGGCCACAGAGGAGCATGAAGCCTCCCGTAGGGTGGTGCAGCAATTCATACATGCCGCCTCACCCAACGAGATTGTTTTTACCCGTGGTGCCACCGAGTCGATTAACCTGGTGGCTTCCACTTACTGCAGCACATTTTGCCGCGAAGGGGATGAAATCCTGATCAGCGCCATGGAGCACCACTCCAATATCGTGCCCTGGCAGATGCAGGCGGAGCGGTTGGGGCTCAAACTGCGGGTGGCACCCATCAATGAACAGGGAGAGCTGTTGCTCAGCGAACTGGAGCAGCTGATCACTCCCCGCACGAAGCTGATCGCCGTCACCCATATCTCAAATGTGCTGGGGACGATCAACCCGATCAGAGAGATCATCGAGATCGCCCATCGGCAGGAGGTGCCGGTGTTGATCGATGCTGCCCAGAGCGTCCAGCACACCACGGTGGATGTGCAGGCGCTCGATTGCGACTTCCTGGTCTTCTCCTCTCACAAGATCTACGGGCCAACCGGTGTGGGGGTGCTCTACGGTAAGGAGAAGTGGCTCAACGCTCTGCCACCCTACCAGGGTGGGGGAGAGATGATCTCCACTGTTTCGTTCGAGAAGACCACCTACAACACCCTTCCCTATAAGTTCGAAGCAGGTACTCCCGACTATGTAGGTACAGCAGCGCTCGCCGAGGCACTTCGATACGTCAGCGCTATAGGCATCGACAGGATCGCTGCCTACGAGCAGGAGCTACTCAGCTACGCCACCGAAAAGTTGTTGGCAATTAACGGCTTGCGTATCATCGGTACATCCGTGGAGAAGAGCAGCGTGATCTCCTTCCTGGTGGAGGGGGTACACCCTTACGACATGGGGACGCTCCTCGACCGGATGGGCATCGCCGTGCGTACCGGTCACCACTGTGCCGAGCCGCTGATGCGTTTGCTGGGTGTTGAGGGCACTGTACGCGCCTCCTTCGCCTTCTACAACACCCGCAAAGAGGTGGATCTGCTTGTGGAGGGCATCGTCCGAATCGTTAAAATGTTTCGTGCATAGAGCCATTCTCTCTCATTTGTTTATCTTTGCTGCCTGACGAACAATGTTCCATGAAAAAAGTGCTTCAGGGTTATAGCAGCAATGAAGATCATACCCTTTTCATTCTTCTTAGGAAGAGGGATCAGGAAGCTTTTGAGATGATATACCGCAAGTATCATCGTTATCTCTATGCGCTGGCAATGAAGTACCTCAAGAACACTCATCTGGCGGAGGATGCGGTACAGCATGTCTTCGTGAAGCTATGGGAGAGCACCCACGACATCCACATCGAGGTCAACCTGAAGAACTACCTCTACACCATGACCAAGAATTATATCCTCAATTTCATCCGCGACAACAAGGCAAAGGTGACGCTCAGTTACGAGCAGGCACAGTTCGACCTGCCGGAAGAGGAGCATATTCTGAGGGCGATGGAGGAACGGCAGACACAGGAACTGCTCTATCGCGGCATCGATCAGCTGCCGCCGCAGAAAAAAGAGGTGTGCCGCCGCAAGCTGGAGAGTGACGACAGCAACCAGCAGATTGCCGAGAAGATGGGTATCTCGGTGCACACGGTGAAATCGCATTACCAAGAGTCTCTGAAGCTCTTGCGCAGCTATTTTGAGAAAGTGAAAATGATTTTGTTGTAAAAATAAGACCGGCAACTCATATCTTTTGCCGGGAATTGTGTCAATCAATAAAAGTGCAGGCTTGATGCTGAGAAAGGAGAGAGACATAGTGAAGAAAGTGATTGCTGAGAACGCTTCAAAACAGGAGGCGCGTGATGTGGTGGAGTGGTTTTCCGGTTCCATTGAAGGTCAGCAGGCTCTTTCGGATATGATTGACCGCGATGCCTACCTGATGGAGGGTGATCCCCATACGGGACGGTCGTTCACTCCGCTGCAATCCGACTTGCTCTTCAGCAACATAGAGCGAAAAATCAGACTCAGACAAATCCGCAAACAGGCGCTGCGTATCGCCGCGGTGCTTCTTCCGCTGTTGCTGATCACCGGCTTCGGCTTCTACATCAACAGCCGAACCTCACTCTTCGAGGGAACCACCTACACCGAACTTTACGTGCCCAAGGGAGAGGATGCCCGCATCTTCTTTCAGGATGGTACCGAGGTGTTTCTCAATGCCGACACCCGCATTCGTTACCCAGAGCGTTTCGGCCTGCTACGCCGTGAGGTATGGCTCGACGGAGAGGCTTACTTCAACGTGAAAGAGAACAAACGACGCTCCTTCGAGGTGCACTCACAGAATACCACCGTTGAGGTACTGGGAACCTCTTTCAATGTAAACTCCTACCGTGAGAGCGACAAAATTCGGGTCACTCTCGACGAGGGGAGCATCGTCTTCCGCACCCAACACAACGGTTCCACTCTCTCGCCTGGCCAACAGGCAGAATATGACAAGATCACCGGCCAGCTGGTGGTGACCAACCTGATGCACCCATCCAACCAGTCACTCTGGAAGAACAACCTGCTCTATTTCTACGATTCACCGCTCTCAGAGGTGATCAACGTCCTGGAACGACGCTATAATGTGGAGTTCAACCTCCTCACTCCCGAGGCCCTTAACTACAGTTATACCCTTACCACCCGTCATCAGTCGCTCGACTCGGTTCTGATTGAGATGCAAAAGATCGCACCGGTGCGGTTTACTCTTGGTGAGAATGGGGTAGATGTTTCCCTTTAAAGCATTTTTTATCACATTTTTTTGCTTTTCACTCATCCTATTTCCATCCATCTGTGTCAATAGTGTAAAGAAACAAAAAGAATGTTTCTTGAATGTTAATTTCAGAGACGGTCTAACGACCGATGTGATTCTTTTTTAATGTATAACTAAATATGAAAAACAGACCATGGGAAAAATTCCAATGAAAAGAGGCCTGATGCTGCTGCTTTCCCTTTTCGTGTTGGGCACTGTGATGCTCTCCGCGCAGAAGGTGAACCTCAACTACAGCAAGGCAACACTGAGAACAGTACTGGAAAGCATCACCGAACAGACGGGCCATACCCTGGCTTTCAGTAAGGAGGTGGTGAACCTGAACGAAGAACTGAAATTCCCGCTTTTTTCTAACCAGATTATTGTCAATTACACGTAATCTACTGATAAATACTGAAAATATTTTAGCAAACCCTTGTTTTTCTCAAACAATATGGTTATATTTGTAACCATATTAAAGATTCACTGTCATGGGAAAAAGGGTCATCGAGATCAAGGCGAAGAATGGAACGGTATATCTCTACGAGGATGAGTCATACTGGGACAGGGAAAAGGGTTACTCAACGCACAAGCGCACCTGTATTGGCAAGAAGGGGGCAGATGGTGAGGCTATTTACAACACTTACTATAGGAACCGGGAAAAGATGCATCAACTAGCCGCAGAGGTAAAGAAGCCCAACGAGGTATCCAACACCACATTCGTTGGAGAGACGATGATACTTGACAAGGTGACCCGGGATACTGGTGTTTCACGCGTTTTGACCGAGAGCTACGGGGAGAATGATGCCCGCAAGATCATCGCGTTGTCATACTACCAGATATGTCGGGGGAAGGCATTGAGCAACGCGGAAGACTGGTTGGAGCAGCGCGGTTTGGGGAAGATGGGGTTGAGTTCACAAAGGGTGTCCGAATTGCTCGGGAGATTGAAGCAAGACAAGGTGAACACGTTCTTTCAACTCTGGGCGGGGGAACACGCGGAAAAAGGGAGCCAGCTATTCGATTTGACCAGCGTGAGTACCTACGGCAAACGAAACCCTTACGCGGAGTACGGGTACAACAGGGATAGGGAAAACCTCGAGCAAATCAACCTGGCACTGCTGACCTCGTGTGGGAGCGGGCTGCCTATGTGGTACCAGGTGCTCCCCGGGAGCATGTCCGACAAGGTGATCCTGGATCAGGTGTTGTCGATGATGAAGAAGATGGAAGTCCCAAGGTTTACCTTCGTGGGTGATCGCGGTTTTTATAGTGACTACAACCTTGAGCTGTTGTCACGCGAGGGCTACAAGTTCACCATCCCGGTGCCGTCCAATGTCGCATGGCAAAAGAAATTGATTGCGGAACATCGCGACACACTTGTGCGCCCGGGGAACCTGATCGAGGAAAATGGGAGTATCATGTACGGGAAGACCATCTACAAGACTACCCCTGCTCATGGCAGAACCTGGTATCACCTGTATTTTGACCCCGCGAGAAAAGACAAGATCATAGCCTCTTTCATGCAAAAGCTAAGGGCTTTGAAAGATGAGCTGGAAGCAGACAAGCTTGTAGAATCACACCGGACGATGTATGAGCGTTACTTCATCGTCAAGGAGACCCCGGTTCGGGGCCGGTCGGTGAATTATAACGATGAGGCGATACAGGAGTTCATCAACAGTGACAGTTGTTACTGGGTACTGATCTCTACCTCAGCCAAAACGGCGGTTCAGGCACTGGAACAATACCGGGAGAGAAACGGTGTGGAATTGTACTTCGATGATGAGAAGAATCTCCTGGACTTGAGACGCCTGAAGAACCATAGCGAGCAGACGATCAAGGGAAAAATTTTCGTGACCTTCATCTCTCTGATCATCCTTGCAAGGTTACGAAAGATGGTGGACCAGATTGACAAGAAGAAACGCAAACACTGGTCTGAACAAGATATGTTGCGCAAGGTGGAAACTTATGCAAGGGTTCACTTCGAGGGAAAATACAAGGATGTGTACTCCACACCCACCGCGGCTCAGCGACTAGTCTTCGACCTCCTGGAGATACCATACACCTTCAAGGGTAAGGAAAGTACATCGGGAAGAGAGCTGTAAATATGGTTACAAAAGCACGGGATTTTCGGGAAGAAGTAACCATCCGGGAGCAGAACACCGAACTGGAAACAGTTCTGAAACAACTGCTCACCCCCCGTCAGATCGGGTACGAGATCCGGGAGAACAAGATCTACATCTTTGATCAATCTCTTGCAGAAACAGAAACAGGGCAGCCTGTCACACAACAGGTGAACCTCACCGGTAGGGTGACAGACGAGAATGGGGAGCCAGTGATCGGAGCCAATATCTCCGTGCCCGGTACAACAACCGGTACCGTTACCGACTATGATGGCTATTACGCCCTCACAGTGCCGAAGGGCTCTACTCTTCGCTTCTCCTATATTGGATACCTTGATAGGGAGTATAATATCACCAGCCAGACACAGCTCAACGTACAGTTGCTCGAGGATACCGAGGTGTTGGATGAACTCATCGTAGTGGGCTATGGTGTGCAACGCAAGAGTGTTGTTACCGCTGCCATCAGCAAAGTGACTGCAGAAGAGTTGAACGTTACCCGTCCATCTCGCGTGGAGGATGCCCTAAAAGGCAAGGTCTCCGGTGTGCAGATCACACAAAGCTCAGGTCAGCCCGGCTCCGATTCCAAGGTACGCATCCGCGGTATCGGTACCATTAACAACAGCGAACCCCTTTATATTGTGGACGGTATGATTGTGGGTGGTGGTATCAACTACCTCAATCCTGTCGACATCGAGTCGGTGGAGATCCTGAAGGATGCCGCATCGGCAGCCATCTATGGGGCACGTGCCGCCAACGGTGTGATCCTAGTCACAACAAAGAAAGGTACGAAAGGCAAGGCCAGCGTCAACTATGATGTGAGCTACGGTTGGCAGAATCCTTGGAAGAAAAGGGAGATCCTCAACGCAGAGGAGTACATGGTGATCATGAACGAGATGCAACTCAACGATGGCAACCTGCCACGCTACAACAACGAACAGGTGATGGGCGCAGGTGTTGGTACCGACTGGCAGGATGAAACCTTCTATTACAACGCACCGGTTCAGAACCACCAGGTGAGCGTCTCCGGCGGCTCGGACGACCTGCTCTACTTCCTCTCCTTCGGATTTTTCGACCAGGCCGGTATCGTGGGAGGTAACTATGACAAATCGAACTACCGTCGTTACAGCCTCCGTTCAAACTCCACCTATACCGTTTTCGAAGCTGACGATCGCAGTTTTCTCAATAAGGTGACCGTGGGTGCCAACATTGGATACTCCAGGGATAAGTCGACCGGTATTGAAACCAACTCGGAGTACGGCTCCATCCTGGGTAGTGCCCTCACCTTCTCACCACTGGTGTCGGTCTATGCCGATGAGGCGACCGCCGCCGGTATCCTGGCACAATACCCACATGCCGTGACAGATGGTGATCGTGTCTTTTCCCTTCCTCCCGCCGGCTTCCAGGAAATCGCCAACCCTGTGGGAATGCTACACCAGCCATCCGCGGGATTCAACAACTCCGACAAGTTTGTAAGCTCCTTCTGGGGTGAATTGCAAATCCTGCCCGAACTGAAGTTCAGGACCACCTATGGTGCCGACCTGGCTTTCTGGGGCTACGACTCCTATACCTTCCCCTACTTCTTGGCCACACAGGGCAAGGACCAGCAGTTCAGTACCGTGCAGAGCGAGATGAACAGGGGTTATAGCTGGCAGCTTGAAAACTACCTCTCCTATGCCAAGAGCTTCAATGAGGTGCACAACCTCTCAGCCGTGGCCGGTGTATCGGCATCACGCTATCGCTACCGCAACCTTGGCGGCAACGACCGTGACCTGCTGGAGACCAGCCCTTCCAAGGCCAACATCAATTCAGCCATCGCAGACAGACAACTTGAACGTGCCTGGGGTGGCACCGGCGGATACGACTTCACCGGTACAGCCTCCTATTTTGGTCGCGTCGACTACAACTATGCAGAGCGTTACATGTTGCAGGCCACCATGCGTCGCGACGGTTCTACCAGCTTCGGTCCCAACAACAAATGGGGTGTGTTCCCCTCCTTCTCGGTGGGATGGAACATGACAAATGAAGCCTTCATGGCGAACCGGCCCGAGTGGTTTGACTACATGAAGTTGCGTTTCAGCTGGGGTAAGAATGGTAACGACCGTATCGGTAATTTCCTCTACACTTCTCTGATGAACGGTGGACAGAACTACTACTTTGGTGGTGGCTACCAGGTGAACGAGGCTGATCCCGCCAAGGTGGGTGAGATCACCGGATCCATGCAGTATGGCAGCTCTCCCGGATACATCCCCAACCCTAACGTGAAGTGGGAAGAGTCGGTACAGACCGACCTTGGACTTGAGGCCCGTTTTCTCAACAGCCGCCTCACCTTCGGCTTCGACTACTTCGTGAAAGCCACCAACGACATGCTGATGTATCAGCCTATCCCCTCCTACGTGGGTCTGGGTGCCCCCATCGCCAACGTGGGTGACATGGAGAACCGCGGTGTGGAATTTGAATTGGGATGGAAGAACAGCGCGGGCGATTTCAACTACTTCATCTCCGCCAACGCCTCCTACCTGCAGAACAAGCTGATCAACCTGGGTAACGAGACAGGTGAGCAGATCTACGAGAACGCGGGTGCCTCCGGTGTGGGTAGTTACGTGAAGGGTATGAACGGTGAGGTGTTCCCCTACTTCTACGGTTTCAAGACCGACGGCCTCTTCCAGAACCAGGCTGAAGTGGACGGTTATGTGAATGGTGAGGGTGCCAGACTGCAGCCTACCGCCAAACCGGGTGATGTACGTTTCGTCGATACCAACGGCGACGGTAGCATCAGCGACGATGACAAGACCAAGATCGGCAAGGGAGCTCCCGACTGGACCTACGGGCTCACCCTGGGTGCCGACTGGAAGGGCTTCGACGCGAACCTCTTCTTCCAGGGAACCTATGGTAATGATATCTTCGACTTCGCACAACGTGGTGACATCCCCGCGGCCAACCGCCCGGCATGGATACTGGATCGCTGGCACGGCGAAGGGACCTCCAACCGGATGCCCCGTATGACTTCGGCCAACCCCAACAGTAACTGGCGCTCCTCCGACCTTTACATTAAGGATGGCTCTTATGTCCGCCTGAAATCGGCTCAGCTGGGCTATACCCTGCCTGATGCGCTGACGAAGAAGATCTCCATTCAGCGGCTGCGACTCTATGTGTCGGCTGACAACCTGCTCACCTTCACCGGTTACGACGGCTTTGACCCCGAGATCGCTTCAGGCGGTTATACCACCATCGGTATCGACCGCGGTATCTATCCGCAGGCCAGAACCATCTCACTGGGTGCCAATATCTCATTTTAAAATATAGTATCACTATGAAACAATATATAAACCTACTGATCATCATGCTGCTGGCGGGATTCATCTCCTGTAGCGACGACTTCCTGACCAACTCGACCACCGAGCAGCAGGCAGCCGGCGAGCCCGCCACCGAGGGGGCTATCCTTTCCAACCTGGCAGCGACCTACCAGATCCTGCTCTTCGACAGCTATGCCGACAACAACTACAACAGCCTTGTGCTGATGTCGGACCTCCGTTCAGACGATATCTTCAAGGGGGGTGGTGACGCCGGCGACCAGCACCAGCTCTACCTGCTCTCGCTCTTCACCACCACGCCGCAGGAGAATATCAACGGATTGTGGAACATCTTCTACTCCGGTCTGGCACGTGCCAACAACGTGATCTCTGCCTGTGAGAACGCAGTGGGCTTCGATACCGAGGCAGATATCAAAAAACTGAATCAGTACAAGGCGGAAGCGCATTTTCTGCGTGCCTATTACACCCACTGGCTCTGGAAGTTCTGGGGCAATGTACCCTACTTTGAGGAGCCACTCACCGAGCCTCCCTACATGACCCGGCAATACAGCGCCGATGAGGTCTATGCCGAGATCATGGAGGATATTGATGTGGCTACCACCGAGGGGTACCTTCCCTTGAAGACGGTCGGCATCAACGCCGGACGCATCAACCGGGCAGCAGCCCTGATGCTTAAGGCCCGCGTGGTGCTCTACCAGAAGGATGCAGCACGCTACGGCGAAGTGACGGCCGACATGGCGGAGATCATCGCCAGCGGCGACTACAGCCTGATGCCCGAATTCGCAGGGATATGGGTCGATGCGGGTGAGTTCAACCAGGAATCAATCTTCGAAGCCAACCACCTGCCGGAAGGCAAGACCTGGGACAGCGGATGGCAGGGCTACGGCACCAACCTCCCCGCCTTCATCTCTCCCAACGAACTGAAGGGTGGAAGTGAGACAGGCGACTTCAAGGGTGGCTGGGGCTTCGGACCCGTACGCCAGCCGGTGTGGGACCTCTACGAAGAGGGTGACAGCCGCCGCGAGGGATCGATCAACAAATGGGAGCCGGGACAGTACACCGCCCGCTTCCAGGATACCGGCCTCTTCATGGCCAAATATGCCGCCCGCGTGGGATACAACCCGCAGGGGGATGTGGACCTCAACTACTGTAACAACCTGCGCATCTACCGGTATGCCGAGACCTTACTCACCTATGCCGAGATGATTGTCATTCACGGTCAGTCGGAAGTGCAGGGGATCACGGCCCAATCTGCTCTCGATGAGGTACGTCTGCGTGCCTTCGGGGCTGAGAGCTCCATCCCGGTCACCGCTGCCAATATCAAGCTGGAACGACGCCGCGAATTCGTAGGAGAAGGAATGCGCTTCTGGGATATCGTCCGCTGGGGCGACACCGCGTTGCTGACCGAGAACCTGACGGAGTTCAACAGCGTACGTACTTGGAACGACAACTTTAAGTATCTGCCTATTCCGCAATCTGAGATTGACAAGACCGCAGGTACCGAGTTTGCCCTGGAACAGAACCCGGGATACAATTAGTTGATATGAGGATTCGATGATTTGCAGACTTGAAGAGTTGAAGAGTTGAAGATTCAAGGGTCAGAATCAATCGAACGGATCTCACAAAATGATTTTAATTAAAACAAATATGAAGCACATGATAAAACAACTGTCCCGGCTGCTGCTCCTTCTTTTAGTTGTAGCATGCACCCCCCAGGAGATGGACGACTATGGACTGGAGGGGATGACCACCATCACCAGCGACCAGATATCGTTCACCCAGGCACCCTCTGCCACGAGTGACAACGTGATCACCTTTACCAATACCACTGCTTTGAATGGTCTCTACACACTGGTGTGGGACCTGGGCAACGGTTCTTCCGGCAAGAGCAATGCCGTAGAAGCTTCCTATCCCTTCGCCGGTGACTACACCGTGACGCTAACCATCTATACCCCTGATGGGGTATCGGCTTCAAAAAGTGTGGTGGTGAATATCGCAGACGATGATTACAGTCTGGTGGATACACCTGTCTACCGCAATCTTACGGGTGGACCCGAGGATGGCGATGGCAAGACCTGGGTCTTCGACCAGTACAACAACTATTCAGGCGAAGTAGCAGCCGCTACCGGTTTTAACATCAAAGGGCACCTCGGTCTCGGACCTCAGGGTTCTCGCGGTCAGGAATGGTGGGGTGCCGGACCCAACGAGAAGAGCGCCTGGAGTCTCTATGCAACGACGTTCACCTTTATTCAGAATGGTGTACAACTATTGATTGAGACCGAGGGTGAAGGCTATGGCCGTAATGCCTCAGCCGGTAGCGTGGGTGGATTCAATGTCACCTCGGTGGATGGTGATGATGCCACCTTCCCATACGACGGAGGAGCGTACAACTTCTCTATTGATGAAAGCGGTGAATATCCCACGGTCACTCTCTCTGGCAATGCCTTTATGGGATACTACTGTGGCAACCAGACCTACGAGATCATCTATCAGACCGAAGAGGTGATGGCGCTACGCGTCGACAATACTGTGGAGGGTCAGGACTGGGTGTTCGTTTATTGCCTCGAGGAGCTGAACGTGGAGCCTCCCGCAGTGGTGAAAGTGCCGAAAGCGATACCGCTGGCCGAGGATTTCGAGGGAGATGCCTTCCTCAATTTCGTGCAGGAGGATATGGGAGATGTGAGCGGTGTGGTAGACAACCCGCTGCCGCTTCCCATCAATACGTCAGACAAGGTCTACCGCTACTGGAAATCTGGTGGCTTCTACAGCAACCTCTCCTTTACTGCGGCCGATTACAAGTTTGACCTTACTGCGCAGAACAAGGTGCGTGTGAAGGTCTTTATCCCCTCGTTCAACGACTACACTACCGAGCATGCTGTTGCCGGCGACTGGATCGCCAACAAGAAGTTGCTACCTCAGCTGGCTGTGAAGTTGCAGAACAGTGATATGGGTGGTAACGCCTGGCAGACACAGACCGAGATCGTGAAGGCCAATCTGGAGATGAACAAGTGGCTGGAGCTGGAGTTCGACTTCAGCGGTGTTGCTGACCGTACCGACTATGATAAGATTGTGATCCAGTTCGGTGCGGAGGGACATGCCGGTCCCGGTTTCTTCTTCTTCGATGACTTCTCATTTGCTGAATAAGGATAATTTTAACTTGAAGGATGCCGTGATGAGCGGCATCCTTTTTCAACCATTATGATGAAAATGACTCCAATATTGTATCTGTTTATGGGACTTCTTCTTGCCTGTGGTGAGAAGAACAGTCCTGAAGTCAATCCACCCAAGCCCGAGGTAGAGGTGAAATGGAGTTTTAATCCCACTTCACTGGAGCTCGCAGCAAAAGGAGAGGCCAGGAGCGTAATTGTTACGGCCAATGGTGACTGGACGGTTACCTCTGGTGAAAGCTGGTGCAGTACCGATCCAAAAACGGGACACAACGGCCAAACCAGTCTCAGGATCACAGCCACAGGCAATCCGCACCTCACCTCCCGCACGGCGGAACTCACCTTTACTTCCGGTAAGCAGAACCAGCGTTACACCGTTACGCAGGCGGCCGGCACGATTGATAATTTTGTTCCCGATGGATACGACCTGGTATGGGAAGAGGAGTTCAATGCAGAGCGCCTGAGCGGCGGCAAGCCTGCCCTGCCCAACACTGATAAGTGGTGGTACGAGAACCTGCCCAAGGGAGCGGTCAACAATGAATTGCAGACCTACGTGGGGGGCTTCCGCGGTACCGACACTGTTGCAGCCATTCACGATGGCACATTGAAGATCATCGCAAAAAAAGTTGGCAGTGATATCCTTTCTGCCCGCATCAACAGTACCGAGAGCTGGACCTACGGTTACTTTGAGGCACGACTGCGGGTACCGGGTGGCAAGGGAACTTGGCCCGCCTTCTGGATGCTGCCTGAGAAAGAAAATCTCAACTGGCCGCTTGATGGTGAGATCGATATCATGGAGTATGTGGGTTACCAGCCCAACGTGGTGCACTCCACGGTACATACCGGTGCCTACAACCACATGATTGGTACCCAGAAAGGGGCACAGAAAACTATCTCAGGTGCCGAGACCCAGTTCCACATCTACGCTGTGGAGTGGACTGCCGACTACATCAAAGGCTTCGTGGATGGGGAGGAGTATTTCCGTTTCAACAATGACGGTGCCGGAAACAAAGAGACCTGGCCTTTCAACGTACCCTTCTACCTGAAGCTCAACCTCGCATGGGGCGGCGACTGGGGCAGCGCGCAGGGTGTGGACGAATCCAAACTTCCCGCTACCTATGAGATCGATTACGTGCGAGTCTATCAAAAAAAATAGGATCAAGTAACAACACACAAAATTTTAAATAACAAAGCTGACAGTTGACAGCTTAATGTTTGTCACGAACCGCTTACAGCAAAAAACATCATCCAAAGAAAATGAACAAATTATTCTATTTCCTCTTTTTGATACCGTTACTGGCTGCCTGTAATGGCAATGCCGGTAAGAACGGAGAGCAACTTGATACAGTCATGGAGCAGAAGATCGACAGCATCCTGGGGCAGATGACCCTTGAAGAAAAAGTGGGTCAGATGGCCCAGTTCACTGTTGATCTGCTTGGCAAAGGTGGCAATGCCTACTTCAGTGATGAACCGTTCGAGGTGGATCCTGCGATGATTGACACCGTGATTGGCAAGTACAAGGTAGGATCCATCCTCAATGTGAGCAACAACAGGGCGCGCACCACCGAGGTGTGGGAGAAGACAATCCGTGCTATTCAGGAGCGAGCAATCGCGGAGACAGGCATCCCGGTGCTCTACGGCATCGATGCCATTCACGGAGCTACCTACACCGCTGGCTCCACGCTCTTCCCGCAATCGGTGGCTATGGCAGCCAGTTTCAACCGTGAACTGATGAAAGAGGGCTCACGTATCACTGCATACGAGACACGCGCCAGCAATATCCCCTGGACCTTTGCACCCACCATGGACCTGGGCAGGGATGCCCGTTGGTCGCGTCAGTGGGAGAGCTACGGCGAAGATGCCTACCTCAATTCCGAGATGGCAGTAGCCTCTACCCTCGGCTTTCAGGGTGAGGATCGCAACCGTGTGGGAAGTCAGCACATCGCTGCCTGTCTGAAGCATTACATGGGTTACGGTGTGCCCGTATCCGGTAAAGACCGTACCCCGGCACTCATCTCAGAGAGTGAACTGCGTGAGAAATATTTCGAACCTTTCCGTGCTGCTATCGAAGCAGGAGCACTCTCAGTGATGGTCAATTCGGGCATCATCAATGGGGTATCAACCCATGCCGATCATCGCCTGTTGACCGTCTGGTTGAAAGAGGAACTCAATTTCGACGGGCTGGTAGTGACCGACTGGGCGGATGTGCAGAACCTCCTCTCACGCGACAGAATTGCAATGGATTACAAAGAGGCGGTAAAGAAAGCGATCAATGCAGGAATCGATATGGTGATGGAGCCCTACAACCTGGCATTCTGCCCCACACTGGTGGAGTTGGTGGATGAGGGAGAGGTTTCGATGGAACGAATCGACGATGCCGTGAGAAGAGTGCTTCGCCTCAAGTACCGACTGGGACTCTTCGAACGTCCCTACTGGTCACGTACGGAATACCCTGATTTCGGCAGTACTGAGAACGAGGCTGCAGCCAAAGCTGCTGCCGATGAGGCTATCACGCTGTTGAAGAATGAGGAGGAGATCCTTCCGCTGCCTTCAGGTGCACGCATTCTTGTGGCCGGTCCCAACGCTCACTCCATGAGGCCGCTCAACGGTGGCTGGAGCTATTCCTGGCAGGGCGAGAAGGTGGATGAGTTCGCAGAACAGTACAACACCATCTACGAAGCCTTACAGCATAAGTTCGGAGAGGGCAACGTGCGCTACGAACCGGGTGTTACCTACAAGATGGAGGGACAATATTACGAGGAGAATGCACCTGAAATCGGGATGGCTGTCGCAGCGGCGAGAGGTGTGGATTACATCATCCTCTGCGTGGGCGAAAACTCCTATTGCGAGACACCGGGTAACCTGGATGAGCTGACGCTGTCAGAAAACCAAACTGAATTGGCCTTGGCACTGCAGCAAACCGGTAAACCGGTGATCCTGGTACTCAACGAGGGTCGTCCCCGTCTGATCCGGCGTATAGAACCGGGAGCTAAGGCTGTTCTGCAGCTCTACCTGCCCGGCAATTTCGGTGCAGATGCACTGGCTGATATCCTTGCCGGCGACGTAAACCCCAGTGGTCGATTGCCATATACCTATCCGAAGTTTGAACAGGGATTGATTACCTACGACCACAAGCCTTCGCAGAATATTCAAGGTGTGATGGCCGGAGCTTACGATTATGGAGCACAGACATCGGTGCAATATCCTTTTGGTTACGGCCTGAGCTATACTACCTTTACCTATGCCAACCTCCAGGTTGAGAAAACAGCGTTCACCTCAGTTGATAACATCACCGTTTCGGTTGATGTCACCAACAACGGTTCGCTGGCAGGAAAAGAGGCTGTACTGCTCTTCAGCAGTGACAAGGTGGCTTCCCTCTCACCCG
This sequence comes from Dysgonomonadaceae bacterium zrk40, assembly GCA_016916535.1. Taxonomy (NCBI): domain Bacteria; kingdom Pseudomonadati; phylum Bacteroidota; class Bacteroidia; order Bacteroidales; family Dysgonomonadaceae; species Dysgonomonadaceae bacterium zrk40. Next base: position 1,767,908 of record CP070276.1, read on the forward strand.
ATGTTCGGCGCTTGCGTGCCTTTGAGAAAATCTCTCTCAATCCCGGTGAGACCCAAACGGTAACTTTTACCCTGAACGGCTCAGACCTTGCGTTTGTGAATGAAGCAGGCAAGTGGATACTGGAGGAGGGCGATTTTATGTTGCAGGCGGGAGACCAGACAATTGATATCCGATGCTCGGAGACAATGATCTGGGATAGCCCTAACAGATAAAGCCAGTCCTTTTTTTATATACCAGGCGGGAGCACCTCATTCGGAGTGTTCCCGCTTTTTTTAAAAATTTTCAATTAATTCTATTGCATGTTCAATTTTAACCATTATATTTGCGTCGGTAAAAGAATTATTTGGTTGCGGGAGTGGATAAGCGTGTTTCCCCGCATTTGGTGGATAGGATGGTAAAAAAGCTGTTTTAACAAGTTCAATGTGATTCAATTATCTGGCTTTTTGTCTCAATTTCTGTCTTTATTATAGTATAATAGGTTGTTTTTTTGCAATATGCTGAAACGACCCCTTTTTTGGGGACCAAAGGAAAGTTATTTAGATTGAATATCGATAGACGGTATTTTAGCCATACTTAACTGGGAAGATGAATGTTTCAAGTTGCTAGTAAACTAAAAAAAGTTAACAAAAAAGAACAAATTCAGCATTGAATGTTGAATGAACAGAAATAAATGCTAAATTTGCGGCGCTCATTCCAGCAAGCGTGCTGAATGGCTTGGCAATTAACATTTTAAATTAAAACCGTCAGGGGTTCAGGTTATTAAAAATAATTATTTAACAACAGGCGGTTAACAAAAGTTTACGAATTAATTCGGTTTCCTATGTTGAAAGAATTGTTGTATTCTTTGAGCATAGGAGAAACTTTTAAAAGCAGTGCCGTTTGTTCCGACAAGATATTTAAAATCACAAATTGGTGCATTTGTCGGAAACTAACAACATTTCGGGTGTAAATGCGTAACAGATTGCAGTAAATGCATCAAAAAAGAAATTGTCCTGAATAAACATGGATTTGTCATAAATAACCTATATATGAAAACAAAGAAAATAACATTCCTCACCTCTTTTGTATTCCTGTTCACGGGAATTGTCTTAATCTTCACGGGATGTGAACAAGACTACTACGACCCTTCACGGCAACAGGGTACCGGAGCTTCTCTATTTGGAGACAGTATCACCGTTCCGGCTACCTTTGACTGGGCAACCACACGTAACGTTGACATGCGTGTAAAGGTAGAAGACAATTTCAACGGAGCATATCTTTACACAGTACAAATTTTCGATGCCAACCCTCTGTTTGATGAAGAGGCCACACTATTGGGAATGGGTGTTGCAAAAAACAACAGTGACTTCAGTACAAATGTAGTTATACCAGAAGCCTTAACTACGGTGTACATCCAGCAGACTTCTCCCACCGGAGGGAAAACCATTGCACCGGTTGGTTTAATCGGCTCTTCCCTGAACTATAGTTTCAGTCCGCAAGACTATTCTGCAAGTGCCTTGGTTTCAGTCCGATCATCCTCCTCTACCAATGAATCATCCACGGCAATATTTCGGTCAACCACTGATCCATACCCAGTACCCGAACTACCTGTTAATCATACAGTCATTACTCAGTCAAGCGGTGAATTAACTTCGAATATCGCTGGCGATGTCTATCTGATCAATGGGAATTTCTCGGGAACTACCAATTTTTGGCGCAAAGTTGATCTTTTTGTGCAGGGTACACTCAATGTTACAAGCGGTCAACTTAATCTTCCACCGGGAAGCAGATTGATTGTGTTGCCGGGGGCATTGGTGACAACACCCAAAATTGATGCGTGGGGTGAAACCACCAGTGAGGATATATACATACAGGGAACGCTAACTGTAAACGGAGAAATTAAAGTCAATAAAAACAGCAAGCTGGTTGTTTTCGAAGGTGGTAGTGTGGTAGTTGATAACAATGTTGATTTATTGTCAAATACCCTTTTTTCCAACAATGGGACTGTTGAAGTCAACGGGAAATTACAAACCAGCAATGCCAATACAACGGTGGTTAACGATGGGGAAATGACATTAAACCAACTGGAGGTGACGCAAAACTCAGGTTTATATACGAACAATGGTACACTCATTGTAAGCGAAGACCTTAAAATATCGAACAATGGACAAGTAGTCAATAACAATACAATCACAACCAACTCCCTAACACTCGACAATGGGACGTTCAATAACGAAGGTGTTATCACTGTGTTGGGTCCTACCGCTGTAACCAATAGTACAGCCAGTATCATCAATCAGAATAGTTTCACAACCAACACACTCAGCCTGCAGGGTAATGCGAGAGTAGAAAATAATTGTCACATGATTGTGGAAGGTCTGTTGAATACGACAGATGCCTCAATCATTGTTGGTCCAGGAGGTCTGTTGTCAACTTCAAATCTGTTTATGAACAATACGCGGATTGAATTGGATCGTGCAGCAATGATGAAAGTAACCGTTGAGGCTGTATACAAATATAACAAAGGAGGCGACCAATGGAACAATGACGGCTTCTATGGAACCGGTTCTAATAAAGCCCTTTTACAGATTGCAAAAGCGGTAGCAGAGGAAATAAATGATGAAAATATCATCCATTACCAGGGCAATCTGGAAATAGAGTGTTACGATCATCCTTCAAAAAACATTGATTCATGGAATGCTCGATGGACCGAAGATGGTGTTACCTGGGCCGGTGAAGGTGGATCAACTCTCGTGATTCCTGGAACAGAGTGCAACGACGGCGGATATAGCAATGTCCCATCAACGCCCCCTTCCAACCCTGTCTTTCCGATTATCTGGAACGGTACGGATGTGACCTACATGTTCGAAGACAACTGGCCGTTGCTGGGTGATTACGATATGAATGACGTGGTGTTCAACATGAAACCGGAATACACCATCGATGCCGGAAACAAGGTTACCCAACTCAAATTGGATGTGACCCTTCGTGCGGTTGGAGGTGTAAAACGATTGGCCGTTGGGATGCAAATTGACGGCATGGCCCGCAACGTTGTGAGCAGCGTAAGTCGATCCAGCCAGGCTGGCCGCGACAATTCAGTATTCAGTGCAAGCAACGGTCTCGAAACCGGTCAGGATTACGTGGTGATTCCAATCTTCGATGATGTGCACAAGGCTCTCGGTATTCCCGCAGGTACAATGGTAAATACCACAGTGGGTGGATCAATCGGAACAGTATCCCCGGCAGTAGTTACATTCACCCTCACTTTCAACAGCCCGGTTGACAGGGAAACAGTTTCTATCGATAAGTTGAATCCCTTTATTGTAAACGGTGGATATAAAAATAGAAGGGATGAGGTTCATCTTCCCGGTTTCGCGCCAACAGACAAAGCTGACATCTTTAGATTTGGGGCTGGTGATGACGACTCAAGTAACAACTATTATACATCAAAGGGCAATCTGATCTGGGCTCTTGCAATTCCCGGTGCAACCAGATATCCCAAGGAGTATACCTCTATAAGAAAAGCTTATCCACAATTAGAATCCTGGGCAACCACCTCCGGACAATCGGATAAGGATTGGTACATGCATCCAGATCTAACCTTTATCTACGACAAATGATAAAACTTGACAACGATCATACTCTTGTTGCAGAAAGGATGAACAACACCATGGAGAGGAATACGAAAAGGCAATTGCTGATCATCGACGATAAGATAGCCATTGCCAAGATTATCTCCGTCTACCTTTCAGCAGAGTACGATATAACCTATTTCAATACCCCCGTTAAAGCCATCGAATGGTTGTTTAACGGGAACAGGCCCGATTTGATCATTCTTGACATTCGGATGCCTGAAATGAACGGCGATGAATTTCTCTCCTATATCAAAAAGAATGGTTTATACAAAGATATTCCCGTTGTGGTCCTTTCAGGAGAAGAGAGCAGTGATATCCGTATTAAAATGTTGGAGGTAGGTGCAGACGATTTCATTCTGAAACCCTTTAATCCGATGGAGTTGAAGATACGGATCAGAAAGGTGTTGAGGTGAATCAGGCCGTTTTCTATATTGGAGCGGATGAGCAATTGCATCATCATTTCTCTGATGTACTTCTGAGTCTCTTGTCAGAACCACCGGTTCATTTCATAAGCAGTTCCGAAGCAACCAATTGGCTTCAAGAGCATCCCGGAACACACAATTCAATTGTGCTCTACGAAAGACAATCTACCGAGAAGGATGTGCAGAGCATTCAATTGCTACGAAACAATTTCCCGGAGCTATACATATTGTTGGTCACTACTGACCTTTCCCCCAACCACCGCCTGCGATACATTCAAGCCGGGGTGAACGACACGGTAGCACCCGGCACCAAACAGGAATCGTTTGCTCGGTTTTTCCAGTTCATTCAAAGATATGAAACCCGGCAGCAAAGTAAAGAGCAAGCAGATGCCAATAGAATGACGCCGTTCAAACTGCCTGCAATTAAAAGAGCTTTCGATCTGATCATCTCCTTTTTTGCTTTGTTGTTTCTCTCACCGCTCTTGTTGTTGGTTGCACTGGCCATTCGGTTGGAAAGCAAGGGCCCCGTTTTTTACAAATCCAAGAGGGTTGGCAGCAACTACCATATATTTGATTTCTGGAAGTTCCGTTCCATGTATGTCGATGCGGACAAAAGGCTGAAGGAGATGGAGCAATTCAACCAATATGCAACAGGTGTGCCCAATATGGATCAGCAAGTTGCCATAGAGGACGATCTGGATTCACTTTCCATTGACCTGTCCGATCCCTCTATCCTGGTGGACGATGAATTCATCCTCAAAGAAGAAGATTTCATCTCACAGCAGCGTAAAAAAACCGACAATGCATTTGTCAAAATAGAGAAAGATCCACGTGTTACAAAGGTGGGGCAGTTCATACGCAAATACAGCATCGACGAGCTGCCTCAGTTAATCAATATACTCAAGGGTGACATGTCAATTGTAGGGAATCGGCCGTTGCCCTTGTATGAGGCGGAGCTGCTCACCAAAGACAATAGCGTGGAGCGTTTCATCGCACCCGCAGGGTTGACCGGATTGTGGCAGGTCCAGAAAAGGGGTGATGCCGGGAAGTTGTCTGCCGAAGAGCGCAAGCAGCTGGATATTTATTATGCACAGCACTATTCGCTCTGGTTGGATATCAAGATTATTTTCCGTACTTTTACTGCATTCATTCAGAAAGAGGATGTATAGACACCCTAAGATTCCAACGAGATGAACAGGATTTCCATTTTGATCATTGCTCATTTGTTTTTTTTGCCTTTCTTTTCCGGGATTGCTCAGGAGGGATTGGAGGCGTTAAGTCCCGATGATTACCTGAACCTGAAACTACCACCCCTGGAAATCCTTTTTGAAAATGCAAAGAACAGTGCTGCAGTCGACTTTTATCAGGTGAAGATGGAGGAGGAAGCCAGTGCCCTCAAAACAGAGAAGAGAAGCTGGTTGAAATACTTCCGATTCAGTACAACCTATCAGTGGGGCATGATGGGCATGAACACTGCTTTCTCAGATCCAAATACACCATTGTTTTATACCTATTCAGGTGGTAGGCAAAACTGGTACAATGTGGGTGTTTCTATAGCGATTCCCTTCGATGATTTTTTTGATCGCCCCAACCGGATTCATCGGCAACAACTGAAAACAAAGGCAACCCAGGTGGAGATGGAGAAGTGGCATGAGGAGCAAAAAATCAGAATCATTGAAATGTACACCAAGGCGGTAAAGGAACTATCTGTTTTAAGGTTAAAAGCAGAATCTCTCTCTTTTGCCAATACCCATTTCGAACTCTCCAAGCAGAATTTTTTAAACGGGAATATCGACTCCGGAGATTTGAATCAGATCAAAGCAATGCAAATGGACGCACTTGAATCATATGAGCAAACCCGATCAGAATTGAACAAGGCACTCTTGCAGCTTGAGATCTTGTCTAAAACGAAAATTCTCAATCGTTAGCACAATGGAAATCATTCAATATTTTTTCCGCTTTTTGTACCGTATCCGCTGGTGGATTGTGATGGTCCCTGTTTTTGTGACCATTGTGGCGATACTGGGCACACGGAATCTGGAGAAGTCTTTTCCCGTGGATATGACAATCTATACAGGAGTTGTTTCCGGCAATGGTATCGGGTCAGATGGGGGAACGGTCAATTCCACCGTGATCAACAACACGATAGACAACATCATCAATATCATTCAATCGAAAGAGACACTCCATGAAGTGAGCCTGCACCTCTATGCCAGGCATATGATCCATGGTGATCCAACCAAGGACAATGAATACATCAGCGCAGCCAATTACCGTCATTTACAAAATATCACTCCAGATGCAGTGAAGTCACTGATCGACAAATCATCTGAAGAGAAGACAGTAGAGAATCTGAAAGCTTACGAAGTGGCTTCACCCTCCAACTTCGTGTATGGATTGTTTAACTGGAATCATCCGCATTACGCGTACGGGAGCCTTAAGAATATCAATGTAATACGTCTTGGGAGCAGTGATATGTTGAGGGTATCTTACTCTGCCAATGACCCCGGTGTAGCCTATCAGACTTTGTTGTTGCTGGAAAAACTCTATTCGGTAGAATACAAGAAATTGCAGTTCGGCTCAACCAACAATGCAATCCAATATTTTGAAGATGAGTTGGAAAGGGTTGGCAAGCAGTTGCGGGAAAGTGAAGATTCACTGACAAGCTATAACGTTCAGAATAGAATCATCAACTATGAAGAACAAACAGAGCAGGTTGCAGCAATCGATATGCAGTTCCAGATTCAGCACAATGAAGTCTTAAAGAAATTAAGTAATGCAGAGGCATCTGTCAATTATTTGGAATCGTTGAAAGATGAAAATATTGTTTACTTAAGAGACAATGCGGAGTTTCTTGCCAGGCTCAACCAAGTCTCTGATTTAAATACCAGAGTAGCTGAGATGGGAGCATTTATTACCGATTCTTTGTCTGATAACTCATCCTACAAGCAGCTGGATCATTTCAAAACCCAGTTGAAGGGTGCAGAAAATGAGTTGGTTGACTTTACACAGCGATTTAGTGAAAGGAAATACACGCGTGAGGGTTATCCAACCAGTAATTTTGTATCGCAATGGCTTGAAGAATTGTTGTTGTTGGAGAAAGCAAAAGCCGAAATAGATGTTATCGAGGCAAAGATGATTGAAATAGATGAACACTATTTGCATTTCTCTCCCATTGGCTCCACGATTAAAAGACAGGAACGTAACATCGATTTTATCGAACGCAACTATTTGTCAATTTTATCCAGTTTGAACGCTGCCAGGTTACAGCTCAAGAGTCTTGAAATGAATTCTGCATCATTAAAAATGATCAATCCACCTGTCTTTCCTTTGAATTCAGAACCGTCGAAACGAAAGAAACTGGTGATGGCAGCCTTTGCGGGAAGTTTGGTATTCATCATTGGAATCTTTCTCTTACTGGATCTGTTGGATCGTACATTGAGAGATCCGGTACGAACAAGGAAAATTACCGGGGTAAATATTCTTGGGGCCTTACCTGGTAGACCGAGCCTTCGTCAACGAAAATATCACACATTGTATCGTGACAAGGCAATACAGTATCTGGCAAACGCCCTACAGGATTTTTTTCAACCCGCAGACCCATATCCAATTGTGAACATTATCAGTATGAAAGAGGGCAGAGGTAAAAGCCTCCTGATCGATTCATTGTCCGATTACTGGGGTTCACATGGTGTGCCTGTAAAGGTGCTCCGCTATGGAGATGACTTTGACCCCGGATCACCTGAGTTTCTCTTTGCTGATAGCATACACAAGTATCTTCCCAGTGCTCCGGTACAGTTGCCTCCCAAATGTATTATCCTGGTTGAGCATGCATCACTTCAACATTACGCTATTCCAAAGAGTCTGCTTCAGGAGGCTTCAATTAATCTGACTCTCTTCAGGGCTGACAAGGTTTGGAGTGACAGGAATAAACAGCTGTTTGATCGTTTAAAGGAGCAATCCGGCACTACTCCCACGTTTATATGCCTGAACAGGGCAGACAAGCAGGTATTGGAAACATATACCGGTATGTTGCCTCCCCAATCTCTATTTAAGAAATATTTTTACAGGTACACTCAATACGGTCTTAGCTCATCCTGAACATCATAAGCTATGAGACTCCAGCAGAATCATGAAGGGAATGAGAGAAGTCGATTGCAATATGTTATTGTTTTTCTCTCAATATCAGTTTTTACAATTGTTTTATTGCGGTATGGCTGGATACCGGCTTTCGCTTTATCAATTCTTCCATTCTTAATTTTTGCCGTTATCCAATTTGTGAAGGAACCCATCTATGCACTTCTTGGTGTTTTCGTAGCCAACTATTTTATCATGGGAATTACACGATATGTGGCAGGGTTGCAGGGTGGTATTGTGATTGATGGGCTGTTGTTGGCAACACTTTTTTTTCTTTTGTTGTACAATCTTAAAAATCCTGTTTCATGGGTTTCATTGCGCAATCCATTGACTTTACTAACCGGGATATGGCTTGTATATTGTTTGGTTTTGGTTTTCAATCCTGAAACAACCCTCAATCACTGGACAGCCGGAGTACGTGCTTTAGCGGTTTATTTTTTTCTCTTTCCGGTGTTAACAGCCCTGTTACTAAATCAATTTAAATATTTGAAATGGTTTCTTTTTGTCTGGTCTGTCCTTACTTTACTGGCAATAGGTAAATCGCTGATGCAAAAGTTTATCGGTTTTGACTCAGCTGAACTCTACTGGTTGCATGTACTTGGTGGAAGCAGAACCCATATCATACATACAGGAGTGCGTTATTTTTCCTTTTTCACAGACGCAGCCAGTTTCGGCTGCAATATGGGTATGTCGTTTGTTGTTTTTGGCATAACCGCTCTCTATATTCATTCAAAGCCTCTACGAGTCTATTATATTGTAGTGGCTTTGCTTGCCGGTTATGCGATGATGATATCAGGGACGCGTGCCGCAATTGCTGTCCCTTTTGCCGGTTTTACCTTTTTTGTACTCCTGTCTAAACAATTGAAAGTAATCATTCCGGGAACCATATTAATTCTTGTACTCCTTGTTTTTTTTAAATTCACCTACATTGGTCACGGGAACGCAGAAATCAGACGGATGCGTTCTGCGTTCAATGTTACACAGGATGCCTCCTTTATCGTCCGCAAACAGAATCAGGAAAAGATGCGTTTATTTATGAAAGAGCACCCTTTTGGAGTGGGTATTGGTGAAGCGAAGAGAACAGAACCCGGTGATTATTTGTATCAACTGCCTACAGATACTTCTTTCGTATTTGTTTGGGTAGAAACCGGTGTTGTGGGTCTCTCAATTTTTTTGTTAATTTTTTTGGTCACCTTTCTCAAGGGCGCCTACGACATATGGTTCCGAATCGAGAACAGACAGTTGAGGGGTTTACTTTCTGCATTGTTGGGAGGTGTTGCCGGGATGTTGGTCAGCTCTTATGGCAATGAGATGTTGCAGCAGTTTCCAAACGGTCCCATTGTTTATATGTGTATGGCCTTCATATTTATGGGGCCAAAAATTGACAAAGAGATCAATGAGCATGCAACAGCCTGAATTATCCATCATCACGGTCAATTACAATGGATTCGCTGATACAGTACAACTGATCGAATCCATACAAACCCATTTGAAAATCTCTTATGAATTTACTGTAGTAGATAATGGCTCAAAGGCAGATGAAGCCGGCATACTGAAGCATCAGTTTCCCAATATCAAAGTGATTAGAAGCGCTAAAAACCTTGGTTTTGCAGGTGGCAATAATTTGGGCATTAAAGATGCAACCGCCGATTTTTTGCTTTTTATCAACAACGATACTTATGTGAAAGACGATTCCTTGACACTCCTGGTTGAGAGAATGAAGAAAGAACCAACTCTTGGAGGCATCTCACCAAAGATTCTTTTCGCCGATCAGGAAAAGTTGATCCAGTTTGCTGGTTATACCCCCTTGAGTAGCGTCACATTGAGAAATCGATTGATAGGATTCAAGGAACAAGATTCCGGACATTATGATCATCCGATTTCAACACCCTACCTGCATGGCGCGACAATGTTAATTAGAAGGGAAGCCATCGAAAAAGTTGGAGGTATGCCGGAAATCTATTTTCTTTACTACGAAGAGCTCGATTGGAGCCTACAGTTGCGCCGGGCAGGCTACCGGCTTGAATACAATCCGGCGGCTGTTGTATTCCATAAAGAGAGTAGCAGTGTAGGGCAGGAGAGTCCACTCAAAGCCTTTTATATGACTAGGAACAGGTTGCTGTTTGCAAAAAGAAATTTGTCGTCCTTTCACAGATTCTTGTCAATCGCATATCAAATATCGTTGGCACTGCCGAAAAGAGCGTTTCACTGTTTGCTCAAAGGAAATACCGATTTGGCAGTTGCCATGATGAAGGGTTGTGTGGCATTTATACGAATGAAATGATTTTTAATATATGGAAAAAGTGATCTCCATATTGGATCTAATCTTCTTTTTAATGATTTTTTTATCAGTAAGCTATCTCCTATTCTTTGCTGTTTTCTCACAAAAAAAACAGGACTCCCATTACCGGCCAGCCAGAAAGCAACATCGGATATTGGTGCTTTTCCCTGCTTATAAAGAGGACAGGGTAATCATAGATAGTGTCCGCTCCTTTTTGGAGCAGGATTATCCGTCAGATTTGTTTACAGTTGCTGTAATCTCTGATGGGATGAGCAAAGATACCAATGAGCAATTGCGGCAACTTTCTGTTATGGTTCTCAATGCAACTTATCAAAACAGTACCAAAGCAGCTGCGCTTAACCTGGCGATAGCGCATTTTGGCAAAAGCAGTTTCGATATCGTGGCAATTCTGGATGCTGATAATCATACACAGCCTGATTTTCTGAGCAAAATGAATGATGCATACGACTTCGGTATCCATGCAGTTCAGGCTCACCGAACCACAAAGGGAGGGGATGCAGAAGTGGCCATACTGGATTCCGTGAGTGAAGAGATCAACAATGCAATTTTTCGGGCAGGACATGTCCGTTTCGGATTTTCGTCAGCACTGATTGGCTCCGGAATGGCATTTGATTACGAATGGTTTGCCCGCTCCATTCCGAAGGTGAGTACTGCCGGAGAAGACAAGGAATTGGAATTGCTTTTGCTGAAAGAGGAGATATTTATTGATTACTTGCCCGAACTTTATGTCTATGATCAGAAAACATCAACCTCTACCGGTTACTACCACCAACGCAGACGGTGGATTGCTGCTCAATTTGATCTTCTGAGAAAAGGGTTGCCCTATCTCCCCAAAGCAATCTTATCGGGCAATCTGGATTATTGCGACAAGATATTCCAGTGGTTGATACCACCTCGGATACTGTTGATTGGTTTCCCTATTTTATTTGGTTCCGTGATGTTGTTTCTCGATTGGGCACGTTCAATCAAATGGGGGGTCGTTTTGTTCATGTTGATCATGGCATTCAGTTTGGCAATGCCAGATGAATTGTATACCACCTCCTTCAAAAAGGCATTGAGAAAACTCCCTCTCCTGTTTCTTTTCACAGTAATCAACCTGTTCCGTTTGAGAGGAGTCAACAAGAAGTTCATCCACAAGAGACAAGAGGAGAAAGAATGATGAAAATAGCCATTGAAGCACAGAGGATTTTCAGAGTGGACAAGCACGGCATGGATTATGTTGCTGTGGAAACAATACGAGCGCTGCAGCAAATTGACAAGGTGAATGAATATTTTATCATTGTGAAGCCGGGTGAGGATCGTTGTCTTCAGGAAACCGCCAATTTTCATCTGATTGAACTTGCCTGTCCCACCTATTTCCTTTGGGAGCAGGTTGCATTGCCTCACTGTTTGAATCGTATCAAACCGGATCTGCTGCATTGTACAAGCAATACTGCACCTCTTTACACTCGTTATCCAATGTTCCTGACCCTTCATGACATCATTTTTCTTGAAAAGAAGAAGGGTGCCAATCAATCACTCTATCAGAGACTGGGTCGCATCTACCGCAGGTGGGTAGTTCCGCGAATCATCCTCAAATGCAAGCGAATCATCACAGTATCTGATTATGAGAGAGATAACATCATACAAACACTCACACTCGATCCTCAGTCGGTGACAACAATTTACAACGGATTGAGTGCTGCATTTCATTCCTCAAGAAAAAATCCGGATATTGTCAAAAAATACATTCCTGAAGAACCCTACCTTTTCTTTTTGGGGAATACCGATCCCAAAAAGAATACACCAAATACCCTCATCGCATATGCCATATATCTTCAGAAATCAAAAAGAAAACTCCCATTACTGATAGCCGATTTAAAGGAATCTGTAATCAATACTCTCTTAGCCAATGAAGGATTGACCCACATCAAACCCAAACTCTACTTCCCCGGATATATTCCGAATGGTGATCTTCCGTCTGTTTATACGGGAGCATTTGCGTTTCTTTATCCCTCATTACGTGAAAGTTTTGGTCTGCCACTTCTTGAGGCGATGGCGAGTGGTGTGCCGGTGATCTCATCAAACAGATCAGCGATTCCCGAGATAGCAGGCGATGGGGCATTGTTGACCGATCCGACCGATCCTGAAAAGATTGCCCAAACGATTGTTGATTTGGAAAATAACCCAGATATTTACAACAAACAGGTTGAATATGGATTGAATCGTTCAGAGAGATACTCTTGGGAACAAACTGCCATAAAATTGTTGAACGAATACCTAACCTTAAATTCCCGGTAAGATGTTGACATCCATTGTTGAAAAAATTAAAAGCAATCCGAAACTTAAACAAAGAGTTCTGTTTTTGATGCTGCACCCGGTAAAAACGCGTCCCAGGCTATGGTTGCGTGCATTGCAGTTTCTTTACATGAAAAAAGGAAAGAGATCGGTAATATACCGGAGTGTAAGAAAAGATATCGTACCCTTTAATGGTTTCAATCTCGGTAAATCCTCTGTAATAGAAGATTATGCTATTGTCAACAATGCCGTTGGTGATATCGTGATCGGTGACTTCACGAGAATCGGAATGGGCAATACCATCATTGGTCCAGTAATGATTGGTAACAATGTGATATTGGCTCAGAATATAGTTATCTCCGCATTGAATCATAATTTTGAAGATGTTTCGATGACCATCAACCAACAGGGTGTAGTAACAGATCAAATCACCATTGAAAACAACGTCTGGATCGGTGCCAACAGCTCCATCCTGGCTGGAGTTCATATCGGAGAGCATGTGGTTGTAGGTGCCGGTAGTGTTGTCACAAAAGAAATCCCACCCTATTGTGTGGTTGTGGGGAATCCCGCAAGGATTCTGAAAAAATATGATCATAAAGAACAAAGGTGGATCAAGTTAAAGAGTTAATCAGTCCCAAAGTGAGCGTAATCATCCCGGTGTATAATACAGAAGCATACCTGGAAGAAGCGGTGCGGTCCATCATGAACCAGACGCTTAAAGACCTTGAAATCATCATTATTGATGATGGCTCTACCGACAACAGTCTCTCTATAATGAACAAGTTGGCTTTAAAGGATCATCGGATAATTTGTATCACGCAAACAAACCAGGGTCAATCAGTGGCTCGTAATTTCGGCCTTCAAAAATCCAAAGGTGAGTTTGTATATTTTATGGACAGTGATGATGTCTTAACTGATAAAGCATTGGAAAGTTGTTATTCAAGTTGTATTCAGAAGGATTTGGATTTCATATTCTTTGACGCTATAAAAATTGCGGACAAATCTGAAGATTGTAACTATTACAACAGACAAAATCAGTTTGCTGATCGGATCTTTGGTGGTGTAGAAATTTTAAACATCATGTTGAGCAAGCATTTGTACAGAGTACCTCCATGGTTGCATTTTATCAGACGCGATTTTTTAATCAAAGAGAACATCACGTTTGACACCTCATTAAGAATATATGAAGATCAAATATTCAGTGCAAGATTATACATAACCGCAGAAAGAGTGGGCTATATACCTAAATTCTTTTTTAAGAGAAGAATGCGGACAAATTCTTTGATGGCACAAATCTATTCAATTGATAAAGTTAAATCTTATTTTAAAGTTGCTGAAACATTGCTTGACTTAAGAAAAGGATTGGAATATAATCGAAGAAAAGCGATTAATAGAATTATATTCCAAATGCTTAGTGCTGCTGTTTACAATGCCAAGAGTCTTGAAATACATGAAAGATTTCAGTTGTTAATGATTATCTTAAGTCATTACCCTTTTTATGTATCGTTGAAATCATACATTGTATTGTTATTTCCGTCAACAACTCGAATCAAATTAATGATAAAAGAACGCATATGAGAATAGCTGTTTTAACTTCAGGTTTATTACCTGTACCTGCTTTGCAAGGAGGCGCCGTAGAGAACTTAATAGATTCTTATTTAGAACTCAATGAACTGATGAAGTTTCACCAGATAACTGTCATGAGCGTAATAGATAAAAAAGTACCTGATAATAAAATTAAAAACAGTCAGAATTCCCGCTATCTCTTTTTTAGAACCGATCGATTTGCTTATCGAGTAAAAAGAAAAATATTTGGAATCACAAAGAAAAAGTCATTTTACTATCATTCTCATATAGAGTATTATCTTTATAAAGCACTTAAGATACTTAAGAATGAGCTATTTGATGTGATAGTCCTTGAAAACCGTCCGGGGTATGCAACGAGAGTCCGTGATGTGTGTCCTAGCGCTCGATTGATTTTGCATCTACACAATGACTTGTTATCAGTTGACTCAAAAGAAGCCTCCTCCATAAAATCAAAATTATCATCCGTTATTACTGTCTCTGATTATATCAAGAAAAGAGTTGAAGAGCAGCAACCTTCTATACCTATCCATACCTGTTACAATGGTATAGATCTGTCACTCTTCCAAACGAATAACAAGTCTTCTTCTAGGAGATATCTCAAGATAAAAGAGAATGAATTTGTGGTCGTTTTCTCAGGGCGACTGATACCTGAGAAAGGCGTCAAAGAATTACTTCAAGCAGTTAGATTAATGGATAAGATACCTCTAAAATTGCTGATAATTGGGTCAAATTTTTTTGGTAATAATATGGTTGTAACAGATTATATGAAGGAGTTACACCATTTAGCTGCTGATTATCAAGATCGAATAATTTTTACAGGGTTTATCTCATATGGTATGATTCCTGCTTATTTGCAATCTGCTGATGCATGTGTTATTCCATCACTCTGGGAAGACCCTTGTCCATTAAGTTGCATCGAGGGAATGGCTGCCGGTCTCCCAATGATTGTAACAAATTCTGGGGGTATGCCTGAGTTGGTTGATGATAAATGTGCAATTATTTTAGATAAATCTTCAAATTTGTCAATGCAAATAGCTGAGGCGGTTTCATATTTATTTAACAATCCCTCAAAAAGGATGGAAATGTCCGTTGGTGCAAAAAAACGTTCATTGCTATTTAGCAAGGAGCGTTTTGCAAGTACATTTTTTGATCTTTTATCTCAACAGCTATTCACCAATCTTGAATCACTTTCCCGTTTGCAAAATGAAAGTAGTCAGTAATCACGGAAAAGCTATCCATTGTGAATGTTTGATGTGTTTCTTCAAGAAAACATATTGGGGTTTCACCAATAAATGACGCCCATCGGGAATAAGTACTGAAAGGACCGATAATATAATCACACATTGAAAGTGTATGCAAATCAAGGATTTCAGCAGAGGGTTCGTTTCGTTGGTAACGAAAACAGGATAATCCGGGAAAATTATCAATTTCAAACCATTCATTCGAGCAAATAAAAAACGATATTTGCTTTTCAGAGAAAGTTTCCTTAATTCTATTCATGAAAAGTAGATATTGATCCAGTTCATAATAAAATCGTCCATTGTTCCAGACCTTGTAATCTCCCCTTCTGATGTGAACACCTACTACTATTTCTGATTTTTTCTTTAAATTTTCTATGACACTTGAAGCTCTATCTGTAATCTCTTTTCTTGGAGTGAATATTCTAATGATTTCTTTTTTTGCCATTGATATATAACGGGTATCTTTGCGTGTATGCCATCCTTTGAAAAAGCCAAGAAAGAAATATAATTTATCCAATTTTGCGTTATGTGTAGCTTTCCATGTCAGACCTTTGAATCTATTCCAATTGTCACCTATTTCCAGTAACCACTTGTGATACAATGGAAAAAAAATGAATGGTGCATTTCTGAAATTAGGAAAATCCTCAATTGTGTAATCAAAGAAAAGTATCATCATTTTCTTCTTTTTCACAATACACTCTGATATAGTGGCTATATAGGACCACAGACGATTACACGTTTGCCCTGGAGCATCGCAAATAACTTTCATTTTATTTATCTTTTATGAATTTTGAAACCAAAGGAAACCTTGCCACAAAATATTTCATACCTGTGGTAAATTTATATAAAACGAAGATGTATATAAGAAGTAATGGAATCATCACAAGTAGGACACAGATCACTAGTTTGAAAAAGTTGGTTGCATAGGTATCTACGAAATAATATTTTATGGGTAAAATCATAAGAATGAATAATGTGAAGATTGTGTAAAATGGTATCATCCCTTTCCAATACGTTACAACTTCCAGTTTTATTCCATTTTTAAAAAGATAAAAAGGTTTCCATATCAAAGCGATACCGCTTACACTAATGATTTTGCCCAATAGTATGCCTGAGATTCCGAGATAATAACCAGCAATAAGTGTTATCATAAGATTGGTTAAAAGTTCTGTCCAAGAAGCCCATACGTCAGAATAGAGCCCATAAGCATGTATATACATTTGGACTACTCCCCTGGAAAGCAAAATAAAAATATTTGTGAGTAAAAGATACAAAACAATATCACTTAGTAGATACTCTTTCCCAAGCCACAAAGAAATAAAAGGTTGCATGAACAACAGCAGACCAAATATAATAATTCCAACTATGATAAATCGAAAGGCTGTAAGTTCCCAAAAGACCTTAAGTGTGTTTTTGTGATTATTCTCGGCAACAAGATTTCCAACACCCGCTCCCATTCCGTCAGATACAATGTTCACCAAATATATCAGTTTGTTAATTATGATCATATAATTACCATAGAAGGCTACCATTTTCAAAGACAAAAAAGCAAAAACCAAAATCTCATCGCTCTTATTCAAGAAGAAATCTTTAAATTTTTGAATAAATATCTGCTTTGTTTTTTTCAGGATGTCAGGATACTGATTCAACAATATTTGCCCTTTCATTTTGGCTTTGGACTCTAACCAAGGATAAGTCTTTTTGATTTTGAAGTTCAGGATTATATAACTACTAGAGGCGAAAATGAATTCAATTGAGACCCAAACAAAAAGATTTTTGAAATAATATGCCAGCACTATTTGTAGAAGGGTTTTTAGAATATTGGCTGTTTGCAAATAACCAGTGACGACATAGGTTTTCTGATCGGCTGTCAGGAGTACTTGTCGATAATTGATAAAATATCCTATGACAGAAGATAATAGAAATGCATAAAAAGAGAAATAAATAATACCCATAGACATTTCAGTATGTCGAAATATAAATGGGAAGAACAGACTTACAACTCCTCCTATTGATAATAAGACTATGCCAATTTTATGATATAAGAAACCCAGAACAGAAATGATTTCGTTGATCTTATCTCGGTTTTTCTTTTGAAGTGGCGAATATAGAAAAAAACTGACACTAGAGCCAATTCCCAATTCAGCCAAGTTTAGTAAGTTCAATATACTGTTCAGGGTACCTACCAAACCAATAAAATCATCACCCAGTTGATTTAGGAATATTTTCCGGGAAATGAATGTTAAGATGAGAGATATAACATAAAAGTATAAACCCACTTTTATGTTTCGAACACTTTTATGAGTACGGGTTGACATTATTCGACAAAGATAATTGTAATCAATTATTGGAGCATCAATTCTTTAAATTCTTTCGTATTAGCTCAGAATCATAAAGAGGACGTATAAATCGTCAATTTAAGTCTAAATATAGTTCAAATAATTTAATTTCTTTAACTTTGTCTCAAATATTACATATTTACTCACTCAGTTCAGCCTTCATCGAATATTCATATTCTTTACATGATAAATTTATGAAAATTATTTTCTTGTCTTTTCACGGGTTTAATTCTCATAATGGCATTAGCAAGAAAAAACTCGCACAGATAAAAGGTTTAAAAGAGTGCGGGTGCAGCGTGGTGAACTGTTACTACACAGTGAACCCTGAGAATGGGGATCGTCTGTGGATGGCAGACGACAAAGTATTGGCGAATCTTGGATCGGGCATTTGGGCAAAAATTAGAAAAAGGATTGATTATGCCACCATCATAAATTACATCAAAAAACAACAGATTGAGTTGGTATATATGAGGTCTGAACACAATGCCAGTCCATTCCTGATTCGATTTGTCAAACAGATGAACACCGTGGGTGTGAAAACGGTAATGGAGATTCCCACCTACCCGTACGATCAGGAGTACAGTACTTTCGAAAGCAAATGTTTTCTTTTCATTGATAGAGTGTCCAGAAAGCGTCTTGCCAAAAAACTTCATGCAATTATCACCTTTTCGAACCAGAAGGAGATTTTCGGTCAACGCACCATCCAGATATCCAATGGAATTGACTTTTCATCCTTACGTTTGAAACGTAATTCCCACAATCCGGGAGAACTGCATTTGTTGGGTGTAGCAGAGATACACTTTTGGCACGGATTTGACAGAATAATTACTGGACTTGCGAATTATTATCAAAGGATTGAGAAACCTTATAAAGTATATTTCCATATTGTTGGAGCATTTTTCGGTATCAGAGAACGGGATGAGATATTAAACCTTATTTCTGATCATCATTTAGAAAATTACGTAATTTTACATGGTCCTCAATATGGACCTGAATTAGATGAGTTATTTGATCTTGCGAATCTTGGGATAGGGAGTCTTGGACGACATAGAAGTGGAATCACATTTATTAAAACGCTTAAAAACAGGGAATATGCAGCCAGAGGTATTCCCTTTATTTATTCTGAGATGGATTCTGATTTTGATCAAATGGAATATGTATACAAAATTCCGGCAAATGATTCGCCAATCGATATTAAGCAGATTATGCAATTTTACCAGCAGTTAATGATCTCAGCTAAAGACATTCGTGAGTCAGTATGTCATCTCTCATGGAGGAAACAGATGCAAAACGTAATTGATGCTTTGTAAAAGAGATATAATTAATGTTTCGCTTTCTTACGATATTGAGACAGATAAAGCCATTTCCCATCTGTCTGGTTCGCTTCAACATCTTTTTCAAGTTCAATAAGTGACAAAAGGGAGGGACATTGGCAAGACATTCGCGTGTGCCTCTCCCAAAATTTTTGGAGAGGAATGGGAGAGGAATTGGAAAGGTGTGGGAGGGGCACAAGCCCAGTCCTTGTTGTGTACCCCTTCAGCCTTACAGACTTGGAGATTAAATTAATTTGGTATACTTTTGGAAAGATATACCGATATACTATTATGGTGAGGTGAACAATGTTTTTTATATTGAATTTTCACATGCGATATCTGAAAAAATAATAGGCAAAATATATGACTGATTCAATGATTAGAATAATTGTTATCACTTCGTTATTCCTTATACATGTTTCGTGTATAGATAAGGATGTTTATGAGGGTGATAAAGATAATATCATCTTTGAATATGACAATTATCAATATCCCTATCATCATGAGGCGCAAAATGTTGTTGCAGAGATCACGTTCATTCTTGACAATGCACCGGAAGCGGAAGAGATAAAGACTAAGATTCCCCACCTCAAGTACAACAAATCGTGGCTCTTCATGCTTACACAGGATGATTGCAGCTATTCTGCCTACAGCACAACATGGGCAGCAATCAATGGAAAGCCTCTCTCCAAGAGCTATTATTACAATTCGAGGCAACTTGCCGCGGGGGATTTGCCACCGGATGCTTTTGAACTCGGCAGTACACTAGGGAGCACCGACGGAACTGGAAATGAGGTTCGGTTTGCGTTCACAACTACTCTTTTTCCTGACACTGTTGATATGGATGTAATTAGGGAAGCAAAAAAGAGAAGTGCAGCTGATTTAGGACGTTTTGGCCCATATAGATTTTTGACCTGGGAAAATCTAACAGAGATGTTGGCCTATGATACCGGTATTGCATTTCATGATACGAATACGAAGTCGGTTAATGATTCAGATTCACTTGTGAAGCACTTTGAGATAGATCAGCTGATTACACTGGAAAAACTGGATGGCAGAGGGATGAAAGTGCTCGCTGAGCCGAATGGGAATTACAATTATTTGTTAGCCGGGAAAAAATATCGTTCTATTCGTATCATGACCGCACAAAACACAAAGTCAGGTGGACCTGTTGTCAAGCGTCACTTTCCGTTTAAAATCGATTCAGATCTGGAGAAGGAAGTTCTGCAAAGAACTTCTTATGACAATATATTCGGCATCCCTGACTGGATTGAATATGAACTAAAGAACAATAAAGAGGAGAGGGAAGCTATCCATGTGGTGCTGCATAGTACGGATGTTACATTTGTTCAGTTTCTCCTTTGGCTAAACAACAAATACGGTAAGAAAGGAGATGATTCCGTTTGGTTTCCCTCATTGGAGGAGTATTATGAATACAACTACTACAGGGTGAACAGCAGTATTGATCATGAGATCAATGGGGATACTTTGAAATTACGGATATCTTTGCCTTCTGAACAATATTTCTACTATCCCTCCGTGACGGTTAACCTGAACGGGGTCACCTACGACCAAATCAAAGATGTCCTATCGAACGATGCCGTGACCGGTCTCTCCTACGCTCCCTATGAAGGAGGTGTGATGTTGAACATCGATTGTCGCCGTTTCCTATTTAAACATGCTGAGCACTTTGTGGAGAAGTATCTTAACTATAGAACTGAATCGAATAGAATTGATGCCCTCTATTTCGTTGAAAAGCTGAAAAAGTCACCGGAAAAAGATGAGTTGGGAATGAGAATACCCGGATATAGTAAATAAACCAAAGCATGCCCTGGTACAGTAAATATCTGACAGTTTTTGAGAAACCATTTGACGATGCTCCGGCAGCGTTAGTGGAAGAGGTGAAGGGAAAACTGCAACAAATGCAGCATGAGAATCCCATCGCCTCAGTAGTGGTGATCGCCCACAATGAGGAGACAAGGTTACTGAGCTGCTTATGGTCGCTCAGTGAAAACATCTGCCCCTACCAGGTGGAAATCATCGGTGTAGACAACAATTCAGCCGACCGCACCGGGGAGGTTTTTCAAGTATCTGGTGTTCCATGCTATTTTGAGGAGAGAAAAGGTCCAGGTTTTGCGCGTGAATGTGGACAGAATCATGTTCGTGGTAAATATTACATCTGCATCGATTCTGATACAATGTATCCACCACGATACATTGAAACCATTATCAGTGAACTGGAGAAGCCGGGTGTCGTCGGTGTCTCTTCCCTCTGGAGTTTTATCCCGGATAAGGATCATTCCAAATGGGGGTTAAAGTTTTACGAAGCTGTAAGAGATCTTTACATTCGTGCGCTTTTCATCAAACGACCCGAAAGGGGGGTGCGGGGCATGGTGTTTGCATATGAAACAGAGTATGGCAGAAAGGTGAGTTACAGGGTGGAACTGAAAAGAGGCGAAGATGGGTCGATGGCCCTAGGCTTGAAGAAATATGGTATGATAAAGTTGATCACCTCGCGCAAAGCACGTGCCGTTACTGCCAGCAATACCCTCAACGCAGACGGATCGTTGTTCAACAGTTTTAAAGTGAGAGTCATAAAAGGGTTGAAGAACATTAACTTCTTTTTCACCCGCCAAACGAAGCCACCCAGAGATGAGGAGTCGAACCTGATTAAAGATTGATCGCTATGTTAGAACCTGCCGAAATTGACAATTCCGATTTCCTGCATGCCCTCCTCGAGGGAAACAGGGGTGAGTGCTCAAAAATTGTGCATGCACACCTGAACAATCAGATGACGGTGCATGATCTCTATCAGAAGGTGATCGTTGCATGTGTGGAGTATGTCAAACCTGACCTGCTGGCCATCTCCCTGAGCATCTACTCGAATATACCGGTTTTTGAAAAAATGATTCAGAAAATTAGAGAACAAAAGCCGAATTTACCTATCTTAGTGGGTGGACAGGCATTCAGGAGAGGGGGACAGGATGTGATTGCCAGATATCCCAACGCGAAATACCTGCCTGACCTGAACATTGTTGATATATACATCAAACATTTTCAACTGAATGGATAATAGCCTGCATTGATATGAAATTTGAAAATGATCCCTCCCCCTTGTCTGAGTGGATTCCTGAGATTGGTGATGCGCTGCTGAAAAGCAAGTCGTTCTACATCGCCCTTTTCTCCACAAAGAGGGAACTGCTTTACTGCAACAAAGCATTCAGTTCGTTGCTGAAGGATGATCCCTGTGGATCGTTCCTCAACCCCTCTCTCGATGATATCCTGGCGATGGACGTTTCTTCAAGCATGGTGTTCAATGGTTATCTCACCTTCGGTGATTACCAATCGGAGAATTACTCTATCGTTGCTCAGGTTTTCAGGAAAAATAATAAACTGCTGGTGTTCGGAGGGAACGGCCGGTGAGAAAGGAACCGGACTCGGGTTGTTGCTCTGCAAAGAGTTTGTGGAGAAGCATGGTGGCTGGATATGGGTGGACAGCGAACCGGGCAAGGGGAGCAGCTTCCGCTTTGCACTGCCTCTGAAAGAAGTGACCGTGACGTGAAACTGTATGACATTGTAAGGAGATATGATCTTGGACACGATACTAACCTCTCTCTTTTGGTGCGCTCTTTTCCTGGTATTTTATACCTATATCGGATATGGTGTCATTCTCTGGCTGCTGGTATGGATCAGAGAGCATTTCCGTCCCCGTCCCCGGCTTGCGTTGCCCCATGAGTTGCCGGAAGTGACCCTTTTTATCACTGCCTACAACGAGGAGGAGATGGTTGAGGAGAAGATGGTGAACTGCCGCGAGATTGACTATCCCACGGAGAAGCTGAAAATTTTCTGGGTGACCGATGGCTCTACCGACACTACCAATGAGAAGCTCAATGCTTATCCGGAGGTGACGCTCTCCTTTCATCCCGACAGAAGAGGTAAGACCGCCGCAATTAACCGGGGGATGGCTTTCGTGGAAACACCCATCGTGGTCTTTACCGATGCCAACACGCTCATCAACCGGGAAGCGGTGAAGGAGATCGTGAAGGCGTTTTCGGATCCGCAAACAGGATGTGTGGCGGGTGAAAAGCGAATCGCCGTCAAGGAGATGGATACCGCTTCGTCGGGTGGGGAAGGGGCCTACTGGAGGTATGAATCGCTGTTGAAGGAGCTTGATTCACGTTTATACTCGGCTGTGGGGGCTGCCGGAGAGCTCTTCGCCATCCGTACCCGGCTCTTCAGGGAGCTGCCGGACGATACACTCCTGGATGATTTCGTGCTGTCGCTGCAGATCGCACACGAAGGCCATCGCATCCATTATTGTAAAGAGGCTTATGCCCTGGAAACTGCCTCTCTCAACATGCAGGAGGAGGAGAAAAGAAAGGTCCGTATTGCAGCCGGTGGGCTGCAGTCTGTAGGAAGGCTTCTTGCGCTGCTCAACCCGTTTCGTCACGGGTGGCTCAGCTTCCAGTACACATCCCACCGGGTGCTGCGCTGGACCGTTACGCCTGTTGCACTCTTTCTGCTACTGCCACTGAATGGAGCCCTGATCCTCTTGCAAACTGAACCCGCGTGGTTGTATCAGCTCCTGGGCCTGCTGCAGCTCCTCTTTTACCTCTGCGCCCTGGTGGGATCATACCTGGCACATCATGCCATCAGGAATAAAATATTGTTTATCCCATACTATTTCCTTTTCATGAATCTCAACGTCTTTAAAGGTATGGCTTATCTGAGAAGGTTCGAAGGAAATGCCGCCTGGGAAAAAGCCAGGAGAAGCAAATAAATTCATCTGAAATGAAAACACAAGGTCTATTGCACGATAAGGGTCAAGCTGTCCGTTTGCTGGAAATGATGACCGATACCCTTCTGTTGGTGAAGAACGACGGCACCTGCGTTGATATGATTGTCAAAACGGCGAACAACCCTTATGTCAACGAGGAGGGAACGCTGCTGGGCAGGAATATTTTTGATTGCTTCCCGCACGAAACCCTCAAGGAACTAAAGCCGGCCATCGAGCACGTTGCCCGCACCGGTGAGGTCTCCAATGCCAACTACGACCTTCCCGCTCCGGAGAAGATGTTCTATTTCAAGTGTATCATCCAGAAGTATGACGAGGAGCATCTGCTGCTGCAATACCGCGATATCACTCAGCGCAGCCAGATGAAACTGAGATTGCAACTGGCCAATGAACGTTTAGAGGAAACCGGCCGGGCAGCAAAGATTGGATACTGGAGCTACAACCAATCCACCGGATTGCTTTACTACGAAGGGTATGTAGGCATATCCCTTGAAACCAGTGAGGAAGTGGTTATTCCACTGTCTGAATACATGGAACATGTGTACCACGAAGACAGGGAAAGGATCGAGAATAATTTGACCAATCCCCGCAGTGATGTGGATATGTACGACTATAGGGTTGTAGAGGATAAGATCTATTATGTACGCTCAAAGATAATTAACAGGTATCATAATCGAAAGGGTGAGCTGATAGTTGATGGCTACACACAGAACATTGATGACATCGTATCCAACTGGGATCGTTTGAAAATGATTACCCTGGCGGTCAACAATACCAACGAGAGCATCTTCGCAGCCAAGCTGGATGGTACACTCATTTTTGCCAATCAGTTGTGCCGATTGATGAATCATATTCCTGAATCTGTTGATATAAGCAACTTGAAAGCCTATGACGTACTGGATGACTTCAAGGAGGAAAATAAATGGAGTCTGTTTCTGAAATCCTTGCGCGCAAATGACAATTCACTGAAGTTTATCTGTAACCACCACTATCCCGATTATGACGTGATCAGTACTGAATGTTCGGCCTTTATCATCCGTAACGATTACGGGGAAGACATTATCTGGAACCTTGGGCGTGACATCTCGGAACATGTGCGTTATGAGAATAAGCTCAGGGAGGCGAAAGAGAAAGCAGAGGAGTCGGATCGTCTGAAATCAGCTTTTCTCTCCAACATGAGCCACGAGATAAGGACTCCACTCAATGCGATTGTTGGTTTTTCAGCCCTTATGGCAGATGTTGAGAAACGGGAGGATCGGCTCAAGTTTCACAAGATCATAGAGTCGAACAACAAACGCCTGCTGTTGCTGATCAACGAGGTGCTTGATCTCTCGCGCATCGAATCGGGAACGCTTGTCTTCAACTTCTCTGCGGTAAGCATGCACGATCTCTGTAAGGAGATATTCGCCACCTATCAGCTCTATGGCGGTAATGCCACGCTCCTCCTGGAGATGCCTGAAGAGGATATTTCTATCCGTACCGATAGAAATAGGCTTACACAGGTGCTTTCGAACCTGATCGACAATGCGCTGAAGTTCACCACGAAAGGGAGCATCGCCATCGGATACCGTTTGTTATCTGAGTGGGTGGAGCTCTATGTGAACGATACCGGTATCGGCATTCCCGAAGATAAACTGGAAAAGGTGTTTGAACGATTTGTGAAAGTGGACAGCTTTGCACAGGGTACCGGACTCGGTCTTTCCATCTGCAGGACCATCCTGGAACGACTGGGCGGTGACATCTCGGTCACCTCCCAATTGGGAGTCGGTACGCAGTTTACCTGCCGGATACCGCTGCTGCCTGTAGACTCTGATGAGGATCCTTTTGAACGGATTGCCCAAAGAAGTTCATTGTCGGGAAATCGCAATATGGAGAAAAGCACCATTCTCGTGGCAGAAGATAACCAGGATAACTTTGAATTGATACAGGCAATGATTGGCAACGATTACGAACTGATTCATGCAAAGGATGGCGACCATGCAATACGATTGTTCCAGACGAGAAAGCCGGAACTGATCCTGATGGATATCAAGATGCCCGTCATGAGCGGTCTGGAGGCTATTCGCGCCATTCGCACAGAATCGCCTTTCTACCCGCCCATCATCGCCGTGAGCGCCTATGCCTTTGATACGGATAAAAACGAGTTGATGGAGAACGGTTGCAAGGATTTTCTGACAAAGCCCCTGGACAGGGACCTGCTGCTGGCTACCATTCAGAAATATATTTGAGGAAGAGCATCACCGTGAGTGGAGTGGGTGATGGGAAACCAACCCTCTCTCCCTGCTGTTACTTTTCTGGTGAGATTGGAAGTGCGAACCCAAAAGTAGAACCCTCGTTCTCTTTGGAATGGAAAAAGAGACGACCGTTGTTGAGTTTCACAAAGTTGTGCACCAGAAGCAATCCCAGACCGGATCCCGATTCATGTTCCGTGCCAAAGGTGGTGTACTGGGTACCAACATCCAGCAGTTTGCATTGATCTTCCTCGCTGATGCCACAGCCATGGTCGGTCACTTTGTAAATAACCTCTCCGTTTTCTGTTTCCAGGACAACGTCGATGACACTATCGCGATAGCTGTACTTGATGGCATTGCTGATCAGGTTCCGCATCACAGTCTTGATCATGTCGATGTCTACCTCAACCTCGCTCTTTGCTTCTACAGTTGAGTGGTATCGAATGGTGATGTTCTTGTTTGCTGCAAGTACCGACGCCGTTTCAACCTCGGCCTCGGTCAGCTCGGCCAGGTTAAAAGGTTGTTTGATGGCTTTCAGTTTGCCCAACTGTGCTTTGGTCCACTTCAGCAAATTATCGAGCAACCTGAAAAGCTGCTCTGACACCTCGTTTGCATTCTGTATCGATTCCAGGATCTCCGGTCGGATATCCTGCTCCTCCTTCATCTGGATGGAGAGAACATTGAGGATCATCTTGATGGTTGACATAGGCATGCGCAGGTCGTGCGCGATCACTGAATAGAGGGCATCCCTTCCGGCGATGGTCTGCTCCAGCTCCTCTTTCTGCTGCTCAATGGTACGCTTGGCTTCCAGCAATGTCAACTGGTGACGTACCCTTGCCAGCAATTCCTCCTTGTTGAACGGTTTGGTGATGTAATCATCGGCCCCCAGCTGGAATCCTTTCACGATATCGTTGGTCGAATTCAGTGCGGTTAAAAATATGATTGGTATATCCGCGTGCTCAGGTTGCTCTTTCAACTGCTTTGCCAAGGTGAAGCCATCGGTGCCGGGCATCAGCACATCCAACAAAATCAAATCAGGTTTTTCGTTTTCGATAAGTGTAACAGCTTCTTCCGCGCTCTGTGCTGTTGACACCGTTAAACCCGACTGCTCCAGCATCATTTGCAACAACAGCGTATTGGTCGGGATATCATCGACAGCCAGGATTTTATATTTTGAAAAATCAACAATCATATCGTATTGATCAGATTTTGGTTGATGACCAATTAATCTTTTTATTTAAATATTCCTTAAGGTATGGGGATAGTACAATCACCCCCAAAGTTAAACATTTTAACCATCTCATTTGTTTTTTACATTCTCTTCTTTTCAGCAGGAGCTTTGATTTTTGATTTTTTATGAAATTTAGCGCTGCGAATAGGCGATCTGGCGGGCTATAACAGCTGTTCATGGGTGGTTCTGTCTTGCGGATTGTCCATATTTTTGTTTATATTTGTGGAAAGAAGCTATTTTAATCATCACCTTAACGAATAAATGGGGAAACTCGTTCTCTTTAAGTTTCTGGAGTTTGTATTGGGACTCTTGAGCCTGATTCCTGCCCTGATGGCAGTGGTGGGTAGTTATGTCTCACATTTTCATCCAACGCGCTATCCGGCCATCCATTGGCTGGGGATATTGTTGCCGCTGGTTTTGCTGCTCAATGCCCTGATCATGCTTTTTTGGATTTGGAAGAGGAGTCCCTGGATGATAGTTCCCATTGCGGCACTGCTCATCAGTATCCCCTATATCAGCTCTGTTTTCAACTGGCCTCTGCGTAAACAGGCGCTGCCGAAAAATGCAGTGACTGTTGCAACTTATAACATTCACAACCAGATTGGGGAGAATGTTTACATGGATACCCAACAATTTGCAGCCTTTCTGGAAAATGAAAAGGTGGATATTATCTGTCTGCAGGAGTTTCCGGTTGCTGGTGCGGGAAAGGATGGGCTGATCCTGGATCTCACAAAATCGATGCCCTATTATCGGATATTGTCACGTCGTCACGGAGCCCTTAACGTTGCCATATTTAGTCGCTATCCCATCCTTGAAACACAGCCGGTGGCTTTTGAGGATGAGACCGATAACTTCTCCATGTGGGTTGACCTGGATATGGAGGGAGTGAGGGTGCGCCTTTTTAACAACCATCTGCAAACCACCAATATAAACCAATATAGGGCGCCTCTTACACCGAATATTGGGCACACGATTGCACAATTGAAGAAACTGAAACAGGTGGTCGAGGAAAATGGCAGCATTCGGACACGACAGGCTGATGTCATCAGAAAACTGCTGGATGAAAGTCCCTATCCGTTGATTGTATGTGGTGACTTCAATGCAACTCCTTCCTCTTATACCTACAGAACCATTAAGGGCCGATTGAGAGACAGTTTTCGGGATGCGGGCAAAGGTTATGGCTACAGCTATCGCTACCTGAAGAAGTTATACCGGATCGATTACATCTTTTACGCTCCCGAAAACTTCAGGGCCATACGCTATTACTCGCCAGAGCTGGAGTACAGTGACCACAAACCGGTGGTGGTGACGTTCGATTTTTCGCCGAAAGATTAAGAAAGTGGATTTACATTTGCCTCGATGGTTTCTTTCTTTAGTTTCTTTCTGAAAAAACTGATCATCCTGGTCAGTCCCTCATCGAGCCGTATCGCCGGCTCCCAGTCGAGCATCTCCCGGGCAAGTGTGATGTCGGGACGCCGCTGTTTCGGGTCATCAACCGGCAGGGGCATGTATACCAGTTTTGAGGATGCTCCGGACAAAGTGATGATTCGTTCTGCCAGCTCCCGGATGGTGAACTCTCTGGGATTGCCAATGTTGACCGGTCCGGTAAAAGCCTCGTCTGTCTTCATCATCTTCAGAAGCCCCTCTATCAGATCGTCGATGTACTGAAAGCTGCGGGTCTGGCTGCCATCACCGTAGATGGTGATGTCCTGGTCCTGCAGCGCCTGCAGGATGAAGTTGGAGATCACCCGCCCATCATCGGGCAGCATGCCGGGGCCGTAGGTGTTGAAGATGCGGACAATCTTGATGCGCACCTTCTCCTGACGGTGGTAATCCATGAAAAGGGTCTCAGCGCATCGCTTTCCTTCATCGTAGCAGGAGCGGGGACCCACGGTGTTCACATTTCCCCAGTACTGTTCCGGTTGCGGATGCACCAGCGGATCGCCATAGATCTCGCTGGTGGAGGCAAGCAGGATCCTGGCACCATGCTTCTTGGCCATGCCCAATACATTGTAGGAGCCCATGACCGAGATTTTCATCGTTTTGATCGGATCATGCTGGTAGTGTACCGGGGAGGCCGGACAGGCCAGGTGGTAAATCTCATCCACAGGTTCAATGGGGTAGGGGTATATGATGTCATGCTCTATCAGGTCAAAAAACTTGTGCTCCAATAAATGAGAAATGTTCTCTTTTCGTCCCGTGAGAAAATTATCCAGACAGATTACACTGTTTCCTTCCCTCAGGAGTCTTTCGCATAAGTGAGACCCAATAAAACCGGCACCTCCGGTAACCAATATCCTCTTCATCTTTTCATAGTTTCTGGATGATTCACAAAAGTATACAATTATTTAAACATATTTAATATTCTGTCGATTTATTTCCAAAAATGAGCGAATATTATACAATTAAGGGACAATCTGATTTGTTTAAAAAAAATTATTCACAATACTATAACAAAAAAAAATACCCATAGTTCTGATGATTCTACAACGATCTCACACAACGAAGAAGTCAATATCGCTGATTACGCTCTTACATACAGGATGTTATTGCATCCTTATTTATGCAGACAAGATGGTATAATAATGGAGTTTGTATGATCAAAAAGACGCCCAAAATAAAATAAAAACAATAAAAAGTAAATAAATGTGTTTGTAATAAAACAAAATGATTATATTTGCAGCGTGAATATTACATTATGTCTAATTAAATTGTTTTTAGGTTATGAAAATGAAAATCATTGTTGCGATCACGTTGCTTTGTGCAACCTGGAGCCTCCCCGCGCAGGAGGCTGAATCGAAATGGACTGCCGGAACTGATCTGGTAAGTTCGTATGTATGGAGGGGGCTCTACCTGTCGAATGCGGCAGTACAGCCCTCACTTGTTTTTGAATCGGGTGGGTTTTCCGCCGGTGCCTGGGGCTCTGCCTCCTTCGACGGTGTGCTTGAGGCTGATCTTTTTATTGGTTACACCTTCGGTTTTGGATTATCACTGGGGGTAACTGACTATTATTTCCCCTCCATAGAAGGGGGTAATGACTACTTTGATGTCACGAAGGCTACGGGTGCCCATATCTTCGAGCTGAATGGAGGTTATGAGGTGGGTGGACTGAGCCTCTCCGCCAATTATGTACTGAATGAGGCGGGTGGTGCCGCATCGGCTGGCGGTGACAAGTACTTCGAAGTGGCATATGCCTTCGGGAATGTTGCTCTTTTTGCGGGTGGCGGCGATGGGTTGCAGTCGCTCAGCGGTGATTTCGCACTCACCAATATCGGCATCAGCGCGACCAAAGAGCTGGAGATCACCCCTTCTTTCACACTCCCTCTCACCTGCAGTGCCATCCTTAACCCTGACAGGGAGAAATTCTACCTGGTGGCGGCACTCACCTTCTAGTTACACCATTTCAAAAAAAGAAACAAGATGAACATGAAGAAAATTGAAGCGATCATTCGTAAATCGCAACTCGATGAGGTGGTGGAAGCCCTTCACGAGATAGGCATCGACTTCCTCACCTACTGGGAGGTCACCGGAGTCGGTAACGAACGCTCCAGCTCCATCTACCGTTCAACGGTCTATGAAACACGTCTCATTGAGCGGATACACATCTCATTTGTGTGCCGTGAGATTTATGTCGACACCTCCTGCCAGGCCATCATCAATGCTGCCCGAACAGGTGAGATGGGTGACGGTAAGATATTTATCTCACCAGTGGAGGATTCCGTCCGTATCAGAACAGGTGAAACCGGCCCCGAATCATTGTACATCAAAGAATAATAAAACGAACGACTATGGATACAATCACAACTACATATGCTCTCAACACATTCTGGGTATTGTTCGCGGCAGTACTGGTCTTCTTCATGCAGACCGGCTTCGCGCTCGTGGAGGCGGGCTTCTCCCGCACAAAGAACACCACCAACATTCTCTTCAAAAACCTGATGGACTTCTGCATGGGCTCCATTGCCTTCTGGCTCATCGGCTACGGCATCATGTACGGTGCCGGCAACGGTTTCTTCGGAGAGCTTGAGATCTTCTCGAAGGTGAACCACGCCCTGGAGCTGGGAATCCCCAACAATGCTTTTTTCATCTTCCAACTGGTGTTTGCCGCCACCGCCGCCACCATTGTCTCGGGTGCCATGGCCGAACGTACCAAGTTTAAGGCCTATCTGTTTTACAGTGTGGCCATCTCAGCCCTCATCTATCCCATCTCCGGACACTGGGTCTGGGGCGGTGGATGGCTGTCGCAACTGGAGATTCCCTTCCACGATTTTGCCGGATCTACGGTGGTCCACTCCATGGGAGGCTGGCTCGCTTTCATTGGTGCTGCCTTTCTGGGGCCTCGAATAGGCAAGTACAAAAAGGGAAAGGTGCACGCCATCCCGGGACATAGCCTTACCCTGGCTGCGCTGGGTGTCTTCATCCTCTGGCTGGGTTGGTTTGGTTTCAACCCCGGCTCTACGCTTGGATTGGGTGATCCCGACCTGGTGGCACATATCTTCATGACCACCAACGGTGCTGCCGCCGCAGGGGGGATTGCCACGCTGATCACCACCTGGGTTCGCTACGGCAAACCCACCTTCAGCATGACCCTCAACGGTGTGCTGGCGGGACTGGTCGCCATCACCGCAGGATGTGATGTGGTCACCCCCGGCGGGGCGGTCCTTATCGGATTGATGGCCGGTGTGCTGGTGGTCTTCTCCGTAGAGCTCATCGACAGGAAACTGAAAGTGGATGACCCGGTAGGTGCGGTCTCGGTACACGGTGTCTGTGGTGCCTTTGGGACCCTGATGGTCGGCCTCTTTTCGGCCGATGCTGCTTTGCCCGGCCTCTTCTATGGTGGCAGTACAGGGGTATTGGTTAGTCAGGCCATTGGCGTACTGGCCATTGCAGCCTGGGCGGCTATCGCCGGTATCGCTCTCTTCGCCACCTTAAAATACACGGTCGGAATTCGTGTCAGCAGCAGGGAAGAGGAGATTGGACTCGATTATTTCGAGCATGGCGAAAAAGCCTACAACTAATCTATCTTTATTTGATGAACCATTCAGGGGGTGATACAACAGGTGTCACCCCCTTTGTTGTTCAAAATCAGCATGCTTCATCCTTTTTTTTGGTTGTTATCGGTAAAGTTTTACTAATTTTGTAATGGTTGTAACTATTGTTGGATTTATTCAAAAATTAAAGTGTATGAAACAGAAACGGGGCCTATTGTTTGTCCTAATTGCAACAACGATGATCGTCTCTTCTATCAGAAAAAGATGAACTGGGACGACAGCATCGGCATCATCTCTTTCAACTACAGCTCCATGCTGGGCTTCCTGGCGAAATACCTGAAATAACAGAGGAGTGATTACATCCGCTCCGGCACCTCGATGCCGAAGAGCGACATCCCCTTGCGGATTGTAAGCGCTACATTTTTGGAGAGCACCAGCCTGAAGTCACGCAGCGCGGTGTTCTCCTCTTTTAGGATGGGGTAGTCGTGGTAGAACTGGTTATACTCTTTCACCAGCTCGTATACATAGTTGCCGATCAGCGATACATTGTACTCCGTGCCGGCCTGCTGCACCACCGCCGCGAACTCGGAAAGCAGCTGCACCAGTCCCTCCTCCTTCTCGGAGAGGGGGAGCGACTGCTCCATCTTCTCAGGGAGGGTGATTCCCTGGTCGGTCGCCTTGCGCAGCACCGATTGGATGCGGGCGTGGGTATACTGGATAAAGGGCCCGGTGTTGCCGTTGAAGTCGATCGACTCCTTCGGGTTGAAGGTCATGTTCTTCTTGGGATCGACCTTCAGGATGAAGTACTTGAGCGCGCCCAGGCCCACCATGCGGGAGATTGCTTCCGCCTCCTCTTCTGATACACCTTCCAGCTTGCCCAGCTCTTGCGAGGTCTCACGCGCGGTGGCAATCATCTCGGCCATCAGGTCGTCGGCGTCGACCACCGTTCCCTCGCGCGATTTCATCTTCCCCTCGGGCAGCTCCACCATCCCGTAGGAGAAGTGCACCAGCCCTTTGCCGAAGGAGTAACCCAGCATGTCGAGCAGCAGTGAAAGCACCTGAAAGTGGTAGTTTTGCTCGTTGCCCACCACGTAGATCATCTTGTCGATGGGGTAGTCGTCGAACCGCATCCGGGCGGTGCCGATGTCCTGGGTCATGTAGACCGAGGTGCCATCGGCACGCAGCAGCAGCTTGTGGTCCAAGCCGTATGGGGTCAGGTCGGCCCACACCGATCCATCCTCCTTGCGGTAGAAGCAGTCCTCCTTGAGGCCGCGCAGCACCTCCTCCTTGCCGGTGAGGTAGGTCTGCGACTCGTAGTAGATCTTGTCGAAGGTGACCCCCATCTGTCGGTAGGTCTCGTCGAAGCCGGCATAGACCCAGCCGTTCATCATCTTCCAGAGGTTCACCGTCTCCGCATCGTGTGCCTCCCACTTGCGGAGCATCTCACGTGCCTCCTGCATCAGGGTGGACTGCTCTTCGGCCTCCTCTTTGGTGAGGTCTTTCGCCTGGAGCGCTGCCAGCTCCTCCTTGTACTGCCTGTCGAACAGCACGTAGTAGTCGCCGATCAGGTGGTCCCCCTTCTTGCCGGATGAGGCGGGTGTCTCTCCCTCGCCCCACTTCTGCCAGGCCAGCATCGACTTGCAGATATGGATGCCCCGGTCGTTCACGATGTTGGTCTTCACCACCCGCTTACCGTTGGCCTGCAGCACCTCGCAGAGGGCATGCCCCAGCAGGTTGTTGCGCACGTGTCCCAGGTGCAGTGGCTTGTTGGTGTTGGGTGAGGAGTACTCTACCATGTAGAGTGGCGCATCCTCTCTGACGGGTGTGAAGCCGTAGTCGGTTGTCGCGTCGATGCGCTGCAGCAGTTCCACCCATACGGCGGGGGCGATGGTGAGGTTGAGGAATCCTTTGATCACGTTGAAGTCCGACACCACGGGCGACTGCTCCTGCAGCCATTTGCCAATCTCTTCGGCTGTCTGCTCGGGGCTCTTGCGTGAGATCTTCAGCAGGGGGAAGGTGACCAGGGTGTAGTGCCCTTTGAACTCTTTCTTGGTCTTCTGCAGCGTGATCTGCAATGTATCGGAATCCGCTCCGTATAATTCTTTGATGGCGCCGCTCACGGCATCCAGTAATATCTGTTCGATTTGCATAGTTGAAGTTGCTGATTGAAAGCACAAAGGTAAGAAAAAAGTGGCAGATGTGATATGCTATTGTGCGGGAAGATCTGAATTCAATGCTTTGTTGCAGATGTCCTGAACAACCAGTCCCGAGAGGGTGAAGCCGAACACGGCGGTCACCTGCACCATGGTCCCGTTGGTCTGTGCCTTGCGGAAGCTCCCCTGCTCGTCGGCTTGAGGCAAGGCCTCACTGCCCCTGTTCTCCAGTAGCTCTTCACTGTAAACACAGAGGAAGGGCTTGTGCGGCATCTCCCCTCCCTTGCGCATCCGCTGGCGCAACGCCGCTGCCAGCTTGCAACCCCGCACTTTTCGAAACTCGGTCACCCTGATCTGCTGTGGGTCCATCTTCAGGGCTGCACCCATCGAGGAAAAGAGGGTGGCGTTGGTCTGGGAGGCGGTGAGGAGTAGGTGCATCTTGTGTGCGAGCGAGTCGATGGCGTCGATGATGTAGTCAAATTTTTCCAGGTGAAAGGAGGCGGCACTCTCTGCACTGTAGATCTCCGGGATAGCGGTGATCTCAGCCTCCGGGTTGATCTCCTCCAGTCGCCGTTTCAATACCTCTACCTTCAGTTCGCCCACGGTGTTTTTGGTAGCCGGCAGCTGACGGTTGATATTCGCCACCGCCACCCGGTCGGAGTCCACCAGCGTGAGGTGCATGATGCCGCTGCGGATCAATCCTTCGGCACACCAGCTTCCCACGCCCCCCACGCCGAAGAGGATCACCCGTTTCGAGGCGATCGCCTTCATCGCCTCCTTGCCGATCAGCAGCTCCGTGCGGGCAAACAGTTCGTTCTGTTCCATTGTTTTTTCTTTTCTGGTTGCAGTTTGATCGGTTCATCCGGAACCACATCAACTTTTATTGCTGATGCAAAAGTACTATATTTTGGGAAGCTATTTCTATATTCTTGCCTTATCCTACCCTTATATCCACTCCCATAATTATCGGAGTGGATATAAGGGTGCAATAAGGGTGCAATAAGGGTGCAATAAGGCTAGAGGCACCGAGACAGCCCTTTCTGCCGGTCGCAGGTAGGCAAAACAAAAGGCGTACCCCCTAAGGGATACGCCCGATGAATCAACTGTAAAATTTGTGTTACAGTGCGTTGTTCTTCGGCTCGAAATAGGCCTGAGGGTGCAGGCAGGTGGGACAGTTCTTCGGTGGCTTCTTGCCGGTGAAGACGTAACCGCAGTGGCGGCACTGCCATTCGATCGCCTCTTCGCGGGCGAAAACGGTACCGCTCTCCACGCGGGCCAACAGCTTCAGGTAGCGTTCCTCGTGCTCAGCTTCAGCCTTGGCAATCATGCGGTACATGGTGGCGATCTCCTTGAAGCCTTCTGCTTCGGCTACCTCCGCGAAATGGGGGTAGAGGTCGGTCCACTCCTCATTCTCCCCCTCGGCGGCGGCCTTCAGGTTCTCGGCGGTGGTGGCGATGACACCGGCTGGGTAGGAAGCGGTGATCTCTACCATACCCCCCTCCAGGTATTTGAACATGCGCTTGGCATGGGTCATCTCCTGATCGGCGGTTTCCTGGAAGATGGCGGCAATCTGTTCGTATCCCTCTTTCTTTGCCTGCTTGGCATAGAAGGTGTAGCGCATTCGGGCCTGTGATTCACCTGCGAAGGACTTCAGCAGGTTCAGTTCGGTCTGTGTTCCTTTGATACTTGTCATAATGGGTCGTTTTATGATTTTGGTTGTTTTTTCAAGATGCAAAAGTAATCATTTCCCCACTTGAACTGAAAAACAAAGGTTTCAGTGATAGATATTTATAATCTGTCTAAATTGTCTTCTCGCTAAGCTCCAGCCAGCGCATGGTCTTCTCATCGATCAGCTCCATGATTGTTGAGAGCCGTGTGGAACGTTCCATCAACGCTTCATTCGTAAGACTTCCGGAGGAGAGTTGTGCGGTAATCTCTTCCTTTTCGTTCTCCAGTTGCGCGATCTCCTCTTCCAGTCCCTCGAACTCTCTTTTCTCCTTGAACGTGAGTTTGTTCTTGTCCTCCGACCTGTTGCGGCGGGGTTCCGTCTCTACCCGTGCCGTTTTCACTTCCAAAGACTCTTTTTTCTCCTCCAGTTGTTTCCAGTCGCGGTACTGCGTGTAGTTGCCGGGGAAGTCCTGAATGCGTGCATCGCCGTGGAACACCAGCAGGTGATCCGTCACCTTGTCCATGAAAAAGCGGTCGTGCGACACCACGATCAGGCAGCCGTTGAACCCCTGCAGGTACTCCTCCAGGATGTTGAGGGTGAGGATATCCAGGTCGTTGGTGGGTTCGTCCAGCACCAGGAAGTTGGGATTGGTGATCAGCACCGTGCAGAGGTAGAGACGTCGCCGCTCACCGCCGCTTAGCTTGTAGACATAGTTGTGCTGCTTCTCCGGCGGGAAGAGGAAGTGCTGCAGGAACTGCGAGGCGGTGAGCCGCTGTCCGTTGCCCAGGTCGATCACCTCGGCGATTGCCTGCACCACATCCAGCACCTTCATCTGCTCATCGAACTGGAGACCGTCCTGGCTGTAGTAGCCAAAACGTACCGTCTCGCCAATCTCGAAGCTGCCGCTGTCGGGCTGCACCTCGTCGAGCAGCATCTTCACGAAGGTGGATTTGCCGGTGCCATTGTTGCCCACGATGCCCATCTTCTCGTAGCGGGAGAAGATATAGTTGAAATCATCGGTGATCCGCACATCGCCAAAACGCTTGCTCACATGCTTCGCCTCGAAGATCTTCTTGCCGATGTAGCTTCCCTTCGCGGCCAGGCGGATTCCCTCATCGCTGCGGCGCTGCTGTGCCTTCTCCTCAAGCGTATAGAAGGCATCGATGCGCGACTTGGCCTTGGTGGCCCGTGCCTGCGGCTGGCGGCGCATCCACTCCAGCTCCTTGCGCAGCAGGTTACGGGCACGCTCACCCTCGCTTTGCTGTGCCATCAGGCGCTCCTCACGCTTCTCCAGGTAGTAGGAGAAGTTGCCGCGGTAGCTGTAGAGCTGTTGCTGGTCGATCTCCAGGATCTGCGTACAGATGCGGTCCAGGAAGTAACGGTCGTGCGTCACCATCAGCAGGCTCATACGGCTACGGTTGAGGTGCTCCTCCAGCCACTCGGTCATCTCCAGGTCGAGGTGGTTGGTGGGTTCATCAAGTATGAGCAGTTCCGGCTCGCTGATCAGTACGTTGGCCAGCGCCACCCGCTTCACCTGCCCCCCGGAGAGCTCTCCCATCTTCTGGTGGAAGTCGGTGATGCGGAGCTGTGAGAGGATCTGCTTGATCCGTTGTTCATAGTCCCATGCCTTAAGCAGCTCCATCTGCAGCAGCAGCTCATCCAGGCCCTCCTGGCTGCCGGAGCTGATCACCTCCTCGTAGCGGGCGATCAGTCGCACCGTCTCGTTGTCGGCACTGAAGCATGCCTCCAGCACCGTCAGCTCCGGGTCGTAGGCGGGCGATTGATCCAGGTATGCGAAGCGGATGTCGTTGCGGAACACCACCCTTCCGGTGTCGTAACCCTCTTTGCCGGCGATGATGTTGAGCAGGGTGGTCTTGCCCGACCCGTTGGGAGCCAGCAGGCCGATCTTGTCCCCCTCGGCGATGCCGAAGGAGATATCGCGGAAGAGCAGCAGGTCACCGAAGCTTTTGGTGAGGGTGTCTATTTGTAGAAGCGGATGAGCCATCGTGGTTGGAATTTGGCTCAAAAGTACAAAAAAGGATCGACATAGGTCAGAACTTCCAGCGTAGATAACACCAGAGGTCGGTGCGGCTGTTCCCTTTGATTTGCTCTGTGCCGCTGCCGATGGTGTCACGGTCCCGGTAGCGGGTGTGGGCTACCTTGAGCGACAGCGTGAGCGCGCGCGAGAAGATGTACTTCCCGTTAAGGGCCATCCGGATCCCCTTGTCGTAGAAGAAGGGCATGTAGAAGGTGCTGAGCAGGTTGCGCTCGTAAGAGTAGAGGCGTGCCTCGTAGCTCTCGGCATCAAAGAAGGCGAAGAAGAGATCGCCCGTGAAGGGCCTTGTGCCACGGTAACTTATCAGCTGCGAGAGCATGATCCCCTTTTCCGCAGGATAGGGTTGCTCCTTGTAAATCGCCATATCTGCCGTGGTACGAAATTCCCAACCCTCCCCGACTGATTGCAACCAGCGCAGACGGAATTTCTGTGTGGTGTAAGGCAACAGACGCTTTGCATCTTCTTCCGGCAGGGAGATGTTCTTCTCCTTTCGTTTGTACTTGTAGCGAAGATCGACCGTGGTGCGGCGGTTGATGTGCCAGCTGCCGAGGAGTTGTCCGTCGATCGTGTTCGATGGTCCATCTACGTTGTATCGCATCCAGGGATGGTGTACCAGGTCAATGTAGCCGTTCAGGGTCACCCTGCTTAGTGGGCTGAAGCTTCCTCCCAGGTAGAGGCCGCGCTCGTTGCGCGGGGCGCTCCCCTCAGAGAATGCCTGCCCGTATAAAGCATTGTAGGAGATTGGGTAGTGGCGGTGCAACAGCGTGAGGGTGGAGCCACCGGTGGAGCGATACTGCACCATGTTGAGGGTGGCCACCGCACCATTACGGGCAATGGCAGTCTCACCCGCGAAGAGAAATCCCGGTAGCTGCCAGGAATAGTCGACTGAACCGTTCAGGTGGGTGGAGTCACGAAGGTAATAGAGATTGTACTCCTGTCGTGTGGGGTTGTACTTCCTGTTGTAGGTGTGATAGATGCCGCTGATTCCCACCTGCAATCGTCCCCTGCGGTAGTTGATGTTCGCACCGGTTACCTGCTCCCGGCTGTTTCCTTTCTTCTCCCGTTCAAGAGGCGTGCGGTGTAGTCCATCCGTTTTGAAAGAGGTGATCTCACCTGCTTTGGAGAGGTTGGTATCAATCTTCCTGGAGGAGTAGAAGGCGGTGATGTCGAACTCCCCCGCACTCAGCGTGGCTGCAGCACCGCGAAAGAAGCCACTCTCGGAAGTAGAGAAGTGGCGTTTGGGCTGCTGCGTGCGGCGTGCCACCTGATCACTTCCCCAGCTCTTGCTTATTCCGAAATCGTTGTTCAGGATCAGTCCCTGGCCGAAGGAGAGACGGTAGTCGCCCAACGCCAATGTCTTTATTCGGCCAACATCACGGAGCAGCAAATGAATCCCGTTGTGGTCATAACCCTTTGGGTAATCCCTTCGCAGAAAGGGTTCCCCGGCATCCTTCTCGGCTGTGATTCCCGCTTGCAGCTTGTCGCGATAACGCAGGGAGTAGCGCAGGGAGGTGTAGAAATTCTCGCCCCTGTAGCTGCGGTTGGGGTATCGCTCCAGCACCGAGTCGGAGTAGGAGGCATAGCCCGCGCGAGGGGTGAGGGTCTTGTCGAACCGCAGCTGCAGCTCGTGGAGCCCTTCTCGTGCGATGACTCCCGGAGAGGAACTAACCACCTCGCTCTTTGCTTCGCCCACCGTGAAAAAGGGTAGGATTCGTTCAACCGTCAGAAAATCGAGATAAGGAACGTTGCGCAGTTCATAAACCGTGTAAAGGGGCCGATTCTTGGAAAGAAAGGTGACAAGTGAGGTAATTTCAACAGTCGACAACAGCGGAAACCGTTCCAGCTGATCATCCGTGACGCTGTTGAGATCCATGGGGTTACTCTCCAGGTAAAGCAACTCAGTATAGATGTTCTCCACGGTTTGCTCATCCATACCCTCCTCCTCGACGAACAACTCCACATAGGT
Source organism: Dysgonomonadaceae bacterium zrk40 (assembly GCA_016916535.1). Classification (NCBI taxonomy): domain Bacteria; kingdom Pseudomonadati; phylum Bacteroidota; class Bacteroidia; order Bacteroidales; family Dysgonomonadaceae; species Dysgonomonadaceae bacterium zrk40. Next base: position 1,808,232 of record CP070276.1, read on the forward strand.
CCGCCAGTCGGCTTCCTGTGCATCCAACCCATTGAATGAACCGAACAGGAGAAAGATGAATAGGGCAGTCAGATTTTTTTTCATGACTGTTCTGTTTCGGTTGGCATTGATTGCAACAGCAAATATATAAACATTTCAATTATTCACCAAGAAGATGATTATAAAATAGATAGAACCGCAGTATATCTTTTTTTTCTATCTTTACAGCCAGAATAATTTACCGGAACAGATCGTATGAAGAAAAGAGCCCTTTTCCTGCCCCTGTTGCTTCTCTTGCTCCCGGCATGCTCCCTTTTCACAGCAAAGGAGAACCAGCCACATGACCTGCCCTCCATCCTGGAGAGTGATACCCTCCGTGTCCTGACACTCAACACCTCTACCTCCTATTTTATCTACCGCGACCAGCCGATGGGATATCATTACGACATGATTCGTGCCTTCTGTAACAACCACGATCTGGTGCCGGAGATCATCGTTGCACCCGGCATTCCTTCAATGATGCGGATGCTGCAAGAAGGAGTCGGTGACGTGATTGCCTATCATGTGCCGGTGACACGCGAGTTTCGCGATTCAGTGACCTACTGCGGCTTGCAGCAGATAAACCATCAGGTGCTGGTGCAACGTGCCATGCGGGGGGATACACTGCTGAGAGATGTTACCGACCTTATTGGTAGACGGGTGACGGTTATGTCGGGCTCACGCTATCACCAGCGGATGATCCACCTCAACCAGGAGCTTGGGGGAGGGATCCTTGTCGAGACTGCCGGCAGTGACTCTATCGTGACGGAGGATCTGATACGGATGGTGTCACGCGGTGAGATCGCCTATACAGTAGCTGATGATGACTTGGCACGGCTCAACCAGACTTACTTCCGCAACCTGCACACCGACCTGCAAATCAGTTTCGATCAGCGCTCTTCATGGGTGGTACGCAATGATACACCGGTGTTGGCCGATTCACTCAACAGCTGGTTTGAACGCAAGAGCGAAGAGCCGGTCTTCCTGCGAATCATGAAACGTTACTTCGAGGAGACTAAGGGCTTTTATGAGGAGGATCGTTTCTCGTACAGTGAGATACTGGGTCCCGGGATGATCTCTCCCTTCGACAGCTACTTCCGCAGGGAAGGAGCGCGACGGGGAATCGACTGGCGCTTGCTGGCTGCTGTGGCCTACCAGGAATCCACCTTCCGCACCGAAGAGAGCTCTTGGGCGGGGGCTGTAGGGCTGATGGGGTTGATGCCGGCCACTGCCGCCTCGCTTGGGGTTACCGGTGACCAGCTTTATGATCCGGAACACAACATAAGGGCGGGGGCAGAATACCTGCAGAAATTGATTAATCTTTTCTCCTCGGTAGCAGATAAAGGGGAACAGATCAAGTTAGCCCTGGCAGCCTACAACGGTGGTATGGGCCATATCTCCGATGCCCGTGCCCTGGCAGAGAAATATGAAGCCGACAAGAACATCTGGGAAGGAAACGTGGAACGTTTTGTTCAGCTTAAGCGTCTGGAGCAGTACTATACCGATCCTGTTTGTCGCAACGGTTATTTTCGGGGCGACGAGACCATCAACTATGTGCGGGAGGTGACTGCCCGGTGGGAGCAGTACCGGCAAAGCGTGAAAGAATAAATCTACAGCGCAGGGATGAAAAAAAAAATTGTATCTTTGTGTCAGTCTCCGGAAGGAGCATCAGAACCAAGCTAGTACAGGAAACCTATTGAACGCGAGCAACATGTCAGTAACAATCCATAAAGTCAACACGAAGGATGACCTGAAGAAGTTCATTCAGTTCGGAATCGATCTCTATGAGGGAAACGAATATTTTGTGCCGCCACTGGTCTACGATGAAAGGGCTACGCTCAACATGAGTAAGAATCCCGCATTCGACCATTGCGATGCCAACTACTTCATGGCTTACCGCGATGGTGAAATTGTGGGAAGGATCGGAGTGATCATCAACCACAAGGCCAACGAGATATGGAAGGAGAAGAATGCACGCTTCGGCTTCGTTGATTTCATAGACGATGAGGAGGTGGTGGATGCACTTTTTGGTGCAGCAGAGAGCTGGGCCCGTTCGCGGGGAATGGAGAAGATACATGGCCCTTTGGGCTTTACCGATCTCGACCATGAGGGGATGCTGGTGGAAGGTTACGACCAGATGAGCACCCTCTCCACCATCTACAACTACCCCTATTATGTCGAGCACATGAACCGCATGGGATACCTGAAGGATCAGGACTGGGTGGAGTTTCTCATCCACATCCCCAAGGAGACCCCCGAAAGATTCCTGCGTGCTACTGAGATTGTGAAGAAACGTTCCGGTCTGGTGGTAAAGCATCTGCAGAGCAAGAAAGATGTCTACCCTTACGCGAGGGAGATCTTCAAACTGATCAACCGTGCCTACAAGGATCTTTATGGCTTCGTGGAGCTGACCGAAAGGCAGATCGACTATTACGTGGATATGTATATCCCGATGTTGCGACTCGAGTTCCTGGCTCTGATCGTACGCCAGGAGGACAATAAGCTGATCGGGGTGGGTATCGGTTTGCCCAGCATTGCAAAGGCCCTTCAGAAAGCAAGGGGGCGCTTCGTGCCCACAGGGTGGTATCATCTTTACCGTGCCTTGAAAGGCAAGGACAACAATGTACTGGACCTGATGCTGATAGCGATCGAGCCTGAATACCAGGGAAAAGGAGTCAATGCGCTCATATTCAACGAATTCATACAGTCGGCCAACCGCCTTGGCTTTGAATATGCGGAGAGCAATCCGGAGTTGGATCTGAACCACCGTGTGAAATCGATGTGGGATGACCTGGAAGCACCGCAGACCAAACGGCGGAGAGCATTTATCAAAAATTTGTAAGAGTAGAGAGAGAGATCGTGAACGAAACAGAAAGAGAACTACAGATACTGCAGGACAACTATCAGGAAGAAAACATTGTAACGCTGGAGTGGCAGGAGCATATACGCCGTCGTCCGGGGATGTATATCGGTAAGCTGGGTGATGGCAGCGCCTACGACGATGGTGTCTACGTGTTGCTCAAGGAGGTGCTCGACAACTCCATCGATGAGTACATGATGGGCTTTGGAAAGACCATTGAAATAATCCTCAACGACAAGCAGGTGACTGTGCGTGACCATGGTCGCGGTGTGCCATTGGGCAAGGTGAAGGATGTCTGCTCCAAGATGAACACGGGTGCCAAATATGACTCAAAAGCTTTTAAGAAATCGGTGGGATTGAACGGAGTGGGTATTAAGGCGGTGAACGCCCTCTCATCCGACTTCTTCATGGTGAGCTACCGTGAGGGACAGGCAAAAGAGGTTTTTTTCAACAACGGTATCCTTTTGAAGGAGAGCGAAGTCATACCCGTCGATCAGCCAAACGGTACCAGGGTGGAGTTTACGCCCGACCCTGAGATCTTCGGTGAATATCACTACCGTGAGGAGCACATTGAACCACTGCTGAAGAACTATGTCTTCCTCAACACAGGCCTTACCATCCTCTTCAACGGAAAAAAGTTTTTCTCGAAGAACGGGTTGGAAGATCTGCTCAACGAGAACCTGACATCCGAAGAGCTCTACCCCATCATTCACCTGCATGGCGAAGATATTGAGGTAGCCATCACTCACACCACCCAGTATGGCGAGGAGTATTACTCCTTCGTGAACGGGCAGCATACCTCACAGGGGGGTACCCACCTTACCGCTTTCCGTGAAGCCGCGGCTCGTGTCATCAAAGAGTTCTACAACCGTAACTTTGAATATTCAGACATCCGCAACGGTATCGTAGCGGCCATAAGCATCAAGGTGGAGGAGCCTGTATTTGAATCGCAGACCAAGACCAAGCTGGGGTCTAAAGAGATGACTCCCGGAGGGGTGTCGGTGAGCAAGCATATCAACGACTTCCTGAAAAAAGAGCTCGACAACTACCTTCACAAGCATGCCGATGCAGTAGAGATACTCCAGAAAAAGATCCTCGACTCGGAGAAGGAGCGTAAAGCCATTGCAGGAGTCACTAAGCTGGCACGTGAGCGAGCCAAGAAGGCCAACCTGCACAACAAGAAATTGCGGGACTGCCGCATCCACTATAACGATGCAAAGGGTGACCAGCAGGAGAAGAGCAGTATCTTCATCACCGAGGGAGATTCGGCCAGCGGCTCCATCACCAAGAGCCGTGATCCCAATTACCAGGCGGTCTTTAGCCTCCGTGGCAAGCCGCTCAACAGCTTTGGACTCACCAAGAAGATCGTTTACGAAAATGAGGAGTTCAACCTGCTGCAGGCAGCCCTCAACATCGAGGAGAGCATGGACGATCTGCGCTACAACAAGGTGATCATCGCTACCGATGCCGATACCGACGGCATGCATATTCGCCTGCTGTTACTCACCTTCTTCCTGCAGTTTTTCCCCGACCTGATCAAGAAGGGACATGTCTACATCCTGCAGACTCCCCTTTTCCGTGTACGCAACAAGAAGAAGACGCTATACTGCTATACCGAGGAGGAGCGGTTAAGCGCAATCGACGAGCTGGGACCCAATCCGGAAATCACCCGCTTCAAGGGACTGGGTGAGATCTCGCCCGATGAGTTTCGTCATTTCATTGGTGAGGAGATACGTCTCGACCGGGTTACCATGCGCAAGGAGGACCTGCTCAAGGAGCTGCTCGAGTTTTACATGGGCAAGAATACCCCGGAACGACAGAACTTTATCATCGACAACCTGGTGATTGAAGAGGAGGGGGTTGCATAATGGAGACAATCGACAAGCGAATAGCACTTTTCCCGGGTACATTTGATCCTTTCACCATCGGACACGAATCGCTGGTTCGGAGGGGTTTGCAGCTGATGGATGAGATTGTGATAGCCATCGGTGTCAACGAATCGAAGAAATCATACTTCACACTCGAAGAGCGGCTGGAGATGATTCGTGATCTTTATCGTGATGAACCTCGCGTACGGGTGGAGAGCTACGAATCGCTTACCATTGATTTTGCCCGTGAGACCCGTGCAGGCTTCATCTTGCGGGGCATCCGTTCGGTGTTCGACTTCGAGTATGAAAAAACCATTGCCGACATGAACCGAACCATTTCGGGAATCGAAACGTTTCTATTATTCACCGAGCCCGCACTCACGCATGTCAGCTCCACCCAGGTGAGAGAGCTGCTACGCTACGGACATGACGTGCGTTTCTTCATCCCAAAGGGGATGAAACTTAAACCCAAACCCTAAAAAGAACGATGAACAAATATCTTCCGATAACTTTGCTAAGCGTCTTCCTCCTGTCGGGAAACGCTTTTTCTCAATTCAGACCCTCACCCGAAGGGTTGAAGATCGAACGGTCACTTCAGATGATCAACGGGCTCTACGTGGATGACGTGGATACCAAGGAGCTTGCAGAGGCTGCTATCCGTGCCATGCTCAGGGAGCTGGACCCTCACTCCACCTATCTCTCGGAAGAGGAGGTGAAAGCGATGAACGAGCCGCTGCAGGGTAACTTTGAGGGGATCGGCATCTCCTTCAACATGGTAACAGACACCCTCTATGTGATGGAGGTGATTGGTGGTGGTCCCTCGCAGAAGGTTGGCATCATGCCGGGCGACAAGTTCATCACCGTGAACGACACACTTATTGCCGGGGTGAAGATGACCAACCAGGATGTGATCAGCCGACTGCGGGGTCCCAAAGGTACCATCGCGCTGGTGAAGGTACAACGACGCGGTGTGCCTGAGTTGCTCACTTTCCGCATCGTGCGAGATAAGATACCCATTACCAGTATCGACGCCGCTTACATGGTGACCGATGAGATTGGCTACATCCGTCTCAGTCGCTTTGGGATCACTTCGGGAGAGGAGTTCCGGGAGGCAGAAAGAAATCTCAAGAAAATGGGGATGAAACATCTGATCTTCGATCTTACCGACAACGGCGGTGGTATCCTGCAAACAGCAAATGAGATTGCGAGTGAGTTCCTTGATGACGACAAGCTAATTGTATACACAGAAGGAAAGAATCAGCCACGTTTCACCATGAATGCCAGCGGCAAGGGAGAGTTCAAAGGTGGCAAGGTGGTGGTGCTGGTAAACAGTAACTCCGCATCAGCCAGTGAGATCCTGGCCGGAGCGTTACAGGACTGGGACAGGGCTGTGATCGTGGGGCGCAGGACCTTCGGAAAAGGTTTGGTGCAGCGACAACTTCCACTTCCTGACGGAACCATGATACGGCTCACCGTAGCCCGTTACTACACCCCCACCGGGAGAAGTATCCAGAAACCCTACGTGCCGGGCGATCCGGATGAATATCAGCAGGATTTCATGAACCGGTTTGAACATGGAGAACTTTTTGCTGCAGACAGCATCCGTTTTCCCGACTCACTTAAATACACAACCCTGGTGAACAAACGAACCGTTTACGGTGGCGGTGGGATCATGCCAGATTACTTTGTACCGATGGACACCACTGGTACCATGCTCCATGCCCGTCTCAATGCCAATGGAGTCATCAACAAGGTGGCCATCTCGGAGGTGGACAGGAAACGTAAAGAGTTGCTGCGCAGCTATCCCGATGCACGTTCCTTCGCTAGGGATTATCAGGTCTCCGCCCTGCTGGCTGAAAAAATTGAACAGCAGGCGTTGACCGACAGCGTTGAGTGGGATGTGGATCAGTATGAAGCGTCCCGTTCCTTGATCCTCTTACAGCTTAAGGCGCTGATCGGTAGAGACTTGTACGACTCCTCCGCATTCTTTCGCATCATCAATGAGCAGAATGAGATTTTCCAAGAGGGACTCCGGATTATCTCAGACGAACAACGCTATGGGTCTCTATTAAAAGGGTTCGGCAGCAATTTTACACAACAATAAAGCAGATTCACAATGAATTACGATTACAGCAAACTGCGTGTTGGAGGCGGCAAAAAAGTAAACCTGAAGAATTTTGCCACTTGCGAGGATGGAGGCTTCACCAAAAAAACGGCGAAGAGAGAGATCAAGGACAACATCAAGGAGCTGAAAGAGTTGCAGGAGATGTTCTACGCTGACGACCGTTACTCGCTGCTGATTATCCTGCAAGCACGTGATGCAGCCGGCAAGGATGGGGTGATTCGCCATGTGATGTCAGGGATCAACCCTCAGGGATGTCGCGTGCACAGCTTCAAGACACCCTCCAAGAACGAGCTCGAGCATGACTACTTCTGGCGTCACTACAGGGCACTGCCGCAGCGCGGCATGATTGAGATCTTTAACCGCTCTCACTATGAGAACGTGCTGGCTACGAAGGTGAACCCGGAGTGGATTCTCAACGAGCGTATCCCCGGCTACGAGTCGGTGGAGAAGATTGATCAACAGTTCTGGGACAACCGTTACGAAGCCATCAACGCCATCGAGAAGCATCTTCATGAGAACGGTATGCGCATCCTCAAGTTCTTCCTGAATGTCTCCAAAGAGGAGCAGAAAGAGCGTTTCCTCTCCCGCATCGATGAGCCCCACAAGAATTGGAAGTTCAGCACTGCCGATCTTCAGGTACGTTCACAGTGGGATGCATACGAGGAGGCGTTTGAAGAGATGCTGGAGAAGACTTCCAAGCCGCACGCTCCCTGGTATGTCATCCCTGCAGACAAGAAATTCTTTGCCCGTATGGCCGTTGGGGATATCATCCTGGAGCTTTTCCGTTCGCTCGACCTACACTATCCACCAGCAGAGTCGCCGGAGCTGCTTGCCGAAGCAAGAGAATTGTTGGTGAAGGAATAGTTGCTGTTTGAAAAGATGAAGAGATTGCTGACGTTGCTTGCCCTGTTGCTGCCACTATCCGCCGCTTACCCACAAAAGTTGGTTGATACGGGGGGAAATGGTTATGCGGGGAATTCTGTGAATACGGCCATCTTCCGCATCAACTCACTGGTGACCCACCATGACAATCAGTATATCGCCTTTTACGATGGTGATGGATACCTGGTCCTGGGAAAAAGAAGAGTGGACTCCGAAAACTGGACTCTTTGTGTGACGCAGCAGAAGGGGAATGTGAAGGATGCACACAACGTGATCAGCATCATGGTAGATGGGGAGGGTTATCTTCATGTGGCGTTCGACCATCATGATACCCCCCTCCGCTATTTCAGAGGTGTAAGGCCCGGATCACTCATTATGGGAGAACCGGAGCAGATGACCGGACTGGATGAGGATCGGGTCACCTATCCCGGTTTCTACCGCCTACCTGACGGGGATTTGCTCTTTACCTACCGTTCGGGTGCAAGCGGGAGGGGTAACCTGGTGATGAATCGTTACGATACTGCATCTAAGAAATGGGAGCGGCTGCATGACATTCTTATCGACGGAGAAGAGGAGCGAAGTGCTTACTGGCAAATGTTTGTTGATAAAAAGGGGAGCATCCATCTTTCATGGGTCTGGCGTGAGACTTGGGATGTGGCCACCAACCATGATCTCTGTTATGCCCGCTCAGATGATGGCGGCGTGAGCTGGATAAAGTCAAGCGGTGATCCTTACCGGCTGCCCATCACCGCTGAGAATGCCGAATATGCATGGCTGATACCCCAGGGAAGCGAATTGATCAATCAGACCAGCATGAGTGCCGACCGGAAGGGAAATCCTTACATTGCCGGATACTGGAGAGATCAGGGGAGCGATATACCGCAATATAGACTGGTATGGTTCGATGGAATAAGATGGCAACAACAGCAGGTAGCAGAGAGAAAGATTTCGTTTTCCCTCTCCGGTGGCGGCACGAAGATGATTCCCATCTCGCGTCCCCATCTCGCGATCGGTGAGAAGCGTGGACGTAACATCATCCACTATCTTTTTCGCGATGTAGAGCGTGGGAGCAGGGTGTCACTGGCGAAAAATGTATCAGGAACAAAGAGCGGTTGGGAGGTGATGGACTTAACAGACTTTTCTGTTGATGCCTGGGAGCCATCTTTTGATACGGAGCTTTGGAAAGAGAAACAGAAGCTGCACCTCTACGTGCAGCGCAGCAGCCAGGGTGATGGTGAAAAAAGCACCGACCTGGAGCCCCAGCCTGTATATCTGCTGGAATATGAGTGAAGCGGGTTCAATATCCACCTACTTTTTCTCACGGAGGTAATTGTCTAGTCGTGTGATTAGCCATAAAAAGCTGAATATAAGGCTAACCAGTACCACTGTTCCCCAAAATTTTGGCGACTGAAGAAACGCTTCCCCAAGCAGCAGGTAGGCGCCACCAACGATGGCGGCCAACAGAATATACATTGCTCCGAAAATATTTCCCAGATCCCTCAACAAAGAGACACTTTTTTTTGCTGAGGGTACATTTTTGCGGGTGAGTGCATGTTCCGCCTCTATCTGATGCATGATGCGATATTGCAGATTTTCCGGTGCCTTTTTGCCGGCCAATTGCATCAGCTCTCTAAATTGTATGTCCTCTGTCTCTGTTCTTTTCTCTTTCATAATGTTTCGCTTTTGTCCTGTTCACGGGCTTTTCCTTATAATCAGAAAAAATACCGTTTAGCGGTAACCAATCTCTTCCGTACTGTAAGTCGCGGTCATCAGTTCCTTAAACATCTTCCGTGCCCGGAAGAGTTTTACCTTTACGTTGGGCTCATTCAGCCCCGTGATCGAAGCAATCTCCTTGACCGGATGATCCTCCATATAATACAATGTCAGCAGCAATGCGTCTCCCTTTGGCATTCGCTCCAGTACATCCGTCACCACCTCCCTGCGTTCTCTCTCCGCCAGTCTGGCATCAGCCCCATGATCTGTCAGATATGTTGCATGCTCTATCTCTGTCTCGTTCAACCCTGTCCAGATGCGTGTTTTGGAATGGGTTACCGCCGTGTTGTAGACAATGCGGTAGAGCCAGGTGGAGAACTTGCTCTCCGAACGGAAGGTGTGCAGGTTGCGGTAGGCTTTCACATAACTCTCCTGCACCACATCTTCCGCATCCTGCATATTGCCGCATATCCGGTAGGCGATGGTGATCGCCAAATCCTGATAAGTCTCGACAAAATATGCGAACGCGGAAGTGGTGCCAGAGAGCACTTGCTGCACACGCTGATTCTCGTTCATCGCAACCGTTTATCCCTGTTCGTTCTCCTCCTGCTGCGGCAAGAAAAATATATTTCGTGTTACCAGGAAGTAAACCAGATAACCAATCCCCAGGAAAAAGACTACACTGGCACCGGTTACCCAGAATTCGTTTCCATGTCCAATCACCAGATACTCCGAACAGAGGAATCCCACGATGATGCCTATGCCCAGTGCAATCAGTACGATGCCGTTGCGCAGCGATACAAGGCGATTTGGGGTACTCTTCTGTTTGGTTTTGTTGGGCGGGATAATGCCTTGCTCAATCAATCCCATCCGTTCCCTGTGCTCGTTTCTGATGGCATTGAGACCAAGCACCAGTCCGGTGGCGATGGGCAGTCCAATGACTACAATAATGGCTACAAGGGGAATCAATTCTTCCATATTCGCATGTTTTTAATTAAGTGAATCATTCTGTTTACATGCATAGGACATTCACTGACTTCATTCGGTTACAAAAATAGGAAACTTTTTATCTTTTTGAAGTTAAGTTTTCGACAATGATCGATTTTTAAGTATTCAGGTGACATAAAACCAACGGAATTTACTTACTTTGTATGCATCTTTAGGGACTGTAACTTGTTTGAATTCCTTACCCTTAAAACGATGAATGAGAAGATACTGGAGAAGCTGAGCATCCTGGCAGATGCTGCCAAGTACGACGTCTCCTGTGCGTCGAGCGGCACCTCACGTCCTGCCGTGAAAGGCGGTATCGGCACAACAACAGGGTGGGGCATCTGTCACAGCTTCACTCCCGACGGGCGTTGCATCTCACTCTTCAAGATTTTGCTCACCAACCACTGCATCTACGACTGTGCCTACTGCACCAACCGTCGCAGCAACGATGTGAAGCGTACCGCCTTTACTCCGCGCGAGCTTGCAGAGCTCACCATCGCCTTTTACCAGCGCAACTATATTGAAGGTCTCTTCCTCAGCTCGGGTGTGATCCGCAACCCCGATTACACCATGGAGCAGATGCTGAGGGTGGTGAAGCTGCTGCGCGATGAATACCGCTTCAACGGCTACATCCACATGAAAGCCATTCCGGGAGCTAGCGATGAGCTGATTGCACAGGCGGGTCGCTATGCCGACCGTATGAGTGTCAACCTGGAGATCCCCTCGGAGGAGAATTTGAAGTTGTTGGCCCCGGAGAAGAGCTACAGTGAAGTGTTTGCCCCCATGCGCTTCATACAACAGGGGATGCTTGAGAGTGCCGAGGAGCGAAAGAAGTTCAGATCCGCACCACGCTTCGTCCCGGCAGGGCAGAGTACGCAGCTGATCATCGGTGCCACGCCCGACAGCGACAGGCAGATCCTCACCCTGGCCTCGGCACTTTATCGGCGCCCCTCTTTTAAACGAGTCTACTATTCCGGTTACATCCCGGTGAACAGGGGCGATAGCCGCCTGCCGGCTCTCGCCGCACCGCCACTGGTAAGAGAGAACAGGCTCTACCAGGCGGATTGGTTGATGCGTTTTTATGCGTTCAATGCCTCCGAAATTGTGAATGAGACTCACCCCGACCTGGATCTCGATGTGGACCCCAAGATGGGATGGGCACTGCGCCATCCGGAGTTCTTCCCGGTGGATGTCAACACGGCTCCCTACGAGATGATCCTCCGCGTGCCGGGCATCGGCGTGAAGTCGGCCAAGCTGATCGTGGTCTCACGCCGCTACGGGCGACTATCTATTCCACAGCTGAAGAAGATTGGGGTGGTGATGAAGCGAGCGCAATACTTCATCGTTAACCGCGAGCTCCCAATGCAGACGGTCAACGAACTCACGCCCCAGTATGTACGGCGACAGGTGACACAAAAGCAGAAGAATCGGGCGGCTGCCTTGTTGCAGTACCCCATAGAGTGGGGGGAGTGAAGCGATGGTCCTTTTCCTCTACGACAAGACCTTTGAGGGGTTGCTCTCCTGCATCTTCTTCGCCTACGCCCAGAAGCGTTTTCCCGACATGATTCTCTCCGCTACTGATCAGCAGCCACTCTTCGCTGACGAACGATACGTGGTGGATACCGATAAGGAGAAGGCATCACGGGTATGGAGCAGCCTGGAAAAAAAGCTATCGAAGATTGCCCGCAAGATGATGATGAGCGTTTGGATCTCCGGATTACCCGAGACGGAGATGCTCCTGTTCAGATACATCCGCAAGAATTTAGACCATCCGCAGGGGGTCGAGCTCAACTTCGGAGATGCCGATGTGTTACGGGTAAAGGAGATTGCACAACAGATCTCCCGCGAGGCACACCGTATCGTGCAGTTTGTCCGCTTTCAGGAGACCGCCGACGGCATCTGGTTCGCACCCATCGCACCCCGTTATAACATGCTGCCGGTAGTGGTGAATCACTTCCGCAGCCGCTATGCCACGCAGCCCTGGATTCTCTACGATACCACACGAAACAGGGGTCTCTACTGGGACACCCACACCGTGGAGGAGGTCTCCTTTTCGCCTGCCGATCTGGCAGAATTGCGCTTAGGGAAACTGGAAGGGGAGAAACAGTCGGATGACGAACAGCTCTTTCAACAGATCTGGAGGGAGTATTTTCGCAGCATCACCATCCGGGAACGGCTAAATCTGAAACTACAGCAACAGCACATGCCTAAAAAATACTGGAAGTATCTAACGGAGCTGCAGCAGTAAGCTACAAGCTGCAAAGTTGTAAGCTGCTCACCCCAAACCATCAACCTCGAACTTTAAAACTACCATCTTATAAACGAAAAAACGGATTGCCTCAGCGATCCGTTTTCTTTACCATGATGGAGAACCGTCTTAATCTTTTTTCAGCAGATCACGGATTTCGGTCAACAGTATTTCCTCCTTGGTAGGTGCGGGCGGTGCTTCGGGAGCCGGTGCTTCCTCTTTTTTGCGCTTCATGTTGTTCATTGCCTTGATCACGAAGAAGATGGAAATGCCGATGATCAGGAAGTCAATGACAGCCTGGATGAAGGATCCGTAGTTCCAGGTGATGGCCGGTGTGAGGATCTCCTCACCCTGCATTACTGCCTCTTTTAGCACCACTTTCAATTCGGTGAACTTTGTGTCACCCACTGCCAGGGCGACGGGTGGCATCAGGATGTCGTTTACGAACGAGGTGACAATCTTGCCGAATGCACCACCAATCACAATACCCACGGCCATGTCTACGACGCTGCCGCGCATGAGAAATTCTTTCAGTTCTGATTTGAATGACATACTACTTCTTGATTTAATGGGTTGATAGACTTTTCACTTCTGCAAAGTAAACCAAAAAAATGGTAAAAAAGTTTTTAAGTAAAAAAAGCTTTAGGATCAGCAGAATATTTCCGCAAGCATGCAGCGTGCTGAACCCCCGCCGTGCGTCTCAATGGTCCGCAACTCAGCAGAGAGAATGCGGCTGAAGGTGGTGATTATCCTCTCCTGTTCAGGTGTCAGGGCCCTTCGTGCCGATGCCGACATCACCATCAACGGTTGTCCGCTGCGGCTTTTGATCTCCAACATGTTTCCGGCAAAGTGTGTAACCTGGTCGAGGGTGATCTCCACGATGATCTTCCCGGCAGCAGTCAGCCTTGACACCACCATCTGTCGCTCCCCCTCATCGCGGATTGCCTCCAGGCAGATCACTGCCACCTGTGTACCCACCTCCATCATCACGTTAGTGTGGTAGATGGCGTTCCCCTGTGCATCGACCGCATCAAAAAGCAGGGCATCGTAGTTCATCCGCGAACAGAACTCCGCCAGCACCTTCTCCGAGGTGCGGGGCGAGCGGCAGCAATAGGCTACCCGCATGTCGCGATCCAAGATCATGCTTCCGGTACCCTCCAGGAACTCGTTTTTCCCCTCCCAATGGGTCAGGTCCACCACCTTGCGGTGGTTCATCTTCCGGCGCAGCAGTTCCAGCACCTCTCGTTTCCTCTCTTTCCGGCGGTTCTCTGCAAACATTGGGTAGAGCACCAACTCTCCGGTGATGTGTGAGGAGAACCAGTTGTTGGGAAAGATGGAGTCAGGTGTCCAGGGCTCCGGGCTGTCCTGCACCACCGTCAGATCCACGTCGTTGGAACGCAACAGCCGTACAAAGGTGTCGAACTCTTCCACAGCCTTTTCCGATACTGATTCGCTGTCGGAAGCTTGCTGGAAATAGTTGTTCTGTGCCGTCTCCTCGTTGAAGTCAAAACGGGCAGGACGTACCATTAGCAGTTTTGAGGTTGTTTGCATAATTTTTTTACTTTTGTTTCTTGGTCCGTCGTTGCCGAAACTCAAACATTGAACTTAAAACCAGGAATCACGAACCAATCGTGCTATTCCAGTGCTTTGATTGAGTTACGGATAATCGTGATTGCTTCACGAAGTTCCGATTCGCTGATTACCAGCGGAGGTGCGAAGCGAATTATATCACCGTGTGTAGGTTTGGCAAGCAATCCGTTCTCGGCCATCTTCAGGCATACATCCCAGGCTTCCTTCCCGTCGTGTGGTTCAATCACCACCGCGTTGAGCAATCCCTTGCCTCTTATCTGGCGAATCATCGGACTTTTTATGAGACTCATCTCCTCGCGGAAGATCCTGCCCAATGATTCGGCACGCTCTGCCAGCTTTTCCTTCTTCACCACCTCCAATGCAGCGGTTGCTACACGGCAGGCCAGTGGGAATCCGCCAAAAGTGGAGCCATGTTCACCCGGTCGGATGGTGAGCATCACCTCATTATCGGCCAACACTGCCGAAACCGGCAGCACCCCTCCAGAGATTGCTTTGCCCAGGATCACGATGTCAGGGCGCACCCCTTCGTGGTCGCTGCAGAGCAGCCTGCCTGTGCGGGCGATGCCGGTTTGCACCTCGTCGGCGATGAAGAGCACGTTGTGTTTCTTGCAGAGATCGTAACAGGCTTTCAGATATCCCTCGTCCGGCACGTAGACACCTGCTTCGCCCTGTATCGGTTCCACCAGGAAGGCGGCAACGCTTTCGCCTTTCTCTTTCAGCAATGCTTCGAGTGCTGCCACATCGTTGTAGGGAATCACCCCGATACCGGGGGTATAGGGACCATAGTCAGCCCGTGCGTCGGGATCGGTGGAGAGGGAGACAATGCTGATGGTACGTCCGTGGAAGTTCCCTTCACAGCCGATAACCAGGGCTTCATTTTCAGGGATCCCCTTCTTCAGGTAACCCCACTTACGGGCCAGCTTGAGAGCTGTCTCCACGGCCTCTGCACCGGAGTTCATCGGGAGCACCTTGTCATAACCAAAATACTCATGGATGTATTGTTCGTAAGGTCCCAGGGCATCGTTGTAGAAGGCTCGCGAGGTGAGACAGAGCCGCCCCGCCTGTTCGGTGAGTGCCCCCACGATCTTTGGGTGGCAGTGTCCCTGGTTGACAGCGGAGTAGGCAGAGAGAAAATCAAAGTACCTCTTCCCGTCAACATCCCAGAGGTAACACCCTTCGCCACGTGATAACACTACCGGCAGCGGGTGGTAGTTGTGTGCACCGTATTTTTCTTCCTGGTCGATAAATCTCTTTCCGTTTGCGGTTACTTGCATGACTGTTGTGGTTTTTATGGTTGTTTCCTTTCCTACAAATATATACTTTTTCCTCGTACAGAGGAACAAATAGGGATGAAAATACTGTAAGATCGCTGTCAGCAGTGCGCCACACATGGAGCTGCATCCTAAAAAAGCAAAAAAGATTGTGAGATAGAGCGGAAATCGATACATTTGCTCCATTTTCAGACCCTATACAGATCCTATACAGACCCTATACAGACCAGTCAACAGCGATGAACAAGGCACACTTTCTCTGGGTGGATGATGAGATTGATCTTATGAAACCATATATCCTTTTTCTCGAAGAGAAGGGATACAGGACCGATTCTGCCGCTAATGGAAACGATGCCCTCAACATGTGTCGCGAAAAGCGTTACGACATCGTTTTCCTGGATGAGCAGATGCCCGGTATGTCAGGCCTGCAAATACTGTCACGGCTGAACACTGCATATCCTGATCTGCCGGTTGTGATGGTAACCCGCAGCGAGGATGAGGGAATCATGGAACAGGCCATCGGTCGCAGAATCACCGATTACCTCATCAAACCGGTAAACCCGAATCAGGTGCTGCTCTCCGTCAAGAAGATATTGGATCAAAAAGAGCTGGTTGCCGAGAGAGCCGCTGTCAACTATCGTGAAGCGTTTGCCCGGATCGCGGAGGAGATGGATCGTTGTAGCACGGCCGGTGACTGGATGGCTTTGTACCGGAAACTTGTTTATTGGGAGCTCGAGCTCGAGCGAACCGCACATCCGCTTATTGAGATGCTTGAGCAGCAGAAGAGTGAGGCCAACAAGCTATTCGGGAGGTTTATCAAAAGCAACTACGAAGAATGGATGGTTCTGCCCGCTGAACGTCCGCTGATCAGTCCCGAGCTCTTTGAGAAGATTCTCTTCCCATTGCTGGAAGGGGATGAGAAGCTTTTTTTCATCCTGATCGATAACTTCCGCCTCGATCAATGGTTGACAGTGAAAGAGATCGTCTCTGCTCAATTTGACTCGCACGAAGAGCTATATTACAGCATCCTTCCCACGGCCACACCCTATGCCCGTAATGCGATCTTCTCGGGAGTGATGCCACGGAGGATTGCGGAGCTCTACCCCGATCTGTGGGTTGAGGAAGGAGATGAGGAGGGGATGAACCACCATGAAGAGGAACTCATAAACCGTCAGCTGCACCGTTTCAGGATCAGGAAGAGTATATCCTATCATAAGATCAGCAGCAATAGAGAGGGTGAACGATTGACCGCACGTTTGGCTGGACTTCTGAAAAACGACCTGAATGTGGTTGTGTTCAATTTTATTGATATGCTGTCTCATGCGGGCACCGAGTCTAAGATGATTCGTGAACTGACTGCTGATGAGTCTGCCTACCGCTCACTTACCCGTTCCTGGTTCCTGCATTCACCGCTCCGCACGCTGTTGGAAGCAATAGCCGCCAAAGGCGTTAAGGTGGTACTCACCACCGATCACGGGGCCATCAGGGTGAAAAGAGGGGTGAAGGTTAAGGGTGAGCGTGATACCAACGTGAGCCTCCGTTACAAGCTGGGGAGAAACCTGGGGTATGATCCTTCCGCTCTGTTTGATATGTTGCACCCCGAGAATTGCGGACTGCCCTCACCTCATATGAGTACCCGTTATCTCTTTGCACTGAACAACGACCTGCTGGTCTACCCCAACAATTGGAACCATTACCTTTCTCTGTTCGAGAACAGTTACCAGCATGGAGGTGTTTCAATGGAGGAGATGCTTGTTCCTCTGATTACACTTACACCAAAATAGAACGTATGAAGATCCTCATCAATGATATTGAGCAGATAAATGATGCTGCCCGCACTTTCCTCCAGGAGACAGAGGGACACACGGTGTTTGCCTTTTACGGGGCCATGGGTGCCGGAAAGACCACCTTCATCAAAGCCCTCTGTGAAGAGCTGGGCGTTGAGGAGACGGTAGCCAGTCCCACCTTTGCCATCATCAACGAATACAAGGACAGGAAGGGAGACTCGGTCTTCCACTTCGATTTTTATCGCATCAACAAGCTGGAAGAGGCTTTTGACTTCGGATCTGAAGATTACTTTTACAGCGGAAGCATCTGCTTCATTGAGTGGCCTGAGCTGGTGGAAGAGGTGTTGCCTGAGGGAACCCTGCGTATTTCCATTCATGAGAACGAGAATGGAGTGCGTATCGTGGAACAAATAGAGTGAAAACGATGATGTCCCATTAAACGAACCACTGTCAAATCACTCTTACAGATAGGCTCTTTTCCCGTTGAATCGGGGAGTAACCATTACTTTGTCATTTCCAGAATTATGAAGAGAACAATCATAGCGGCACTTATAGCACTCTCAGCCTTGTCGGCATCGGCACAGGTGAATACCGATCGCGTGATGATGATCGGGAAAAATGCCCTCTATTTTGAGGATTATGTCCTGGCAATCCAGTATTTCAACCAGGTTATATCAGCCAAACCCTATCTGGCTGAGCCTTATTATTTCAGGGCGATGTCGAAGTTCATGCTCGATGATTTCAAAGGTGCCGAAGAGGATGCTTCAGAGTGCTTGCTGCGAAACCCATATTACACCGCTGCCTATCAGTTGCGGGGGGCAGCACGTCAGAACCAGGAGAAGTATCAACTGGCTGCCACCGATTATCAGCGCAGTCTCGAGTTTTTTCCAGAGGACAGGATCACACTGGTAAACATGGGGATCGTCAATGTGGAGATGAAGCATTATGAGGTGGCAGAGAAATTTTTCGAAGTGTTGCTGCGTCGTTTTCCCGATTACACTCCAGGTTATCTGACCCGTTCTCAGATGTACCTCGAGCAGGGGGATACCATTCAGGCGATGACCGATCTGGACAAGGCGATTGAGATTGATCCCTACACCTCGCAATCGTTCTCCGCACGGGGACTGCTTTACTTCCAGCAGAAGCAATACAACAAGGCGCTTGCCGACCTGGATGAAGCCATTCGCCTCGATCCCTATTTCACCGGCAACTACATTAACCGGGGACTGGTGAAATACCACCTGAACGACCTTCGTGGGGCGATGGCTGATTATGACAGGGTGATAGAGACAGAAGAGAACAACCTTATCGCCCGTTTTAACCGGGGCCTGCTGCGTGCACAGGTGGCTGATAACAACCGCGCCATCAGTGATTTCGACAAAGTGCTGGAGCTTGATCCTGACAACACCATCGCCTACCTCAACCGTTCCATGCTCAAAAACGAGATCGGCGACAAGGGTGGCGCACTCAGCGACCTGAACATGGTGCTGGAAGCACATCCTGATTTCTTTAATGGTTATTACATGCGGTCTCAGCTCAAGCGGGAGT
Source organism: Dysgonomonadaceae bacterium zrk40 (assembly GCA_016916535.1). Taxonomy (NCBI): domain Bacteria; kingdom Pseudomonadati; phylum Bacteroidota; class Bacteroidia; order Bacteroidales; family Dysgonomonadaceae; species Dysgonomonadaceae bacterium zrk40. The sequence continues at coordinate 1,827,132 of CP070276.1, forward strand.
TGAACGACTTGCGCGGATCGGAAAACGATTACCTCCTGGCGCGAGCCGAGGAGGCTAAAGCCCGAAGGAATGCAACCTCCAATCCCAAGCCTTTCGACAAGGAATCGGGTGATGAGGAGGTAAAGGCTACACGTGATGAAACCGATACCAACATCGAGAAGTTCAACCTGCTGGTGGTGGCCCATGAGGAGGATTCACAGAAATCAAAATATCAGCGACAAAGCAGGGGCAAGGTGCAGAACATTCATGCTCCTGTGGAACTGGAACCTCTCTTTGTGCTGACCTACTATGAACGGTCGGTAGAGGTACACCGTCCGGTATACTATTCTGAGGCGATGGACAAGGGAAACAGCCAACTGGGGCTGAACTGGATCCTGAAGGTAACCAATCTTGAGGCACCCCTGAACGAGCTGCAGGTGCAGACCCATTTCCGATCGATTGACAACTACTCGCGCAGGTTGGAGGGGGATCCCCGCAACGAGGCACTCTTTTTTGGCAGGGGGTTGGATTTCATGCTGGTCCAGGATTACGAGAATGCATTGAAAGATATGAACAGGGTGTTGGAGATTAATCCCGAAATGACGCTTGCACGATTTGCCAGAGCGGTGATCCGTACCAAGCAGATGGAATATGACCGGCTGCAGGATGACCCGATGATGATGGATCGCGGAAGTGAAATTGAGCTGCCCGGGAAGAGTGAGTTGCCGGGGACGTTGCGGCTGCCGGAGATCTCCACCCGTTCAATCGACTATGAAGAGATCCTGAAAGATTATGAGGCAATTATCCGTCTCAATCCCGATTTCATTTTTGCCTGGTATAACAGGGCTGAGATCTTCACCCTGGAAAATGACTATCGTGCTGCAATCTCTGATTATACCAAGGCCATTGAGCTGGAGCCTCAGTTTGCCGAAGCCTATTTCAACAGAGGCCTGTCGCGGCTCTCCATCGGTGAAACAGCTGCCGGCCTTGATGATCTGCGAAAAGCAGGTGAGTTGGGCATCATTCAGTCGTACAGCATCATCAAGCGTATGCAGTAGGGTGTTTTTTTAACAGCCGTGAAAGACAGACCCCGGAATAGTTCTCTACTCCGGGGTCTGGCATGTTAGATGAAAGCAGGGATCAACCACTTTCACTACTTCGGGTCTGCTGAATAATAGATATTTATTCTGAAAATCAGCAAATTAAACGATATAAAATTTGCATAACTGCAAGAAATTGAGTATTTTTACTTCATAAACCTTGCATTTTATGATACGATACAAGAGCTCCAGACAGCTTTCAATATCCGAGTTCAAGATGCCTTTTGAGGCAAAACTGGATGAGAATAACCGGTGGGTTGTTCTTTCAAAAATAGTTCCCTGGGAAGAGTTCGCCCGGCTTTACTACAAGAACTTCAAGAGCAACCGTGGTGCCCCCACCAAGGATGCCAGGCTTGTGCTGGGAGTGATCATCATCAAGCACATCATGAAGACGGACGATCGCGGTGTGATCGAGATGATCCAGGAGAATCCCTACATGCAGTATTTTCTTGGACTCGAAGCTTTCACTTATGAACAGGTAATGACGCCCTCGCTGCTGGTTTCCATCAGGAAACGCATTGATCTGGATGTCTTTGAATCATTGACAGACGATTTAATAAGAAAAGGGTTGAAGCTGAAAGCCGGGACAAAACAAGAAAAGGCTGACACGGTTACGAAGGATGAAGAAGATGATAATGATGACGACCCTGATCCACATCCCGGGAACAAGGGGAAGCTTCAATTGGATGCAACGGTCTGTGATGCGGATATCAAGTATCCCACCGATCTGGATCTGCTGAACGAGAGTCGTCAAAAGGCCGAGGAGTTGATTGATGAGTTGTGTTTAAAACTGGGTATTAAAGATAAACCCCGTACATACAGAAGGGTTGCACGCAAGGATTTTTTGAATGTATCGAAGATGAAGAGAAAACCTGCCAACGTTTTAAGACAAGCGATACGCAAGCAAATCAACTACCTGAAGCGGGATGTACGGACTATCAATGAGATGCTGGACACCATAAAGGATGAACCGGTTCCTTTTAACAGGCGGCAACTGAAATATTTTTTTGTTATCCAGCATCTGCTGGAACAACAGGAGAGCATGTACAAGAAGAAGAGCCATCAAGTAGAAGATCGCATCGTGAGCATTCATCAGCCGCATGTACGTCCCATCGTGCGTGGCAAGGCCAAGGCCAAGACGGAGTTTGGCGCCAAGATCAACATCAGCCTGCTGGATGGATATGCCAGGGTGGATCATTTTGACTGGGATGCCTTTAACGAGGGGCAGGATCTTCAGGCACAGGTCGAACGCTTTAGGGAACTGACAGGGAAATACCCGGAGCTGGTTCAGGTGGATAAGATTTATCTCACCCGGGAGAACAGACGGTTTTTGAAAGAGAAAAGAATCCGCTACACCGGGGAACCACTGGGACGAAAACCGGTAAAAGAGATCAAGAGCAGATACCAAAAACGTAAAGAGCGACGAGAGGCGGCGGAACGCAATCAGGTTGAAGGAAAGTTTGGTCAGGGCAAGCGTGGATATGGTTTAAATGATATCCGCGCCAGATTGGCCACGACATCAAACAGTTGGATAGGGGCTATCATTTTTGTGATGAACCTGATCAGGTACATGAGGGATATTCCCCTTCCTTATTTTGTCTCGTTTCTATCGAAACTGATGAAAGTGAGAAATATAAACATTTATCCAGTCAAGCCACAAATGAAATTGTGTGCCTGATTAGGATTTAATAAGCAGACCCTACTTCTTCTGTTGCTCTTCAATTCTGGTCTCTGCAACAGCAAGTTTGATCTTGTCAAATGCTTTTTTCAGTTTCAGCGTATCGGTCCGATCGGAACGAAAGGTGATCTCCACCGTGGAGCCGTCATCACCGTACGCCAGGGCTGTCACCCCTTTCTCAAAGGGGATGTATCCCTCGATTTTACGCTTACAGTTGTGACAGATCTCCTCATCAAGGGTAAACAGAGCAGTCACCTCTTTTTTGTTCTGATTCTTCTCTTTCTTTTGTGCAAACGCACTGCCCATACTGCCCACACTCAGGGCAATGATCATCAGGAATAGTACTGTTTTCTTCATAAAACTGAAATTTAAAAAATGTTTGTATTGGGTTAGGCTGATTAATATCTCGGAATGTTATATCGCAGGCCGGCGTAGATCTTCCTGCCGTGCACCGGTCCCCACACCATGGTGGCGTCGAAGTCGCCACTGCGGGGGTTGGCGGCATCGATGATGGGATTCGCCTGTCGGAAATCGAACAGGTTCTCCCCTCCCAGGTAAAGTGAGAAGTTGCGGAAATAACGGGTGACCTGTCCATTGACCACCGTGAAGGGATCGAAACGTTCTTCCCACAGTGGGTTGCTGCTGTCGGGTGTAGGCATCCTTCCTCCGCCATTGAATTGTCCGGTGAGGTCGAACTGCCACTTGCGTAGAGGGGTTTGATAGGAGGCGGTGACCAGTGCCTTGTAGTCGTTCAACAGTGGCTTGCTCATAAAAAGGGTTTCCCCGGTCGCCTCGTTACGGTAGTCCGACATCGATCGTGTGTAGCGGTAGGCGGCGGTGAAGGTGAAACCGGTGAAGAAGGGATAGCTCAGCTCCACCTGCGCACTGTTGGAGTAGGAACGTCCCTTATCCAGGTTGTAGAATTGGATGGCATGCGGGTCGCTGTCCACATCAACGACTACCTGGTTCAGGAAGCGGGTGTGGTACCATTCCCCCGTGAGGGTGATCTCGCGTCCCCCGGCGGGGATGTAGAGGGTGGCATTCACCCCGGCGTTCCAGGCCTCCTCCTGGTCGAGCTGATCGGCTATTTCGATGCGTCGTGAGCTGGCCAGCAGGTAGTTGTTCTCAGCCAGCACATTCGCCGTGCGGAACCCTTTACCCAGTGATCCCCGCAGATGAATCCACTCAGCGGGATTGTACTTCAGGTGCAGCCGCGGGGTGACGAAAAATCCGTAGCGGCTGCTGTGGTCGGCACGCACACCTCCTTGAAGGATGAATTTGTTTTGCAGGTTGAATGCATATTGCACATAACCACCCAGCACGGTCTCATCGCGGTTGAAAGAGTTGTTGTCAAGCTGCTCCTCAAAGCCGTCGTGGTTCAGGCTAAGCCCTGTGCTGAGGTTGTGCATGTGTGAAAAATCCTTCTCGTATAGCAGGCTGAGGTAGAGGTTTTGTTGCGTGACATCGTAGGGGGTGCGATCGTAACGAGACTGCTGGTCGTGCACCGAGCCGGAGGCGATCAGTGCTGCGCTCTCCGCCAGCTCATCGGCACTGATGACGTAAGCCTGCTTGGTGTAGAACTCACCCCGGTTGGTTGCCAGCGATATGGTATAAGGATCATCAATTGTCCCGTGGGTCACATCCTGTCCTCCCTCACGCTCTTCATTCACATACCTGACACCATACTGCGCCACATACTTACCCACCTCGTGATTCCAGCGATTCATCAGGTTAAGCTGTCTTGTCTTTGGGTAGTCAAGGAAGCCATCCTCGTTGCGGTCGTGCGATTGGGTGTCGTTAGAGTAGTGCGCGAAGAGGGCGGTGGTGAGACCTTCGTTCAGGTGGATGCTCGCATCCGCATTGGCCTCCATGCGGAGGGCATCGCTCCCGAACAGGTTGAGTGAGAACTTGTCCATGGTTTGTGGCTTCTTATACTCCACATTGATCTGGCCGGCAAGTGCCTCGTAACCATTCTTCACCGAGGAGGTGCCCTTTGAGATGTAGATCCCCTCCATCCACGCCCCGGGGATGTAGTCCATGCCAAAGGGTGAGGCTACGCCGCGAAAGTTGGGATAGTTCTCAGTGAGCATTTGCACGTAGGTACCGGCCAGCCCCAACAATTTAATCTGCTTGGCACCCGTGGCGGCATCACTGTAAGCCACGTCTACCGAAGGATTGGTTTCGAAACTCTCTCCCAGGTTGCAGCAGGCTGCCCGGTGAATCTCGCCCCTTGTCACCCTTTGTGTCTGCAGCAAGGCATCACGCTGGGTGACGGTGCCGGGTGAGCGGCGACTGATCACCAGCTCATCGAGCAGTTGCGTATCTTCTTCCAGGATGATTTTCAGCTCTTCATCGGCGTCATGGACGTGGAGGCTCTGGGTGATATAGCCAGTATAGGTCACTATCAGGTGTTCATGTTTGCCGGTAAGATCGATCTCGAAAAATCCCTCACCGTTTGAGGTGGTACCTTTTCTTGATGTCTCCCAGTAGATGTTGGCTCCGATCACCGGTTCATTGTTGTTGTCGTATATGTATCCTTTCACTTTGTCGGACGCAGATAGCTGCAGTGTGACAAATATCAGGAGAAGTGAAAATAGATATCTTTGTAACATTGTCTTTGGTATGTTTGATTGTGACGGAATCGCACCGTCGATGAATGATTTGGGAATATTGCATTTGCCGGCCATGTCAAGACACAGCAAGTTACTCTCTTTCGTGCGGAAAGAAAAAGGAGGGGAGAGGAATTAAATCAGCAGGGTGGTGAGCAGTGAGCGGTAGACTTCACTACTTAGGTTGGGTGGTTTCTGACTCTCAGTTTCAGGATGGGAGATCATCGCACCAGGTGTCAGATCATGGTTCTGAATAGAATGAGCCAGGAAGGGAACATCATGCAGGTCAATGGCCTGAGGCTGCAGCTCCTGGTTGCGGGTGAATGTTTCCCAGCTAAAGGCAATCCTTTCCACGCCGCAGCTGTCGTGTGCACCCACTTCGCAGAGGTGATTGGCGGTGTCGTGCCTGTGAGAATCATGGCTCACCTTTTGTGCATTGGCGTGTATCTCGCAACAACGTTGGTCCGTGATCACTTCCAATCCTTCGCTGCGGCAATGGTCGCAACAATAGAAATAGGCATTCACTCCTGACCCGCCGTAAATGACAAGTATGGTGAGAAAAAGTGTGAGCAGGAGGTGAATGCTTGTTTTCATCACCTGCAAAGATAGAAGCAGAGAGCTGAATTTATATGGTAATGCTGTTAAAAAAACAAAACCGGAGCCGGGTGGGTTTCTTCCTGTTGCAACTCTTTTTTGCAAAAAACTCCTCAAATAGTCCTTTCATATATCACAAAATCACTACATTTGCAATCCAAAAGATAAAATTGATTCACTAAGTATTGGATTACATGATAAGAATAACATTTCCCGACGGATCGGTCAGGGAATATGAAAAGGGAGTTACCGGGCTCGAGATCGCACAAAGCATCAGTCAGCGCCTTGCACAGGAGGTTCTGGCAGCAAGCGTCAACGGCGAGACATGGGACCTGACCCGCCCCATCGAAGAGGATGCCACTGTCAATTTGCTGAAGTGGGACGATGAAGAGGGGAAGCATGCCTATTGGCATTCCTCTGCACACCTTATGGCCGAAGCATTGCAGCTGATCTATCCCGGCATCAAGTTCGGCATCGGACCGGCAATTGAGAATGGCTTCTACTATGACGTGGATCCCGGTGAAGGGGTCTCCATCAAGGAGTCCGACTTTCCGGCCATCGAGAAGAAGATGATGGAGCTGATCGCCGCCAAGGAGGAGATCGTGCGTGCCAGCATTTCCAAGAAGAATGCCGTTGAGATGTTCTCTGCCAGAGATGAACACTACAAGGTGGAGCTGATCAACGAGCTGGAAGATGGCACCATCACTACTTATACCCAG